>CADCAG010000035.1 GCA_902799355.1 uncultured Bacteroidales bacterium
GGCAACTCTCTCGTACAGGTTGTTGCTTGGTACGACAATGAGAACTCTTACACTTCTCAGATGGTTCGCACCATTAAGTACCTCGCTGAGCTGAAATAATACCACTCAGAAATAAAATTTGTGCCGTCCGATTTTGTCGGACGGCATTTTTTATGTAATTTTGCCCACCGATATGCAGAAGATGATTACCATACTCGGACCTACAGCCAGTGGCAAGACACCCCTGGCAGCAGCCTTGGCGGCAGCATTGCCACCCGTCAATGGCGAATGTGGCGCAGAGATTATCTCTGCCGACTCCCGTCAGGTCTATCGCCGCATGGACATCGGCACGGGCAAAGACCTCGCCGATTACCATGTGGTTGGCGATTCAGTCGCCAACATCCCTTACCACCTCATCGACATCGCCGAGCCTGGCACTAAGTACAACCTCTTCCAATACCAGCAGGACTTCTTCGATGCCTATAATAATATAATAGGTAGGGGCAAGACGCCCATCCTCTGTGGTGGCACAGGACTCTATATCGAGGCCGTGCTGAAGGGCTACCAGCTGTCGCCCGTACCCCAGAACCCTGAGCTGCGCGCTCGTCTGGAGGGTAAGACCCTCGACGAACTCACGCAGATGCTCACTGAGCTGAAAGCCCAGACGGGCTCCAACATGCACAACAAGACCGATGTCGACTCCTGTCAGCGTGCCATCCGAGCCATCGAGATTGAGGAGTACAACCTCCATACGCCCACGCCTAAGCGCGAGTTGCCACCCATCGACTCCCTCATCATTGGTGTCAACATCGACCGCGAGGCCCGTCGCGAGAAGATTACCCGCCGACTGAGAGCCCGCCTGGAAGAGGGCATGATAGAGGAGGTGAGGGGCCTGCTCGCTGAGGGCATCCCTGCCGAAGACCTCATCTATTACGGCCTGGAGTACAAGTTCGTCACGGAGTACCTCGTGGGCCATCTCACCTACGACGAGATGTACCAGCGCCTGGAGATTGCCATCCACCAGTTTGCCAAGCGCCAGATGACGTGGTTCCGCGGCATGGAGCGCCGAGGCTTCACCATCCACTGGATTGACGCCCTCCAGCCCATGCCTGACAAGGTCCACCAGATATTATCCCTCCTTCTTTAACTTCTTTAACTCCTTTAACTCCTTTAAAAAATGGATCTCCCCGTAAAGAAACCACGCCTGGAATGGCTCGACGCCCTGCGAGGCTTCACCATGATACTCGTTGTCGCTAACCACGTCAGCCAGATGGGCTTTGAGCAGAACTGGAAGTGGTCGTCGTCACTGCCCTTCCTCCTGCTGTTCCGCATGCCCCTGTTCTTCTTCGTCAGCGGATTCCTCGCCTACAAGGCTGCACAGGTGTGGGATGCCCACAATCTCGGACAGCTGCTCGTCAAGAAGCTGAAGGTACAGATCATCCCCACCGCCTCCTTCTTCTTCCTGTTCTGTGCCATGATGTCGCCCCATTTCGTCGATGCCGTCGTCACCAACTTTCATTCCGCCACGAAGGGAGGCTACTGGTTCACCATCGCCCTGCTGTGGATGTTCGTCATCTACTACCTCTTCGCCTATGTCGAGAGCAAGCTCCATATCAAGTCGTGGATACCCATCACCGTCCTCTTCCTCATCTCCCTGGCGTTCTACGAGACCTGCTTCCTCCCCAAGTATTTCTCGTGGGCACAAGGCTACAAGGGAGAACACATCCAGTGGATTGACGACCTCTCGCTGGGGCGCGTCTTCATCCATTTCCCCTTCTTCCTCTATGGCAACATCGTCCACCGCTATTGGGACAGGGCACAGCGCGTCATGGACTCCAAATGGTTCTATCCGCTGGTCATCGTCCTCGTACTCTGGGCAACCCTCGACGTCCTGAAGTGGCACCAGCTGCGTATGGAGTGGACCAATCTGCCGTCCACCATCGCTAAGTTCGGACTGCTCACCATCGTCTTCATGTATTTCCGCAGCTATCAGCAGTACTTCACCAAGCTGACAGTCATTGGCGCCTCCCTGCAGTATATAGGCCGTCGCACGCTGGACATCTACCTCATCCACTTCTTCTTCATGCCCAACGTCCCCGCCATCGGCATGTTCTTCGACAAGTACCGCCACAACTTCGCCCTCGACACCACCCTCTCCGTGCTCATGGCGTTGCTCATCATCGGCTTCTGCATCATCTCGTCGAACATCCTCCGCGTCAGTCCCTTCTTCAAGAAGTGGCTCTTCGGTCGCTCATAAACAATATAAAGGCTGCGAATTTCGCAGCCTTTATATTTAATGTTTCATTTTTAATCTTTCATGTAGCTTATCCTACCTGTGAGCCGGGCTTGACGTCCTTGGTGGTGGTCACTACGCTGAGGCTCTCGTCGGCATCGACGGCAGAGAGAATCATGCCTTGGCTCTCGATGCCCATCATGGTGCGGGGAGCGAAGTTGGCGACGAAGAGGATGCGCTTGCCGATGAGCTCTTCGGGATTCTCGTAGAAGGCGGCGATACCTGAGCAGATGGTGCGGTCGGTGCCTGAGCCGTCGTCGATGGTGAACTGCAGGAGCTTCTTGGACTTCTTGACCTTCTGGCAGTCCTTGACCAAGCCTACGCGGATGTCGAGCTTCTCGAAGTCCTCGAATGAGCAGGTATCCTTGATGGGAGCAGCCTTGTACTGGGCAGCCTCGTTGGCTTTCTTGGTGGCTGCCAGCTTGTCGAGCTGCTTCTGGATGACGTCGTCCTCAATCTTCTCGAAGAGTAGGGCAGGCTCACCCAGCTGGTGACCAGCCTTGAGGAGGTCGGTAGCACCCAGCTCGTCCCACTCGAAGCTCTCGAGGTTGAGCATGTCGCGGAGCTTCTTGCTGCTGAAGGGCAGGAAGGGCTCGAAGGCGATGGCGAGGTTGGCAGTGAGCTGCAGACAGATGTTCAGGATGGTCTCGCAACGCTTCTGGTCGGTCTTCCACACCTTCCAGGGCTCACACTCAGTGATGTAGCGGTTGCCGATACGTGCCAGATTCATGGCCTCGAACTGGGCATCGCGGAACTTGAACTGGTCGAGGAGTGCCTCCACCTTGCCCTTGACGTCCTTGAACTCTGCCAGGGCGGCCTTGTCGACATCCTGCAGTTCGCCGCAGGCGGGAACGACGCCGTTCCAGTATTTCTTGGTGAGCTGTAGGGCGCGGTTGACGAAGTTGCCATAGACGGCCACGAGCTCGTTATTGTTACGATCCTGGAAGTCCTTCCAAGTGAAGTTGTTGTCCTTGGTCTCAGGGGCGTTGGCTGTCAGCACATAGCGCAGCACGTCCTGCTTGCCAGGCATGTCCTCGAGGTATTCGTGCAACCAGACGGCCCAGTTGCGCGAGGTAGAGATCTTGTCGTTCTCCAGATTCAGGAACTCGTTAGAGGGTACGTTGTCGGGCATGATATACTTGCCGTGAGCCTTCATCATAACGGGGAAGATGATGCAGTGGAACACGATGTTGTCCTTGCCGATGAAGTGTACCAGACGGGTATCTTCGTCCTGCCACCACTTCTCCCAGTTGCCCCACTTCTCGGGGTTGTTCTTGCAGAGCTCGACAGTGTTGGACACGTAGCCGATGGGAGCGTCGAACCATACGTAGAGCACCTTACCCTCAGCACCCTCGATGGGTACGGGGATACCCCAGTTGAGGTCGCGCGTCATGGCACGGGGCTGCAGATCCATCTCCAGCCACGACTTACACTGGCCATAGACGTTGGGGCGCCACTCCTTGTGACCCTCCAGAATCCACTGCTTCAGCCAGTCCTGGTACTCGTTCAGAGGGAGGTACCAGTTCTTGGTCTCCTTGAGCACGGGGGTAGAACCAGAGATGGTAGACTTGGGATTGATGAGCTCCGTGGGGCTGAGGTCGCGACCACACTTCTCACACTGGTCGCCATAGGCTCCCTCGTTGTGGCAGTGGGGGCACTCGCCAGTGACATAGCGGTCTGCCAGGAACTGCTTGGCCTCCTCGTCGTAGAGCTGCTCGGTGGTCTCCTCGACCAGCTTGCCCTCGTCGTAGAGCTTGCGGAACCACTCAGCGGCAAACTTATGGTGCGTCTCGCTGGTGGTACGGCTATAGATGTCGAAAGAGATGCCGAACTCCTGGAACGAGTCCTTGATCATCTTATGATAGCGGTCGACGACGTCCTGTGGGGTGATGCCCTCCTTGCGGGCACGAACGGTGATGGGTACGCCATGCTCGTCAGAGCCTCCGATAAACATGACATCCTCCTTCTTCAGACGCAGGTAGCGCACGTAGATATCTGCTGGGATATAGACGCCAGCGAGGTGACCGATATGCACACCACCATTAGCGTAGGGTAGGGCTGAGGTCACTGTTGTTCTCTTGAATTTCTTTTCTGCCATTTCCTTATTTTTTTTCGATTTTGGGTGCAAAGGTACTAAATAATTCATAATTTATAATGCATAATTCATAATTATTTTGTAATTTTGCAGCCGCTTATCAGTAATAGGGGTACTTGCTTAGGCTATGAGCAGCCTGACCCCCTTTAACAAAACAAGAATAATATGGAAGAAAAGAAACGTGTCAGCGTGCTGTTTATGCTTTTCGGCACCCTGTTCTGCGTCTGCCTGATTACGGCAAACGTATTGGAAACAAAGCAACTCTCTTTCGGACCTGTCAACCTGACAGCAGGTATCATCGTATTCCCTGTGAGCTACATCATCAACGATGTGGTGTGCGAGGTGTGGGGCTACAGTCGTACGCGCATGCTCATTTGGATGGGCTTCGCCATGAACTTCTTCTTCGTCCTCATGGGTGCCATTGCCGACTGGATTCCCGGTGCCGACTACTGGGATGGCGATGCAGGATTCCATCAGATTTTCGGCCTGGCTCCGCGTATTGCGCTGGCCTCGTTCATCGCCTTCATCTGCGGCTCGTTCACCAATGCCTATGTGATGTCGAAGATGAAGCTGTCGTCAGGGGGTAAGAACTTCTCGGCACGTGCCATCCTGAGCACTGTGTTTGGCGAGGGCGTCGACTCCATCATCTTCTTCCCGCTGGCCTTAGGTGGTGTCATTCCCTGGGAGGAGATGCCGTCGCTGATGATTTCGCAGGTGACGCTGAAGACGCTCTACGAGATTGTCGTGCTGCCTGTGACCATCCGTGTCGTCGAGTTCACCAAGAAGCATGACCACGAGGATGTCTTTGATAACGACATCAATTACAACATCTTTAATATATTGAAGATTTAAGGAGTTAAAGAAGTTAAGGGAGTTAAAGGAGTTAAGGAATATGGCAAGAGAAAATGAAGGCCTGCAGCTGTTAGGCAAGAAGACAGAATACAAGATGACGTATGCTCCAGAGGTGCTGGAGACGTTTGAGAACAAGCATAAGGACAACGACTACTGGGTGCAGTTCAACTGCCCAGAGTTTACGTCGCTGTGTCCCATTACTGGGCAGCCCGACTTTGCGGAAATCAAGATTATGTATATCCCTGGCGAGCGCATGGTGGAGTCGAAGAGTCTGAAGCTCTACCTCTTCTCGTTCCGCAACCACGGCGATTTCCACGAGGACTGTGTAAACATCATCATGAAGGACCTGGTGAAGCTGATGCAGCCTAAATATATAGAGGTGATAGGACTGTTTACCCCTCGTGGTGGCATCAGCATCTATCCTTATGCCAACTACGGACAGCCAGGAACAAAGTATGCTGCCCTTGCTGAGCAGCGCCTCTTGAACTACCAGATGAAGTAATCATCAACGGCAGATACTAAAAAAATGCTCCCTTCAACGAGGGAGCATTTTATTTTCAGCATGTTTATTCCAATTAGAACTTGTAGCCGATGGTCAGAGAACCGCCGTCGGTGTAGTACTTGTAATCATCATTATTGAACTTATCAACTCTGGTCAGAGAGTAGCCTCCGCGCAGGTCGAGGGTAATGCCGTTATTGAACTCATAAGAGAGGCCAACAGGAATAGAGAAGTTGAAAGATTTGCAATCTCCATTGATATTGTCGTTAACCAGGATACCAGGCTGCACACCGATCTTCAGCGCAAAGCCCTTGGCAACATAGAAGTTGGCCATGACGGGAATGTCGATGTAGTCAAGCTTTACATCGCTAGCGTCCTTCCATTTCCAACCCAGCTGCTCGTATTTCAGACCAGCAGAAAGAGAAAGCCAGTCGGTAGAGGTGTAATACTCTGCCTCAGCACCAATAGCGAGACCTACGCGAGCTTCGTTTCCAGTTACAGTACTACTAGAGTACTCACCTCTGAAGGTACCTACTGAGAAACCAATCATGGGCTGGATGGTGAATGAACCTGCTGCGTGACGAGCGTTCTGTGCATTTGCAGTGAGGCAAGCTACTGCCATTACTGCCATCATAAAGAATTTCTTCATAACTTTTGTTGTTTTAAATGAATTAATAATGTTAATTGGGTTATTATAAAGTAATCTTGAGTACGCTCTGGATGACGTCCTTGATGGCTTTCGAGGCTGCCTCGTCACACTTGTCTTTACTCAGGAACTCATAGCTATGAGTACCTATGAGGTTGATGACCTTCCAGACCTTGCGCGAGGGGTTGATTTCAGTATCCTCGATGGCGTTGGCTGTCCAGGGGTCGTTATAGGAATAGATGAAGATGATGGGTTGCGTGGTGGTCGTTGCTGCCCACTGGTGTACGCTGGTCATCAGTTTGCCACCATCCCATTGCCCAGGATAACGCTTGCTGTACATACTCTCCACACTGCTCAGGTTGCCCACCTCCTCGGCCAGCTTCTTCGTCAGGTAGCTGCCATCGACCAGCGAATAGTCGTAGCAATAGCTGCCCAGCTCACGATAGGCTTGCAGATAGTAGGGCATTTCCTTTTCGCTCTTACGAAGCGCTATAATACCGTTGTCGTCTAATGCAGCACGTCTGCCTACACTCTTCTGACTGTCTTTGATAATCTTATTTATCAATTCTTTCTCGCTCATGAATACGAAGTCCACCACTGCTTCTATGTTGCTCTCTTCTGCATCCGGTGCTATGGCTTTTGCAGGGTCGGGCACGTATTTGGCCCAACTGCTGAACTGAATATAAGAGAAGTCGCCGAAGAGGTTGTTGTAGAAGGTACAGATGACGCCTGCTGTGGCAGCCTTCTCCAGTTGCGCACCTTCATAATACTGCAACAGCTCTTTATACTCATTTGGTGAATTCTGATGGTACTTGCGCAGACAGGCATCGCGCAGCGCCTTATTGCTGCTGATGGCTGCCGGAATGGCACGCAGACGCTGGTAGGCCACAGCCTCGTCACTACCTGCGGGATAGCCGTTGCCACAGACATTGATCAGATACGTTCCTGCAGTCATTTCCATGCATGACTCTTCAGTACCTCTGATGAATGGGGCACAGAAGGGCATGAAGAGGTCGATGTCGTTCCATCCGTTCTTGTCGCTATAGTAGGCATAGAGTGCCGAGGTGATGCCACTCTTGCTGACACCAGTAGCCACCCACTTGTTGGTGCGTGGGAACAGGTGCTTCTGCAGCAGCGTCACGACGTTGTGCAGGTCGGTAGCTGCCTGGTCGGTATAGAGGTAGGTGAAGTCTGTGTTGTCGAAATCCTCAGGCAGCGAAGTGCCGAAATAACGGTGCTCCACAGTGATGTAGTTGGCTTTCAGATATTTCACCAGGTCTTGCTCGTCGTATATCTCGTGAACAGAGTCTGGCAGGGCATAGCCCTCGGTATCGAGCACCACAGGACGATCCCAGCCCTTGAACTTCATATAGCAGCGCTGCTTGAAGGTGCCGCCCTTCGGATTCTTGTGGTCTTTCAGCTGTTCCACATTGAAGTAATAGCCGTATTTGTCGGGGTTTTCCTTCGAATATTGGATGGTAGCATCGCTGATGCCTGGAATCTTCTCCAGCTTCTGCGTGATCTCGTCGCTGGTAGGCTTCTCAGGATCCCCAGGCTCCTTCGGCGTATTGTCATACTGGTATTCATCCAGATGGTCGCTCTCTGCACAACCTGTCAGGAACTGTGAGCCCCATGCCAGCAGGCAGAAGACCATCGTATAGTTCACATATTGTCTTATCTTCGTCATTTTCATCATTTTCATCTCCTTTCTTACTTACCGTTTCTAATTAATTGCAATGCACGATCCAGCTGGGTGTCCTTGCCAGTGCTTCTCAGCTGTTTGACGTCGAGGTCGACCTCGATGTCAGGGGTGACACCAACGCCTTCCAGTAGCTGACCCTCGCGAGTGAACTGGGCCACCAGAGGCAGGTAGACATAGACGGGTGTCTTGCCCTCTTCGCCGATATGGCCAGTGTAGTTGTACGAGAAGTACTCATTGCCTATCAGTCCGCACAAGCCACCCCACGTGCGCTTGCCTACTAAGGTGGCGTTGTCGATATACTTGGTGCTGAGCGACGTGATTTCGGCCATGCTCACAGAGCTGCAGTTGGCCAACACCACGATGGGTTCCGTGATAATGGCATGCTCCTCATTCATGGTCGGGAAATAGGAAGGCATCAGAGGCGAGTAGTCCAGACGGCCAGTGCCACGCTTGTAGCGCGCCTTGCCGATTTCGAAACCACCACTGGGAATCAAGGAGCCTATCACATAGTTGAAGTCGTACATGGAACCACCACCATTGTTTCTGACGTCGACGATGACGCCACCCAGCTTGCCCGTCTTGTGCAGCTCCTGGATGGTGTTGAACCAAGCGTTCCAGACCTCCTCCATCTTTTTGATGTAGGCTAAGGTAGCCGCGCTGGCATTGGGGAACCCTTCCTTGGTATATTCCTCATTCAGATAGTATGACAGACAGAAATCGCTGAAATACAGATAGGCGATATTACCCTTCAGCAAGGCAAAGCTGATCTTCATGCCATTGTCGTAGAAGTTCTCGTCGATAGGGTCGAAGCCGGGAATATTCAGATAGGCATAACGGTTGGCCAACTCATTGTACAGCGCGATGCCCTCCTTGCTGCCTACAACCTCCTCCAGCTGTTTGTCCAGCTCTTTCAGCACCTTCAGCATGTCTACCTCTGCGGCAGTCGGTGTGGTCAGCTTCTCCAAGGCGGCGATGCTGTCGTTGATCCATTGCTGACCAGACTTCTCCGTGTCAGTGAACTTCTCAAGGAGATCGTCACTGGCGGTAGAGTACTCCAGATAGATAGGGGTGCCGTCCTCGTCGAGCTCTATCTCGCCATTGGCCTTATTGGCGTAGTATTTCAGCGTAGGCGGGGTGTTGTAGACAGCCACAAACTCGGGGCGTTGTAAGTTGCGCTCACCGCTGGGCGATATGGTGACAAATTTGCCCGTCTTGTGGTTCTTCACCTTCACGTTCATGTGGCCATCGTGCAACGGACTGAGCACCTCTTTCAACAGATTCCCCAGCTGCTCGTTAGTGACCTCCTCCAGCTTGTCGAGGGCCTCAAACTGTGGCAGATACTTGTCGTAGACGGCGTCCCAGTCCAGTCCGTGGTCTCTTTCGTAGTCCCACAGCGCATAGTGCTGGTTCAGACCA
Source organism: uncultured Bacteroidales bacterium (assembly GCA_902799355.1). Taxonomy (GTDB): domain Bacteria; phylum Bacteroidota; class Bacteroidia; order Bacteroidales; family Bacteroidaceae; genus Prevotella. The sequence goes on from CADCAG010000035.1 coordinate 9,483, forward strand.
TTCCACAATACCTTGAACTTGCCGGCATAGCTGGTCTCGGCTTCGCCAAACGACAGCTGGTCTTGGCGGCCGTAGCTCACCAGCGTGTCGCTCTGTTCACGGCATGCACCCAATGTCAGTAACAGGAGTCCTGCTCCCATGATAGATAATATCTTGTGCTTCATCATCTTCGTCATTAAAATTTGTAGTTCACTCCTGCCTGAATGGCAATAGTACTGTTATAGCGATAGTCTTTCACTTTCATATACTGCTTCTGGACGCTCGTCGTGCTATGGTAGTAGCGAGCCTCCACCTGGGCAGCCCAGCGATTGGCAAAGCGGTATTCCAAGCCCACGCCAGCCACGAGACCACAGTCCCAGCGCTGGTCGCGATCGTCGTCGAACTCCACCTTCTCGCTGAACGAGTAGTATTTATCGGTGAACATATTCATATCATAGCCCTCACGATGGCTGCTCAGCCAGTAGCCGCCATAGACACCCAGGTTGACGAAGCCACGCAGCTTCTCGCCACCCACGCTCAACGAAGCCATGACGGGCAGTTGCAGATAGTCGTTGAAATACTTGTAGCTGATGGGCATCCTGTCGCGATGGTGGCGATAGTTCTTCTGCGTCCAGTTCAGGTCGGCCCTGATACCCAACCAGTCCGTCACATCATACTGTCCGGTAATACCCATGGTGGCACCCCAGCGACCCTGCAACTGCCAGTCGCTCTCATACTGTTTGTCCATCGTGTACGTGTTGTAGTCCGTACCTGCTGTCACACCCACACGCCATTGGGCGTGGACTGCCATCGACAGCATCAATGCACAAACCAGAATCATTTTTCTCTTTTTCATTGGTAACTGTTTTTATGATATATTGATTTAATACGATGCAAAGATACAAATTATTTTCCTAAAAACATTATATTGATGTTCTTTTACTTCCATTTTTTTCAAATTTTGTCGCTCTTCAGAAGGAGTCCTCTGTCGAGTTATTGCCAGATGAGTCGTCCCTGTTGCCAGACCAGGGCATGTCCGTTTCTGATGCGCTCAATAGCAAACTACAGTGTATGGTATAACACTGCAAAAACGGGGGAATATACTTTTTCTTCTTCATCTTCATTTTTCGCTTTTATGGGATTAGTACCTTTTTCCCGTTATGGATGTATACACCCTTGGTTGTCGGTTGACGGTCACTTGCTATGCGAAGCCCCTCCAACGTGTACCAAGCATCGTCGTTGGCAGATTCGCGGTTCACCTTATTATTGGCGGTGATCTCCTCGTCGTCACAGATTTCCAGCAGTCTGCTGTTCTGAACCTTGTTGACCGTCAGATAGGCACGGTAAGGAGGAATCTTCTTCGTCCCTTTATAGATGTAGAAGCCCACCTTGCCCTCTTTGTTGCGCCCTAAGGTCAAGCAGCCACCGTCAATGGCCTGCGATTGGTTGACTGTCAGTCCGTCGCGACCCGTTCCGTCCAGCAGGTTCAGGTACATCGGAATTTCTGGCTGTTTAGCTTCTTCCAAGGGATACAACTTGTATTTACCAGCTACTGTCGCCTGTATAACAACGGGGGTCAGCATGGGCACCTTGTTGCTGATTTTGCGCAATACTATCTTCTCATCACTCTTCTTGGTATTTTCCTTATCAACGATATAGGCCGTAAGACCTGCCGGCAGCTGGGTGTCGAAACCGATATACATCGTAGCCCAATAGCAGTCTTTTTCGCTATCCAAGCTGTTGGCGCTGACCTCCAGTTCGAAGTAGCGTTTCAGCTTGCCAGCCAGCTGGTAAGCACTCCAGCAATCAGCACCTTTGAACTGTTCCAAGAGGTAACCCTTGCCCACACCTGTCTGTGCCTCACTGCGCTGGTCTTCCGACAGCTCGTTGGTGGCATCTTTCACATAGATGGTCATCAGTTCGCCTGTGGATGACGTAATGCCGCCTTCAGCCAATTCGGTATAGCTGTTATAGTCTGGCGCATCGAGATAGATATTGGTAGCGCCATTCACCTTATAGATAGCATTGCTATTGATGCGCTCAACGGTTCCGCTGAGGGTGATATCAGCATCCGTACGTCCATTGGGGTAGCACACCAGCTGGTTGCCTTCTTTGGTCATCAACACGCCACCGCGTGCCTCCATCGTCGGGTGGCGCTTCTCTGTGGAGAAGTTCTCGATGGCCGAACCGTTGAAGGGGTGACTGGCACCCAGCGAGGTAATGCTGACGGGAATGGTGAAGCTGGCAAGACTGCTACAGCCATAGAAGAGGTCGTCATCGAGTGTCCTTATCTTCGCGGGTAACGTCACTTCCTTTAGGTTTGCCTTATCCCGAAACACCGTATTCAAGTCATCGACCGACTTGAAATAGCGCAGCTCGGGGAACTTCTGTATCGCATTAGCATAGGTCGACTGGGTGTCCATGGCCGAGGCGAAAGTGGAAGAGCCTACACCCATCACTTCGCTGAGGTTCACCTTGCCATCGTGGTTGCTGTCAAAGGCTGCCACGCAAAAATCATTGGTATTATTGTCCTCAAACGGGATGCCTGGCGTAAAGCCCGAGAGCACGGTAATAGGCGTGAGAATCTTGGCTTCGCCCAGTGTTCTGACGAGGTGGGTGCGCTCGGCTCGGAGGGGTTCCATTAATTCCAGGTCGCTAATCACGTTGATAACGGAAGCATCAGCCATTTTCCAATTGGCAGCCCCACGCTCGAAGTCGGTTATCAGCTCCAACGTCTCCAGCGTGTTGCTGGCCGTAGTATAGATGGGCAGTGCGAGCAGTTTGCCATAATCGGTATCGGCAAATGTCTTCAGCATGGGGAAGCGCCCTTCTACTGACACCCACTTGTCCTCATTGGCAAACAGCGTACCGTTGGTCATGGCAGCTACAGACAGTCCACCGTAATACGACTCAGTAGGTGTAAAGCCATCCATATAGCCTGTGGGATAGTAGAGTTGGCTGTTTTCAAAGGTCTCTGCTGAAGGGTTGGTAGTGCCTATGCCATCAGTAGGTTCGCCGTTGTTGAGCAATAGTACCCGATGGATGCGCCCCATACTGGATGCAGCAACGGGAGCAAACGCAAAATTGATGGCTGGTTTTTCACTGTCATCAACAGCATAGTGGCCCGATATGGAAAAAACACAGTCTTCGATGGTCGCATACTGTGAGTTACCATTGTCTAGTTTTTCCGCAAAAACGCCGCTGGTTGTCATATTATTGTATTTGCGCCCCAGCACACCATCGACGAGACAGTTGCGGATGACAGCATTGCCGCTGACCGTTTTTGCGAACAGGGCAGCCCACAGGTAACCAGACTCGGGAGCAGGAGTACCCACATAGGTGTTGACGAAGGCGATGTTCTCTATCGACGCATCATCCACCAAGGTAGTGAAGATGCCAAAGGAGTTGTCCAGCCACATGCCGTGCACTGCATGGCCATCACCATTGAGATGACCTTTCCAGTCGAAGGCATCAGTGGCGGAATTACGATTCCACTTGTATTTCCCGTCTTTAGGCGTGCCCGTATCGGAGAGCAGGTCGTCGTTGAACCAGATATCCTGTGTCAGTTTGTAGTAGGTGTTAGCCTCGTTCTGAAGGATTATTCGTGCAAACTGTCCAGCATTATGGATAAGGTAGGGATTCGGCTCCGTTCCTTCGCCATCGAAGGTCGTAAAAAACTCGCCGTCCCATTGACGATTGTTATGTACGATGTTGAGTAGCATCTGTTTCGACAGGGAAGTCGCTGCATCGCTGATGGTCAGCATCACATAGCCCGACTCGGCAGGGGTGGCCGTACTTCCTGCCACTGTCAGCACCTTCTGACCTGTAGGCAGACTGTAGGAAGCTGTGTGACTATTGCCACTCTTGCTGGTCATCGTGAGGGGATTGTCCACATGGTAGGCAAATTGGCCATTCGTGAGACAGGCTGGTACGGAGGTCAGCCAAGCATAATTGGGTAGGAGCGTTGCCCTGAAGAAATTAGTATCGTCTTGCCCTGTGACTGTGAGCGCCTTTTTTATGACATCGTCGCTCAAAGATCCTGTTTCTGCATTACTTGACTCATCGTTTTTGATGGTAATACGAGGGTAGAATCCATCTGCACAAACCCACTGGATAGCTCTAACGTCATCACTGCTCTCGTTGTAATAGACATTCTTCATGGATTTCAGTTTTTCCTCGTCGTCAAAGCTTGGCTCTGTGCCACCCGTCAGCGAATAATAAGTCATAGCAATACCATTATGTTCGTATTCCAAGTAGTTTAAGAGGTTCCTATCATAATGGCAGTATACCGGATCGTCGCGGATGCCATCGGTACTTTGATGGAGTGGCGACGTGTAATTACTGCTGGTGGATGCCTGTATGGTGCCAAGGCAGAGCGAGTTGATGACATCTTCTTCTGATGAACGAGCTGCCAGACCACCACAGTATGTTGAGTTGGTGCCATCGAGGTGACCACTGAACACGCAGTCGTGTATCTGCGCATTGAAGGTCTTGCCGTTCATGCTGCGCGATTCGTTCTTGCCCACGATGCCGCCCACGTTGTACCCACCAGTAGCTGTCACCATGCTGACGCAGGCGATGATGTTACCCATATTACGTCCGCAGATGCCTGCTGCCGTGCCGTCAGTACCTGCTGTGACAGAACCTGACGAGGCACATGCCTCGATATTGCCTTCGTTGGTGCCACAGATGCCGCCAGCGTGGTAGTAGTCTATTTCGTCCTTGGTAACTGTCAGATTCACATCGGCCGTACAGTCGTAGACAAAAGTCTCCAGGGGCACAGCTACACTGTGGTCAGTAAGGTATTTCCAGTAAAACAAGAAACTGGAGTCATAGCCGTGGATGTATCCCACGATACCACCCACATCGAAGGCGCCCTTCAGGTTTGATGTGAGGTTGGTATGACAGTGATAGATGCTGACGGGGTTGTCAGCATAGCCCACCAGTCCGCCCAGACTGCTTCGTGTGCCTGTGTCACCAATCTCTCCGTTGATGCTTCCACTCGCATTACAATTATAGATGGCACCATAGATTGTTAGATTCGTGCCTCTATAATAGGATAGTTCACCGCAGAGTAGTCCTGCACACAACCAGCGTGTGGAGAATTCGTGGTTGTCCTGATTGATGGTGATGGACGACTCGCTAATGTTCAGGTCCCAGATGATAGCTTCGCAGTATCCGAAGAGTCCATAGTAGTAAGACTTGCTGTCTTCTCCATTGATGACACTGATATGCATGTCGCTGATGGTATGGTTGCCACCTCTGAAATAGCCTCTGAAGGGGTGGTCTTTGTCAACGCCGATGGGCATCCAGTGGCTGTTATACAGGTTGAGATTATTTCTCAACAAAAAGTATTTGCCTTCAGCTGTCCATCCTTTCCTGTTGACCCAATAGGCCAGACATGCCAACTGCAACTCTGTATCAATGAGATAAGGATCATTCTGTGCTCCTGTTCCACTGATGGGCCACTCAGGATTGGCCCACGTTAAGAACTCTCCATTCTGATACCTGCTATAGAATCTGCTCTCCCAGTCGCCATCGATATTAGTGTCCGTATTGTACTTGCCTGCCAGCAGTGGCAGACAGAGGAGGCTGAGGAGCCATATGCTGAAAAATCTTTGTTTCATACCTTATGATATATGCTGTGGAGTTAGAATGTAAACTTGAATATTTCCTGTCCAGTGCTCAGCAGGTAGACACCGTGCTGCTCCAACGGAACGAAGATGCGGCTCTGAGGGGTACTGTTCTGATATACAGGCATAGCGCTAGCATCGAAGATGCGCACGAAGTCGCCTTGTTCCAGTCCGCTAATCCAGACACCGCTGGCCTGTGCGGTGACCTGTACCTTGTGTTCCTTGTCCTTAACCGTTTGCACAGGTAGTCCTGTGGTTTCGTCCAGTTCTGAGGGCAGCAGTTCCAAGACATAACGGTCATCGTAACCCGAAATATTGGCGACGAGAGCATCCAGCGGGTTGTCAGCTTCCCCTGTCAGTTTCTCAGCAATGCGGTCATTGTAGACGTCGGCACGCAGATAGGCGTCGGTTTCTTCTTCCAGCCCCTCGACAGTTAGTTCCACATACGCCTTCCGCTCGCCGCCAATCCATTCAAAGTCACTGCCGTGGAGTATCACCTCCGCCGAAGATGAGATAGGCACGTCCGCCACGTTGTTGGGATAGAGTCCTACATGAAGGCTGTGGTTTTCATTCCACGGGGTATCGGAGTGGTCAACGATTTCGACATAGACCGTATTCTTAGTACCTTCTACCGTATGGCTGAGCAGGCGGCACTCGATGTCGCAGATGCCTGGAGATAGTTCTGTCCTGCTATAGTCGGCAGCCTTGGTACGGCGTGTTGCACTGCGGTGAGGAGCTTTGGTGATGGTACTCAAATCTTCGAAGGTTGCCGTCAGGTCGTGTGCCTTCAAGAATCCGTCAAAGTTCTGGGGCAGCGTGTAGTTGACAGTGATAGCCTTGTTGGAGAAGGGACTGATAAATAGGTCTGACACCTCAAACTTCTGATTGTTGATATAGCCATTGACGGCAACGATAGGCGTGGTACCGGTATTATATACGTTAACGGTGACGGGCATTGTCTCCGAGCCTATCATGGACAGCTGAGAGTAGGTGAGCGTGTAGTTGAAGTCTTCGTAGAAATCAACGGTGTTACGCATCAGGTACGACTCCTTATTGCTATCGTCGCCCAATGTGTAGAGGGCAGATATCTTCATATTGTCCATATACACGTCATAGCTGTTGAGTCTCAGCGTGTCGAGCGTGCTGGCTATTGTGATATGAGGAGTGGCTTGCAGGTTCTCGTTCATGAAGATGCGTGAGCAGTTCAGCATGGTCTGTTCGTCGTCGGTAAGCAGCACATTACCACCCTGTCGGATGCCGTTGCCCTGCTTCTTCCATACGACAGCAAAGTCGTGGACATAACGCAAGTTCTTGTCTGATACTAGGCGTACGCTCTGTGGGTTGTACTGCCAGATATCCAGGTCTACGCCATAGCCTGTATATTGACCTCGCATGTTGATTTCCTTGACATAGATATCATTGCTCAGCGAGTCAACCTTGTGCAGGATGCCTATATAAGGATTCTCGCCTATCATGTCGAGTGAGAAGTCTTCAGGCACATTATGGTCGACGGTCGCAGGCAACAAGGGTTTGCCAAGTGGCTTACAGAGGTAGCGTAACTGCATGTCTTCGCTGTCCTTTGGCATCAGGTTGACCACTGTCAACACGGTGTCGTTGCTCATAATCACTTGGTAATTTCTGACAATATCCTCTTCTGACAGTTTCATGATGCTCTCAGGAGCACTCCATTGCTCGCCGTCGAATACCGACAGCATCAGGTCGCCAGCAAAAGAACGGTAGGCTAATGTGTGATAGCGAGTGTCTTCAGGCACATTGTAGTGTCCGCGTTTCCATACGCAAGCAGCCTTGCCTGAACTGTTAGCACCCTGGGAAGTGACATTGACACCCAGCGCCGCAACAGGTTCTATATCTACTACGCTTTCGTCATAGGCTATCACACGACGTGTCCATTGGCCATTGCTCTCGCGATGGTTGGCAGTGATGCGCTTGAAGTGTGACAGCTCCGTATCGGTAATCAGCGGAGTGGCAGAAGCCTGTTCTTCAGCTGTGATGTTGCGACTCATCTCCTCATACACCACGATACCTTCCTCTCCAAGTTTGTCGGCCTGCAGGTTCTCCATGCGATGACCGTCAGAAGGCAGCTTCGTACCACTCTGCAGGGTGATTTCAGCAGCAGGAACATCTTCACCCTGATTCTGGATGCGGAATTCCATCATGTTGTCGTCATTGATGTCACTGGCACCTTGCTGGTGGCTGAGCACCATGTGCTCGTCGCCCATGAAGAAAGGTGTAGCACTTAAACCGACATTCTCAAGCAGCCGCTCGCCGAAGTTGAATCCCTCAGCATCTTCTGCACGGTGTGAGGCCGCCAGCCGGGGCGTGAGGCTGCGACGCGTCAGCGACGGCCATCGAGGAGCCATGCTAGGTCTCAGCGCAGGGACTTTATTGGGACCTTTGTAGTTGGGATATGAGGGTATCATGGGGTTGTCAGCAGCATCAGGTAAGTAGAAGTATCTTCCTATCTTGCCTGCTTTACGGCCTCGTATGCGAGTAAGCATGAGAAGCTGTACATCATAATATATCTCTGCCGCTCCCATCACCAGGAAGGTACCGCCATTGTCAAGTCTCTTTTCGAAGGGCCATACTAAGCCATATTTGAAAGAAGCCTTCACGCCTGCACGTCCTCCAGCTTGTGCTTTAAACATTCGCGTCAAGTTACTACTATTACTATCTTTCTCGCTTGGCTCAGACTGCCCGAAAGATGTTTTAACCATAACTCCCGCACCAGCTTTAGCAGTAGCCTCAAAGGTGAAAAAGAAACCATATTGGCGGAAATAGATTTCATTATTGTCATTGAGAAAGTTGTAGGTCTTCAACCCCAACGTGCCTTGTACATATGCTGAGGCATTAGCATGGAATATCAAACGGATAGGAATTTTTTTGCTCATGTTATCAGCATTCCACCCAATAAACTCATATATCTTATGAGTCCAGTCGCTGCTATATGCGGCGAAAGCACCCAATCCAATCGTTCCATCAAGGCTTTTCAGGTAAATGGGAGAGACAAGGTTCTTCTTGCCAAAATTGAATCCGAACCCCAGGTTCATCCTCACATAAGGTCCTGCTCCCAATAGGTTGTTCTCTACTTTGAAGATGTCATCCAGCTCGTTCATGAACCATTTGTTCTTTTTCTTGATGCTGGCAGTGTCAGGCTTAGAAGAAAAATCGTTTCCGTTGTAGACGGGATTAGTGCCGATAGCGTCATAGCCCCAGTTTCCCTGATCAGCCTTTGCTATTTTGAACCTACTGGGCTGCATGACATCCTTCTGTCGGTCGCGCATGCGCTTTGATTGCGTTTCGTTTCCTTGGGCGTCTTTATCCTCGCTAGTGCCACAACTAAGAAGGAAATCCACCTCATAGATTCCGCGGATGACATCCACGGTAGGCACGATAGAAAAGCTGTAGCCTGGCAACGCGTCGGCTTTGAAGTTAATTTGTCCCACGTCTCCCAAGAGGCTAATGCCAAAATCATTAGCTCCCTCGGGTTTCCAGTTTACGTATGAAAACTTCTCCGTTTCCTTCTTTGCTTTCCTCTCCGTCTCTTCAATGTCTATCTCGCTACGCTTGAGGTAGGGCATCGACTTGAAGACCGTGTTTCCTATGACCATACGGGGCTTGTAGTCCGTATCGGTCTTGGTAAGCTTTCCTACCAGATCGTAGCGTTGTTCAAAGTAGCTGCGCTGGAAGCACTTGTAGTCCCTGCCGTCCAGAACTTTGTTGGTCGTCGGCGACAGCTGTGTCTCTGTGCTGCTACCCTTCTCGCTGACATAAAGCTTAGCCTCAAAAGAAGACGCATCGCCGCTATTGACATTCACGGAGTAGGTGATACCTATCTCGGCATATTTGTCGACGGGCGTTTCGTGGGCTACATAGGGCGGATAAGACGAGTGGTAAACTTTGTTCTTCGCATAGCCGCCATCCTCAATGAATTTGTAGGTCTTAGACGAAGAACCTGCCGACAGGTCGCATGAGTCAAGGGTGAAGTATCGCAACTGACCGTTCTTCATCTGCAGGTCTTTCAGGATATACATGGCATGTTTAGACATAGATGGTCCGTCGGCAGTGATATTGCCGCTTATGAGTCGGATGACGCCTGTCGTGCGCTTGCTGCTCAGTACCTTGGTTTTCGGATCTACGGCACCCGGATATTTGAATACGGCAGGAAAGTGCGACGGGGCAATGACCTCGATATAGGCAGGATTTCCGTAGGTCAGTATCTTGTGGATGCCGTTCTTCCTATTGTACCCCACATATTTCATGTGTCCGTGATTGACATACTTGCCTTGCTCGTCCACCTGGGCAATGTTAAATACAAAACCCTTGGCCAGCTTGGTTTGCGGGTCTACAACTGCCTGAATGGGCTTCCCATTCTTGCCTAACACCTGCAGGTAGAGGGTGTCATACTGTTCAAAGAGTCCTGACCCCAACATATTGAAGATGGTCAGCTCTCGGTTCTCGTGCTTGTCGAGCGTAAAGTTGGTGCCTATCCACAGACGGTTCAGGCGGTTGCTCAGGTTCGCTCCCCAGGTCAAGCGTGCCAGGTCTACCTTCAGACGGTTGCCCTCACTGAGAAAGAACAGGTCGTTGATGGCCGAGTCGGCAGGGACATAGAAACTCTGGAAGCTCGTACCCGTGAGTGGCAGACGGCGGAAGCCACCCGTCTTCTCGCCCTCACCCTTGAGGCGGTACTCCAGTTCGTAGGTTAACCCCGAGCGCTGGCGCTTGTTGTCAAGCTTAAATACCAGTAAGCCCTCGTTGTCCCAGTCGTTGATATAATAGGTGAAACGCAGCGTGTCGTTAGGACCACAACCCTTACGGCACACGCTGACATACAGTGAGTCAGTATTGTTTTCTGTGTTGACAAAAAAATAACCCGAGATATTCTTTACGACGGTGCGCTGGCCAATGCGCAGGCGAGCTTCATATTCGCCCGACTTTCCCTTACCGTCGTTGATGCGGAAGCACAACAGGTTGTCGTCGCGCATCTTCCAGAACAACTTCTGGTCATCAAGCTTCTTCATGCGTGTTTGCTTGAACATGTTGACCACGTTCTCTACATCTACGCGGTTGCTCGATACCGAACTTCCCTCCACTTTCTTCCATTTCAGATTGGGGTCAGTCTTGATATTGCGCAGGCTTGTCACGTCACCAACGTTATTGGCAAAGTACAGATCGAAGTCCTGTGCCTGCAGACTGACAGCTGCAATAGTCAGCAGTAATAGGGAGATGACTCGCTTCATAATTCCTTCCATGTAATATTAATAGTTCGTTGCAACACAATGTTGGTTTTTAATTATTGGGCTCACACACACACACAATTACGAGCTCTTCTTCAGAGAGTCAGCGAGCGTGCTGACGGGAGAGGTTTTACTCCTTGCGGTAGTATTCCTGCGTATGGTCGTTGAACTCCAAGATGAGTGAGTCGGGCGTCAGCAGGCAGATACGTGCCGTGTCTGTATCGGGTACGTCACCTTCTTTGGAGAATCCTGCTATGGTGTCGGCCTTCAGGATGAGCATGCCGTTGTAGAAGTACCAGTCAGTATAGCGCTTGAGGGTAGGATACTCCACTGGCGACATGTCGTCGGTAGTGGTGCGATGACGTACGCCTCCTCGTGCCGTTACCGTATAGTCGCGCTTCAGTCGCAGCGAGTATTCGCGAGGTGTCAGCATCAGCTGGCGCAGCGAGTCGGGAATACGCTCTATCATGCGGCGCTGCATGCGCTTGCGCAGGCTCTCTGCAGAACGTAGCTGTGGGAGCACCTGGTAGCCCCATTCTCCTTTCAGCATCTCCATGTTGACCACGCTGTAGGCCTCGTCGCGGTCGGCAGGGTTGATGATGACGGCCAACTCGTCGCCGATGCGCGGATGTCCGTAGATGCGGTGCTGCTGGAAGGCATTGATGATGTCAAACGTGTCTGGGTCGCCACCAGAGTAGGGGAGGAATACCAGTACGGAGTCAGTACATCCATCACATGCCAGACCGTATAAGGCAGAGTCACCCGGCAGGTTCTTCTTCAGACTGATGGCGTCGTCTGCTACGTCAGTGGTAGGCTGTTGCTGGTTGGTGCCGCATGCTATCATCAAAAGCATCGTGGCGAATATAGGAAATAAGGCCTTTTTCATTGTTTTAAATAAATTATGGTGCAAAAATAAGAAATTATTCTCAATTATTTTGTATCTTTGCAGAAAATTTATTTCAAAATCGACAAATAGCATGAAAAAGAAGATTAAGTTTAGTCTTGTCTATCGCGACATGTGGCAGTCGTCAGGCAAGTTTCAGCCTCGTAAGGATCAGTTAGAGCGCATCGCTCCCGTCATCATCGACATGGGATGCTTTGCCCGTGTGGAAACAAACGGTGGCGCCTTTGAGCAGGTGAACCTCATGGCTGGTGAGAACCCCAACCTGGCCGTGCGTGCCTTCTGTAAACCCTTCAACGAGGTAGGCATCCAGACGCACATGCTGGATCGTGGCCTGAATGCGCTGCGTATGTATCCTGTCCCCGACGATGTGCGTGAGCTCATGTATAAGGTCAAGAAGGCACAGGGTGTGGATATTCCCCGTATTTTCTGTGGTCTGAACGACACACGTAATATCATCCCCTCTATCAAGTGGGCCAAGGCCGCTGGCATGATTCCACAGGCTACGCTGTGTATCACCACCAGTCCTGTGCATACCGTAGAGTACTACTCGAACATTGCCGACGAGGTCATTGCCGCTGGTGCCGAGGAAATCTGTCTGAAGGATATGGCAGGTATCGGACAGCCAGCCCTGCTGGGTGCCCTGACCAAGGCCATCAAGACCAAGCATCCTGATATCATCATCCAGTACCATGGCCACTCTGGTCCTGGTCTGTCTATGGCCTCTATCCTGGAGGTTTGTAACAATGGTGCCGACATCATCGATACCGCCATCGAGCCACTGTCTTGGGGTAAGGTTCATCCCGATATCATCTCCGTACAGTCCATGCTGAAGAACGAAGGCTTCGAGGTGGCTGATATTAATATGAACGCGTATATGCAGGCTCGCAGCCTCACACAGGAGTTCATCGACGACTGGCTGGGCTACTTCATCAATCCTGCCAACAAGCACATGTCAAGCCTCCTGCTCGGCAGTGGTCTGCCTGGTGGCATGATGGGCTCTATGATGGCTGACCTCGGTCCTATCCAGAGCATGATCAACAAGTTGCGCGAGAAGAAGGGCGAGCCCACACTGTCTATGGACGACATGCTCGTTAAGCTGTTCAACGAGGTAGAGTACGTATGGCCTCGCGTGGGTTATCCCCCATTGGTGACACCGTTCTCTCAGTATACCAAGAACATCGCCCTGATGAACCTGCTGACCATGGAGCAGGGCAAGGGTCGCTATGTCATGATGGACGACGCCATCTGGGGCATGATTCTCGGCAAGAGCGGCAAGGTGCCTGGCACCATCGATCCAGAGTTCATCGAGCTGGCCAAGAAGCAGAACCGTGAATTCACCGATGCCGATCCTCACACCCTCATCCCCAACGCCCTCGAAGGCTTCAAGAAGGAGATGGACGAGAACGGCTGGGACTACGGTCAGGACAACGAAGAGCTCTTCGAGCTCGCTATGCACCCCGAGCAGTACCGTCCCTTCAAGAGCGGTCAGGCTAAGAAGCAGCTGCTGGCCGACATCCAGAAGGCCAAGGACGCTAAGCTGGGTGGCGCTAAGGTGAGCCCTGCAGAGCTGGCAGCTTTCAAGCATGCCAAGGCCGATGCCCTGACAGCTCCTGTTGCTGGTCAGGTATACTACGAATTCTCTGGTGAGGGCGCCTGCGAGCCTTGTGTGGAGCCATTCATTGGCCAGCAGTACAAGGAGGGTGACACCTTCTGCTATATCCAGGCTCCTTGGGGCGAGATTGTCCCCATTCCTGCTGCTCTCGGTGGTAAACTCGTGGAGGTTGCTGCCAAGCAAGGTGCCAAGGTGCGCAAGGGCGACAACCTCGGCTGGATAGAAAGAGAAGCCTAACGGTTAACGGTTATTGGTTAACGTTTAATGGTTATTAGATATGGATTATCAGGCCATTATAGATAAATATTACCCTGCGGACGACGAGCTCCGCAGGGTATTATTGCAACATAGCCGACAGGTTGCCGACCGCTGTCTACAGATTGTGGGCAAGCATCAGGAGCTACCTGTCGACAAACAGTTCATCGAGGAAGCTGCTATGTTGCACGATATTGGTATTTACCAGTGTGATGCCCCATCCATTCATTGTCATGGTACGGAACCCTATATCCGTCATGGTCAGATAGGTGGTGAACTGTTACGTCAGGAGGGATACCCCCGTCATGCCCGTGTCGCTGAGCGCCATACAGGAACGGGTCTGCCAGGCTGGGAACCAGAGACCCTGGAGGAACAGATTATCTGCTATGCCGACAAGTTCTATTCCAAGTCCAACCCCGACCATGTCCGCACCGTCCTCGAGACCGCCCAGTCCCTAGAGAAGTTCGGCCATGCCGGTGTCGTGAAATTCCTGGAATGGGCCAAGCAGTTTGAATGAATAAAAACTTAACACTTACCCTAATCGTCTGGAATGCCGATGTAGAAAGGGATAAAGAGAGGGGAAGTGTTTGCTCAACACTTCCCCAACACTTAGTCAACACTTACCCTCTGCGGGCTGTCTTCGACAATGGAACCGCGAAGTAGTGACGGGCGTTGTGGCGCTCTTTGCCGTCATAGCCCAGATCCTTCATGGCATAACCCAGATGGATGCGTGCACTGTGGTTGATGACCAGTGAGGTGTACTTGCTCTGGATGATTTTCAGCATCTGCGAGGTACTCATCTCTGCTACTGACTCGTCATCCTTTGGCTTGCGGAAACAGGCTTCCACCATTTCCGCCATGTCTTGCTTCAGCATATACTCCTGGTTGAGCTGCTGAATGCGGGCCACCTCTTCGTTGTTAAACCAGTAGGGTGCCTTCTCCTCGCGCAGTTCATGGAGCACCTGGGCATAGAGCTGGTCGTAGTTGATGTCGCCCGCGTTGTCAATGTACTGCCCCTCAGGAATCTGCAGACAGATGTAGCGACGCGAGCCCGTGGTGTCTGTCAGCGGATGCGGATTGTTGGTCGTTGCCGTGAACGACGCATAGCGGGCGCGGTCTTCCTGCGAGGCACCATAGATAGGACGTCCGTTCACCTTGCTCTTCGACAGCGTCTGCTTCAGGGCTGCATGCTGGGTGGGGCGGATGGCATCGAGCTCGTCGAGGTTCACCAGCAGGTTGTTCGTTAACGCCATCTCCTTGTCGAACTTGTTCGACAGGTTCAGGTGATCCAGATGGTACTGGCGCAGGTCTGTGGGCAACAGTCGGCGCAGAAATGTCGTCTTGCCACAGCCCTGTGCACCAATCAGCGTTGGCACACACTCGTTGCCGTGCAACATGTCCATCTGCAGCCAGTGGGCCACTACAGAGCGTAGCCAGATAGCCAGGAAGTTGTGCTGTTCCGACGATATTCCTAGCAGTCGGGAGAAGAGTTGTGCCACATGGTTCTGTCCGTCCCATTGTGGCAGATGTTCCAGGTAGTGCTTGATGGGGTCGTACTGCTCAATCTCCTCAGAGTTCACAAACTCCTGGATGTCGCTCTTCGAACCGCCTTCCTCAAACACTCCCTCACGCTTGGCCTGTATCGAGATGCTGTTCAACGCCTGTGGCGTCAGCACCCGATAGTCTGTCTCAGTGCCGTCCTCCAGTTTCTTGGCAAACTCTACCTTCCCGTTCAGCACATTGTTGCGGAACGTGAAGCGCTCGTTCAAGAAGAGTTCGACACTCAAGAGATTCTCGTTAAGGTTCATTTCCTCCATAGAATTTTTAGTCGATTTTGTTAAACTACTCATAATTTTTACTGTGTCTTTCTAAAATACTTATAACTCTCGAAATGGATAATAATTAAGGTTAGTTGCCGTCTTAGTTATCCAAATGCAAAGGTACGAAATTTTTTGAAGAAATCCAAGGTTTTCCCCCAGAAAAACACGCTTTTTTTGCGTTTTAACAGCAAAAAAATGGCAAGGGTAAGTGTTTACTAAGTGTTGGGTAAGTGTTTGAGCAAGACTTACCCTCGCGCATCCCCTTTGTACACTGCTACTTCAGGCGATTTCGGGGAAGTGTTACATTTTTCTTGTTTTCATCTGTTTTTGCAATTATTCCGCAAAAATAGCTGTCCCCAGACGCTACTTAGCTGTAGCCATGCGCGAGACAGCTGTATCTGCATACTAAATACAGCTAAGCCAGCGCTGGCTTAGCTGTTCCCGCGTCTGTATTAGTTGTATTTCCAGCCTGTTTTTTGAACTTTTTCGTCCAAAAGCGTATTACTTTCAAGATTTCTTCGTATCTTTGCAGACATGTTCGAGAAGGAAATTGAAGAGTACGAGAGCGTCCGCAAAGAATATCAGCAGAAAATAGCTGACAAGATGGGACGACAGCAGTGGATGGAATACAATGAGATTCTGTTCTCTGCCCATTCATGTGCTATTGAGGGCAACTCGTTTACTGTAGACGATACGCGCATTCTTCGAGAACAAGGAATGGCAATGATTCCTGTGGGACGCTCCCTACTGGAATGTACAGAGATGGCAGACCATTTCCGTGCTTTCGACTATATGGTCAGCCATCTGGATGTCCCCTTTGACGAGAGTCTGTTAAAAGAGACAAACCGCTTGGTAACAGAGCATACAATCAGTTATCGTGCTCAAGGTGCTATAGCTGGCGAATACACCACAGAAGATATGGCTGCTGGCGACACCGTTTTTGGTGACCATGAAATACTGATTGCTCGTGTGCCAAAGTTAATGGAATCGACAGAGAGAGCATTAGCAGAGGGGCAGCATCCTATGGTGGTGGCAGCCAAATGGCATGGCTACTACGAGTATCTGCACCCTTTCCGCGATGGTAATGGCAGAACAGGGCGTTTGCTTTCAAATTTCATCCTTCTTCGTGCCGGCCACCCATTATTGATTGTTAAACTGGAGGACCGCGCAACTTATATCTCTGCTTTGAAACAGATACGTCTGGAGGGAACGGACGAGTTCCTGATTTCGTTCTTTTTTAAGTCGGCCATAGAACGAATGATAAGTGAAATGGAGCAGAAAAAGAAAAGCTTACTTCCTATGATCTTCTTTTAACATGAAAGAAATCAAGATTTATCATTCTGTTTGGAGAACAATTCTCCTTACCCTAGGCTGTGCTGCGTTTATGGCTATGGCCATCATGATGATAGCTCATCCATCATCAAGTCGCTGGCATCCCATATTCTTGCAGGTGGTAGGAGTTATAGGCATCCTATTTTGCGGATTCGGTTTCATTGTCATACCTTCTATGATGATTAGAGAACGGATAACGGGGCAGGCATATATCACCATATCGGACAAGAGTTTCGTTGTTCGTGGTTCAAAAGCGTTTATAGCTAATTTCTCAGATGTTGAGGCCTTTGAGATTATAGAATTAGGGAAACAAAAGTTTATTTCCGTTCATTACAAGCCTAATGTCGAGATTCAGAAACTAGAGGATGCCGGTTTCCTGGAGCGTCTCGCCCGTAGATTTAATACCAATCTAACAGGTGCCCAGGAACATCTGACGACTACAGGTACAAATATAAAAACAGAAGAACTGTTCGAGATACTGAACGAGCGACTGGAAAGAGCTTAGAAAAAGGAATCTCAGGAACAAAGTGACGATGTTCCTGGTACCTTGTCACCTAGCGGAATATATTGAAAGAACTAGCCCAGAAGCAAAAGGTTTTTCTGATAAGAATCTTTGGCGAATGAAGCAGTTCTATGAGACTTATAATGGAGTGGACGAAAAACTCTCAGCACTGCTGAGACAAATTAGTTGGTCTAATAATTTGGCAATAATGAGCCGATTCAAGAATCAATTGCAGAGTCTGTAGAAAACAATTTGTGAACGATGCAAGTGACGATGTTCCTGGTACCTTGTCACCCTTAGTGTAAATCAAAGTTCCTGTCCCCCTTGACCTTGAAGCAATTACATAGCTGCGACTTTCTTCAGTTCGTTCTTGATTGCACGGTTGATGAAATCATTAATAGTAGTACCTGTATTTGCTACAAATGCTGCTATGCGAGAATGCAGTTCTGATGACATTCGCAGGTTCAGTTTGCCGCTATAAGGCTTAGCAGGCTCTACACCATCAGCCAAACAGCCTTCAAGGTAGCTGTCAATGCCAGCTTCAAAATCGTTACGTAGTTCGTCAAGCGTCTGACCCTCATATGCAATCAAATCTTTGCCCAGTCCTTGAACTTTACCAAACAAGCAATTATCTTCCTTGCTATATTCTACACTGCCCTTGTAACCTTTATATTCCAGATAATCCATAGTTGTTCTCCTCCTTTATTTTTTTATTAGTCCGTTATTCTTTAAATGCTGATATATTGTTTTTACATTCGCGGCAAAGGTACCAATTTTAGTACTAAATTCCAAATGAATAACCATTTTTTTTGTCCAATCCACTATTTTTGCATCAAAAAGGAACAAAATTGAACAATTCCGTTTTGCTAGATAGTGTTATTTTTGTGCCTATAACATAAAAACTGCTCGAAATATTGAATTTAAGGAATCTCAGGGAATAGTCCTTAGTTACGGATGATGTAAGATGGATGATGGCTGAGGGCTGAAGTAAGAAGGCTGATGTAAGAAGGCTGAGGTGAGAGGTCTGAGGAAAGAGGGCTGGATTATTCTTTAAGTTTTTCAAGCAATGCGGAAGTACTTTTCGGGCAACGAAAAAGTAGCAAAAGATTTGGAAGTTACAGGAAAAGTTCGTATCTTTGCAACCAAAAGGCTGCGAGAACGGGCTGCGCCTTAGCAATTCAAACATGTTTGATTGTATTCGGCTTGCACCGCACTTGCCACGTTAAACCAAAAAGATTCAATGAATGGAGAATATATTGAACGATTACCACAAGAAAGTGAATGCCGAAATGAGGGCGCAGGTTGCATATTGGAAAGCGCATCCGCAGTCGCGAGAGGAGTCCTTGAGGAGATTGAAGCTCTTGCGGGAACAACGACTTGCAAGTCAGTCCAACTGGTAAGACTTAAAAAGTGGGCTCAGGAGCAAGGATGCTGGTTCAGTGACCGTACTCAATTTGGAGAGTTCTTCGACAGAGGTTCGGAGAATGAGACTTATATTTCATGCAACCAAACGGAAATCGTCAAATTGAACGATTTCCGCTATTCAGATGATAATCTTACTTCTTTTTTTGAGCGTATTAAGGCACACAACATTTATTTTGATGCCTGTCCTTATCGTATGATAGGTTTTGCAGAGAATCAGAACGGTAAAGTTTGTGCCGTACTAGTTCAACCTTACATTGCTGAAGCCCGATTAGCTACCCCTCAGGAAGTTCATGATGAATTCATTCGTTTAGGCTTTCATCCAGAAGATAATGGTGAATATTATACCAATGGTCATCACGACATATTTGATGCCGTTGAAGGTAATGTGCTGATGGGTGATGATGGGCACATTTACTTTATTGACACAATAATATATCCATCCGATACAGGCGGCTATGAGACTTATCGCAGTCTTTCGCCGCGATGCAGTAAATAGGGGATTGGAGAACGGCTTCTTGGGAAACATAAAACTTAGTGGCGGATAGACGCTGTGCCTTGCTCCAAACACTCTCAATCGAAATACCCATATCTGTTTATATAACTATTGATTACGGCAGCAAAGATAAGGATATTATTTCACAAGGCTTCTTTGACCTAAAGGTACAAAGTGTGGCGTTGCAATGTGAAACTACTTCTGTTAAATTTTCTTTTTAAAATATTTGCATTTCTCAAATTGGTTATCTAACATTTCGAATGAGATGCGTATATATGCAAAACGTTCGGAAGTATGAATAGAATTGAAAGGAATTATTATCTCAACCAACGACCACATGGCCAAACATTATTATATCGATGGTCCTCGTGGCGAGGCCAAGAAAATTAGCCTGCCTCGCGATTTAGTGGTGTGGGAATAGGAATAGGGCTGAGGTGAGATGTCTGAGTGACGATGTTCCTGGTACCTTGTCACCGAGTGTCTCGCAGAGTGTTCAAAATACTGGACAATGGGATACAAAAAATAGGTGTCACACCTAACGTTCTGTAAGACTGAACATTAGGCGTGACAGTGACACGTATTTTAAGGCGTAATCCTCAGAAATCTGCTAAATACAAAGTTGTGCACAGCCTAAAAAAATCTGCAAAATCTGTGGTAGAAAAAAACTGTCCGGCGCAAGTCAAAGACCATCAGGGACAGGTTCACCCTTCAACTAATTCTACTCAAGTATGTTAAATGTCTCGGCATCATTTAACGTGTCTCAAACCCCGATGCGCAGAGGGTTTGCGGCATGTCACGTTAATAGGTTAATAGATTTTCGTACTCGACTGCCAGCGCTGCGTTTCATGAAAATATCTCGCTGATTTCTTTTTTGTTTCGAAATTGTTTTGTATCTTTGCAACGTTATATAATAGAAATAACGAAACAGATGGCAGCAGTAAAACCATATCTCATAGAGAAACTCAAGCAAGAACACTGCTTGTGGAGCTATGATAACGACTCTATCCAAGACATGCCTGACGACATGCTGATAGAGTTGGTGATGCTGTATCTTGACATTGATGAGATTAACATGCTCTTCAGCATTTTTTCTTATAAAAAGATGAAAAGGGCATGGATTGAGAATGTGGTAGCACAAGGTGAACGCTATTATAATCTAAACTACTTCTTTGCATGGTACTACTTCCATGCTAAGCGTCCACGTAGCTATGTAAAAGCTATGGCTACGCGCCAACTTAATAAAAGATTAGCAGCATGAATCAATCACTTGCTCCACAGACAGGCAGAATAATTGAGGCTATTTCTCGACTAGAATGCATTAAGCCTTTTGTCCTAGTGGGAGGAACGGCTCTTTCTATTCAGTTGAAGACTCGTCAGAGTGAGGATCTGGATTTTATGCGATGGAAAGAAGGTAAAGACGATACGCTTGATATCGGCTGGCCAAAGTTGCAGAAAGAACTTGAAACAGTTGGCACTGTTGAAGATGTACAAGTGGCAGGTTTCGACCAAGTGCTATTTATCGTAGAAGGTGTAAAGATTTCGTTTTATGCAGCACCTCGTAAGCGTATAGCCTCTATGCAAGAAATACCCTATATGAACAACATTCGTCTTGCTGATGTAGAGTCTATAGGCATCATGAAGATGGAAGCCATGATGCGTCGCAGCAAGTTTCGTGATTACTATGACATCTACTCCATATTAAAAACTGGTGCTGACATAAAATCTTTGATACCACGGGCACTCGAGCATTCTGGATATAAACTAAAGAGCAAGGGACTTATGGCAATGCTATCGAATGGCACATTATTTAGAAAGGATGAGCAGTTTGCTCAGCTTCATCCCATCTACGATGTTAGTTCCGCAGATATTGAGGCATATATCAAGAGCCTATTGCTTCAAGTAGACTAAGGAGTCGTATCCACTATTTTTGCATCAAAAAGGAACAAAATGGAACAATTCCGTTTCGCTGGATAGTGTTATTTTTGTGCCTATAATATAAAAACTGCTCGAAATATTGAATTTAAGGAATCTCAGGGACAGGTCAACTGATACAACTCCTTAGTGTGAATCAAAGTTCCTATCTCAAATGATTCCAAGAGATACTTGAAAGTGGTCATGGTCAGAACTTAGGATAAGTGTTTTCTGTGCGTCCTTCGCGAATTTGCTGCATGATTTCTTCGGTAGTACGTGGATCGTCACTCCAACCGCCAAAAAATCGGTCAATTTCTGAGGCTACACGTGCCTGGCGAACGCTATCTGTCTCATTGACACTCTCGCGCAAACGGCGTGATAATGCCAACCTGTCACTGGCGGATAGACGCTGTGCCTTGCTCCAAACACTCTCAATCGAAATACCCATATCTGTTTATATAACTATTGATTACGGCAGCAAAGATAAGGATATTATTTTGCCTTAAATCCTTTTTCTTTTAGATATATTTTGTATCTTTGCAGTATCAATAATTAGACCTATATTTTTATATGAACTGGGAAGAATGTAGATACAATGATATCGCAGAGAAATTTTCTGACGATGATGTTGCTAAGCTAATTGATGCAATGATACTTAATTTTGATAAATGTGGAAAATACTACGAAATGCATCATATAGTTGAGCTGATAAATGATTGTGTATCTAATTCTTCTGAAATATTAAGCTTAGTTCAAGAAAAGGCCCAAAGAGATATTAAGGATTTAAAAAGGGGAAAATCTCGCCCTTTAATATTTGAGGATGATTTTGAAGATCTTAATATAATGCTAAGAAAGGAGGATATACTAAATTCTATTATGGCCTTTATAGAAAAGGACGCTATGAATAAGTGTAAAGACAGATATTTTTTAAGGCTACAAGAAGGTGATAGCGTCGATTTCGAATCTTGCGATTCATACAATCCTTTGAAAGATGTTGTTGAATTCTACAAAGATGGAGGATGGGGCATCGCCGATACAAATGGAAAAGTGCTTGTTAAGAATCATATAAATGTAAAGCCCTCGTCACTTCCATTCCTTTTTAAATTGAATGGTTGTCCATATCGAATGATACGAGACCGTGATACGGGACTTTATGGCGTTCTGTCGCTTAAATCATTCAACGAGTCAATTCACTGTCTTTATGACTGCATCGAAGCTGTTGAGTATTGGATTGAACACAGAAAGCATTTTATTCTCAAAGTAAAAAAGAATGGTAAGTGGGGATGCTACAATGAGAAGTGTTCTTTGATTATCGAATGTCATTATGACGATATAAGAATTGTATCAGATTTGATAGAATGCGGCAGGGATGGAGATTATATATATTCAGAAAAGTCGAATCTAGAATCTGGAAAAATATATGAAGGAACAAAATATCTATATGACTTATACGGGCGTTTGTTGTTAGGAGGTTATAATTATTTTGATTATCAAGAATACAAATACAACAAAAGATATATATTCTATTTTAGTACTGAATATGAGAAGTACTTTGTAAAATATAATGTCGATGATGATGATATTGAGATTCCTGAGTACCGCACTAATTATGCCAACCCGATCTCTTGCCTTGTATTAGATAATCATTTCGACACTCTTTTAAAGAGTAAAGGAAAATGCATTCGTGTGCCATATGGGAAAATTTTTCAGTCTATACAAGAATTACAAAACTATATACCAAGTGACATTCTTCTTTCAGGAATGATTGATTTGTCTGATCTAGATGATTACTCATTAATATATTTGAAAAAGAAGAATGGGGATAATTATTTGGTGTCAGATTATTATCCCGCAATTCCAGATTGTATAATTGAGGGGGGAATACCTGAACGTTGGGATGATTTTCTGATAGAAGATGATGAAGTAATTATCGCAAAAATTGAAAACGGTATGATTACGAGACGATTTAGGGTCAATGAAATTGCGAAGACGGATTCAGGACTGTTGCTGTTCAGAAATGGCGAAAGGGTTGGATTTTATTCTCAATATGGAGTTACGCCAGCCATGTATTCTGCAGTAACTATTGAGTTTAATGATAATAAAATTTATGTAGCACAAATTACTCCTGAGATATTGGAGTCTGATATAAAAAAATGGAATCCTAATATTGTTCAACACAAAGGATATACCATACAGTATTTTGAATTATTATCGGATGGGATTTTAGTAAAATTACAGGATGATTGGAAAATCTTTTGCCCTAAAGACCACAAGTGGTTCCCATCAGATTTTAAGAGTAAAAATGGGCTGGTTGATGAAGTATATGATGACTATGATAATTGTGAAAGTGGAAAGTCATATGAAAAATATGGTGGTTACAACGGATATGACGATGACACCATAGATGACGCTTTTGACGGTTATCCCGAAGCAACATGGAATGTTGATTAAAAATGAAGTGACGAAAGGACAGTCTCACTGACAATCATTTGGAACATGCAAGACAGAGCAGAAGAAATCAAAGACATATTAATGAAGATTAAAGCAGAAGATCCGAACTCTTTTGAAAGGTTTTCTGCTGAACATACAATTTGCTTTACTAAGGCAAACGGTGATTGGCTTTTCCCTGCTTTGTATGATTTTTATTCAGAAGAAGTTAAGAATCCAATAGTCGTTGGATTGTTGCAAGAATTAGGAATGCTTTTTCATCATGAAAGCATGAAAGAGCCCTTTGCAGAGATTACCGCTCTTGATAGGAGTCTTTGCCTTGATGAATCTAACGTGTACGAATACATAGTTAAGCAACAAAAACTGGCATCGGACGACATAAAGAATGTTGAGTATTTGAGGACTCCATATAAGACAAAATCTGAAGTTCTCCCTTTCCGTCATATTTCGCCTATTGACCATGACGGGCTAATTATTGAATACGGCGGTGTTGCTCATCCTTATATTTTAGCAGACATCGCAGGTGTTTTGATATATAGTCAGAAGATAAAAGATTCATTCGACTATTTGCGCAGAAGCATCAATCTCTTGACTGAGTTTCCCAATAAGTACTGGAATAGTGAACTTGCAATCACAGGAGCCGCTAATACATTTCGTTGGTTAAGGCTTATGTGTCAAGAAGATATCAACTTATCGCGAAAAATATTCAAGTATAATTATCTTTATTTGTCAAGAATGGCATGTATAACAAGGGATGATTTGTTAGAACAGTCCGCGTATGTTAATCGAGCAGCTTTGGTGAAGATGCCATTTGCATATACATTTCTCCCTTTCCTTGGGCAAAATCCTGACACCCTCTATATTTCCGATTTGTATTATGCTCACTTCTGTAACCAAACTGCAATGGAGATGTCCGTTATAACAAATAGCAAATACTATCAGCAATCACTCACATATTATCAAAATGCTTCTTTGTGGCCAAATGACACAGGTGGCTACGCCGATATTGAGGAAGACACATATCTCCAATTAGTAGAGAGGAAACACAAAAATGCAATAATGAATGCTTATGAATATTGGAAGGAATTTAATCGAGGTGAAGATGTCCTTACAGAATCTGATATAGACAGAATCTTTATGCGTATAGAGCAAGAATTTAGCAATAACTACAAACGATTTTGTGACAATATATTAAACTTAAACAAATAAATATTATGGGATTTTTTGATTTTCTATTCGGCAAGTCCAAAAAGGAGAGTTCTACATTACAATCACTCTCACCAATTGAACAAGTAGTAAAAGAGAGTGTCGAACATTTGAAGAAATGTTTAGGCACCTTGACATCTGAGAAGTTGGAGGCGGAAGCTATCAATCTCGCGTCCTATATCTTCTTACGTAAAAGCGGTAAGATTCATTTTGAACTTGATTTCTTGACAAAAGGGATAATGGAAAAAGTTCCTTCTGGTGATTATGCGGTGTCAGATAAAGTGTTTCCGTTAATGGTGAAATATGGTGAAGGTCTTTATACCAATCGCCATGCTGACTTTGGAATGAATAAAGGCTATAAATTGAATGTAACTAAAGCCCCCGACTTTGCAAATTTCCTAAAGGGCTATTACAAGAGTGTACATAAAGTTAATGTCGGCGATACGAAACCTCAATCGGTAATGCCTAAGCCGAGCAATACACAAAACGACAGGGTTGATTTAGGCTTGCCATCAGGTGTGTTGTGGGCCACCTGTAACATTGGAGCTTCTTCGCCTTCTGAGGCTGGCAATTATTATGCATGGGGAGAGAAGGAATCTAAGGACGCATACGGATGGGAAACTTACAAGTTATGCAGAGGCTCATACAATTCCATTTTCAAGTATACCGAAGCCGACGGGAAGAGTGTCTTGGAGGCACAAGATGATGTTGCAACGGCCAAACTCGGAAACGAATGGCGATTACCGACACAAGAAGAAATGGAAGAACTGATAAATAGTTGCAAATGGACGTGGGAACGTCAAAATGGTCAGTTGGGGTGGAAAGTTACAGGAAAGAACGGAAATAGCATATTCCTGCCAGCCGCTGGCGCGGCAAGTTCATATAGGATTGCCGGTGTCGGAGAACTTGGCAGGTATTGGACATCAACGAGGGACGAGAGCAATTATTCTGCATACAATCTTAGATTTAAAGATGGGCGAGAAACTATAGAGGTCGTTGATGATACAAGATTCTATGGAAGACCTGTTAGAGCGGTGTATGGGAAAAGAAAAAGCGCTCCGAAAAAGGGCGGTAACAGTTCAACACAAAACAAACCAGAAGTAAAGAGCAAAGAACATGAATTGAATGGCCTTTGTGAATTGGCAATCCGCCAACTTATGGGAACCATGAGACAATCCGATATATACGCAAGCCTCGATATGTCACTCATCAAACTTCCAAATGGCGGCATAAAGATACGTCAAGAGCAATATGGGAATGTGTATAATGATTTTGATTTCCTTGGTGTTGATGGATGGATTAGGTATATAAGAATATATGGCAAGGAATTAGATGGTCACTATCGCACGATTGGTGGGTCTATGGAAATCTTCGGAATGCAAGTTGAAAACATCTATATCAAAGGAAACTATGTGGAATGTGTGATTGACCAAGCACAATTCGGTAGATGATTATATGGTCTTTTAGAAATTGTATATAATGAATAGAATGTTTCAATTTCATAAAAAAGAGATTCCTTCTTTCGAAATAAAAGAAGATAGTCTCGAACAGATAGAAATGGCCCAAATGGCTAAAGAACCCTTGGGCGTCGTTGACGTTGCACAAACTGGCTATGATGATCAAAGATGGATTGAAAAGAGTAATTCAATTAAGGCCCGTGATAATTATTCCTGTCAGCTATGCCATGCATTTAATCCAATGCAAGATGGGTTAGTTTTTGTACAGCAAGGGAAATTTGAAACCTACCATCAGTATATTGCAGATAGGAGTAGTTACATTATACATGTAAAAAACTACGATTTTACTGTCAATATTGATTTCTATTCAGGATTTCATTTAGCGATGCCGCGGTTAAACGTGCATCATAAAGTCTATTTTAGGAATAGAATGTTATGGGATTATCCTGATGATTGCTTAGTAACATTATGTGAAAACTGTCATCATTACATACATTCGCTAAGAAATTTTGGTATTCCGATAATTGAAGAACAATCTGCTGGTCAAAAAATCTATATTGGGAGAACTCAGCCCAAGCCTTATATGCCCAAATTAGATCATACGGATTTGGGGACATTTCACCCTCTTACTTTAGTTAAGGAAAATAGGTGGGGGGTAGGTTTAAAAGGTAAAGATGTAGCTGCTTATGAGCAAGCAAAGAATGATAATAAGAAATGGTATGATTATCAAGATATATTAGATGATAATGTTGTACATATAGGCTATTTTAAGTGCTTTGACCCACGTTGGAACAAGCATACGCCTGATGAGATAAAAAAAGTTGCGGATTTCATCATCCAAGACTTTATTGAGAACATTTTAGGATTTAGTAAAATTAGTAACGAGAATAATGAGGTGCTTTTATAACGTTGCTCCACCTCTTCCCATTCCGAACAGAGAAGTGAAATGCGTTTATGCCGATGGTACTGCAAATGTGGAAGAGTAGGTTAGCGCCAGCCCGGAAGCGAACAGGGATGATAACATGTGATGCAAGAATATTCAAATATATACGCATATGAACGATATTATAATTATACGGAATTATGTTGGCATATAGATTGAACAGTCCCAATGTAAAGGGGCTGGTTCAAAAAAGCCATCTCCTTTTAAGGAAGAGTTTTAGAGACAAATGGGCAAGCGTTTCGCTGATTTCATTTGGTGGCTAATTATAGCTGGACTAATAATCCTTCTTTAAACGGGACCTCCTGAGCATGAGGGTAAAAGGCTCTCTTTATTGAGATGGGAATGGTTATATCATAAAAGTATGATAAGAAAACAACAAGAGCTATTTTCGGTTGACGATATGTATGGATGCATTAGTGTTGAGAATGAAATAATAAGACTAGCAATATGACAATCTGGCAAATCATACTTATTATTTGTGGAGCTATTACAGCAATAGCCTTCCTTGGTATGCTTGCAGGTCTTCTTTTAGACGACAAGAAGGTTAAGGATAGGGAATGGTGGATGTTGCCTACTATGTTCATAATCATTCCAATTGTAATAATCGGAGGGTTAATGGAGTTACTGGAATACCTTTCTGAGGTATGGAAAGATGGCGGATTCAGAAAGCACTATCAATTAATAAAGGAAAGGAAGGCAGAGTATGAGGCTGAGCAAAAAAGAAAGCAAGAGGAAAAGGTTGAATACAACATTAAACGAACAGCTTATCTTAACGGTTTGCTGACAAGAGATGAATTGCCAAAACTCGATGGGGTTCATGAGTTCGAATTCGAAGACGAAATGAACCTTTCTGTTGATTACGATGCAGAGGTTCGTGAAATTGTGTATGTCGAAAATGAATATTGTGAGTCTCTTAATAGTTTCTTTATCAGACATAAAGACTTGCGCCTTTACCACATGTACAAATTCGTGTATCTTCCCAATTTCAGTACGGAGTTGAGCAGTGGGGAACTGGCCAGGTATATTTCACCTAACTTACCTGCGGAGGAGAAGATAAGAATTGATATGGATTCGTCATATCCAATTAAGTATCTTTGGTATCCGGAAAATGCGAAAAACATTCAGCATGGTATGATGTTTTTCAGAAGATATAGTGACTATTATGGCATTAAATATATTAAGGGAGAGTATTTCCACCTGAAGGAAGGAACTGATGAGGAGGTCATTGAACAACTCAGGCAGATAGTAAAGGATGTGCATTCTCTCCATGCTCATGCTGCGTTATATTGTACGGTGGGTACAAACGACAAAGGGGATAGTAACGAAGAACATACAGATGAGTATGCTGACGAACTATTTGAGAGAGTAAATAATGACCCTGAGATTGCAATTATTGTAAATGAAGTGCGTGAAAGGGTGAATGCCCTTCGGGAGCGTGGTATGGCGGAAAGGTTGATTCAAAGAATTATCCACCTTGAACCTAAATTAAGTCGGTTAGTGATTACCAAGGACTTGCGCATAACGCTACCCGATTACAATAATATGGAGATAATGCTTGAACCTATCAACAAGGCGGTGTTCTTGTTGTTCTTAAAGCATCCAGAGGGAATTGTTTTTAAGCATTTACCTGATTATAGGAAGGAACTGGCAGATATCTACCAAATGATAAAGCCTTTAGGATTGAATGAAAGGGCTCTGCAGAGCATCGAGGACGTGACGAACCCGTTGCTGAACTCCATCAATGAGAAGTGTGCTCGTATCCGTGGGGCTTTTATCTCTAAGTTTGATGATGAATTGGCTCAACATTATTATATCGATGGCCCTCGTGGCGAGGCCAAGAAAATTAGCCTGCCGCGCGATTTGGTAGTCTGGGAATAGGAATAGGGCTGAGGTGAGATGTCTGAAGTCTGATGGTTGAAGGAAGAGGGAAGAAGGAAGAGGACTTGTGGATTGCATTTTTTTTCTCTTTTTCTTTGTGCATTAAAAAAAAGTTCCTATATTTGCAGTGTGAATGAACTGCTCAATGTCGCAAGATGAAGTCGCAAGATGAAATATTAAGTTTGATGAGACGTTACAAATCGACGGCTCAGAAAAAATATGGGATGACGAAACTCGGCATCTTCGGTTCTGTGGCTCGTGGAGAACAAACCGACAAAAGCGATGTTGATGTCTGCTACGAAGGTCAGGCTCCTTCTTTGCTAACCTTAGATATGATTCAGACAGAACTTGAGCAATTGCTTGATTGTAAAGTTGACCTTGTCAGAGTGCGCGACAATATGAATAGTTTATTGCGTCAAAGAATCATAAGGGATGGAATATACGTTTGATAAAGAGATCGCTCTTGACAGTCTTAAGAAAATAAAGGCGATGTTGGAACTTATTACCCAAAGGGCCAAAGTCGTTAAAACTCCCGATGATTTTTTACGTTCTTCAGGTGGTATGATGCGCCTTGATGCCATTTGTATGAACCTAATAGCTCTTGGTGAAACTGTCAAGGGATTAGATAATCAGACGAAAGGTCAATTGCTGAAAAACTATCCAGATGTATATTGGAGGGGAGCGATGGGAATACGTGACAAGATTTCTCATCACTATTTTGAAATGGACACTGATGTCGTCTTTCAAACCCTTGAAAAGGATATCCCCACGATGAAACCTGTTGTCGAAAAAATGATAGTTGATTTAAGCAAGGAATAATCTTTCATTTTCACAAGCCTTGTGGGGCAAAATTGTTTGGCTGCAGAGTTAGAATCTCCTAACTTTGCAGTCAAGTTTTATTATACATAAATGTACCGATAATTATGGTAGAAATAATGAATGATGTTAGTTACTCCAACGTGAGAGAAATGGTAAAACATTGTCTATGTGAAGTACAGTCAAAGACCGCAAACATAGGTGTCTCTGGAATCCCGTCCGGTTTTGAGAGCCTAGATGAACTCACAGACGGTTTTAAGAAAGGGAAGGTGTACATCGTTGGTGGAAGACCGTGCATGGGAAAAGAAGAATTTGTATTGTCAATGATAAGAAATATCGTAGTTGATAGTAAAGTTCCAGCTTTATTGTTTTCTACAAATAATATGGGGCAAGACTATATGCAAAGACTATTGTCTATCCATTGCGATATTTCAACATCGCTCTTACAACAAGGAACTCTTAAATACAATGAGTGGGAAATAATTGATAAGGGAATTGGGACTTTGATTGATGCTCCATTGTTTATACACAATTGCTTAGATTTGCCGCTGAACGAACTGATAGAAACTGTACGTAACTGTATCAGAGATAAAGTGGTGAAAATTATTTTCATTGACTGCCTGCAAATGATAGATTTTGCAAAGGGAGAGAAAGGTATATCAGAAAGGATAGCTGAGGTGATGCATTCGTTGAAAAAAATGGCTTGCCTATTTGAAGTTCCAATAGTAGTGGGATCAATGTTAAGCAGAGGCGTTGAGTATAGAGACGGTATAGAAGGAAAACAGCCTCAATTTATGGATTTGGCAAATTCCTGTTATATTGAGGAGCTTGCAGATGTAGTGATTATGGTGCATCGTCCTGAGTATTATCGGATGTACGAAGATGAGCGGGGGCGGAATCTGCATGGGGTAATGGAAATCTATGTGAAGAAGAATAATCTCAATCCTTTGGGTAGTATCCTCTTGGACTATCATGAGGATACAGGAATTGTAACTTCAAGAAAAAGTGCTAATGCATCAGCTTCAAAGCCTGTAAGACTAAAGGATTTTAATACGGACAACAACGCTGTCAAAAACTTGATACAGACATTCGAACTTGAAGAAGAATTACCATTTTAACTAAAATAAAGAAAATATGGCAGATTTCGAGTACATTTATCAACAGGTAAAGTTGGCCCATCATAAAGGATGGAACGATGTGGAGTTAAGAAAATGCGTGGATATGCTCATAGGGCTGACACATGAAGAATTGTTCTCGCTTTACACCAGTAAATGGCTGAAGGGTGACAAGGTGATGAGGGAGGAGGTGTTCAAGTGCATGTATGCTGATAAGATTGGCAAGCGCGAGGAACGTATCAAGAACTTGTCAACGGATGAGCTTATCGAAGAGTTTAAGGACAAAACGAGTGGTAACGTATCCTTGATAAGGAATGAGATGAAGTACCGTTACAAGGAGAATATTGGCGATGACAGAATAAAAATCACTATAGCATTTAAGGAATCGTCTGTAGGCGACCAGGCATGGATAGAACACCAAGAAAGGAAGGAAATGTATGTAACTAATAAGATTAAAAAGTGAAAATCTTGATGTATAGTATAAAAAATCTAAAATTTAGATGATATTATATTATGACGTGGCATATAATAGGAATACTGGTATTTGTTGTGATATACAACATCTTTGAGAATAATTTCGTATATTTGCAGAAAAATGTAAGACTATGGGAAAAGTAAAGATGTTGGGAGCACTGGTGGGTGATATCATTGGCTCCATGTATGAGTTTCTGAACACGAAGAGAACGGATTTTGAATTGTTTCCGGAAGGCAGTCGCTTTACGGATGACTCTGTGATGACACTGGCAGTGGCGAAGTGGCTATTGGAGGACGAGGCGCATACCATTCATTATTTAATATATTGTATGCAAGAACTTGGCGACCACTATCCAAATGCCGGTTATGGAGGAAGATTCATGGAATGGCTTTTTGAAGAGAATCCTCAGCCTTATAACAGTTGGGGGAACGGTGCTGGCATGAGAGTGAGTCCTGTAGGACTGTATGCTAAGACTCTCGATGAAGCATTGGCTCTTGCAGCATTAACAGCGTGTGTTAGCCATAATCATCCTGAGGGTGTTAAGGGGGCACAGGCAATAGCGGCGAGCGTTTTCCTTTGCAAACAAGGGAAATCGAAGCAGGAAATCAAAGAGTATGTGGAGCAGACATTTGGTTATAACCTGCATCGTACCATCGCAGAAATCCGTCCCAATTACTATTTTGACGTCTCTTGTCAAGGGAGTGTGCCAGAAGCTATCATCGCCTTCTTGGAGGGCAATTCCTTTGAAGAGGTCATCCGCCTGGCAATATCTATTGGTGGCGACTCTGACACCATCGGTGCTATGGCTGGTGCCATCGCTGCATGCAGGTATCCTATTCCTGAAGAGATCGCAGAGCGATGCGATAGTCTTTTGACAGAGGACTTACGAGATATTAAGGATAGGTTTTGTGAGTTGATTAGTTAATGGATTGCACTCACTCCGCAAGCCTTGCGAGGATTTGGAGAAGTGGAAAAAGTTTGGTACTTTTGCAGAAAAATAGTGAGCGTATGGAAGAAGTGATGCAAATGATAGATTTTGTGGCTCCCATCGAGGATAAGATGCAGGGCATCATCAAAGTGGTGGGTGTTGGTGGTGGCGGGTGTAACGCCGTACGCAACATGTACCTGGACAAGGTGGGGGGCGTGACGTATGCGGTGATGAATACGGACAGTCAGTCGCTGTCGCGCTCGCCAGTGCCCTACAAGATACAGCTGGGTGCCGGACTGGGTGCCGGCGGCAATCCTGAACAGGGAAAGCGCGAGTGCAAGGAGAGCTTTGAGGATATCAGGAGGCTGCTGAGCGACGGCACGAAGATGGTGTTCGTGACGGCAGGCATGGGTGGCGGCACGGGAACGGGCGCTGCTCCACTGGTGGCAGGCATCGCCAAGGAGATGGGACTGCTGACAGTGGGCGTGGTGACGATACCGTTCTACTTTGAGAAGAAAAAGAAGATCATCAAGGCACTGAAGGGTGTGGACGAGATGCGTAAGAACGTGGATGCGCTACTGATAGTGAACAACGAGAGACTGTGCGACATCTATGCGGACTCGGAGCTGTCTGTGAAGGAGGCGTTCAAGCGGGCTGACAATATCCTGATGGATGCGGTGAAGGGTATCTCTGAACTGATTACACTGCCCAGCGATGGGGGTATCAAGAGTGACTTCAAAGATGTAGAAACAACGATGAAGAACGGTGGTGGTGCCATCATGGCGATGGGTAGGGCCAGTGGTGAGCATCGTGTGGAGAAGGCCATCCTGAATGCGCTGGACTCGCCATTGCTCTATGGCAACGACATTGGCAAGGCAAAGCGCATCTTGTTTAACATCTACTCGAGCGAAGAGCATTCTATCTTTGTGCGTGAGCTGCAGGAGATAGATGAGTTCTTTGACCAGCTGGACCCAAACATCGACGTCATCTGGGGTACGGCAACGGACGACTCGCTGGGTGAGGATGCGAAGGTGACGATACTGGCAACAGGATTGGAGGACGACTTGCGCAGCGAGGTGCAGAAGGATGCGCACAGCAACGAGGACGACTTCTATGAGGACTTGATCCCCAAACTGTATAAGCCAGCGAAGAAGGAACCATCAACCATGAAGGAGGTGTTGGCGAAAGAGCAGGTGCTGCCTTTCGAGGTTGAGAAGGCACCAGAGCCAGAACCTGCGCCTATCCCTGTACCCGAACCTATAGTGGAGGAAGAACCACAAGAGCCAACCATCATCGATAAATGGAAGAGTTGGCTGAGCAGGTTGGCAAAGAATGTGGCAGAATGATGGAGGTGGTGCAGCATAGTCCGGAAGAAATGGCTGAACAGGTCAGGCTACTGGCTGAACAGCTGAAGATGGCAGGTCGGAAAGACTTGCTGTTAAGGGCTATTGGTGCCCCTCTGCTGGAGGAACTGCGCATAGAGGCTGCCAGAACGAAGCTGAGCAGATTGCAGATAACGAAGGACTACCGCTTCTTCCTGGTGGACTATGACAATAAAGAGGTGGAGTTGCAACCAGTACACAAGGCTGTGTACTTGTTGTTCCTGGCACACCCTGAGGGCATTGAGTTCAAGAGGCTAGGGGAGTACCGCGAGGAACTGACGAGATGCTACATGGCAACGGCAAAACTGCTGGACAAGGAGAAAATCATGGAAGGTGTAGACCACTTGGTGAATCCGCTGGACAATGCCATCAATGAGAAGTGTTCGCGTATCAAGAAGGTGTTCCTAGACATGATGGATGAATATGCTGCCAATTACTACATCATCAGTGGTCATACGCAGAAACGCTTCGCAGGCTCCTGTCGCATCTGGTATGAGCGCCTGAAGGTGATTACCCTGCCCAGGGAGTTGGTAATCAATGAAACGTGACATCAGTATCAATGACACATGGAAGAAGGATGATGGAAGAAGGCTGAGGTAAGATGGATGAGGGGGGAGGCGGCCCTGAAGGGTTAATTTCACACAATTTCCCATAATTTCTGTCCTTAAATATTCTGTAACTGCTCAAAAAGTTGTACCTTTGCAGCCGTGAGAAGAAAAACGCTCATATTTCTGCTGCTTTTCGTCATCGTTTTTGTGGTGGCGGAAGTACCTCGGTTGCGCTTTCCCCAAGGCGCTACAGGGGTAGATAGCGTTGTGATTGGCGACATTGTGGTTGACAATGTTGACAGCAGCGCCATCAAAAGCGTTGTGGCCGATAGCATGGCTGTCGAGAGCAATATTCCCGATACGGCCTCGATGGACTCGCTGCAGCTACTGATATGGAAGCGCAACAAGGCGGTCGACGACTCGCTGGCTGCCGACTCCGCCAACCGCAAGCGCAAGAATGGTATTGACGCCCCAGTGACCTATACTGCCAACGACTCCATGACGTATGAGGGAGAGACGGGTATTGCCCATCTCTATGGTAAGTCGCACGTGAAGTATCAGGATATGGACTTGGAGAGTGACCAGATATTCATGTCGCTGGACTCCAGTTTAGTACATGCCACGGGTTCGCTGGACACGACGGGACAGAAATTCGGTACCCCTGTGTTCAAGATGGGCTCCGACACGTACGAGACGGACACCATGGCCTTTAACTTCAAGACGAAGAAGGGTCTCATCAGCAATGCCTATACAGAGCAGCAGGACGGTTTCATGACCTCTGAACTGTCAAAGCGTGACGGCAAGGGCGATATGCACCTCTACCACGGACGTTACACGACGTGTGACCAGCCGCATCCGGACTTCTACTTCGCCATGTCGCGTGCGAAGGTGCGGCCAGGCAAGAATGTGGTGTTTGGCCCGACGTATCTGGTGGTGTGTGATGTGCCGCTGCCTTTCGCCATTCCCTATGGCTTCTTCCCGTTCACGAAGAGCTACTCGTCAGGTTTCATCATGCCGACATACGGTGACGAGACGTCGCGAGGCTTCTATCTGCGTGATGGTGGCTACTACTTTGCTATCAGTGACAAGATGGACTTGAAGCTGATAGGTGAGATATATACCAAGGGCTCGTGGGGCTTGACGGCGACATCGAACTACCGCCGCCGCTATCGTTACAACGGTTCCTTGCTGGTAAGCTATCAGAACTCGGTATCGGGCGACAAGAACATGCCTGACTACACGAAGACGACGAGCTTCAGGGTGGCATGGCAGCACTCGCAGGATGCCAAGGCCAATCCTTACAGGTCGCTGCGTGCCAGCGTGAACTTTGCGACGAGCAGTTATGAGCGCAACAACCTGACGTCGATGTACAATCCACAGTCGCTGACGCAGTCGACGCGTACCAGCTCTGTGTCGCTGGGTACGAAATTCTCCAGTCTGGGAATGAGTCTGACAAGTACGTTCAACCTCAACCAAAACATGCGTGACTCTATCATCGAGCTGACCATGCCCGACCTGAACATCTCGGTGGCCAACTTCTATCCGTTCAAGCGTAAGAATGGAGTAGGCGAGGAGCGCTGGTATGAGAAGATCTCGGTGCGATATACGGGACAATTCAAGAACGAGATCAAGACGAAGGAAGACAAGCTGATGCATTCGAGCTTCACGAAGGACTGGCGTAACGGTATGCAGCATACCATCCCCATCACCGCTAACTTCACCCTGTTTAACTTCCTGAATGTGTCGCCCACGTTCAACTTCACCGACCGTATGTACACACAGAAGTACAAACGTTCGTGGGATGAGAAAGCCCAGAAGGAGGTCGTGGACACGATACAGGGCTTCCATAATGTCTATAACTGGACGATGTCGCTGGGACTGTCGACGAAGCTGTACGGTTTCTTCATTCCTAATCGCAAGCTGTTTGGTGAGAAGATAGACCGCATCCGTCACGTCTTCACACCTACCGTGTCATTCAACTATGCGCCCGACTTCAGCGCCTCGCGCTATGGCTTCTGGGACACCTATCAGAAGACCGATGCCAAGGGTAACGTGTCGATGGTAGAGTATAACATGTACCAGGGAACGGTCTTTGGTGGTCCTGGCAAGGGTAAGACGGGAAGTGTGTCGATGGATATTGCGAATAATATCGAGATGAAGATCAAGAGCGACGACGACTCGACAGGCTTTAAGAAGATTAGCCTTATTGACGAGCTGGGAGCCTCGATGTCGTATAACTTCGCTGCCGAGGTGCGTCCATGGAGTGACCTGAACACCCGTCTGCGTCTGAAGCTGTCGAAGAGCTATACCTTTAATCTGAACGCGACGTTCGCCACCTATGCCTATGAGGCAGACTCTGTGGGTGCCCGTCCCTATATCGGCAACCGTACGGAGTATAGCTATGGACGTTTCGGTCGTTTCCAGGGTATGTCGCAGAACCTGTCGTACACGCTCAACGACAAGAAGGTGGCCAACTTCTTCAAGTGGCTGCGTGGCGAGAAGGTAGAGAAGAAGGACAAAGACAAGAAAGATAAGAATAACGAAGACGAAGAGTTGGATAACGACCTGAATACCAACATCGATAAGGACTTAGAGGCAGGTAAGCATGGCGCTAAAAAGGAGAATGCTGGCATGGCCGAGACCGATGAGGATGGCTATATGAAGTTCTCGATGCCATGGTCTATCAGCTTCGGCTATGGTATTACCATGCGTGAGAATACCGCAGGCAAATTCGACTACGACCGCATGCGCTATCCGTATAAGTTCACGCAGAACCTGAACTTCAGTGGTAACATCCGCTTGGCAGACGGCTGGAACATCTCGTTCTCCAGTGGTTACGACTTTGATGCTAAGAAACTGTCGTTGACTACCGCTTCACTGTCGCGTGACCTGCACTGCTTCAATATGTCGTGCCAAGTGGTGCTGACACCGTATACCAGCTATAACTTCTCATTCCGTTGTAATGCAGCTACGCTGACCGATGCGCTGAAGTATGACAAGCGCTCCAGCTATTCCAATGCGGTACAATGGTATTGATGAGCTTTTGGCTATTAGCTTTTGGCTTGGCTAATGGCTAACAGCAAACAGCTCTTGTAGGGCTGTTTCTTCTCCCACTACCCAGATGATGTCGCCAGCAATGAAGCGACGGTTAGGATGCATCGGCGAGAGGTTCTCCTTGCCTTCCTCGATGCCTACCACCATGCAGCCGTACATGCTACGGATGCCGCTCTCTGCCATGGTCTTGCCGACAAAGGGGCTTTCGACAGAGATAATCAGCTGGCGTAGCTTCATCTCGCGGTTTTCTACCTTCAGGTCTTCCTGGATGACATCCGTCTCTAACGCATGGGCGAAGTTGGCCATTTGTTCGTCACTGCCAATAACCTGCAGGCGGTCACATGGATAGAGTATGTAGTCGCCATCGGGAATGTTCATACGGAAGCCGCCACGCAGAATGCTGCTGACATGTACGCCGTACTTCTTGCCCAGATTCAGCTCTTTCAGCGAGCTACCCATCCATAGGGAGTTGGTGGGCACGTCGAACTCGGCAATATGGATATCGCGGTCGAGCAGCTTACCCTCATAGAGCGGGCGCTTCTTGCCCTGCACCTGTGCCTCGATGTCGCGAGAGCGCAGGTTGTTGATGAACAGACGTTCCAGTAGGATGCTACGGCGCTTGATGGTTCTGGAGACCACAATCAAGGCCATGACGACAACGCCCAGCGTAATCATGATGGCATTGCTGAAACGGCTCAGGTAGTTACAGATATAGAAGATAAAGAAGACAGCGACGAAGACTCTGGCGAGCACGGTAGACAGCAAGGGCAGGTGGTTGCGGTTGCTCTCAGCCCATAGTTTCTTCCACTCCTCAGAACGGTTCTTCTTCATCACCATGGCACGCAGGAAGGGTGAGATGAAGAGCACTGTCAACACACCCGTGATGGCGTTGGCATACCAGTGGAGCGTCCATCCTGGCAGCAGCTTCTGCATGAAGGGCAGCACGAAGGTGAACATCACGGCAATGGTGGCCGACGACAGAATGCTGTATACTAAGGTGTTGATGGCCATCTGCGTCAGTATTTGCTTCCAAGCACTCTGCTGCTGGCTGTTGGGGTGACTCATCGACAGGTGGTTGAGCAAGCTGATGATGCGCGACGACAAACGTGACTCCAAGGCATTGTAGGCGGGTGTGGCCAGTCGTATCATATAAGGTGTCAGGAACGTGGTGATGACAGATACGGCTACGACGACTGGGTAGAGGAAGTCGCTGATGACGCCCAATGACAGACCCAACGAGGCGATGATGAACGAGAACTCACCAATCTGTGCCATGGAGAAGCCGCAACGCATGGCAGACTTTAAACTCTCGCCCGCCAGCAGGAAAGAGAAGGAGCCGAAGAGCGCCTGACCAATGAGGATTGTCAATACCAGTGTGACGATAGGCCACGCGTAGCTGATGATGATTTGCGGATCTACCAGCATACCTACGGACACGAAGAAGATGGCACCAAAGAGGTTCTTGACGGGTTCTACCAGCTTCTCTATCTTCTCTGCCTCCACGGTTTCTGCGAGGATGCTACCCATAATGAAGGCACCGAAGGCTGACGAGAAGCCTACCTTTGTAGAGATAACAGCCATGGCACAGCAGAGTCCCAGAGACACGACGAGCAGCACCTCGTTGTTAATGAGACGTCGCACACGGCGCAGGAAGATAGGAATGGCAAAGATACCTACCACGAGCCATAGCACAAGGAAAAAACCAATCTTCACCACAGAGC
Source organism: uncultured Bacteroidales bacterium (assembly GCA_902799355.1). Lineage (GTDB taxonomy): Bacteria > Bacteroidota > Bacteroidia > Bacteroidales > Bacteroidaceae > Prevotella. The sequence goes on from CADCAG010000035.1 coordinate 48,578, forward strand.
CCAGCATCTGTCCGCTGTCAGGATTGTTGCCGCTGGCAATAGCGCTCAGCATCACCATCATGACGATGGCCAGAATATCTTCCAGTATCAGTACAGACATGACCAGTCCGGCAAACTGTTGCTGGCGTAATCCTAAGTCGTCGAAGGCTTTGTAGATAATGGTCGTAGAACTCATGGCCAGCATACCACCTAGGAAGATGCAGTCCATCCTCGACCAGCTGAAGGCTTTTCCCACGCAGACACCCAGCATGGACATAGAGAAGATGATGACCATTGCCGAGATGAACGGCGAGGCACCCATCTTCAGAATCTTCTTGAACGAGAAGTCAAGACCCAGCGAGAACAGCAGGAACATGACACCGATGTCTGCCCACAGGTGGATATTATCCGTGTCAGCGACAGAAGCGGTATAGGGCATGTGGGGCGACACCAGGAAACCTGCGACGATATACCCCAATACCAGTGGTTGCTTGAGGCGCTTGAAGATGAGTGTCACGATGCCCGCTACGATAAGCATCAGTGCCAAGTCATGTATGATGGTGGGTAGTTCTGCCATTCTTTCGTTCAATGTTAATCATTGTAGCTCGCGGTGAGCTCACAAATCTTGACAATCAGCTGCTTGGCTTTCTCCATGGACTGGATGGGCACAAACTCGTAGGGGCCGTGGAAGTTGATGCCTCCAGCAAAGATGTTGGGGCAGGGGAGACCCTTGAACGACAACTGGGCACCGTCAGTGCCGCCACGGATGGGCTTCACCTTGGGGGCGATGCCACACTCCTGCATGGCTTTCAGCACGAGGTCGATGACATGCATCTGTGGGTCGATCTTCTCCTTCATATTATAGTACTGGTCGCTGACCACACACTCTACCGTACCCTCGCCATAGCGCTCGTTCATCTGCTCAGCACAGCGCTGGATGAAGCGCTTGCGGTCTTCAAACCTGTCGCGGTCGTGGTCGCGGATGATGTAGCTGAGACGAGCCTGTTCCACACCAGCCGTGATGTTCAGCAGATGATAGAAACCCTGATAGCCCTCAGTCGTCTCTGGTGTCTCGTCGGCAGGTAGCATGGCAGCAAACTCCATGGCCAGGCGGTTGGCATTGACCATTTTGTCTTTGGCATAGCCAGGGTGTACGCTGACGCCCTTGATGGTAATCTTTGCCGAGGCAGCGTTGAAGTTCTCATACTCCAGCTCGCCCATGTCGCCGCCATCCATGGTGTAGGCCCACTGACAACCGAACTTCTCGACGTCGAAATGGTGGGCGCCCATGCCTATCTCCTCATCGGGATTGAAGGCAATGCGTATCTTGCCGTGCTTGATGTCCTTATGTTGCTGCAGGTAGACCATCGCCTCGACAATCTCGGCGATGCCTGCCTTGTCGTCGGCACCCAGCAGTGTGGTGCCGTCCGTGACAATGAGGTCTTCACCTACATGCTGCAGGAGCTCAGGGAACTTCTTGGGTGACATCATAATACCCTCGCTGAGCAGTATGTCGCTGCCATCATAGTTCTTGACTATCTGGGGCTTGATGTCGGCACCTGAGCAGTCGGGGCTGGTGTCGTAGTGCGAGATGAAGCCAATGGTGGGGATGTCGCCCTTGGTATTGGCCTTGAGGGTGGCATAGAGGTAGCCCTTCTCATCGAGTTCTACGTCGTCGAGGCCTTCATGTTCCAGTTCTTTCTTCAGGTACTCGGCAAACAGCAGTTGCTTGTCGGTGCTGGGCACCGTCTGGCTGTCTTCAGCCGACTGTGTATCCAATTTGGTATAGTTTAGGAATCTCTCAGTAATATCCATAAAAAATGCTTATCTTTCCATTCAGCATGCAAAGATAAGCATTTTCTGTCAAATAACGACTGTTAACGCTCGTTTTTTACCCTTAATTCCGCAAAACCATTATAAACTATACTTTTTAAGCGCCTGAGCAACAAAAAGTTGCTCAGGATTTTGTCATGTCAGAAATTTTACCTATC
>CADCAG010000036.1 GCA_902799355.1 uncultured Bacteroidales bacterium
AGTATATGAGGAACAAGGACTACCGCTACCATTCTACCACAGCTATTCAACTAGGTATCAACTATATTTTCTAAATAAGGAGGACACGATAATGAAAAAACATACATTAATGATATTGGGAGCGATGCTCCTCATGATTTGCGTTTCATCTTGCCGCGAAGAGAGCGACAAACTAATGACCTATGACCACCCCGACGTAATGGCTTTCGGCAAGGCCGACACCTGCTTTGCCGAGAAGTTCAAGATCTTGTGGAACGGACTGAACCAGTATTATGCCCTTTGGGACTATGAGGACGAGTATGGCCTTGACTGGGATGCTGTCTATGACGAATACCTGCCGCAGTTCGAGGCTCTCGACAAGCAGGAGACCGTCACCGACGAAGAGTTGAAGGAACTGCTTGCCAAGGTGTGCTCGCCACTTCATGACGGCCACATGGCTAGGGTAATCCCATCGTGATGGAACATTCCACAACCATCACAGGACTGTTGGCTCCTGTCTACTACAATAAGGGAATAGGTCTTGACTGGGTGAACACACAGATTGACCAGCTCAGCAACCTGCCCAATCCCAGCGCTGCCCAGATGGCTACGCTGCAATCTCTGAAAGACCTCAAGGCGGAATTAGAAGCGTTGAGAAACACCCCTGTCTCCATGAACTTCATCACTCGTTTTAATGAGTTGGTCACAATGTACGAATCGCTGCATGTACCTGGACTGGAATATTTCGATCCTGGATTCTCTACCATGGGTATTGATGTCAAGTTCGCCCTGCTGAAGGGTAACATCGCCTATTTCCACTTCAGTGGTTTCAATCTTACTGCCTATATGGTAGAAGATGCCGCCAAACAGTTTTTCAATGTCAACAATCCCATCACCCAGAAGCATCTTAAAGCCATAGGAGAAGTATGGGAAAAATGGTTCGACACCGTTCAGCAGTTGCACAAGGCTGGTACCCTGGGTGGTGTCATCATCGACCTGCGCGGCAACGGCGGCGGCTTTCAGGACGATGGCTATTACATCACTGGCTCACTGCTGCCCGAAGGTGGCGTTCCGTTTAGTTACTCCCGTTTCAAGCGTGGTACCGGACGTTACGACTACTCTACCTTGACACTGAACTATTTGAAGACCATGGAGGCCAATAAGCACGAGGTTATCACCGAGCCCGTAGTCGTCATGACCAACTGCAACTCATTGAGTATGGCCGAGATAACCACTATCATCGTCAGGAACATGGAGAACGGTACCCATATCGGTAAACGGTCTAAAGGTGGTATTTGTGGATTAACGTCGGACAACACACCGTTCACCAACAACTATATGGGTCATATCGGAGAGCGCGATAAGACACCCGTCTTTGTCTATCTGCCGTCGGTGGCAACGTTCACACTCGACAAGAAGATCATCGAGGGTGAAGGCATCACGCCCGACATCGAGGTCGATTTGGACGCGGCAACGTTCACGGCTACTGGCAAGGACACCCAGCTCGACCGTGCCCTGCAGTTCCTTCGCACAGGTCATTAATTTTAAGTTCCACATACTTAATTCCCAGGGGTGAGAGGCAAGAGATGCTTCTCGCCCCTTTTATTCTTTTTTCAAAGGAATTAGTGTAATAAAGGAATATTTTTGTACCTTTGCAGCCAATTACATGCGATGACCATTATGAGAAGAACCAAATTCATCATCCTACTGACAGCCATTGTTGCCGTATTGGTGACTTGCACGGTAGGCTGCACAAAGCCTGACCGCAGTGAGGAGGCACAGAAACTGAAGACCGAGCTGCAGCAAATAGCATTCACAACACCCGAAAAGGCCTTTGCACGGATAGACAGTGCTGAGCGTGTGGGCTTGTTCTCGCCTGCCCAGGCCAACCTCAACAGGACTAACTTCTACGGACAGATGGGACAGACGCGGTTGGCTATCTTCTACGGCGAGCAGATAGTGAATGTCCCCGAACTGAAACGTGAAGGTGTTTCCTACTATTCAGCCCTTCTCATGCTGGGTGGATGGCTGGAGAGAAATGGCGAATACGCCAAGGTCCTCAGCCTGTGCGATGATATCATTGCCGACGTGGACAATGAGCGGAAGCAGGGGGGAGGAGAATCAGGTATCAGCGAGGAAGTGGCTTTGCGCGTAAAAAGTCGTGCACTGACGCTCAAGGGCAGTTGCGAGCTGAGTATGGAGCATCCCGACAAGGCCGAGCAGTATTTTCTGGAGGCCATTGACATCATGATGGAAGGTGTGACGCATACTGACGACTACTGGGTGATGGATGCCATGATCATCGCCGTTGGAGAAGCTACAGAGTTCTATCTTGAGCAGGGCATGCCTCAAAAGGCTTTGCCTCTGGTGGCTAAAGGCGACACGGCACTGGCCCGACTGGATCGCTGCGGTGAATTGCCCGACCTCGTTCGCCAGATCCGCCACAATAACATCACCATTGGCCAGGCCATGATCTATGCCGCCAACGGGCAGCACGACAAGGCCGAGACCCTCTATCAGAAGCACCGTAAGGCTGAAAACCGGAAGGTCTATGACATTGGCGCAGATGCCCGCTATCTGACGATGAGCGGTCGCTACGACGAGGCCGTTCGCCTGTTCCGCCAGTCTGACTCGCTCTATATGGCTCAAGGTAGTGCCATTACCACCGAATACATCAAACACTACCTGATGTACCAGTATGAGACCTTGCAGAAAGCCGGACGCAAAGACGAGGCACAGGCCCTGTCCGATCGCATGCGCCAGTTGACAGACTCTATCCATATACAGGAATGGAAGACAGACGTGGAGCAGCAACAGAAAATCCGTCAGAAGGAGACCGAGATTGCCAACCGCCGCCAGTCACTCATCATTCACCGCATCATCCTCGTTGCCGTCGTCCTCATCTGTCTGCTCATCGCCTATTTCCTATGGCGCTCTCATCAATATAATAAGGTACTCCTGGAGAAGAACCGCCGCCTGTTGGCCGAGATTGAACAGCGCGAACAGGAAGAACAAGAGGCCATTGTACAGTTAAAGGCTGAACCGCAGGAGAATCTGACAGCCAACCAGCAACTCTTCTGCCGTATCTGCGACCTCATGGACGGGCCAGACCATATCTATACCGACACCGACCTCGATCGCAGTCGCCTGGCTCAGCTCCTTGGCACCAATGAGCACTATGTGACGGATGCCATCAGCAGCTGTGCCGACGGCAAGAGTGTCAACGGCTTCCTCAACGACTACCGTCTGCGCTATGCTGCCCGTCTGCTGGCCACCACGAAAGACTCTGTGGCACTGATTGCCGAGCTCTCAGGCTTCTCACGCAGTTCGTTCTTCCGCGTCTTCAGCGACGCCTACGGCATGTCGCCTTCAGACTATCGTAAGGCAGCAAAGAAATAAAAAACGCCCATTTCATCGGGAAATGTAAGCCTGGCAACTGTTGCCAGGCTTACTTTTTCCCATTTTGAGACTCTTTTTTCCTACCGTGGGACTATTGTTTCCTGAAGACATACTACTTTTGCAACCGAAATCGAGAACATAAACGTAAAGACAAATAGATATGAAAAAGATTCTCACAACACTCGCAGCTGCCCTTTGCATCACAATGACAGCTATGGCACAGACAAACGCTACTGTCTCTGGGAAGTCTTCTGACAGTATTCCCCAGCGGAACCTGACACAGCTGTCCTTGGATAGCTTACATGAGGAGGACGCCGACAGTTGCCAATCCATCATGCTGCGTCACAAGGTAAAGAACAAGTCTACTCAATTTCATTACAAGTCACGCCCTGACTACACGAAAAAGGTCGACACCTTTGGGGACGTCCGCGACCGTATTGTAAGAGAAAGAAGAGTAGATGAAGGACGCCCCTTGCAGCCACTGGCACCCAACATGTTCAGAAAATAACAATATGACAAAGAGGTTCTATCTGATAGCAATGGTCATCATTGCGTTGGGATTCAGCGCCTGCTCCGAAGGCAACGACGACCCAACGATGGTAAATCCGACAGACCCCAAGGCCTTGACGGGTACATGGGTTGGCGACCTCACTGGCAAGACTTTTTCCCTTTGGAACTACGGCAAGGCGTGGAATGTGTGGACGTTCAATGTCGACGGCACGGGTGTGTGCGACACGTACTTCATGGCTGGCGAGGAACCTGTTGCCGTGCAGCATCAGCCATTCACCTACACTGCCGAGGACGGCAAACTGGTTACCCTGATGGAGGACGGCCCTTGGGAGTGGACGTATCAAGCCATTGATGGTAAGCTGGAGATAGGCTATGAGGGCGGCAAAGTGATGACCTTCGAGAAGGCCAACGCCGCACAGAACAAACAGTTCGACGAGTGGAGCAAGCGGACACTGCTGCCTGTTCCTGGCCTCCAGGCTCGCTATACCATCTTCGTCTATGGCAACTGCGGCGGCAAGATGGATAACATCATCGAGAAAGACTTCTGGGAGGCGGTCAGGCCCTACCTGAAAGACTCGACCAAGGTGCGCGTGGCTGTTCTCTACAAATATGGCAAGAACACCAGCAGCCAGAAGACCGATGACGGCGATGTAGTGTGGTTCGAACTGGACAGTGAGACCGACCTCGACAACTTGCACACGCAGGGCTTGAACTTTCAGGACATGCACACTGAGGCCATCGCCACCAAGCTCTACGACCCCAACACCATCCACCAGTTCATCGAGTTCAGCAGTCTCTTCTGCCCTGCCGAGGAATACATTTTCACCATTTGGGGCCACGGCAACGGCTTCGATCCAAGGAACGACATCCCTGGCAAGTACCACGAGAATCCTGATGCCACACGCGGTGTCATCGGCGATGAGTGGAACGGTGGCGAACAATTAGACATGTACGAACTCTCGCAGGCCATCAAGGCCACAGGGCGCGCCCCGTTCAAGGCTGTCTTCTTCAACAACTGCCTGATGGGCAACATGGAGTCGCTGACCGAACTGCGCGACGTAGCCGAGTACATTGCCTGCTCCGCACACTTGCTTACCAGCGACTACTGCTTGCTGCCCGCCTTCATCCAAAGACTCATGGAGAAAGACAACGTGGAGGAGGCCTTTGCCAACATGCTCAACGACATCACCCCCGCATGGCAGAATTGCTATACGGATGATGGCTTAGCCTATAATGGCGACTTTAAGCTGCTGCGCACCAGCGAACTGGACGGCATCATCGATGTCACCCGCCGACTGGCCGACCGCCTCGTCGCCCTCTACCCGTCGCAGCAGGAAGCCATCGACCTCGCCACCAAGCAGGTTTACCGCTTCTACAATGCCAGCGATAATCCCGAGAAATGCTATGTCCATCCATTCTTCGACCTCCAGGACTATGCCGATAAGCTGGCCGCCAACACGGGCGACAGCGAACTGACAACCATTGCCACCGACCTGCGCAATGCCTTCGGCAAAGCCATTCTCCAGTATGCTGACGTCAACTGGAGCGTGCAGCACCTCGACCACTACAGCCTCAGCGTCAGCCTCTACCATCAGGCTGACTACAACTACGACTTCATTGGAAACGGGGAAGCCGTTAAGAGCAACATTGGCGAGGGCTACGAGCAGTGTACCTTCCACAAACTCACTGGCTGGGGCAATTTCCTCCGCATCAACAACGCCCTGCCTTGGGGCAATCCTACCTGCGGTGGCGGCGGCCCTATGAACGCAGAATAATCACACATTTAAACATAAAAAGTATGAAAAAGAATCTCTTTACACTGGCAGCCATCCTTTGCTGCGTAATGACCATGACGTCGCTAACCTCCTGTGAAATAGAAAAGGACGAGTTCTCCTATACTATTATTGTAGAACCGGGAGGAATAGCGAGTGGCGTCGAATCAGGAAACTGGCGTAATCACGTGATGAGCGTCTATCAGACTGCCCTTGGTGCCAGTTCCAAGGATTTCAACCGCCGTGGTTCACAGGAAGAATGCGACAGTAAAGTGCTGGAAGACTGCAAAAAGGCTGAAATGTCAATCACTGTTGCCGGTTCGGGCGAAATAGCAGTCCACAACAATACTGTCAACAAGACCGTTTATCGACGCTTTATGTAATAACAAGAGCAAAATCCAGTTACTGAATAATAAGTCGTTGACAATGAACAAATCATTCAGCATACCGCTTCTCGTGATAGCCTTAATGGCTTCCCTCTTTGCCTGTGAGAAAAGGGAAGAGAAGAAACAACTGTCGATACACCCGGATTACAACTGGGCAGACTCTCTGATTTTAAGAGAGGGTATCAACGCTGGCGACACCATGCGTTCATACTTCCTGATAGACAGCTTGGAGAAGACGGGTGATCTGAATGAATTGGGAGCCTTGACGTTCCGTCTCATCACTCATCAGCGTTTCTATCATCGTAATGAGATTGATGCCGAGGTAGAGAGAATGGGTAGGCAGATTGTCACTCACAACAGCCTGAAAGACCGTAAACAGTGGTATTACAACTATGGTGCCAGCTGGCTGGCTTATCAACTGTTATGCCAGGGTGAAAGACGCCTATGTGATGGCAAAGGACTGGGAGCAAAGCAAGAGTTGGCTCGAGTTGATTGACTCCGTAGAACAGGTATTCAGACGCAGATACCCCAATGCCGCTGTTTGGAAGGTTTATGATGGCTATATTCATCTGGACCGTGCCACTAGACTGTGGATTATCGGCCAGAAAGATTCGGCTGCTGCGGAATATGCCGAATACTGCAAAGACCAGGCTACCCGTAACGCAAATGGTTACATTCAGGCTAATGACTACCTGATGCCTGCCGAACATTGGAAGGAGGCTGCCGAGAATTATGAGCATCTGGACAGTTTCATCTATTGGCGCGTACCCAAGGTGTATCTGGAGGAAATCTATGCATACTATCTGCCTAAGTTCCGTGCTAACCTCAACGCTGGTCGTAAGGACTCCGCACTTTATACCGCCAGACAGATCTCCGAACGCTTTGACTCGGCCTATCTATGGCAGAAGCGCAGTCAGATGGCAGAAATGGCCATCGTATATGATATTCAGGGCAAGGAGATGCAGATAGCTGAACAGAAGGTCAAGCTGATGCATACCAGAGCGATAGCCCTTAGCGTCGTCATCCTGTTACTCCTTGTGGCATTTATAGGCTATGCGCTGATACGACGTCGCGAACAAAAGCGTCTGGAAGAGAAGAATCAGCAGCTTACCATTGCCAACGAGCGTGCAGAAGAGTCGTCGAGAATGAAGACCAAGTTTATCCAGCAGATATCGCACGAGTTCCGTACACCGCTGAATATTCTTTCCGGCTTCGCACAAGTGCTTACTTCAGGGATGGCGCTCGATGACGTGTCGCGCGAAGAAGCCAACAAACAGATTTTGGAGAATACTAACCGCATTACGGGGTTAGTCAATAAGATGCTGGAATTGTCGGAAGCCGGCAGCCATACAGTCATCGAACTTACCGATCATGTCTTGGCCATAGAAATTGCTTCGGCTGCTGTGGAAGCCTCAGGCATTGAGAGGGCTAGTCACTTGGCATTCGAATTACTGTTGGATGATGGCTGTGAGACAGTAGCGCTCACCACATGCCAGAGTGCAGCAGTCCGCGCCCTTTCGCTCGTGCTCGATAACGCCCGTAAGTTCACGGCTCCTGCCGAGGCTTATGGACATCAGGCATCCTCGGAGGCGAAGCAACGGGTTGTCTTAAGGCTTAGTGCCGTTGACAACGGTGTGCAGTTCATCGTGGAAGACACGGGTATCGGCATTCCTGCTACAGAAGCTGAGCACATTTTCGATGAGTTCGTGCAACTGAATGAATACTACGATGGCACAGGCATCGGACTCACCGTAGCTCGCAGCTTAGCTCGCCGTCTAGGTGGTGATATCAAGCTTGATACAACCTATACCGGTGGAGCCCGCTTTGTGATGACACTGTATTAAAGATAAAAGAATTTGTTTGAAAAAAAGTGTCACTGTCACGTGTAACGTGTTGTATATATGCTGGTTAGGTGTGACACTTATTTATTCTCCCTTACTGTAACAGTTGTTCCTGTCGCGCGGGCACCATGACGACCTTTATGCGATGGATGTCGCAGATATGTCCGACGGCCGTCGGACAATTGTTTGACGACTGTCGGACAAAGTGGGAAAAGCTAGCTGGGAAAGGGGTTATGGCTGGTTTTACCAAGCAGAAAAGAGTAAAAGGAAGGGGGAATTTAACAATATTTTTGATTTATGAGCACCAAAAACAAGTGTCACGCCTAACAACCTGTAACACTGGTCATTAGGCGTGAACGTGAAGGCATTTTTCTTTCTATGATCGGGTGTTTAGTTGCCTAACCAAGAAGATGAGCTGCCGATTGATTTGTCATTAGCCCTCAAGCCGTAAGTAGCGAAGGGAATGACGCCATGTCTTTCCTTATCGTGCTTGAGAGTCTTAACAGCAGCATCCAGCATTTGTTCGTTAGAGCGGTCAAACTCTTTGAAGTTGGTAGAATTTCTAACGGCATACTCTTCGGGTTTATTCTCGAATTGCAGGACGATATTTCCCTTCATCTCAACTTCCATAAACTGGGTGCCAATGATTTCTCTTACCTTCTCTTCGTTGATGTCGTTGATGTAAACCTGAATAGATGCAACGATATCACCGTTATCGTCGAACGAGTAATTGACAGGTAGCTGGTAAGTGGCTTTGGTGAGCTCCTCAGTTTTGACTTTACCATTCTCATAAGTGTATCTGACCATGATCTTTCCATCGGCAGACATAGCCTTAATGGCATCCATTCCTGTGGTGGTTACAGTGAATGTTGCAGAACCGGATAAGAGCTTGCCAGGCTCTACCTCTTCCTGAGGCTTCTGGCCGTTACCATCCTTGGTGTTGTCATCATCGCTGCCACAAGCGGTGAATACTGTCATTGTCATTGCGCAGCAAAGGACGGCTGCGAGCGTCATCATCATCTTTTTCATGTTTTTGTTGAATTTAATGGTTTAAAAATATAATATTGAACACTACTTCATTGTTTACTGCGCTTGAGTTGTGGAGGCTGCGTCAGGTGAGGGCAGCTCGAATTTGAGGCCGCTGGGACAGAAGATGTTGGGCCACTGGTTGTTGAGACGGAGCCAACGGGTCCAGCCTACGGCTTTGTCGAAAGCCAATTGTTCATAGGTATTGGCCAATGTACCACCCCAATTACCCACAAGCGTCGTGTTCTCCATCTTGTAGCCTTGAGCTTCGTCGGTTGGGGCAAGCAGAAATTGGTATTGCTCACCATTATCGGTATACATCGATCCACCTATTGGCGTCATGGCACCGGTCTCTTTATCCTTATACCACATCAGGAAGTTGTAGGCACCACCGGCACCGAGCAAGACGCTATAGTCCACCATATAGTTATGGGCGGTGAGGTAAGAACTATAACACTGTGCGGCGATGCAGCTGTTGAAGGCTTCTTCCATCTGGTTGTAGAAGCTGACATCATAGACTTCGGGCAGGGCAGTCATGATGCTGCTCATATATTTGGCGATGTCGTAGTAAGGATAGTTCTCCTGTACCTTGACGGCTCGTGCGGTACATGCGTCGATGGCCTGCTTCTGAGCCTCGGTACCGTTGGTATAGGTATCACAGAGACGATCGACAAACTGTCGCATCAACGTACCCAGCTTGTCGATGTTGGCGGTACGGGTCACGGTCAGGTCGGTGTAGAATACGGTGGACTCAGGATGCTCATACCCCACTTCCCAGCTCTTGATGTCGGCTTTGATGTATTCACCGAGGGCATGCTCTATGTCCACATTCGGCTGACTGAGTTGTTCGAGCAACACGTTCAAGACACCGCCATTACCAGGCATGAGATAGGTGGAGCCGATGACGTAGTCGCACAGGTCCTTCAGTTCGAACTGATACTCCATATTGTTCATCATGCAAGCCAGCATAAAGACGGTCTGTAAGCGGACATTGGCATTTTTGATGCCACGAGCAAGCGACTGAACGGTGATGGTCTTGCGGTTATTGCCGTCGTCAGCCAGCAGGCCGCGAGTGGTACGTTTGGGGGCCGTCTCAGGCAGGTCGCCGTTAGGAATGTAGCCACCACCATGGTCGGCAACAATCAACATATACTTCTTGGCGGGGCATTTCTGGGCCGCCCAGTTGATGAAGTTGGTCAGAGAGTCGGAACGGGTGACGTCAGCATTGTCGGCACCATAGAAATTCTTTTCGCTAAAAACTTCCTGATTGGCTTCTTGGGTAGGGTCAACAATCCATCGTAGTGTTTTGCTACCGAAGGTTGTACAGAACTCTGAACCAAGCACGCCATAATCTGATTTGCTCAAATTCTCGGCCGTAGAGAATTTGTACTGTACCACGACGTTCACCTTCTTGTAAACCTCGGGATTGGCATCGTAGAAGGTCTTCAAGAGGTTAATCATGCAAATATCAATGTCACCAGCGCCACTGGTATAAAACATAATGGTGTAGTCAGCCTGGCTCTCCTGTTCAGGTTTAGGTGCAGGGGTGTCATCGTTGTCTTCAGTACAGGCGGTGAAGCTCAGCACCATGATGGCCATTGTCATCAGAAAGAAAATCTTTTTCATTGTTAGTTGATATTGATTGATAAGTTTTTTATTCCACTATTATTTATAATACTCACCGATGATAGTGCTCAGGTTGTCCAAGTCCCAGAAGTTCTTATAGCTATACACGGTATAGTCTCTGCCTTCATATGAGTATATATGTTGAGCGTCATACGCTATCTCTACATGCGGGGTGATGCCGCCGTTGATGTTCTGCCAGTTCGCATCGCTCAGACGGGCACGTGCTGCGGAAATCTGGTAATAGAACCCGTCGGCAGTGCGGTGAGCACCGACGGCGCAGCTGCCGCCACCACTCTTTTGACCAGCGATGAGCAGTCCTGCATCCTTACAGAGGGATGGGTAGAGGTTGCCGCAGGAGAAAGAGATTGGTGAAGTGATGATGCAGAAGTTCAAGTCATAGTGAACGTCCTGGTCGAGGGCATCATACTTGCCGTCGAAGTTGCGGTCTACATCATAGTACCACTCCATTTTCTGACCGGTAATCACGTTATAGGCACGGAAGAAGCTCTGGTCATACATCAGCGAGGTCATAGCCATCACGACATCCGACGAGCCACCGGTGTTGATACTCAGATCGAGTACGAAGTTCTTCACTTCTGGGTCAGCAGCCGCCTGCTCCAGTGCATCGAGGAAGATGACCATCGGGTCTTTAGGACTTGTTGCCAGCGTGGGGCGCGGTGCCTTGCCCTGATAGTAATTGTTCCAGGCCACTTTGTCGTTATATGCAAAATTATCGAGATGGCAGATAGCGGTATTCCCTTTCTTATGATAAGTCTTTTGATCGCCGAAGATATTCTCACGCTGTGGCTTTGCCGAATTGTAAATTTGTAGGAGTTTGGTCATATTGGACGCAGTAATTCTTTCGTCATAGCACGCATAGAGCGAGGGATATTTCTCGGTGAATGTCGTGCTAGGGTTGCCATACCACATATGTGTGTGTCCTCCGTCGTAGAGGTAGGCATAGAGCATACACATGCCGTCGGCATAGTCCTCGATGTTGGTTGACAGCAGCAACTGCTTGACGGCCTGTCCGTCAGCATCGGCCTCGAGTGTCTTGTCCAGGCCTTTCTCCTGGATGGATTTCTCGAAGTCGGAACCCGTGGGCATGCCATAGAAATGGTCGATGGTGAAGCAGAGTTCGGCATAGTTGTAGGCGACCATATCGGCCTTGCGTTCCGTAGCCTTCATCAGATTCTCCATCAGGAAGTCGCTATCAAAGCCGCCGATGCCGCTATTCCCATCATCGTCCTTGCTGGCATAGACCACCTTTTTTCCGTTGCAAGCGGCATTGTGACCATAGAGGTCGACATAGAGATCGGCCAGTGTGGCAAAGGGGAAATAGACCATCGTCTCATCGGCGCGCAGGTTGATGCCGTAGGTGCTATAGTTGAAGGTCAGGGCCGGTGAGCCACCGCTGAGTGTCTGACGGTTGAAGCGGACATAGGGGATACCGTCGTAGTAGGCATTCTCCATACCAGCCTTCACTAATCCCATCTGGTTGGTAAAGCCCATAAAATCATCGAAGGCGCAGGTCTCGTCAATGGTATTTACCAGCAGCGTGCCACCGGCATTCTTCAGCTGGTAGGTAGCAGTACCCGTCTTCGTCACGCTGACTGTCGTGCCAGGTACCACGATGTTCTGGAAATCGGCCACAGAGATGTAGGGTACCGAGGGCATGTCCTCGTAGAAGCGGAGGGCTACGGTGCCACTATTGTTGCCGTCACGGTTTACCGGCACCTGCTTCACAGTATATGCTGTCTGGTCGTCAGGATTGGTTTCCGGTTGTTTAGGCGTGATGTCGTTGTCATCGCTACAGGCCGTAAAGCCCAGCACCATGATGGTCATCGCCATCAGATAAGAGATTTTTTTCATATGCTAATAATACTTTGTTACACCTTATTATTTTATAGTATTCCAGCTTTCCTCATCTTCTGCCGCATCTCTTCGTTCTGTCGGATGAAACGCTCGAGGAAGACATTCTGGTCGCCAATACGCCAACGCTGGTATATGATGATGATCACAAGCACAAGCACCACCACGATAAGGGTGGCGGTTATTGCTACAGTGAGAACAAGTGTGATATCCATACGCATTATCGTTTTTGATTTCTGCTGCAAAAGTAGCATGTCTTCAGAAAACAATAGTCCCACGGTAGGAAAAAAGAGTCTCAAAACGGGAAAAAGTAAGCCTGACAGCAGTTGCCAGACTTACTTTTCCCGATGAAATGGGCGTTTTTTGTTGTTTTCTTGCTCAAAGAGACAGATGCCCCGTAAAAAAGGCGGGTCGGTTCTGAGTTTTCTACAGAATTTGATAGTACTAATTCTAAACAAAGTTAATATAGTTATATTTTGCACCGTTGTTTTCCTATAACTCCAAAATTGTTTTCCTTTTGTCTTGGCTGTTTATGAAAAAAGCTGTACCTTTGCAGGCAATCACTTAACACCCCCTTATGAAAGGAACCAGATTCATCATCATACTAACAGTCCTTGTCATCGTGCTGCTGGCATGCACGAACCATGGCCAGAACCAAGGTCAGACGGTCGAGCAGACGAAAGGCGACACGGCAGCGATGGCCGACTGGAAGCGTGGCGAGGAATGCGACCGGATAGGCCAGAAGCGAATAGCGGAGATGTATTTCAAGAAAGCATACGACGCGCTGAAAGACAACCCTGCAAGAGACTGGAATGCCTATGCTAAGAGTGCTTACGGCTTGATGGCACTCCGCTACCTGCGATTTGACCTGAAAGGCTCGATGGAGATTGCCATGGCGGTGATGAAGGTGATGGAGGCGAATAAAGACTTCCCTCCTCAAATACGCTCATTTGTACTGCTACAGATCGCTCAGAACCAATTGGAACTGAAACAAATGTCTGAGGCGGAACGTAGCTTCCTAAGAGCCTACGACGAGGAACTGCAGAGTTCTGGAGGCTCGGAGTGTGGCGACCTCAATCTTGTTATCTATGCCTGTAACCTGATGGATCTCTACCTGGAGACTGGCGAGTATGACAAGTTGGCTGAATGGCTGGAACGCAGCAAGCACGAGTTTAAGTTTTTCGAGCAGAAGAGTAAAACCAAGAACGACTCCTTATTGGTTGAGGAATACAAAGTCCACCTGGCTCTCTACCAAGCCAGACTGTTGAAGGGCACAGGGCATACCCGTGAAGCCATTGCCACTTACGACGCCATCCCCCGTAGCCAGGTGTGGAATACATTCGTGGTAAACTCAGCCATGGACTTCCTAAAGGAAGTAGGACGCTACGACGAGATAGTAGACCTGTTCGAGCACTTTGACAGCAGTGAACTGTCTCGCGACGGTGCACAAATGAACTTCGACAACATCCAATACCGTCTGGCACCTCGTTATTTAGCCAATATGAAGGCTGGCCACAAGGATGAAGCCCTGAGGATTGGAGCTACTCTCTGTGAGGCCATCGACTCTGCTCTCATCTGGCAGCGGAAGGATGATGCTACCGAATTGTCCGTTATCTACCAAACACATGAAAAAGAGCTGGCACTGAACGAAGCCCATGCCGAGACCCGCATACACCGTATACTACTTGCCGCTGCCGTCCTTGTCCTCCTGCTCATAGCCTATCTGCTATGGCGCTCTTATCAATATAATAAGGTGCTACTGGAGAAGAACCGCCGTCTGCTGGCCGAGATTGAACAGCGAGAACGGGAGGAGCATCAGGCCATTGTGCAATTAAAGGCTGAACCACAAGAGAGACTGACAGCCAACCAGCAGCTCTTCTGCCGTATCTGTGACCTCATGGAAACTCCAGACCATATCTATACCGACACCGATATGGACCGCACCCGTCTGGCTCAGCTCCTCGGCACCAATGAGCACTATGTGACGGATGCTATCAACTCATGTACTGACGGTAAGAGTGTGAACGGCTTCCTCAATGAGTACCGTCTGCGCTATGCTGCCCATCTGCTGGCAACGACAACAGATGCTGTGGTTGTCATTGCCGAGCTCTCTGGATTCTCTCGCAGCTCGTTCTTCCGCGTCTTTAGCGACGCCTACGGCATGTCGCCCTCCGATTATCGTAAGGCAGCAAGAAAATAATGTCAGCGCAGGATGTCGAGCAGCTCGGAGAAGTGGGTGATTTTCTGCAGGCGCTCGTGAGGATACTCTTCGCTTTTCTCTAACTCCCAGACGACATGGTAGGGGATGTGGACGGCCCAGGCACCTGCGACGAGGGCTGGAGCAATGTCGGAACGGAAGGAGTTGCCGACCATGAGGGTCTGCTCGGGGGCTACGTCGAGGTTCTCGCAGAGCTGGCGGTATTCACGCTCGGTCTTGTTGGACACGGTCTCCATGTGGGAGAAATACTGCTCAAGACCGGAACGCTGGAGCTTGGACTCCTGATCCATGAGTTCACCCTTGGTGAAGACGACGAGGCGGTACTGGCGGCGGTCAGCAAGCTGTTTCAGCGTTTCTTCGACTTCAGGCAATGGCGTGGTGGGGAAACGCAACAGTTGTTGGCCGAGCTCTATGAGTCGCATGACGATATCGCCCGTCAGCTGCTCGTGGCTGACGCGTACGGCATTCTCGATAAGGGAGAGCGTGAAGGCCTTGGTGCCATAGCCGGTGAGCGACAGGTTCTTGCGCTCGGTGGCAAAGAGGCCCTCGCTGACTTCGCGGGCAGTAGCCCACGGCTGGAGGAGTTCACAGCACTGGTGCTCTACCTCGTCGAACCAGGTCTGGCAGTCCCAGAGGGTGTCGTCGGCATCGAAAGCCACAACTTTGATATCTTGATTCTTCATCACTATTCACTCTTCACTTTTCACTATTCACTCTTCACTAGGCCGCAGGCCGCCTACTCTTCCCAATAAGCTAATGTACGTTTCTGGAGCACGGTGGTCTGCTGGCTTTGGCTGCCCTTCTCCCAATAAGACAGGGAGAGGGAGTTGGTGGTCCAGTTGCCCTCGTCATCGCGCGTCATATAGGTATTGTGCATGTTGAGCGTGAGGACGCACTCGTCGCCCTTGAAGACCTTCTGGTTCTGGGAGGCTATCTCGTCGCGTTCGTTATAGGTATATTCGTGGATATAGCGGATGCCTGCCGCCTCGTTGGTGAGCGTACGGCGGACTAGGCGGTAGTGGCTGTCGTACTGGTAGGTGACATCGCTATGACCTTCCTGCTCGGTCATTTGGGCACTGAGGAGATAGCCATAGCGGTCGTAGTGGCGGTTGACGAGGTCGGGATTCTCGAGTTGGCCATCCTGCGAGAAGTGCATGAACTGGTCTTCGCTGAGGGCATTCTCGGTGACGACCTCCTGGACGGGACCGTGGAGACCCATGCAGACGGCATCCTTATAATAGGCACCCATGGGCAGGTAGAGCACACGGATGTCGCGCGAGCCGTTGTCGTGAGGTACGATAGACACCTTGACGCTGGCGAAGTCGTCCATATAGACCCATGCACCGTCGCGTTCGACGAGGGCGCCATGGTCTTGCTGGAGCTTATAGAGGAAGTACTGCAGATTCTTGTGGAGCATCTCGTCGGTGCTGTAAGGTCCTACAGAGACGTAGGCAGAGGTGAGCAGATGGCTGGAGGGCGAGATGCTGACGAGCAGCTTGGCACGGATGCCGTAGAACTTGCCACGGAAATAGTAGTCCTCCTCGTCGTCGGACTGTCCCCACTCCGTCCAGTCGGCAGCCTGCAGTTGGATGCGCACGCTGTCGAGGGGGCCTTCGAGGGCCACGCCCTGCAGCAAGGCACAGCGCGACTCGGTCTGTGCCCACAGGCCACAGACGAGCAAGAGAAATGATATGACGGCTAAGCATCTCTTCATAGTGTCTGCAAAATTACAAATAATTCTCAATTCTCAATTCTCAATTCTCAATTATTTTGTATCTTTGCACGAAAATTAAGAAAGCTATGAAGATATTTGCAGTAGGTATGAATTATATCCAGCACAATAAAGAGCTGGATGGTGCGTTATATAAACCGGAGAAGCCTGTCATCTTTACCAAGGCGGATTCGGCACTGTTGAAGGACCATAAGCCCTTCTTCATCCCCGACTGGTCTGAACAGGTAGACTACGAGACAGAGCTGGTGGTACGCATCTGCCGTCTGGGCAAGAGCATCCCCGAACGCTTTGCCCACCGCTACTACGACGCGGTGACTGTGGGCATCGACTTCACCGCCCGCGACGTGCAGCGCGAGGCCAGAGAGAAGGGGCTGCCGTGGGAAATCTGCAAGGGTTTCGACGGCTCGGCAGTGATTGGCGAGTGGGTACCGAAGGAGAAGTTCCTTGACGTGCAGGCGCTGCACTTCCATCTGGACATCAACGGACAGACGGTGCAGGAGGGCTGCTCGAGCGACATGCTCTACAAGGTGGACGAGCTGGTGAGCTACATCTCGCAGTTCTTTACGCTGAAGACGGGCGACCTGCTCTATACGGGCACTCCGGTAGGCGTAGGACCTGTGAAGATTGGCGACCACCTGGAAGGGTGGCTGGAAGACAAAAAAGTATTGGAGTTTAATGCGCGCTAAGCACTCTTAGCGCTAGTGAATAGTGAACAGTGAAGAATGAAGAACTGTAAACACATATTATTAATGCGGTGGATAGTACTAACGGTACTATTCATTGTTCACTATACACTATTCACTAGCCCTGCAAGGGCGCAAAAGTTCTTCAACCTGACCGCTGACGAGGTCAGGATAGACACATTGTTACCAGCCTTCCACTATGCCCACCCGTTGGGTGAGCACTATGCAGACTCTACCTATAGCGTCAAGATTGTCTATCCGGAATTCCTGCCGATGAGCGCTGCCGACATCAAGCGCTACCAGCAGCTGTCGGGACGTCCGCTGGGCGAGATGCCCGAGGTATACCAGTCGGTGAGCATATCGCGCAAGCAGGGTACGCTGCACATCGGCTTCGTACCCATCGTGTATCGCGACGGCAAGTTCCAAAAGCTGGTGAGTTTTAAACTGGAGGTTAAGGGAGTTAAGGAAGTTAAAGGAGTTAAAGGAGTTAAAGGAGTTAAGGAAGTTAAAGGAGTTAAGGGAGGTCGGAGGACTGAGGGTGAGCGCTATGCGGCGAAGTCGGTGCTGGCAACGGGTACATGGGCGAAGATTCGCGTGCCATCGAGCGGCATCTACGAGCTGACGGGCGACCTGGTGAGACAGGCTGGCTTCTCAGATATCAATAAGGTAAAGATTTACGGCTATGGCGGTGCCCTGCAGCCGGAGCTGCTGACGGGCGACTACCTGGCAGCGACCGACGACCTGCAGGAGGTGGCGACATGTACGGTGAACGGCAAGCGGTTGTTCTATGCCGTAGGCCCCGTGACATGGAGCGACACGCACAAGCGCATACGTAACCCCTACTCCACCTACGGCTACTACTTCCTGACGGAGAACGACAAGGAGGCAGAGACCATCAGCTGGGATGACTTCGTAAAGGAGCACTATCCGCAGGCGGGCGACTACTGTGGGCTGTATGAGGTGGACGACTACGCGTGGTTCAACGGTGGCCGTAACCTATACGACGCTCAGCTGCTGTACTCGGACAAGACCTATAAATATACGGTGGCATCGACGGGCAAGTCGGCCAAGGGACAGCTGACGGTGGCACTGTCGGGCGTAGGCACGGGCGGTGGCGTCAAGGTGACGCTGAACGGCACGGAGCTGGGCAAGATCAGCATTCCGTCGGTGGGTTCGTACGAGAAGATGCGCACCGCCGAACAGACTTTCTCCGTGAGCAACCTGCAGGCCTCGAACGAGGTGACGCTGGCACCCGACAGCAAGGTGCCCAACGTGCGACTGGACTATATCTCGACATACGCCACAGAGCCCTACGACACACCCAACAGCGACCAGTCGTTCCCCAGCCCGGAATATGTCTATCACATCACGAACCAGAACCACCATGCCGACAAAGCTGCCGACATGGTGATTATCATACCTACGACGCAGAAGCTGCTGGCACAGGCCCAGCGGCTGAAAGCCCTGCATGAGGAGGAAGACGGACTGCGCGTCACCATCGTGCCCGCCGACGAGCTATTTAACGAGTTCTCCAGCGGTACACCGGACGCCAATGCCTACCGTCGCTACCTGAAGATGCTCTACGACCGTGCAGAGACGGAGGACGACATGCCGCGCTACCTGCTGTTGCTGGGCGACTGTGCATGGGACAACCGCATGCTGTCGGCATCGTGGAAGAACTATTCGCCCGACGACTTCCTGCTGTGCTACGAGAGTGAGAACAGCTATAGTCAGACGAGCTGCTACGTGACGGACGACTACTTCTGTCTGCTAGACGACGGCGAGGGTGGCAGTCTGCTGACCAGCGACCAGGCGGACGTGGCGGTAGGACGCATCAGCGCCCGTAACGCCAACGATGCTGCCATCGTGGTGGACAAGATAGAGAGCTACATGGACAACCAACAGGCGGGGGCATGGCAGAACCTGCTATGCTTTATGGGCGACGACGGCAACAACAACGTACACATGGCCGACGCCGACTCCGTGGCCCGACTGGTGGAGAACCGCTATCCGGACTTCGTGGTGAAGCGCATCATGTGGGATGCGTACAACCGCGTCAGCTCGTCGACGGGCAACAGCTACCCTGACGTGACACGACTCATCAAGCAGCAGATGCAGCAGGGCGCACTCCTCATGAACTATTCGGGACACGGTGGACCGGGTGCCATCTCGCACGAATATGTATTAAGACAGAACGACTTTGCAGAAGCTACCTCGCAGCGACTGCCGCTATGGGTGACTGCCTCGTGTGACATCATGCCCTTTGACGGTGCGGAAGAGAACATCGGAGAAACGGCAATGTTTAATAAGAAAGGTGGCGCCATCGCCTTCTACGGCACGACGCGTACCGTCTACCAGCCGCAGAACCGTCTGATGAACCTCTCGTTCACGCACCATGTGCTGAGCAAGGAGGAGGAGGGCAAGCCCCTGGCCATCGGTGAGGCGGCGCGACGGGCGAAGAACGAGCTGATTAATCCGGGCGTCATCCTGGGCTACGACAGCCAGGGTCGCGAGATACGCTCTACCGACAAGAGCACCAACCGACTGCAATATTCCCTGCTGGGTGACCCCGCCCTACGACTGGCCATGCCCACGCAGCAGCTGACGATAGAATCTATCAACGACACACCGCTGAGCGGCGGTGCCGTGGTGAAGCTGAAGGCGGGCTCGACAGCCAAGGTCAAGGGGCGCATCGTGAATAGTGACGGCGAGACGGACACGGAGTTCAACGGTAGCATGACAGCGGTGGTGCGTGACGTCAGGGAGAAAATTGTCTGCCGACTGAACAACACCACGACAGACGGTGCAGAGACGCCCTTCGTCTACTACGACCGCGTCAACACGCTGTTTAACGGTAGCGACCAGGTGAAGGCGGGCGAGTTCTCGTTTACCTTTGCCGTGCCCAAGGACATCAGCTACTCGGACGACAATGCCCTTATCAACGTTTATGCCGTCAGCAGCGACAAGACCATCGAGGCCAGTGGACGCTCAGGTAGTCTGGTGCTTAACGGCAAGGCAGAGAAGACGGGTAGCGAGGCTGGCCCCAGCATCTATTGTTACCTGAACAGCGAGAATTTCTCGAATGGCGACGCTGTGAACCAGACGCCTTACTTCGTGGCCATGCTGAACGATGAGGACGGCATCAACGCCTCAGGTAGCGGCATCGGCCACGACCTGCAGCTGATCATCGACGGACAGATGACGACGACATACAGTCTGAACGACTATTTCCAATACGACTTCGGCAGCTACACCAAAGGACAGGTGGGCTTCAGCATTCCCACGCTGGCATACGGCCAGCACAAGCTGCAGTTCCGCGCCTGGGACGTGCTGAACAACTCGTCGACGGCGGAGCTGACATTCAACGTGGTGAAAGGTCTGGAGCCGCAACTGGTCAGCGTGGAGTGTTCGCCAAACCCTGCCAAGACGCATACGACGTTCCGCATCATCCACGACCGCACGGGTAGTGAGATGGACGTCAAACTGGAGCTGTTCGACACCTCGGGACGTCACCTGTGGACGCATAGTGAGAACGGCATACCCACAGACCAGGCATACACCCTGGACTGGGACCTCGTAACCGATGGCGGCCGTCGACTGAACACAGGACTGTACCTCTATCGTGCAAGCATCAGCTCGGACGGTAGCAGCTACTCGTCGAAAGCGCAGAAACTGATCATACTGAATAAATAATATAATAAGGATATGAAGACAACAAAGATAATCATGATGGCAACGTGTCTGTTGATGGCTACAACAGCATCGGCTCAGGACACGAAGAGCCAGTTCAACCCGGTAGAGCATGCCGTCATCTCGCAGACCATCGCCCCTGACGCCCGCTCTGCTGGTATGGGTGATGTGGGTGCTGCCACAGACCCCGACGTCAACTCACAGTACTGGAACCTGGCGAAATATCCGTTCTGTATCAGTCGTGCAGGCATCGCCCTGAACTACACGCCATGGCTGCGTCAGTTGGTTAACGACATCGACCTGGCATACGTGGCCGGCTACTACCGCATTGGCGACTATGCCGCCATCAGTGGTTCGCTGCGCTACTTCTCGCTCGGTGAGGTGATGACATCCATGGACGAGAACGCCATGACCGTCAAGCCCTACGAGATGTCGGTGGATGTGGGTGCCTCACTGATGCTGAGTGAGAAATTCTCGCTGGGTGTCGGACTGCGCTGGATATATAGCGACCTGCGCTTCGACTACACGGAGGATGCCAGTCCGGCATCGGCCTTTGCTGCCGACCTCTGCGGATACTACAACAACTATATCAATCTGGGACAGCGCGAGTGCCAGCTGGGACTGGGCTTCAACATCCAGAATGTGGGTTCGAAGATAAAGTTCTATGGCGACGACCGCTCACAGTTCCTGCCTGCCAACCTGCGACTGGGTGCGTCGCTGATGATTCCCGTTGACGAATATAACCGTTTCACCATTGCTGCCGACGCTAACAAACTGTTGGTGCCCACCGTTCCCAAGCAGAACGACGGTGAGACGACAGAGGAATATGAGCGCCGCGTGCTCGACGAGTATAGTGAGGTGAGCGCCATCAGCGGTATCTTCAAGAGCTTCAGCGATGCTCCTGGCGGTTTCAAGGAGGAGCTGCAGGAGATTCAGTGGAGCGTGGGTGCCGAATATGTCTACCACGACCAGTTCTCGCTGCGTGCCGGTTATCACCACGAGTCGGAGAACAAGGGTAACCGTAAGTACTTCACCGTAGGTGGCGGTTTCCGCATGAATGTGTTCTCACTGGATGTGGGCTACGTCATCTCTACTGCCAAGAGTAACCCTCTTGACCAGACTCTCCGCTTCACCCTGGCCTTCGACATGGATGGCATCAAGGACTTGTTTAAGTAAAGGTTAAAGGTTAAAGATTAGAGGTTAAAGATTAAAGACGATGATACGAGTAGGAATGGGATATGACGTCCACCAGTTAGTGAAAGGTCGCGACCTGTGGATGGGCGGAATCAAGTTGGAACATGAGTTGGGCTTGCTGGGACATAGCGATGCCGACGTACTGATACATGCCATCTGCGATGCCATACTGGGTGCCGCCAATATGCGCGACATCGGCTACCACTGGCCCGACACGTCGGCAGAGACGGAGGGGATGGACAGCAAGATCATCCTGAAGAAGACCATCGAACTGATTGCCACCAAGGGTTACCACCTGGTGAACATCGACGCCACCATCTGCGCTGAGCGCCCGAAGATGAATCCACACATCCCCGAGATGCAGCAGACGATGGCCCAGGTCATGGGTTGTGACCCAGACCAGATCAGCATCAAAGCTACAACAACAGAGAAACTCGGATTCACAGGACGTCAGGAGGGAATCTCGGCATACGCTGTAGCTCTCATTGAAAAGTAATATACACCACTTTGGCCTGTTGGTCAAAGTGGTAAAAAAGAAAAAAACGCTACTACTCATCAACGAGCGGCAGCGTCCAAAAGCCTATGTTTAACTAAAAATCCTTTTCCTTTTGTAATCCAGCCTTCCGGCTGGAGGCCTGTCTGAGACAGGAATATAATCATTATTACTAACCTTTTTCTAAATAAAAGAAAGTTATGAGCGCTTCACAGCGACCACTGTCGTTTAACACATTTAAAACTTTCTTTTTACCAATAACTAAAAACCTAAAACTATAAATATTACTACTAACCTAAAACAATCTATTAACCAATTCTTTGACTTCTCTTAGTCAAAGCCGGTTGTGAAACCGGTTGTCTTTGTTTGACGATGCAAAGGTAGTATGTTTTTCTTGTTCCTGCAACACTTTTCGCCGAATTAGTGTAAAAAATCGACTTATTCTTGATTTATATCAATTCTGTGTGTGCGCAAACAACACTTGTTAACACTTTTACCACAATTAAGGGCTACACCTTATTTATAATAAGGTAGTAAAAAAGCGTTGAAAGATAGGTCTGAATCCATTTCTTTTTTGTATTTTTGCAGCATCAAACATAAACAAAGAAAATATGAAAAGACTACTATTCCTGGTTCTGCTGACAGCCTTCATGTCACAAGTCAGCGCACAAAGTTACCCACCCAAGTACACCCCACAACTGGAATTCGCCCTACAGCTCAAGGTGACACTCGGTCAGGCATTCTCTATTGAGAACACACAACACGGTCGTAGAACAGTAATCCCCATCACAGGAGGCACCTTTGAAGGCCCTGGCATTAAGGGTACCATCATCAATGGCGGTGCCGACTACCAGTTGGCTAACGCCCAGGGACGCACAGAACTGGAAGCCATCTATTGCATCAAGACCGACGATGGCGTCTACATCCATGTACGAAACCGGGGCATCATCGCCAGCGGACAGGATGCTGACGGCAAGCCCTCATTCTACTTCCGTGCCGCTCCCCAGTTCGAGGCCCCCGCTGACAGTAAGTACGGCTGGCTGAACAACGCCCTCTTCGTCTGTGCACCCGAATTCTCACAACAGTTCCAGGGCATAGTCCTCAATGTCTGGAAAGTGAAATAAGCAGAGCGTTCTGTAACCTACCCCTGTTGGCACTTGATGGTAAAGCAACATCTTTCGTTCATCCTGTCAGGTATGACTTATTTAATAATAAATTGGTAGTCATCGACTAATTCACAATAACTCCGCCTTTGCAGTCTGCTCTTGCAAGGACGGAGTTATTCCTCTGCAGCTATTAACATTCCACTTTCTTCCTCTGTGACATCATTAGCTTTCCGAATGGAATGATCTTGCAAGTAGATATGATTTAGAGTAAAGGCGATTGAATCCAATGTCTCTTCACATTTCGATGGTTTCAATTCGCACTCCCATACAGTGATGCAATGCCAGCCCATTGCTGCAAGTTCCTTCTGCTCCTCCTTGTCTCGCTCCTTATTTCTGCGAATCTTCGCCACCCAGAAGTCACGATTACTCTCGGGGATTCTACAACACTCAGAACTCTCCATCTGATTCGTTTCTACGAGATGCCCATGCCAGAAGCACCCGTTTACGAAGATACAAGTTCTGTATTTCCTTAATACCAAGTCTGGATGCCCAGGCAGTCGCTTATGGTTAAGCCTATATCTGAAGCCTCTTTTCCACAATCCACGTCTCACAATCATTTCTGGCTTCGTATCCTTTGCGTGGATAGCAGCCATATTTCTGCTGCGCTGTTGTGGTGAGAGTTTATCCATATCCCTTAATAAAATATATCCTTTTTTAGATACAACTTAAAATGTTGATAGTCGCAAAAGGATTAGGAACCGTTTCTTTCTTTATCACAACTCCATCGGAGAGAATCGTACAAGCATCATTTGTGAATTTTGAAGCAAAGAAACAAGCAGGAAACAGATAATTGATTTTTTCATAATTATACTGCCGAGGATTTGATATACTACCAAACTGCTCAATTCCCAAATAAGATGGATGACTCTGATATGAAAGAAAAGTATATGTCCCGTCGATTAAATCGCTATTAATAAAACTATTTGATTCCGATAAAGCAACCGATTCAAATTTCGTGATAACACCATTAGTTTTTCTAAACCTATATCCTTTTAAGATGTGGCCTTTCTTTATCACGTCTTCAATTTCGTGTTTTGCTTCTGGTGTTATGCTAATTCTCTTAAGAATATCCCTAACTCGATTCTTTAATGATTCTATTGTTTCTTCATTCTGCTGCTTCTGTATTTTCATTTCTTCTGGAATAGGAATTGCCTGTCTGTTACTATAACCTTTGATTTTCCATATATAAAGAAGAATATCCCTTTCATCTTCGTTTTCCGTAGCAACAAAAATGTGATGGAATATGAATGCCATCTCATATATGCTTCTTACAATAGCTGCTGCTGTCGAAAAATCGACATGCAACGTTTGTTGCTTTCCATTGGGCACTAAAGGCATTCCTTCCAACGAGACTTCAAGACTCCGTATTTTGAAAGCCATCATTTGCATCATACACTGAGTAATAGCGTCTATTTCATCCCACGGCAGAGGATGGGTTTCCCACCATTTATCTAGTATCACCAGTAAAGATGATCTAATACTAGCAATCCCTTTTGTAAAGTCAAAAGATAGTTCTGAAAAGCCGTTCATAATAAGAATTATTGAAGGTAAGAATTATTGAAGGTATTATATTTCTATCTTTCTTTATACATCATGTCATCAGCCACTGTTTGTAAAATTGGATAATGGAACAATGTAGATGAAGGAAAAGTGTTGTTAGCCATATTTGTAGTTACTGGAATGTTTGTATTACTTCTTGAACCTTATTTGCAGATTAAGTTTCATATATACAGCACCATCTTCGCCACGATAAAGACTTCCAAAATCATAACGGCTACGACTGGCTCTGTCGAAACGAGTATTGTTGTAGAGGTAATCCTCAACATCATTCTTATTGTAGAAGTGGTAGCATACGATATTGCCATCACTCTTTACCACAAGATATCCTCCGTTGGCATCATAATGTCCGTTCCACTCTTTTGCAGATGTCATTCCAAGAGCGGTATCCAATAACAAGACTTTTATCTTATGCTCATAGAATCCTATAACATTGTTTCCTGTATAACCAAATGGATTCTCTTGTGCTACAGCTTCAACAATTTCCTTAGTAGAAGTTCCGAAACCAGGCATACTGCCCAAGACAAGGCATCGAGCCACTAATTCTGGCATACACATATCAAGGAATATAAGATTATTCTTAAAGGTTTGATGAGGTATCTCGTAATATTCGAGTTTGCACCCCTTGTCTAATATTGCTTGCATTCGTGGCAGATGGTCCTCAATAGCATTGATTTCCTCCAACTCCTGATCAGTCAAATCGCCACCGACGATTTTGTAGGTGATGTTGGTTGGTATACCAGGATTCAGTAATGTTGAAGCACTACCCAGTTGAGACTTAATACTGAATCCCAGCAGAGGGGTCATATTGGTGCGCAAATCGTGAATGACAATATGAATGTCAGCCTTGTCTTGTGAAGGAGCCTTTATCTTGGTACAACCTATTTGTCGCATGAAGCATTCTGCATCTGGTACCTCAAAAGCTCTCTGACTTCCTGCACCCTTGATGGATTCGAGTAGTTTTGTGGATTCCTCCATGAACTTATCCATCGATATACGTGCATACTCATTGCCGTCCTCATCAATTACGACAATGTTTTGCTCCTTGTTTGGCTTGTACTCATATTTCTTACTCTCTTCACGTATGATATTGAGGATAGGATAATATAAGTCAAGTTTGTTTAGGTCAGCGTCACCTGCGTGAACTTTGCCTTCGCCCAGCAGGCGAAACAATGCATATAGTTCACTCCATTCTCCTTTGTTTCCAGTTATTGCCATATTTATTGTATTAAATTGCCCTTTATTACTTCCACTTTGGGTGAGACTTGTAATTCTTCTTGTATGCTTTTTAGTTCCGTTATTAAGTTGTCAATATCAGAAGTATTACAATCGACAATACCATCTAACCCTATGATTTCTCCACTTTTGACCTTTGATTTACAAATAGCCGCTTCTGTTGGATCTAATGTTAGCAAATAACTTTTGGCTCTTCTATGAACATGGACTAACGCTATTGCCTCCAAATCTGCTTGCTTATATCTTTCCCTTAAGCTTGTTTTGAGAGACAAACTAATTGGGCGTGATGGCGTATATAAGATTGTGTCAAACTCAACATTTGGCACAAATGCGACCTTAGCCTGAGTATAAAAGGGGATTAGTCCCTCTCGATAAAGTAATGTGTATATGATAATCTCGAAAATATTGCCGTTTAGTGTGTTGTTCGACAATCCCCTTTCTTGATATTTATCCCAATACTTTTTGATATAGTCTTTTGCAGAATTATATTCAACGTGTTCGAAGTCAACATCACCAAATAGACTCTCAAAGGTCTTAGCCGTCTTTGATGATCCATTTTTCACCATTCCTTTAGTTTTCAAAATACCCATACCTTCAATATATTAGATCAGACCCATTAAACTTAACTCTTTCTCTGCTGTTGCCTTAATAGCGGGTATCGCAACGCTATTACCAAACTGCTTGTAAGCAGAGGCATCAGCAACAACAATCTTAAAGTTTTCAGGGAAACCCTGTAATCTGGCCCATTCACGTGGGGTCATCTTGCGGATGCCATCTCGATTCACTTCACCCTTAATGTTTGTAATAGGCGTAAAGTTTGTTAGACGTTTGTCAATAATGAGATTACACTCTCTACCCATTCCACCGACAACAATTGCATTTGCAACTCCGTCGAGGTCTATAATTTTATAACCAAATCCATGACCTGCCGCTTCATGGCGAGCCTTATGACGAATTAATGTTTCAACGTAAACGGTAGAGAGATAGTATTTTACAGACACCTCATGCTTCTCCATGACATCACGGAAGCGAGGGCGTTTGTCGCCTGTTGTCTGAGGTTCTGGATATTTGAACCTGTTAATGTCTATATGTAAGTCCTTGCGGAAGCCGATAATATAGACACGCTCACGATGCTGGGGTACACCAAAATCCATGGCGTTAACCACCTGTGGAGGTACCACGTCATAACCAGCATCATCAAGATGTTCAAGAATCGTCTGAAGTGTTTTACCTCCTTTGTGAATCATCAATCCCTTCACATTTTCCAAGAAGAACGCCTTTGGTTGTTTACGACGAAGAATATCCTCTATCTCGAAAAACAAAGTACCTCGTGTCTCGTCTTCAAAACCCAAGCGCTTTCCTGCTAATGAGAATGCTTGACACGGGAAACCTCCGCAGAGAATATCAAAACCATCAGGAATATAGCTTTTCGTTACCTCTTTGGTAATATCCCCAAAGGGCATTTCACCATAATTAGCCAAGTATGTACGTTGAGCTTGGGCGTCAAATTCAGAGGAATAGACACATTTACCTCCAAGTTCCTGCATGGCAATACGGAAACCACCAATACCAGCAAACAAATCAATGAATGTGAACTTGGGATTCTTGGGTGCTGGGAAGGGAACATTGAAAAAGTCTGCAAACAAATCACATTCCAGTGGGCTTTCTGCTGCCATCGTCACCACTTCATCGCTGACATCATTCCACATGGGGTTCTTCTTGTCCTGCTGACGCTTATACTCAATATAGTCACGGATAGTATCCAGAATTTCATAGCGTTTCTCACCTGATGCAATATCGTGTTTGCCATCAAGGGTATGAAGATAGTGGCTCAATACGGCAATCTGTGTTTCATAGGATACAGGGCCATATAGTCTCAAGCCGTCTTCTGATACTTCTTCAGGTATCTCTGATAGTTTTATATCTTTTATTGACATAGTCGTATTTTACACTTCAATTTGCAAAGTTACAAATATTCGTGATATTTTCAAAGAATAATGTGGATTTTTTATTTAGTGACAGTAGTGTTAGTATTCTAGCACTGACAGTCCTCCTATGTTAGTCTGTGTTGAAGAAATTATCCTAAATAGATTATTCAAATCGGATAAAATGCTAAAATGGCCCAGAAGAACAGCTAAGCCAGTGTTGGGAACAGCTAATACAGCACTGGGACAGCTGTAGCCAGAGTTGGGAACAGCTATCTCATGACTGGGTACAGCTAACTCATGAGCCGCGAAATTAATTTTTGCGTTAATTGGTCTAAAAAATCAGGAAAATGCATAATTTCGGAGATTCCCCACAAATCTCTCGGAATGCCGACGTACAAAGGGATTGAGAGGTGGGGAACCCTTTTCGAGGTTCCCCATACATTCCCCACAGGTTCCCCACTTTGGCTAAGGGAACGTTAAATTTACAAATA
>CADCAG010000037.1:0-31273 GCA_902799355.1 uncultured Bacteroidales bacterium
AGCGTCTGTCAGCGGATGCGGGTTGTTCGTTGTTGCTACGAACGAGGCGAAGCGAGGACGGTCTTCCTGAGCGGCTCCATAGATGGGGCGCCCGTTGACTTTTGACTTCGAGAGCGTCTGCTTCAGGGCAGCATGCTGACTGGGACGGATGGCATCGAGCTCGTCCAGGTTGACCAGCAGGTTGTTGGTCAGCGCCATCTCTTTGTCGAACTTGTTCGAGAGGTTCAAGTGGTCCAGATAGTACTGACGCAGCTGCTGGGGCAACAGTCGACGCAGGAAGGTGGTCTTGCCACAGCCCTGAGCACCGATGAGCACGGGTACGCACTCGTTGCCGTGCAACTCGTCCATCTGCAACCAGTGAGCCACCGTTGAGCGCAGCCAGATGGCCAAAAATCCTGCCTGTTCGGTGGTGATGCCAGGCAGTCGCGAGAAGAGTCGTGCCACATGGTTCTCTCCGTCCCATGCTGGCAGATGATCGAGGAAGTCGCCAATAGGATTATACTGCGGCACCTCCTCAGAGTTGACATACATCTGGATGTCAGCCTTCGGATTACCCTCAGTAATCTCCTCGCGCAAGGCTCTGAGCACGATGCTGTTCATGGCCTCCTGAGTCAGCGGGCGATAGACGGGTTCAGCGTCTTCTCCCTCAGCCTTCTTGGCGAATTCCACTTTACCGTTGAGGATGTTGCGGCGGAAGAGATAATTCTCCGTCAGGTACTGCTCAACAACCAGTACATTCTCCTGTGAGGCACTCATTGCCTCACCATTCACAATAGTGTTTTGCATAATAAAAAATACTTTTTTAATGGTTAATAGAAATAGGTGTTTCCTGTCTCTGAATACGATGCAAAGTTACAAAATTTTTCGCTGAAATCCAAGGTTTTCCCCCACGACGTTGCGTAAATATTTGTTAATTTAGCAGTTTTCCTCGCATGTTAGGTGTCATGTTAGGTCTGATGTTAGGTCTACGAAATATACCTAACATGTCAATGCATTGATAATCAACAGATTAAGTACTCTGTGTTAGGGATGTTAGGTCTCTGTAAAAAAGTCCATTAAAATCGCAAAAATCAGAAAAAATACAACTGATACAGGCGTGAATACAACTAATACAGACGTGGCTACAACTGATTTACTACCCAGCTACAGCTATCTCGCACACGGGAACAGCTATCTCGTACATGGCTACAGCTATCTTTTGTGTATTTTTCTTTCAAAAGTTTGGAACTTTAGAGATTTCTTGCTATCTTTGCCAATGAATTATGTTGAACCTATAAAACAGGAATGCCTATGGGCAAGGAATGAAATAACAGAAAAGGACATATTGGATGAATATCCACTTTTAGATTCTTGAATTCTGATAATTGGGGAATTAGAAGAAAAATGCCAAGAACTGAAGTAGGAGTTCACGCCGTTCGGCGTGGGCATTTACTCGTTTAAGGCATACAGGTCATCCCCAATACCTCAGAATTCGTAGACGAAGTAAATTGTCCACGTTTTCTTTTTGTATGTATTGAAATAACTATAAAGACTTAAAACATAATTATTATGAAGAAAACTATTAGATTTATTGGCATCGTAATTCTGGCTGTTGTTTGTTGGGGAGTGACAGCATGTGGAAGTGATGATGACGATTCTAACAACGGTGCAATTGTCGAATATGTGGGAACATGGAGTTGCACATATCCAGCAACTTATCGAACTAGTACTATTGTAACAGAAGGTACAACTCTTTTAATAACATCTTCTGGGGATATGACGTGGACTATGCCTGATAATAGTAAATACAATGCAAAGATGCGCGCCCTGGGTAATGATTGGGCAGATATTACCTACAATGGGAAAACCTATAGGACAGAAATATATGTCAAAAACTACTTATATATCAATGCCAATGGAAATAAAAATCTGAAGGTGAAAGATTTCCCATTTGATGGAGACTACAAAAGAATCAATTAGTTTATTTCAGAATTAATTTACACAATGGTGAACGTTGGACAAAATATTAAAGAAGAATTGCTGCGTCAGGAGCGGACAGTCAGTTGGTTGGCCCGAAAATTGAATTGTAATCGTGCTGCTGTCTATCGTATCTTCGCCAAAAATAGTATTGATACCCAGCTACTGGCTCAAATTTCGCAAATACTTAACCGTAATTTCTTTACTGAATTAGCCAATGATTTTATAGTACAGTCACCAATGAACCAATAATGTAACACTAATGTATCACTTCTGGTACACAACTGATAACTATGTTTGTTTTGAATCATTTAACTTTGCATTCGAAATGTAAGACATTTAATACAATAAATATTTCTATTGCTTATGAAAAAAACATTACTAGTCGGAATGGCTCTTCTCAGTAGCATTATTTGCTTTGCACAAAAGGGCACTTACCATTTTCAAGACACTCAGGCTCGTCTGTTGGATGTAATGACTAATGCTTACGTCAAGCCATTAACTGTAGAGTTGCAAGTTCTTGCAAACAAGCACAGAGAATGGACTATTGAGCTAACCAACAAAGAAGTCGAACAGATGAATGGCGAATTAAACAACATCCGTAGTTTTGCCATTTATAGCATATCCAAAAAAGAAGACTGCGATGTCATTGTTGCAGCCACCATTAACGTTAAATCCAAGGATGATGGTACTGGCTTCCTAATTAATGTTGTTGGCTATCCTGCAAACTTTATAAATTGGAAAACTGCAACTCAAGAAGACTATGAATGGATCCGAATGGAGAAAACGCAAACCACATCTGAGTTGGACAAAATAAAAGCTGTTGTTAAAAACAAAAACTGAATTTTAATAATATAAATAAGAATAACTATGAAAAAATTACTCGTAATTGCCTTAATGGCTTTGTTTACATTGGGAACTCATGCTCAGATTGTGTCATCTCGTAGTACAGGTATTACCAAGGTTTCCAAACCATCAAATAGTTGGAACACTTTGAGCTTTGAGTATCTTCCCAGTACATTAAGTATGGATGGTTCCTCGGAATCATTTACAGGGCTGGCTCTTAACTTTACACATGCGACTTCCATTTCGAATAGCACCCCTCTGTTCATTGAATTTGGTTTAGGAGCTCAGTATTCTACCTATGATAAGAATCATCTTTCTTTTAATGTCGTATCTGCTAAAGTTCCTCTCAACATAGTATATGATTTTGCCATTCCCAATAGTACGATAAGTCTTGATCCGTATGTAGGTCTTAAGTTCCGTTTCAATGCATGGGGAAAGGCTGAATACAGTTATAATGGCAGGAAAACTTCTATTGATCTTTTCGATAGCAACGAAGGTAACTGGAAACGATTCCAAGCCGGTATGCAATTGGGCGTGAAGGCACGTTTCAACAACACGTTCTTTGTTGGAATTGGTTATGGTTTCGACTTTAACGAGATTGGAGATAATGCAAAGGTTAACGAAGTACAACTTAGTGTTGGCCTCTGCTTCTAAGAATTGAAAAGATTAGACATTCCCCTTGTAAAAAGGGATTTAAATGAATAAAATGTTTTAACCTAGGAGCGAAAAACGCGGGGTCGGTTCTCCCTGATCCACTTTCTATAACAACCAACGCGGGCTGAAGCATTGTGGCTTCAGCCCGCGTTTCATTTATTTTCGTTTTTCTGCATACTATATTGATAGAAAAGTATTACCTTTGTAGCAGAAATGGCAGAACAGGAGAAATGGCAATGGCAGGAGCCGGGCAGGGCTTGGAAGGGTGTGGGCCTGTACCACATCACACTGACCATTCCTAACCGTCAGCCTCTGTTGGGTACGCTGGACATCCCAGGGGGTGATCCCACGATGACCGCAGTGAGGCGCACACCGCTTGGCAATTCTCTGGTTGATTGCCTGTTGGACATTCCCAACCACCATCCAGAGGTGCAAGTACTTCACTTCTGCCTGATGCCCGACCACCTGCATGCTGTTTTGTATGTCCGTCGCACGATGCCAACGGGCATCAAGGGAATGGTGCGCGGATTCTGGCAGGGTGTGAAGAAACTGGGACGGGCTTCTTTGATTGCTCCGAATGACATTCGGGGGAACTGCCAAGAAGGCCAAGAAAACTGCAACCGTCAAGAAGGCATAGAAAACCGCAACCACCAAGAAGGAACACAGGGACTTCAGGAAGCTACGAGCAAATTGGAAGCTTTCGCTGAGGGGCTAAAAGGACAGATGAGCGACGAGGCCTATTACAACCTTCATCCTGTTTTTACAGAGATGCCCTTCATTCGGCCAATGGGACGAAGAACCCAACTGCCCAACACCATACGCTATATCGACATGAACCCGCAGCGACTGGCTACCAAACGACTGAAGCCAGGTTTCTTCCGTGTGCAACAAGGCATCGTTATTGGCGAACGTAGCTACGATGGTGTGGGCAACACGACGTTACTGATGGCTGGGCAGTTCATGCCGGTGCATGTACGCAGCATTTGGGTGAAGGCTGCAGAGCATGGGGATAGTCAGACACTTCGGAACTATAAGAACGGCTGCGTGCTGGCAGCTCGCAAGGGCACCGTGATGGTATCACCTTTCATCTCTACAGACGAGAAGCAGGTGATGCAGGTATTATTGCAGGAACGACTGCCGTTTATCGTCCTTGCCGACAATGGCTTCCGCGAATACTACAAGCCCTCCGATG
The DNA here is from genome assembly GCA_902799355.1 of uncultured Bacteroidales bacterium. GTDB lineage: Bacteria > Bacteroidota > Bacteroidia > Bacteroidales > Bacteroidaceae > Prevotella. Next base: position 4,649 of record CADCAG010000037.1, read on the forward strand.
CACTTTTTGATGCCTGTGCTGCAGGTCGTGTGCTAATACTCAGCCCTTGGCCATATAATGTCGAGAAACGGAAAATCAGCCGTGAAGAGTGTGTCGCACTGAACGAAATGGCAGAGGAAATCTGTAATCAACTGGAAAAAGACTTTTCCTCCTGACTACTTTCTACCGAAGTCGGCAGGTACTTCTCCCCACTTGCTAGTCTCCCACTTGACGATAGGATTGCGGAAGTCGTGGGTGCGTAGCCACGTCTCGGCACGAAGAATAATCTGATAGAGCGGCTCCGTCTCTGGGGTGCGCTCTAATTTTGTCTTGCATTGGCGCTTCTGCACCCACAGGATGGCATTGTAAGAGTCTGAGTAGATGGTCTTGTCGTGCAAGCCCTTCTGCCAGCAGAGTGCCAAGGCATGGACGATGGCCAGGAATTCTCCGATATTGTTCGTACCCTTCATAGGACCGAAGTGGAACACCTGTGCACCTGTCTGCAGGTCAATAGCCTGATACTCCATAGGTCCTGGATTGCCGCTGCAGGCAGCATCCACGGCCCACGCATCTGCCCTAACATCCAGAGGTAGGGGCAGGACGGTGTCGTGTCTATAGTCGGGAGGGTTCTGAACCATTAACCAATAACCATTATCCGTTGGGGGGAGGCTTTTACATTCTCTCAGGCACTTCGATACCCAGCAGCGCCATTGCGTTCTTGATGATCTTGGCAACGTTCTTGGCCAGCATCAGACGGACGGCCTTCTTCTGCTCGTCGGGCTCGTTGAGGATAGAGAAGTCGTGGTAGAACTGGTTGAACACCTTGGTCAGCTCGTAGCAGTAGTTGGCAATGCCTGAGGGCGAGTAGTCCTTGCCGGCCTGCTCCACGGCAGCACCATACTCCGACATCTTCTGGATGAGTTCGACCTCTTTATTTGAAAGCTCCACCGCTTTCATAGCCCCCTCTACTTGGAGGGGGTTGGGGGAGGCTTTCCTCAGAATTGAACGGATACGAGCGTAGGTGTACTGGATGAAAGGACCGGTGTTACCGTTGAAGTCAATAGACTCCTCTGGGTTGAACAGCATGTTCTTGCGGGCGTCGACCTTCAGGATGAAGTACTTCAGGGCACCCATACCCACGATGCGAGCTATCTCGCGACGCTCCTCTTCGGTCATGTCGTCAAACTTGCCCAGCTCCATGGAGGTCTTGTAGGCATCGTCTACCATCAGCTGCATCAGGTCGTCGGCATCCACCACAGTACCCTCGCGGCTCTTCATCTTACCGTTAGGCAACTCTACCATACCGTAAGAGAAGTGTACCAGTTCCTTGCCCCACTTGAAGCCCAGACGGTCCAGCAGGATAGAGAGCACCTGGAAGTGGTAGTTCTGCTCGTTGCCAACGACATAGATCATCTTGTCGATGGGGTAGTCCTGGAAACGCATCTCGGCAGTACCGATGTCCTGCGTCATATATACAGAGGTGCCGTCGCTACGCAGCAGCAACTTCTGGTCCAGACCCTCGTTGGTAAGGTCAGCCCATACCGAGTTGTCTTCGTGGCGCTCGAAGAGGCCTTTGGCGAGTCCTTCCTCTACCTTGGCCTTACCCTTCAGGTAGGTCTGGCTCTCGTAGTATATCTTGTCGAACGAGACACCCATTTTCTTGTAGGTCTCGTCGAAACCGGCATACACCCAGTTGTTCATCTTCTCCCACAGGGCGCGCACCTCGGGGTCGTTCTGCTCCCATTTCACCAGCATCTCGTGGGCCTCCTTGATGAGTGGAGCCTCCTGCTTGGCTTTCTCCTCAGCTTGCTCAGCGGGTAAACCGCTGGCCACAAGCTGGGCGGTCAGTTCCTTTACCTCCTCGCGGTAGTGCTTGTCGAAGGCTACGTAGTAGTCGCCAATCAGGTGGTCGCCCTTCTTGCCAGATGTCTCGGGAGTCTCGCCGTTACCGTACTTCAGCCATGCCAGCATAGACTTACAGATATGGATGCCACGGTCGTTGACGATGTTGGTCTTCACCACCTTGTTGCCGTTGGCCTGCATAATCTGAGCCAGCGACCATCCCAGCAGGTTGTTGCGCACGTGACCGAGATGCAGGGGCTTGTTGGTGTTGGGCGATGAGTACTCGATCATCACGAGGGGAGAGCCCTCGTGCGCTGTTTTTTCGCCGTAGTGGTCGTCCTTATCGATGTCTGCCAGCAGGTTAAGCCATGCTGCGTCAGCAATGCTCAGGTTCAGGAAACCCTTCACCACGTTGAACTTGCTGACAGCCTCACAGTTGTCCATCAGATACTGGCCAATCTCCTGACCAGTCTGCTCAGGACTCTTGCGGGCCATCTTGACAAAGGGGAATACCACCAGTGTCAGACTACCCTCAAACTCGCTGCGTGTCTTCTGCAGCTGCACCATCTTCTCAGGCACCTCTTGTCCGTAGAGTGCCTTCACTGCGGCCATCGCGGCCTGCTCTATCTGTTGTTCTATCTTCATATTCTTAACGTTAAGCGGGTACAAAGGTAGTGCAAATCGAGCGAAATACCAAATTTATTTGGATATTTCCGAGCGAAAATACAGCTAATACAGTTGCGTATTAGCTGTTCCCATTTCTGTATTAGCTGTATTTCGCAAAAATTTTAATATAAGAAGCCGAACAGCCATAAAGGAATTTTGTTTCCAAGCACATACTCCTCGTCAGCAGAGACGATAAAACTGTTGTTAATACCCGCAATCTGCTTGCCGTCCTTTGAACGTCCTCCTACTTCTATGGTGTATTGGTGATCTATCGTAAAATCGGCAGATGTCTTGCTATACTCTACCACATGACATGCTGACAGCTGATTGATGAAAAACACTTCTCTCTCCGTGCCTTCATTAACTTGAGTGTTGGCAAGGGCATGCAGCATATTGGTGTTTTCAATATAGATTTTGTCAGGCTTCTGCAATCGTTTTACGTTAGTGACATCAGAATAGAGTAATTGAATTAGACGTGCTTCACTGAGATTCTGCAGATACTGCAACAACGTATTGCGCGAAATCTCAGCCATTGATGACAACTTTGTTGTATCGACAGTATAAGGAACACCTGACGAAAGGATACCTAACAGGGCTTTGGCCTTTCGGATATTCCCCACATCCAGTTTTCTCAATTGGGGCAGTTCTTCCTCTATGATAGCATTGACGATATTCTCTATGCGAATATAGTAATTGCTTTGCCCCTCTTTCAGGAAAGGGTAGTACCCATAACGTAGATACTCCGAAAAGAGTGGTAGCGGACGCAATTGTGCATTCACCTCTGCACACAAGCTGTTACCTTCAGCTAAGATTTCCTGAAGCGACATCTTCCGGAACTCTTTCTGATGGAACATCCTCAGATACTCTCTGAACGAAAGCCCTTGCATGGTATATGTGATACAGCGACGCGACAAATCAGCTTCCCCTTCATTTAGGTTTACCAAAGACGAGCCACTCAACACAAAGTGCATATCCTCGAACTCATCGTATGCATTCTTGATTTCCACGCTCCATCCTTTGTATTTATGCACCTCATCCAGAAACAGCCACCTGCCGCCCTGCGCGTGAAATTGCTCAATAAAGTCCAGAAGGTGATGCGTGCCGAAATAAATGTTATCCAAGCTGACGTATAGCACATCCGAAGTGTTAGTGGGGCCAAACACTTGTATGATGCGCTGAGTCATGAGCGTCGTTTTCCCAACTCCTTTCTGGCCTTTGATCATCAACAGACGTTCATTCCAGTCAATATCATCCATCAAACTTCTGACGAAATCGAGTTTTACGGTCTGCATCCTATTAAGATGCCTTTTAATAAGTACTTCCATTTTCTTGCTCTATTTTAATTCTGGGTGCAAATATAAATAAAAATGTTCAATACACAAAACAGATTTTTGATTATTTTGTTCTATATACTAAACATTTAGCGTCAATACATGCACAAAACACATAAAATTGTTCAATACAATGAACACTTTTAATAAAAATATGTTCTGCATGCTGAACATTTTTTTTGTATCACAAGCTGCTGACTGACGCCTGAACCCGCCAAAGAAAATCCGCAGCACCTGCGCAGTTGGCAGATGCATGCAAAGATAGAGATGATTTCCGAAACGACAAAGAAAAAGGTGGAAATCTTTCGGTACTGGTTACTTAACGTCGTAGGTCTGGTAGACCAGGTAGTAACCGTCGGCCTGGAGAGAGAAGGAGTCGCCGAGGGATTCGTTGAGGGTGCCCTGCCACCACTCGGAGAAGTTGTAGGCATCCCAGCGAAGCCCTGTGGAGGTGAGCTGATGGCTGCCGAAATTGATGAGGCTGACCTGCTGGCCCTTCATGGAAAGGAAGGTGTGGTGGCCGTGGGCAGGGGTGAAGAAACCGTAGTCGGTATACAGGATGCCTTCGACATGCATGTCGCGGTAGTAGCGCATGAGTAGTGAGATGTTTCCTAAGGTGTGGTCTTCGCGCTTGCCTGTACAACCCAGATAGGCAATGCGCTTCCAGCCATGCTCCACGCAGTAGCGCGTGGCTTTCGTCAGGTCGTTGTCGTCCTGCTCGTCAATCTGGATAAGACGGTCGCGGTATTCGGCAGGCACGCTGTCGCCGTCGCCAATGATAACAGCCTCCCCCAACCCCTCCAAAAGGAGGGAAGCAATGGCTCCGTCGCAGGCAATGAGATGTGCTGCGTGGTGCAGAATGTCTAACGGTACGGCGTGCGTGGGAAACGCTCCGTTGGCTATGATGACTGCGTCGAAAGTTTTTTCCATTTGAAATATCCTGCTATAGCGATGACGACATAGAGTCCGTAGAGACCAGCCTTGAAGGGAATGCCTTTCTGTATGTAGAGCACACTACAGACCACATCGACGACAATCCAGAAGAACCACTGCTCGATATATTTGCGTGCCAACGCCCACATGCCGACAAACGACAGGGCATTGGTGAACGAGTCGAGTAGGGGAACGGTAGAGTTGGTCCACGTGATGAGTACGTAGTAGGTAGCGCCCCACGCCGCAAAGAAGAACAGTGTGGCGGGCAGATACTTGCTGAGGGGCATGTGGGTGATGGGGAGTGGCTCTTTCTTTTTGCGTGTCTTCGCAAATTTCCATACAAAGAGTCCGTAGACTGCAGCCAGCGTGTAGTAGCATGCCATACCTGCATCACCATACAGACCGTGCTGCCAGTAGAGGATGATGTCAAGGGCGGGCATGATGATGCCTATAAGCCATAAGGCAATACTGGCCCGATACTCCAGCCAGATGTATATCAGGCCGAGTATCGTGGTCAGTATGTCCAGCCAATAGGCTTCCCAAATATTCATGGTCGATTAAAAATTGACTGAGAGATGTGCCATCATGTTGAATGGAGCAGAGGGGGCAAAGCCAGCCTCATAGAGGTCAGAGGTGCCCCAACCTGTGGCAACGACCTTGCCATTCTCCTTCTCGTAAGCAGGAGCGGCCCATCCGTTGTTGTCGTACTCAGCTGAGAACAGGTTGTAGAGCGTCACACCAATGGTGGCATCTTTAATGCCCAGCTTGGGCAGCTTAAAGTTGTAAGACAGGTCGATATTGGTAACGAAATGTCCGTCAAGCATCATGCTGACATCAGTAGGCTGACCATTGTCGTCGAGCGTCTTGTAGCTCTTGAAACCCGTGTTGGTCATATACTGTTCGCTGATGTACTGGCTCTGGATGCTGGCATTCAGACCCTTGTAGTTGAAGGTGAAGATGTTGTTGACAATCCACTCGGGCGAGAAAGCCAGCGGCTGGTCACCCAGGTCGGCAACACTATTGTCCGTCAGTTTCACGGTGATGCCCTTCACTTGGTTCTTCGACCAGGTGGCATTGACATCCCAGCGGAACCAGTCGACGGGCTTCAGGGCTGCCTCTACTTCTACACCGAGGCGGTAGCTCTTGTCGACATTGCGAGTGATGGCCTCGCCAATCTTGTCGATCTCACCTGTCAGCACAAACTGGTCTTTGTAGTCCATCCAGTAGAAGTTGGCACCAGCCGTGAACACCTTGCTCTGGTACTTGTAGCCAAGCTCCAGGTCGTTCAGACGCTCAGCCTTGGGCATCTCCAGTTCGGCATTGATGTTGTTCTCGAAGTTGTTGCGGGTAGGCTCCTTGTGGGCAATGGCGTACGAAGCATACACCTTGTGGTTGGGGGTGATGTCGTAGTTCAGTCCGAACTTAGGATTGAAGAAGTTGAACGACTCGTCCATGTTGTAGACGATGCGCTGGTTGTTGTCCCAGTTGATCTCGTCCGTAGGACCTTCCATCTTGACACCCACATGGCGGTATTGCAGGTCTACATAAGCGTTGAGGCCAGCGAAGAGTCCGTAGGTCACCTTGCCGTAGACGTTGAAGTCGGTCTTCTTGGTGGTGTTTCCATAGTACTGGTGGTCTGGCAGCAAAGAAACGACGGGGTTCTTCACCCATTTCACCAGTCCGAAGTGGTCACCGTCATACCTGTTCCAGCCTCCACCCACTGTGGCTTGCAGGTCTTTGTGGTTGTCGAACAACAGCGATGCTACCACGCCGTAGAAGTCGTTATCCATCTTCTTCTGGCGTACCAGGTCGCTATTGTCCCATGTCATCAGCGGATCCAGGTCGTACTCAAACAGCGTACGCTTGCGCTTGTATTCCTCATAGTAGCCATCTCCCTTGGTGTAGTGCAGTGCGGCGTTGAGGCTCAGCACGTTGCTGAAACGCTGGTTCCAGATGAGCTGGTAGTTCTGCTGGTGGTAGTTGTCCGTCTGGTTGTCGTAGTAGCGCTTGTTGCCGTCGGCATCATAGTACTCGCCGCAGGAGTTGTAGGTGCGACCATAAAGGCTCTGCTCGTATTTCGACGTGTAGTTCCAGGCGTGGTAGGTCTCCTCGACACCATTGAAGGTGATGAACTTCACCATGGTATTGTCGCCGAAGTAACCTGCCTGCAGGAAATAGCTGTTCAACTTGGTAGCGGCACGGTCCAGATAACCCTTCGAGCCGATGTTGCTGAGACGGCCCTGGATACCCCAGTGCTCGTTGATGAGACCCGTGCCGAAGCGCAGCGTCTGCTTGTGGCTGTAGTAGCTGCCACCACTCAGGTCGACGCCAAAGTAAGGCTCTACGCCAATGTTCTCTGTCTGCATGTTCAGCGAAGCGCCAAAGGCTCCTGAACCATTGGTCGAGGTGCCTACGCCACGCTGTATCTGCATAGACTGCACACTGCTGGCGAAGTCACCCATGTTGACCCAGAAAAGCTGGGCACTCTCGGCATCGTTCATGGGGATGCCGTTGGCTGTGATGTTAATACGGCTGGGGTCTGTACCACGCACACGTAGTGTGGTGTAGCCAATGCCGTTACCAGCATCGCTCGTCATGGTCACAGAAGGTGTCAATGACAGCAGGAAGGGAACGTCCTTGCCGTAGTTGACAGCCTTCAACTGTTCCTTGCTCATGTTAGTGAAGGCCATCGGCGTCTTGCGCGAAGCTCGCGTCGATACGACCTGTACGTCCTGCAACTCCACGCTCTTCAGCGTGTCCAACTGTGTGTCTACTACAGTAGCATGGGCAGTCGCTACGCCCATCAGTGCCATCATGAAATACTTTCTCATTTCTTTTACCTTATTTATTAATACTAATACAATAAGGGGTTGTTCAGTTACTCTATCATCCCTACGCCGGCATTATCCGTATCAGGTTCTGAAGGGTATCATCTCAGCCCACACCCGTGAGCACCCCTTGACAAGCACTTTGCTAAATCGGGTGCAAAGGTAGTAAAAAAAGTGAAAAGTGAAAAGCGAAAAGTGAAAAATTTGCTGCTGTCTTGAAATAATTGTCATTTATTTCGTACCTTTGCGGCAAAATTGTAGAGAAATGGATACGATTAAGAAACAATTTGCACAGAAGCTGATGGATATCAAGGCCATCAAGTTGCAGCCCAATGACCCCTTTACATGGGCCAGCGGCTGGAAGTCACCCATCTATACCGACAACCGCAAGACACTCGGTTTTGCTGATGTCCGCTCGTTTGTCAAGCTGGAACTGTGCCATGCCATCCAGCAGAACTTCCCCGAGGCTGAGGCTGTGGCCGGTGTGGCTACGGGAGCTATTGCCCAGGGTGCACTGGTTGCTGACGAGTTGGGACTGCCCTACGCTTATGTGCGTCCGAAGCCGAAAGATCACGGCATGGGCAACCAGGTAGAGGGTGAACTGAAAAAAGGTGCTAAGGTCATTGTCGTAGAAGACCTTATCTCTACGGGTGGCAGCAGTCTGAAGGCTGTCGAGGCTCTGCGCCAATATGGTGTGGAGGTCATTGGTATGGTGGCATCGTTTACTTATGGATTCCCTGTTGCTGAGGAGGCTTTCCGTGAGGCTGGTGTCAAACTCATCACGCTGAGCGACTATAATGCTGTCCTGGAGCAGGCTGCAGAGACGGGTTATATCCAGGCTTCCGACCTTGACGTACTGAAAGAGTGGCGCAAAAGCCCCTCTACATGGAGACAATAAATTGTAAATGGTAAATTGTCAAATTGTAAATCGAAATGACAAAGTTTGAAAGCAGTATCAAGCAGATACCCTATCCAGTAGAGAATGTGTATCGCAATATCAGTGACTTGAGTAATCTGGAGCGCGTGCGTGACCGTATCCCTCAGGATAAACTGCAGGACTTCCAGTTTGACAGCGACTCCGTACAGGTCAGTGTGTCGCCGGTAGGTACCATCAAGCTGCGTATCTGTGAGCGCGAGGAAAACAAGTGTGTGAAGTTTGAGACCGAACAGTCGCCGTTGCCTTTCAATCTCTGGATTCAGGTGCTGCCCGTAGACAGCTCCTCCAGCAAGATGAAGGTTACCGTCAAGGCTGACATCCCCTTCATGCTGAAGGGTATGGTCAGCGGTCCCTTGCAGGATGGCGTAGAGAAAATTGCTGACGCACTGTCACAAATACCTTTTGTATAATGGCAAACAAACTCTGGGAAAAGAATTTCGAGGTGAATGCTGAGATTGAGCGCTTCACCGTTGGTCGCGACCGCGAGATGGACCTCTATCTGGCCAAGTACGACGTGTTAGGTTCCATGGCTCACATCACCATGTTGGAGAGCATCGGACTCATCGACCATGACGAGTTGCCACAGCTGTTAGCAGAACTGAAGAATATCTATCAGTTGTGCGAGCGTGGCGAGTTCGTGATAGAGGAGGGCGTCGAAGATGTCCACTCACAGGTGGAGCTGATGCTGACCCGCAAGCTCGGCGACATGGGTAAGAAGATACACTCGGGTCGTTCGCGCAACGACCAGGTGTTGGTAGACCTGAAACTCTTTACCCGCCACGAGTTGATGGAGGTTGCCGAGGCTGTCAAGGTGCTCTTCGACGAACTCATCCAGAAGAGTGAGCAGTACAAAAACGTCTTGATGCCGGGCTATACCCACCTGCAGGTCGCCATGCCTTCCTCGTTCGGACTGTGGTTTGGCGCCTATGCCGAGTCACTCTGCGACGACATGCTGTTCCTGCAGGCTGCCTATAAGATGACCAATCGTAATCCCCTCGGTTCTGCAGCAGGCTATGGTTCATCGTTCCCGCTGAATCGTCAGATGACAACCGACCTGCTGGGCTTCGACTCTATGGACTATAATGTGGTATATGCCCAGATGGGACGTGGCAAGACGGAGCGCAACGTAGGCTTTGCACTGGCTACCATTGCCGGTACGTTGGCGAAGATGGCTTTCGATGCTTGCCTGTTCAACTCGCAGAACTTCTCGTTTGTCAAGCTCCCCAAGGAGTGTACGACGGGTTCGAGCATCATGCCGCATAAGAAGAACCCCGATGTCTTTGAACTGATTCGTGCCAAGTGCAACAAGATTCAGGCACTGCCTCAGCAGGTGACACTCATCATGAACAACCTGCCTGTAGGTTACTTCCGCGATTTGCAGATTATCAAAGAGGTATTCCTGCCTGCCTTTGACGAGTTGAAGGACTGTCTGCAGATGGCTGCCTATATTATTAATAAGATAGAGGTACGCGAAGACATCCTCGATAACCCCATGTACGACCCCATGTTCTCTGTGGAGGAGGTGAACCGCCTTGCGGCAGAAGGCTTGCCCTTCCGCGATGCCTATAAGAAGGTCGGTCTGGACATTGAGGCAGGCACTTTCCGTCCTGACAAGGATATCCACCATACCCATGAGGGGTCTATCGGTAACCTCTGTAACGACCGCATAGCAGCGCTAATGCATAGCGTCTTCGACGGTTTTGCCTTCGAGCGTATGACTGATGCCGAGAAAAAACTGTTAGGATGAGAAACCTTGGCTTTTGGCTTTTGGCTGTTAGCTGTTGGCTGCTGGCAGCGTGCAGTGCTGACGAGGAGTACTCTACGCATGCATGCCGCTTCTCGTACAACAACATGATTCATAACGACGCCACGCTGGCATCGGCTCTGAACAGCAGTTCACGGGGTGTGTTCTGCTTGATTTCCGAGAATACACGAGCTGGTGTGCGCTATCTGGTCTTTGAGAATAATCTCGGTCAGACGTCGGAAAAACCAGAAACGGCTGAGGAGGTAGAGGCCAAATTCATCTTGGGTTTGAACAATGGAATCATTGTAGGTTTCCAGACGCTGAATACGGAGGGCGCCAGTGGCGGTTTTGTGGGTTACGACGTGCAGTGTCCTAACTGTGTGAGGCGTGAGAATAATACCGTCAATCCCAACTACCGTGTAGAGATGGAAAGCAGTGGTATTGCCACATGCAGCAAGTGTGGTAAGAAGTACGATATGAACAATGGCGGCATCATCCTGAATGGGGAGGAGGGCGACCGTGGACTGGACAAATATGTAGCGTCTACCACAGGACCTTTAGGTGTCGTCAGTGTGTTCAGACGATAATTCTTGATGAAAAATTTGGCTGTGTACCAAATTTTTCATACCTTTGCATCGATTTACGGCTGCCGCGATGGTGGAATGGTAGACACGAGGGACTTAAAATCCCTTGGCCATAACGGCTGTGCGGGTTCGAGTCCCGCTCGCGGCACATACTCGTAACTGACTAACTAACAAACACACACACAATGAAAACCTTATTCTTACAACTATTGTTGTTTTGCCCCTTTGTATCCTTAATGGCGCAAGACAACGTCAATATGAAGTTTGGTAAACCCACCAAGGAAGAGATGCAGATGACAACCTATGCCGCTGAGCCTGACGCAGAGGCTGTGGTATTATGTCGATTAACAGATGTGGAGTACACGGTGCAGACAAGTAGCTTTCTTGTCGACTACCATGAGAAGGTGCGCATCAAAGTGCTGAAACCAAGTGGTGCCCGTTTGGCCAAGGTCGTAGTGCCTTTCCAGCGCCAGATGTCGGCTGGTGATAATGTCAGAGGTCTGAAAACGAATGGTATGAGCCTTCCTAAGCCCGATGGCAGCTCCAATTCCTATTTCGAGGGTGAGGGCGTCTCCATGACTGACGGCGTCACGGATACTGATGGCGATGAGAATGTGGAGAGCATCAAGGCTATCGCTTTTAATCTGGAGGGTAGCAAGGTGGTGAAGACATCCTTGAAGAAGAGCGATATTGTTACGACAAAGATTGATGAGCACAACTACCAGACAGCGTTTACCGTTCCTAACGTCAAGGAAGGTACAGTGATAGAATACGAGTATACCATCCATAGTCAGGTGTTCTGGCAACTGCACGACTGGTTCGCACAGCGCGAGATTCCTGTGGTCTATGCTAAGTTGGACATGAATATTCCCAACTACCTGATCTTTAATATCGAGGATCATGGCATTCAGCGTCTGACGTACACCTGTACGGCTGGTTCTCTGAGTTTTAAGTTGGATAGTGATCCGCTGGTTAAACAGACGAAGGTTACAACCAACCATTATGTCTATGTTGGTCGTGATCTGATGAGCATCATCAAGGACGACTATGTGTGGAATGCCCAGGACTATTGTGCAGGTATCACTGCCGAGCTGAAGCAGTACCGCCTGCCTGGAATGGGACAGATGGACTATGCCCGTACCTGGGAGCAGATTGACGAGATGATTCTTTCTTCTGATGATTTGGGCATGCATCTCAACGACCACAGTCCTCTGGCTAAGGAACTGAAGGAAGCCAAGATTGCGGAGATTGCTGACCTGAAGCAACGTGCAGAGGCTGTCTTCAAGCTGGTGATGAGCAAGGTTAACTGGAATGGTAAATACGATATCAGTCCTGCTGCTACGTCAGAAACGCTCAAGAACCAAGGTGGTTCGAATGCAGATATCAACCTGTTGCTCATCCAGTCACTCAACGATGTAGGACTTATCGCTGCTCCTGTTATGCTCAGAACGCGTGACCAGGGTCTGCTGCCATACAATTTCCCTGCCTTGCGTAAGCTGTCGACTTTCATTGTCGGTGTGGTGATGCCAGGAACAAATATCTATCTGGACGCTTCATCAAAGAATGGTTATCTGAACGTGCTTGCTGAACCATTGCTGGTGGAGAGAGCCCGACTGGTACAGAAGAAGGGAAAGAGTGCATGGGTAAATCTGCAGAAAGTATCGAAGTCGCAGAAGAATACCATTATCAATGCCCAGCTCGCTGTCGATGGTACGCTGACAGGTACGCAGACAACACGCTATGAGGGCCTGGCAGCCATGAACTATCGTAATGCGAAAGGTATTACGGCCTTTGCTCCAGATGCTACTGAGGAGACGTCGTTTACTCGCAAGGGTCAGGTAGATGGCAATACCATCAAGATTTGTCCTTTCCCGACTGTTATTGCTGAGAATCCCTTCAGTGCTGAGAGTCGTAAGGTACCTGTAGAGTTTAGAAGTACCGGTACACATCGTGTCGTTGTCAATATCACGTTGCCAGAGGGCTATATGCTTGACGGAACACAGCGCAATACCACCATTATTACGCAGGATAAGGGACTTGAGGGACGTATCCTGACAACAACAGGTGACGGAAAGGTACAGCTGAGCTGTCAGTTCAGCATCAACAAGGTTCTCCACTCGGATAAGAGCTATACCGATCTGCACGACATCTTTGATGCCGTCATGAAATACACTAGTGAAGAACTGGTCATCAAGAAAATGTAAGGTGGAGACAGGAAAATAAGAAGAAGAGCGCTGACAGTTGTTAGCGCTCTTCTTCTTTTGTGTCGACACTTGGACTCGAACCAAGGACCCCCACCATGTCAAGGTGATACTCTAACCAGCTGAGCTATGCCGACCTTTGTTTAGCGTGTGCAAAGGTACGCATAAAATCCGAAAAACAAGAAGAAAAGAATAAAAAAATAAAAATTACAACGAATAATATAAAAAAATAGACGCTTTTCGCCGTTATACCGAATATATTATTTATCTTTGCAGAATAGAATAAAGTATAAATAGCTATTGATAAGAACATGAAAACAAAGAACATTCTGCTAATGTCTCTGATGGCTGCAGCCATGTTGACATCGTGCTCAGGAAAACTGGGCCAACTCTCTGGTGACTACTTCAAGGTAAATCCCGATCCACTGGTCGCTGATGGTGGTCAGGTGGATGCTACCATCAATGGTGTGTTCCCAGAGAAATACATGAACAAGAAAGCCGTGATTACGGTAACTCCTGAGCTGCGCTTCATGAAGAATGGCGTAGAGCAGAAAGTACAGGGCCGTCCTGCTACCTTCCAGGGTGAGAAGGTGCTGGGTAACGACCAGACCATCAGCTATCAGCTGGGTGGTCACTACACGATGAAGACCAGCTATCCTTTTGAGGCTGCTATGCAGAAGAGTGAACTCTACCTGACCTTTGATGCTAAGTTGGGCAAGAAGCAGGTCGATGTTCCTGCCATCAAGGTGGCTGACGGTGTCATTGCTACCAGCGAACTGTATCATCGTACGCTGACCTCTGCTCAGCCCAGCGTGGCTGCCGATGCTTTCCAGCGCGTGGTAGAACAGAAGCAGGAGGCTAATATCAAGTTCCTGATTCAGCAGGCAGAGCTCCGTAAGAGTGAGTTGCAGAACAATTCTGTACAGGAGTTTGTCAATCTGTTGAAGCGCATTAGCGGTGATCGCGAGAACATGATGCTCGGCAATATTGAGGTATCTGCCTACGCATCTCCTGATGGTGGCTTTGCCCTGAACGAGAAACTGGCCAACAAGCGTCAGGAGAATACTGAGGGCTTTGTCAAGCAGCAGCTGAAACAGGCCAAAGTGGAAGGTGACATTGAGGCTAACTATACCGCTCAGGACTGGGAGGGTTTCCAGCAGTTGGTACAGGCTAGCGACATCCAGGATAAGGATGTTATCCTGCGAGTGCTCTCTATGTACAAGGATCCTCAGGAGCGTGAGCAGCAGATTAAGAATATGAGTCATGGCTTCCAGGAGCTGGCTGACGGCATCCTGCCTGAGTTGCGCCGTGCTCGTCTGACCATCAACTACGAGACCCTTGGCAATGACGATGAGACTATCTTCAACCAGATTAAGAGCGACCCCTCGAAGCTGAGTGTCGAGGAGCTGATCTATGCAGCCTCTATCGCTGAGACACCTGCCGAGCAGGAGAGCATTCTGAAGACTACTACAAGCATCTATCCAAAGGACTCTCGTGCTTATAATAACCTGGCTGCACTGGCTTACAGCAAGGGTAACTACGACGAAGCTCAGCGCTATCTGACACAGGCTGCCGGCACCGGTCTTGCTTGTGCAGAGACCAAGGCCAACCAGGGCCTGCTGGCTTTGCAGCGTGGTGACATCAAGGCTGCCGAGAACTATATTGGTCAGGCTGGTAATGCCAGCGGACTGGCAGAGACATTAGGCAACTTGCACCTGGCACAGGGCAACTATGCACTGGCTGAGCAGGACTTCAACGGTGTAAACTCTAACAGTGCAGCACTGGCTCAGATCCTGAACAAGAACTATGCCAAGGCTACTCAAACCCTGAAGAATGTCAAGAACGCTGACGGCATGACTGACTATCTGCAGGCTATCGTCAATGCCCGTCAGGGTAATGCCGATGCTGCTCAGTCTTTCCTGCGTTCAGCCATTCAGAAGGATCCTTCACTGAAGGCTTACGCTGACAATGACCTTGAATTTAAGAGATAAGCATTGAAACACATTGCTTATATATTGCTTGCACTGATGATGGTGGCATGCGGCACAGAGAGCGGAAGGTTCCGTCTCGAAGGCCGCCTGCGCAACATCAATCAGGGCGAGTTCTGGGTGTATAGCCTCGACGGTGGCTTGATAGGTATCGATACGATACCTGTCCGTAATGGTCGTTTCTCGTATGAGATGGACCTTTATGATCAGTCTACCCTGATGCTGGTATTCCCCAACTATTCTGAGCAACCCATCTTTGCCAAGTCGGGAGCGACAGTGAGTATCAAGGGCGATGCCACGCACATGAAGGAGATGATTATAGAGGGCACGTCAGACAACGAGGATATGACGATGCTGCGTATGGAACTCAACGACCTTACACCGCCTGATATTCCTGGTGCTGTTGCCAATTTCATCAAAGAGAATCGCGAATCTCCCGTCAGCATCTATCTCTTGCAGCGTTACTTCATCATGTCGCCAGAGCCCGACTACCGACAAGCTCGTGTGCTGACGGAGATGCTATTACAGGAGAATCCGGAAAACGGACAGCTGCTGAACCTGAAGAAAAAACTGAAACAGCTGGAGAGTAGTGGTCTTAAAAGCTTGATTCCCAAATTCTCGGCTACCGATATTAACGGAAAGAAGGTCACAGAGAAGGCACTGAATGGCAAGGTGAATGTCGTCACTACGTGGGCTACGTGGAGCTATTTGAGCATCAACCAACAACAGTGCATCAAGCAGTTGAAGGAGCAATATGGTGACAAGTTGGGTGTGGTAAGCATCTGCCTTGATGGCCAACCAGCAGATTGTCGACGACAGATAGCCCGCGACTCGCTGAAGTGGTCGACGGTGTGCGATGGCCGGATGTGGGAGACGCCCCTGCTGCAGAAGTTCGGACTTGCCGATGTCCCTGCCAACGTGCTGATAGATAGCAAAGGAAAGGTTGTGGCACGAAATATGACCATCAAACACTTGGAAGAACGCATCCATAAGATGCTGCATTGATAGCGAGAACCTAACTGAACAATCCTTACGACGATGAAGAAAGCACTACTGTTAACACTGAAAATTCTTGGCGGACTACTGGCTGTTGTGATAATCCTGATAGTAGGTGCCTTCGCCGTATTCCATACCGATGCCGTACAAAAACGTCTGGTAGAGAATGCTACACAGATGCTGAGCGACTATCTGCACACTACCGTGCGCATAGAAAAGGCCAATGTCAGCTTCATCGACCAGGGCGTGCGCCTCTACGGTGTGGAGATTGACGACCAGCAGCAACGTAAGATGTTCCAGATGCGTGAGTTGGGCGTCGACCTGAAGATTCTCCCTTTGTTACATCATGAGGTGAGCATCTCGAAAGCCAAGATCCGTGGCTTGGAGGCTCGCCTGTATAAGCCTGCCAGCGACAGTGACTCTGTGGCTAACTACCAATTTGTCATCGATGCTTTCAAGAGCAAGAAGAAACCGCAGACAGACTCTGTGGCTGTCGATACCACACAGGCGAAGAAGAAGCCGATGACTATCGATGTCAAGAAGCTCTCGCTGGAAGACATCAAAGTAAGCTATAACGATTCTTTGCAGGCCCAGTTAGGTTCACTCCACTACAAGAAGAACCGCAAGCAACAACATTATGCTGAGGTGCGTGATTTGATGGCCTCATTTGTGAAGCAAACAAAGAAGGGTCCTGTCGATACACGCGTGACGATAGGCATGCTGGATGCTAGTGGAAAGGATACAAAATACCAGCTGACTATCGACAACCTCTGCTATCAGACAGACAATCACCAGCCGCGTAAGAATACCAACAAACCTAAGCGTGGAGCCTTTGACGTAGGACACTTCGATGTCCTTGCCAAGCTCGACATCCAGGTCGATTCCATCGGCAAGGATACACTGGTGGCGCAGGTTACCAGTGGTGTGGCTGAAGACCGTGGCTCAGGACTCCTCATCAAAGAGTTGTTGCTGAAGCTACATGCCAATAAGCGTATGGCGCATCTGAGTGACGTCTCCATCAAGCTGCGCAATACGTCGCTGGCCATTGCCAGTGCCGACATCCAACTGCCTAGCAAGAAGGAACAACGGCCACTGGCCTTCTCAGCACCCCAGATTAAGGGTAGGGTGGTGCTCAAGGATATAGCCCAGACCTTTGCCCCCGTGCTGAAGAAATTCTCGCTGCCCCTGAACCTGCAGACGCAGATGAGTGGTAACGATAACGAGCTGCGTTTCCGTAACGTGTCGGTCAGCACTACAGACAAGAAGCTGAACATCGCTGCCTCAGGACGCATCAGCAACCTGAAAGACAAGTACGCCCTACGCGTCCATTTTGATGTGCATAAATTGGTGACGGATGGTCAATATGCCGAGCATGTCATCAACCAGTTCGATGTCAAGAAATTCATGATGAAGCAGCTGCACGCCTTGGGGCGCTTCACCTATCAGGGACATTTTGATGTATTGTGGAAGAAGGAGCAGTTTGCTGGAGTGCTGAATACGGTGCCTGGCAAGCTGAACGTCCAGCTGACGCTTGACGAGCTAAGCAAATACGTCTTAGGTACCGTGCGTACCGACTCTTTCGAGTTGGGCAAGGCAATGGATATGCCCGATTTGGGAAAGATTGTCTGTAAGGCTGACTTCAAGTTCGACATCTCGAAGCCCCGTACTGCTCAGATGCGTAAGGTGAAGGGTGGTAAGCTGCCTATTGGTAGTGTACAGGCCGATGTCGCTGAGGGTAAGTACAAGAAGATTAAGGTGCGCAACCTCATAGCAGAACTGGAGAGTGACGGTGCTGTGGCTACAGGTAACATCACTGTCAAGGGCAAGCGCGTCGACGTGCTTTGTGGCTTCTCGTTTACCAATACCAACGAGATGAAGAAGACCAAGATCAAGCCTGGCATCCGCTTCCATAAGATGTCTGACGAGGATAAGGCTAAGCGTGACGAGGAACGTGCTGCCAAGAAGGAGGCTAAGCAGGCTGCCAAGGAGGAACGTCGTGCTGCCCGTGCTGAGGCCCGTGCCGTCAAAGCCGAGGAAAAGGCAGAGCGCAAAGCACAAAAAGCTGAAGAGAAAGCTGCCCGCAAAGCCGCCAAGGCTGAGGCCAAGGCGGCTCGTAAAGCTGCTAAAGCAGCAGCAAAGGCTGCTGCTGCGGAGTCTGGAGCTGATTAATACAATTCTTCGTGGTCGTACTGAGGCATGAAGCGTATCAACTTGTGTGTGGCTGCTTGTGCCATAGCCTCGTAAGCACGCTCGCTAGGATGTAGGTGGTCGCCACTGTCGAAACCATCAGCAAAGGCTTTGGGGTTGGTGACGCTACGCACGGCAGCATCAAAGTCAATGCATCCGTCGAAGAGGGGCGATGTGCGTAGCCACTCGTTGAACTGTTGGCGCATCGTCTCGCGGTCTTCATTGTAGGTACGCCAGCCATAGATGGGCAGCAAAGTACCACTCCACACCTTTAGTCCCATAGCTTTGGCGGGCTTCACGTAGATTTCTTCTACACCACGCTCCATTTCCTCCACTGTGGGCAGATCGCTCCACGGACGGAATGGGTTGACATCAGTACCCACAGGATGGATGATGTCGTTAATGCCGTGTTGGATAATGACATCCGTCGCACCTGCTACATTCATCTCGATAGGGAAACGCGTAGCTCCCTTCAGTCCATAGGCCTGATAGGTGATGCAGTCGTATTGACGCAGGATGCGCGTGCCACTGACAGCACGACGGATGATGGAGGCATTGGAACCGAAGGCCTGCTGTGCCATATAGTCGGGCCACGACTGTGCTGTGATGGAGTCGCCATAGCAGACGATAGCGTGATTATCTGCTGATGTCAGCACGTCGATGGTGTTTAGGAAATAAAACCAATTGGTGTGGCGCGACAGATTGATGGGTAACTCGTCAGCCTCGGCATAGTCACCATAGGCATAGAATCCTTTGGAGAGTGGTCCCGTGATGAGTGTGCCACTATTCATCTGTGTATAACTAGCCAGATACATGCTCACCTCAATCGTATCGCCACGACTCACCGCATAGCTGATGGCATCGCTCTCCGTCTCTGTGCCCGGCATGAGGGTGACGCTACCCTCACCATCGAAGGTGATGGGTGTGTGTCCCACCAAGACCTTGTCAAGTGTGACGGGTTCAGTACCTGTGAGGTTAGAAAAGCGGAAACGCAGCATGGTGCCGCTGAAACACATCCTGATGGGATAGCGTAATGTAAGGTCTTTGGCGTAGATGGCCTCGCGACGGTTGGTGATGGAGGTGGCATTGCCCCAGCAGGCCACCCATGTACTGTTGTTTGTCATACTATCGTTTTTTGATGATGCTATATTCCTCGTTCTGCCCAGTCGCCACGGTCTAGGTTGCGATAACCGATGGCTTCGGCGATGTGCATGGACTGTACCTGCTCGCTGCCTGCAAGGTCGGCGATGGTGCGGGCCACCTTGAGGATGCGGCTGTAAGCACGGGCGGAGAGTTTCAGTCGCTCCATAGCCATACGAAGCATCTCCATGGATGCGGCATCGGGCTCAGCAAACTCATGGAGCATCTTCTCGGTCATCTGTGCATTGCAATGGACGCCCTTGTAGGGCTTGAAGCGTTCTTCTTGTATCTTACGGGCTGCAATAACCCTTTCACGTATCTTCTCGCTGGGTTCTCCTGGCTGCATCTGGCTGAGTTCAGAGAACGGCACGGCTTGTATCTCACAATGGATGTCTATGCGGTCGAGTAGGGGACCGCTGATTTTGTTCATATAGCGTTGTATCTGTCCTGGCGTACAGGCACAGTTGTGCGTCGGGTCACCATAATAGCCGCATGGACACGGGTTCATGCTTGCCACCAACATGAAAGAGCAGGGGTATTCCACACTATATTTGGCTCGGGCAATGCTAATCTTGCGGTCTTCCAACGGCTGGCGGAGTACTTCGAGAACGCTGCGTGACAGCTCGGGCATTTCGTCGAGGAAGAGAACGCCGTTATGTGCTAACGATATCTCGCCAGGCTGTGGATTGTTGCCACCACCTACCAGTGCCACCTGCGAGATGGTGTGGTGGGGCGCACGGAAGGGACGCTGACTGATGAGACTGGTGTCACGACTGATCTTGCCGGCAACACTATGTATCTGGGTGGTCTCTAAACTCTCTGCCAGTGACAATGGAGGCAAAATGCTGGGTAGACGTTTGGCCAACATCGACTTACCGCTTCCTGGCGGGCCAATCATAATCAGGTTATGACCACCGGCTGCTGCGACCTCCAAGGCACGCTTGACACTCTCCTGACCTTTGACATCGGAGAAGTCGAGGTCGAACTGCAACTGTTGTTCGTAGAACTCCTTGCGCGTATCGATGATGGTAGGTTGGTAGGTCGTGGTGCCGTTGAGGAAGTGGATGACATCCATCAGCGTCTCCATGCCATAGACTTCTAGCTGGTTGACGACAGCGGCCTCGCGGATGTTCTGCTGGGGAACGATAAGTCCTTTGAACTTCTCCTTACGGGCACGGATGGCAATGGGCAGGGCACCACGGATAGGTTGCAGATGGCCGTCGAGTCCTAACTCGCCCACCAGCATATATTTGTCGAGATTGGCGTCTTCTACCTTGCCATTAGCTGCAAGGATTCCGATGGCTAAGGGTAGGTCGTAGCCAGACCCTTCTTTCTTGATGTCGGCAGGTGAAAGGTTGATGGTGATGTCCATGGTGGGCATCTTGAAGCCGTTGTTGATGAGAGCAGCCTTGATGCGGTCATAGCTCTCCTTGACGGCAGTGTCAGCTAGTCCTGTCAGGTGAAACTGCACGCCACGCGACATACTGACCTCACAGGTCACGGTGTTGACATCCAAGCCGTTAACGGCAGCACAATAGGTTTTTACAAGCATCTTGTTATTTGACAATTGGCGATTTAACGATTTGCTTGCAAAGATACGAAATAATTTTTAATCTATCGCCTCTTCATTCAAAAAAGTGAACAGGGTACGAAACCCTGTTCACCGTATGTCATTCCATTTGTGAAATCCGTAGATGTACGGATTAACTACAGTTTATTCCTGTGGATAATATATTGTACCAGTCTGCTTTACATCAGCCCTGAAGGTGCATGCGACTTTTCCTTCATTTTTCTTGTAGCCGTAACCTGAGCCCTCAATATGGAAGTAAAGAATGCCTTTATTGTCATAGCGGCACTTGGTTGCCTTAAACTCACCACCTACACGGGTGTAGTCTAAAGCAATCTCTTTTGCAGATTCTCTGTCCATTAATTCAATGTCGCCAGTACCCTTGCCAGTTTTGAAATTACAGTCTAGATGGACATCACACGGACCATCGTAGAAGGTGAACTGATTCTCGTCTGCAGACTGAAGATTGTTGGCGTTACCGCCAATGCCGACAATATCTATTTCTGCCGTTTTGCCATCGTTAAATGTTACATAGAGAACATTGGTTTTTAGGTTGGTAGGAGGTGGAGTGTCATCGCCATCGTCACCACACGCAGTGAATGCCAGCATGCCAAGCATGAGCATTGTCATCATAGAAAGATACTTTTTCATTTTGATTAAATTTAGATTAATTAACGCGATAAAATTAATTCAACATGCAAATATAGTTTTTCCTGATGAATTCGGTGTCTCAAAATTGCAAAACTTTGTTTTTAAAATGCAAAACAGGTGTTTTTCTCTTATAATTCTTATTTTATTTGTAACTTTGCAGCAAAATTATGAACATCATTAAGTTTATTAAAGATTGGACGCTGCCCGTGGCTATTGCTGTGGGCGCAGTGGTCTATCTCGTGTTCTATTGGGTGCCACAACTCGATGCTGCGGGAGATACATTGGGGGAGGTCGTTGATACTATCTTCCCAATGATGGTATTCTCAACGCTATTTTCTACGTTCTGCCGTATCGACTTCCATCAGATGCGCCCACACCGCTGGCACGTTGGCATTATTGTGACACAGCTGTTACTAATAGCGTTGAATGTATGGGTGATATTCTGCGTAGAGGGTGACCTTTGGCAGAAAATCCTTTGGGAGAGCTTGCTGACCTGTATCATTGGTCCTGCGGCAACAGCAGCTCCAGTGGTTACTGCCAAGATCGGTGGCAACATCAATACGATGACGGCTTTTGTCGTGCTCTCGTCGTTTGTCTCGTCACTGACCATTCCTGCTGTGTTCCCCTTGTTGGAACGTGGTGCCGGCCTAGACTTCTGGAGTGCGTTCCTCATCATCCTGCAGAAGTTGGCTATCGTACTTATTCTGCCGTTGGCATTAGGTTGGTATATGCAGCATTTTGCCAAGAAGATATGTGCGTGGATAGTCTCAATCCCTGACCTTTCTTTCTACCTGTGGGCTGCCCAACTCAGCGTGACGTCAGGCGTCACAGTACGAAATATCGTACATAGCGAGGCTGGACTCTCGCTGCTGGTGTCGATAGCAGTGCTCAGTCTGATGCTTTGCTTCGTCTTATTCTTGATAGGTCGATTCGTGGGAAATCACCTCGGTGAGGAAATATGCAGCGGACAGGCCTCGTTCCAGAAGAATACCGCTCTCAGCATATGGGTAGCTTATACCTATCTGAATCCAATGGCGTCCGTCGGTGCCGGCTGCTATGTGCTTTGGCAGAATATCATCAACTCGTTAGAGTTGTGGCAATATAGAAAAAACGGCACTGCTCATTGAGCAATGCCGTTTTATTTTATTGTCAACTAAGTGATTAGTCAGCAACGAGTGTGAAGCGCTTGAAAGCGGTGATCTTCAGATCCTTGTCCTGCTTAGCGAGCCACTGAGCAACAGTAGCCTTGTCGCCGTCACCGAACTGGAACTCCTGGTCAACCAGACAGCTCTCCTTCAGGAACTTCTGAACACGACCCTTGGCGATGTTCTCAATCATAGGCAGCTTGAGGTTAGCCTCGCCCTCAACCTTTGCATCAGCAATGATCTTGCGAGCCTCGTCAGCCTGCTCCTGAGTCAGCCAACCCTTAGCCATGTTGCTCTCGATGTGATCCTCAGAGTCAACGAGGTTGGGGTTCAGGCCAGCCTTCTTAAGCTTCATCTCAACGAACTTCTCTACCTGCTCCAGCTTGGTCTTCTCAACAGCGGTCTTGTACTCCTCGTCGAGAATCTTCTGGTCAACGCTAGCAGCGTCAAGAGCAACGGGCTTCATAGCAGCGACCTGCATAGCTACGAGGTGACCCTGCTCAGCAGCGGGCTTGTTGGTCTGTACCATGGTGCACAGGGTGTTCTTGCCCATGTGGTTGTAAACCTCGATGTTCTCACCCTCAAGAGTCAGGTAGCCGTCCAGCTCCATCTTCTCACCGGTGATACCAGAACGCTGAGTAACAGCCTCCTGAGCGGTCTGACCGTTAACAGTCAGGTTCTTTACAGCCTCCAGGTCGGTAGCCTTAGCAGCGATAGCAGCGTCGAGGATGCTCTGAGTCAGAGCGATGAAGTCGGCACCGTTAGCCACGAAGTCGGTCTCACACTTCAGAGCGAGCATAGCAGCAAAGCCGTCAACGCTCTTTACAAGTACACAACCATTTGATGTCTCACGGTCGCTACGCTTAGCAGCGATAGCCAGGCCACGCTCACGGAGCAGCTCCTTAGCCTTGTCGAAGTCGCCCTCAGCCTCGGTCAGAGCCTTCTTTACGTCAGCCAGACCAGCGCCGGTCATTGCGCGAAGCTTCTTGATATCGTCACTTTGTGATTACTCAGCAGCCTCTTCAGCAGCGGGAGCCTCTACCTCAGCGGTCTCCTCAGCAGCCTTGCGGGGCTTGCGAGCCTGGCGCTTGGGCTTTACCTCTTCAGCGTCTGCCTCTGCCTGAGCGTCAGCAGCCTTCTCGTCAGCCTTCTCAACCTTGCGCTCCTCGATACCCTCGTTGATGGCGTTGCAGCAAGCAGTGAGGATAGCCTCTACTGAATCCTTAGCGTCGTCGTTAGCAGGGATGACGAAGTCGATGTTCTTAGGATCGCTGTTGGTGTCAACGATACCGAATACGGGGATACCCAGACGGTTAGCCTCGCGAACGGCAATGTTCTCCTTCATCACGTCGATAACGAACAGGGCGCTGGGCAGACGGGTCAGGTCAGCGATAGAACCGAGGTTCTTCTCCAGCTTAGCACGCTGACGGGTAATCTGCAGCAGCTCGCGCTTTGACAGGTTGCTGTAAGTACCGTCCTGCATCAGCTTATCGATGTTCGCCATTTTCTTTACGGCCTTGCGGATAGTCGGGAAGTTGGTCAACATACCACCCGGCCAGCGCTCAATCACGTAAGGCATACCAACGCTCTGAGCCTTCTCGGCGATGATTTCCTTGGTCTGTTTTTTAGTAGCGACGAACAGGATCTTCTTGCCACTCTTGGCAATCTGCTTCAGTGCATCAGCAGCCTCGTCGATCTTAGCTACTGTCTTGTGCAGGTCGATAATATGAATACCGTTACGCTCGGTATAGATGTAGGGAGCCATTGCAGGGTTCCACTTACGCTTCAGGTGGCCGAAGTGGCAGCCAGCCTGCAGCAGTTGGTCAAAATTTGTTCTTGCCATTTTGCTTTTCTTTTTACTTGTTGTTTACTTTCTTTTTAATTCTTTTGTCCAGAATCAGCCCGCTGGTAGTCCAAAGGAATCCAACGAGTTTAGATACTAAACTGTTCAGTATATTAACGCTTACTGAACTGGAAGCGACGACGAGCCTTGGGCTGACCTGGCTTCTTACGCTCAACCTCACGAGCATCGCGGGTCAGGAAACCGTGGTCCTTCAGAGCCTTCTTATCCTCTTCGTTAATCTTTACGAGTGCACGGGCGATAGCCATGCGCAGAGCCTGGCTCTGGCCAGTGAAACCACCACCGTCGAGGTTGGCCTTGATGTCATATTTCTCAGCTACCTCCAGCAGGTTCAGCGGCTGCTTAACCACATACTGCAGAATAGCAGAGGGGAAATATACTTCCAAGTCTTTCTTGTTGATCGTGATCTTGCCAGTACCTTCTGACAGATAAACGCGAGCTACAGAGCTCTTACGACGACCTATTGCATTTATTACTTCCATCGTTCCTTATTTATTTATACTGGTTAATATCAATAGCCTTTGGCTTCTGAGCCTCGTGCTTGTGTTCTGTGCCCTCATAGATATAGAGGTTGTTCAGCAGGGCGCGGCCAAGAGGACCCTTGGGCAGCATACCCTTTACGGCGTGCTTGATGATGCGCTCTACGCCGAAAGGCTTCTTGCGAAGCTCAGCGGGTGTGTTGAAACGCTGACCACCAGGATAACCAGTGTAGCGGGTGTAAACCTTGTCAGTCTCTTTCTTGCCGGTGAAGATCACCTTCTGGGCGTTGATGATGATGACGTTGTCTCCACAGTCCTGATTAGGAGTGAAGGTTGGCTTGTACTTACCGCGAATAATCTTAGCTACTTTTGAAGCGAGGCGGCCTACTACCTGGTCGGTAGCGTCGATAACCACCCATTCCTTCTGTTCGCGAGCAGCTTCCTTAGATACGGAAACGGTCTTGTAACTTAAAGTGTTCATTTCTAAATTAAATTTTACTACTAAAAAACATTTTTTTTCTTACTCTCTTATGCGCACATATAACTACTAGCAGAGGTCTAACTCCCTGCAAGCAGTCTAACGTACTCTGAATCAGTACTCTCACGAACCGCCATGCCCGGCCAAAGACACCGCTATTCCGTACTAATCCACGGGGATTCTAAGTCTCTCCCCCATAATCGGACTGCAAAGGTACTGCTTTTCATTAAAATATGAGCACTCTTACAGTTGTCAAGCGTAAGATTTATGAAAGTTTAACAGTTTGATTATTCCGAAAGCTACAAACATCATTGGATTCCCCCATTCCCCACAAATCGCTCGGAATGCCGATGTATAAAGGGATTGAAAGGTGGGGAACCTGTTCCGAGGTTCCCCACACATTCCCCACAGGTTCCCCACTTCAGGCTGCCAGAGGGATGGCAAAGTACTGGGCGGAGTGATGATACTCTTTGCTTTCGTAGCCCAGCTCCTTCATGGCATTGGCCAGATGCACCTTGGTTTTGTGGTTGATTTCCAGCGAGGTGTACTTGCTCTGGATGACCTTTAGCATCTCCTTGCAGCTCAGCGCCTTCACCCTCTCGCCCTCGTTGGGCTTGCGGAAGCAGATCTCTACAAGTTCCGCGATGTCCTTCACTTCCATGTACTCCTGGTTGAGCTGCTGGATGCGAGCCACCTCGTCGTTGTTGAACCAGTAGGGCGCTTTGTCCTCACGCAGCTCGTGGAGCACCTGGGCGTAGACCTGCTCGTAGTCGATGTCGCCCGTGTTGTCGATGTACTGACCCTCAGGAATCGTCATGCAGATGTAGCGACGCGAGCCCGTGGGGTCTGTCAGCGGATGCGGATTGTTTGTAGTGGCTACGAACGACGCGTAGCGAGGGCGATCTTCCTGCGAGGCGCCATAGATGGGGCGTCCGTTCACTTTCGACTTCGACAGTGTCTGCTTCAGCTGCGCTTGCTGGCTGGGGCGGATGGCTTCCAGCTCGTCCAGGTTCACCAGCAGGTTGTTGCTCAGCGCCATCTCCTTGTCGAACTTGTTCGAGAGGTTCAAGTGGTCCAGATAGTACTCG
>CADCAG010000037.1:31343-32100 GCA_902799355.1 uncultured Bacteroidales bacterium
GAGCGCATCCAGATGGTCAGGAAGTTCAGCTGTTCAGAGCTGATTCCTGGCAGTCGTGAGAAGAGCCTGGCCACATGGTTCTTACCATCCCACGCAGGCAGGTTGTTCAGATAGTGCTGGATGGGGTCGTAGTCCTCCACCTCTTCAGAGTTGATGTACTCCTGGATGTCGCTCTTCGAGCCGCCCTCTTCGAATACGTCCTCGCGCTTGGCCTGAATCAGGATGCTATTCAGTGCCTTCTGCGTCAGCACTCGATACTCCGTCACGGTTCCGTCCTCCAGCTTCTTGGCGAACTCCGTCTTTCCGTTCAGCACGTTGTGTCTGAAGAGGTAACGCTCGTTCAGAAACACTTCGATACTCAAAACATTAGGTAACGCTCGTTCAGAAACACTTCGATACTCAAAACATTTGTACTTGTCTCGTGTTCGTTCATGGTACTGTTACTGTTGTTAATAATTTCTTCCATTGGCTTTAAAATTTAGATTTTTAATTGGTTAATATGAAAGTTAAGGATCTCTGTTATCCTAGTGCAAAGGTACTAAAAATAATTGCGGTTTCCAAGGTTTTCCCCCACGGTGTCATGTTAATATTTGTAAATTTGACGTTCCCTTAGCCAAAGTGGGGAACCTGTGGGGAATGTATGGGGAATCTCAGGATAGGTTCCCCACCTCTCAATCCCTTTGTACATCGGCATTCCGAGAGATTTGTGGGGAATCTCCGAAATTATGCATTTTCCTGATTTTTTAGACCAATTAAC
>CADCAG010000038.1 GCA_902799355.1 uncultured Bacteroidales bacterium
GCCAAACGTTGCGTGAAGGTTCCCAACAACTGGATTATCGACGCCATCGAGGTCTTCTCCAGCGACTATGCCACACAATGCATGAAGCGCCTCACGGCTGACATCGATGCAGGATATGTCTGGATGACCAACAAGAAAGGCCACTCCATCTATCGCAATGTTGACCAACAAGCCACAGAACAGTTGTCAGAGAACGAGGGTAAGCTCGTCTATGGCTACACCTTGGGCGTTGACGACAGCACCGACCCCAGCGGCATCGATGCAGAGGCCAGCATCCAGCAGGGTGCACACATCATATACCAGAACAGCAACAATGCCACCAACGATTTCCACGAACGCCAGCTATGCTCACTAAGAAAATAACCGCCCTCCTGTTTGGTATGCTGGCATTGAATGCCAGCACACTCTTCGCTCAAGACTCCCTGCTCTTGCGCGACTACCGCTTCGTGCAGCAGTCGTCGCCCTGGCTCACCCAGCGCAATGCTGCTGCCCTGACGCTGTTTAACAGCGAGAATATTGCGGAGGCAGAGGTGTCGTTCGCTCATGCCAATGGAGAGCTGACAAACTTCAGTGGTTCGCCCTCGCTGAACAATTTCCAGGGTGCCATCGAGTCGTACTACCGTCTCAGTCCGCGTGCTGTCGTCTATGGTGCCATCAGCTACGACAACCTGTCTGGCAAGGATATGACGGGGTCTGTGTTCATGCAAGACCGCCTACCCTTTGACATTGTGGAGGACTCGCTGACCAATCTGGGGCGCAAGCATCGCGACACCTATCACCTCGTGGGTGGCTTCGGCTATCAGGTGGTCAACGGCTTTTCCGTTGGCATGAAGGCCGACTACACTGCTGCTAACTACGCCAAATACAAAGACCTGCGCCATAAGAACAAGTTGATGAACCTCGACTTCACAGCCGGTGTGCTGGGCAGTTTCAAGATTCATGGTTCAAACCTCCATATTGGCGCCGACTACACCTACCATCGTCGTACGGAGAGTGTGGAGTTTGGCACCTACGGCAAGGCTGACAAGGTGTATAAGTCGCTCATCGACTATGGAGCGCTGATGGGTATCGTCGAGCAGTTTGGCAACGACGGCTATACGGACAAGACCAACGAGATGCCCCTCTTCGAAGACGCTCATGGTGTGGGACTGCAACTGGAGTTCATGCCCCTCTTTCTTACCGCTTCCTACAGTCACGCAACGGGCTACTATGGTCGTCCGTCGCAGTACACCATCACCTATACTGACCACGATCGCGACATCTTCACCCTGCAGGGGCGTGTCTCCTACGCCTTCAGTGCATCAAGGTTCGCTCTCGATGTCCGTTACCAGAGCGAGACGCTGGAGAACCGCATCAACACCTATCGCGGACTGATCAACAACTATGGTGCCACCCACTACGAATACTACGACGCCACGAAAAGTGGCGAGAAAGGCTGGCGCAACTTCGATATCGACTATACCTTGCACCTGGGCATTCGCCACAAACTGCCCACATGGACTATTACCGCTGGCTACCACTGGCAACAGCGCGACATCACGGCCTACCTCTATCCCTACTATCGTCAGCAGCAGTTGAGCACCAGCGAGATAGCAGCCAGTATGACGCGCAATCTGGACATCAAGGGTGGCATCCTTGGCGTAACGCTGAAGGGTGGTTATCAGACAGGCTCTGGCGACCCCTACCATGATGGCTCCTTTGTGACACCCAGCGCCAAACAGCCTCAGCCTGCTACGATGGAGACCTTCCTCTATCGCAACTATGAGTACCTGACAGCCAAGCAGTACCACCTCGGCCTGCAGCTGAAGTACTGCTTCCTCTTCCCAGGCACTCGTCTGAACACTTTTGTGCGCACAGCCTTCGACTATCGCAAGGCTACCTCTCCCGATGGATCTCCATCGAATCTGCATAATCCTAGCCGCACCACCTTCCTCATCGCTGCTGGTCACACCTTCTAAGACATAAAAAAAGTACCTGAAACATTAAGCCTCAGGTACTTCCTTTTATCTATTATCGCTTACTTAATCACAATCTTCTTACCGTTTACGATATTCAGTCCCTTCTGCAGACTGTTCAGACGAATGCCCTGCAGGTTATAGATAGAATTCTTAACTGTGAATTGTGAATTGTGAATGGTCTCGATGCCTGTAGCGTCAGCGATGATAGCCTCAACAGAGATAGGCATCAGGAACCAGCCTGTCATGTAGTAAAGTACGACACCCGTTATCGAGGTTGCTTTTGCGGGCCACTCATAGCCATCGGGCAGTATGCCAAACAGGTCACGTGCCTTTATTGTGTTGCCAGCAGCATCTTTCAGCTGTTTGTTCAGACCATTACCAATCTGCGTAATCTCTACGTCGCTCAGCGTTACCAGACGACCGTAGTTAGCCTGTACGGCAGCCTCGGCGATGGTCATTGGCGTACCCATCAGTTCCGTTTCTGCAGCCTCGTAGGCAGACCATGAAGCATCAACAGTCAGCGAATGCTCGTAAGCTTGAGAGGGGACGTTCACATAGTCCACATCTGTAATTTCCTTTGTTCCAATAACATAGCCGTTCAGCACTGTCGACTTAACGAGGTTGACACCCTTGATGACTGTAGCACCAGAGGCATCCTCCACATAGTACGCTCTATCGAGGTCGTTGAAGGCATTGACACGTGCATCGGTCAGCGCCAGTTTCACGACCTTACCATTCTCTATGGCATTGAACTCTGCGATGGTGGCAGCCTCTTTCACGTCATATACGCGAGGCTGTACATTCCACAGCGACTCAAAGTCTTCTGAAGAGTTGTTGGTGTCCTGCAGTACCTTGCGACTGCCATCGTTGCTCACTACTTTACGTGCAACAGCCTGGCAGTTAAAGGCATTGGGGTCTGCAGTGCAGGTGAAGCCAGCATCGTAGGCGTCAGTAAAGCGCTTGTCGTCAGCTGATGGAGTCTTCTGCTTGACGATGTCTACAGCATCGATGCTGTTAGCCATGGGGATGATGAGATACTCATTGCCCGTTTCCTTACCCTTGGGATAGGTTTTGGCACAGTTAGCAATGTCCGTATCAGCCTTGAACAGTGCAATACCGTCAGGGCCAGGATTCACGAAGTTGATGTAGTCCTGCGAAGCATTGGCAGAGTAAGCAATCGTCATGGCAGGCACAGCCTCTGAGTGGAAGTTGAAGGCATTGTTGGCACTCTTCAGTTCAAAGTCGGCCGTGCTCAGGTCTACCTGCCCTTCAGCTATCTCGCTGTGGTCGATGGCACAATTGGTGATAACAAGGCTCTTGCCAGGCTCCATCAAGACGGGACTGCCTGCAGGAATCTGGAACACCTGCTTGAAGACGGCCATACCCTCCTTGTCGTCCACCATGTCGGTAGCAGCCCATGCGTTGGCTGCTGCATCTGTATTGGCCATAGCGACATAGGTTCCTGCCACATCAATAGTCTCTGCAGAGTTGTTGTAGAGTTCGATGTACAGATGACACAGATAGTTCTTGGGGGTAGCGCCATTCAGACGCGTGCTGCCTGCATAGAACACCTTGCCGATAACCAGTTTGCCTTGCAAGTCCTGCGCACTGGCACTCAGTGCTGCCAAAAACACAAATAGTAGCGTAAATAATTTCTTCATAAGCTTGTCTTATATATTAATAATGTGTACTTCATTAGCGGATAGTGACTAACGCGCTGCAAAAGTACACATTATTTCAATACCCTACAATCGCTAAAAGTAGGTATTTAAGAGGGGCACTATAGCCCTAAGTTTACTTCACATTGCCGACCTTAATCAGGTACTCACCAATCTGTACGGCATTGAGGGCAGCACCCTTGCGAATCTGGTCGCCAGAGAGCCAGAAGGTCAGACCGTTCTCGTCAGAGAGGTCTTTGCGCACGCGACCAACGAAGACGTCGTCCTTGCCAGCAGTCTCCAGTGGCATGGGGTACACGAGGTTGGCAGGGTCGTCGACCAGCGTACAGCCAGGAGCTGCAGCGATAGCCTTCTGTGCCTCCTCGACGCTGATGGGCTTCTCGGTCTCAATCCACACGCTCTCAGAGTGTGAGCGTAACGAGCTGACACGCACGCACATAGCTGAGCACTTGGCATCGGTATGCATAATCTTCTGCGTCTCGTTGTACATCTTCATCTCCTCCTTGGTATAGCCGTTGGGCTGGAAGACGTCAATCTGGGGAATCACGTTGTAGGCCAGCTGGTGAGGGAACTTCTTGATGGTCTTCACCTCGCCTTCTTCTACCATCTCCTTGTACTGCTGCTGCAGCTCGGCCATAGCAGCGGCACCAGCACCCGAGGCGCTCTGATAAGAGCTGACGTGGATGCGCTTGATGTGCGAGATGTTCTCCAGTGGCTGCAGTACAACGACCATCATGATGGTGGTGCAGTTGGGGTTGGCGATGATGCCACGAGGACGGTTCAGCGCATCGGCAGCATTGCACTCAGGCACTACCAAGGGTACGTCGTCGTCCATGCGGAAGGCGCTGGAATTGTCAATCATCACAGCACCATACTTGGTGATGGTCTCTGCAAACTCCTTTGACGTGCCTGCACCAGCAGAGGTAAAGGCGATATCAACATCCTTGAAGTCGTCGTTATGCTGAAGCAGTTTAACGGTCAGTTCCTTACCACGGAAAGTATATTTAGTTCCAGCAGAACGCTCAGAACCAAACAACACCAATTCATCCATTGGGAAATTTCTCTCGTCAAGGAGGCGCAGGAATTCCTGGCCTACGGCGCCTGAGGCACCCACAATTGCTACTTTCATAAGTCTTATACTACATTGATTGAATTTCCGCCTGCAAAAGTACAAAAAAACTTTCATTTTGTTCCATATTTGCCGAAAAAGTTGTAATTTTGCACAAATTAATTGATATATGATGTCATATTTCCCCATAACCAGTCCGACACTGATTTTCTTTGTCGTGCTGCTCATCATCCTGTCGGCGCCCATCATCATGGGTAAGCTGCGCATTCCCCACATCATCGGTATGGTGCTGGCGGGCGTGCTGATTGGCGAGCACGGACTGAACATTCTGGAGCGCGACCACTCGTTCGAGCTCTTCGGCAAGGTGGGACTGCTGTACATCATGTTCCTGGCAGGCCTGGAGATGGAAATGGAGAGTGTCAAGAAGAACTCCAAGCGCATCCTGTGGTTTGGACTCTTGACATGCCTGGTACCGTTGGTGCTGACCTACGTGATGGCCACGTGGCTGCTGGACTACTCGTCGACGGCCTCGTTCCTCTTGGGTTGCATCATGGCGTCGAACACGCTCATCGCCTACCCCATCATCTCGCGCTACGGCATGGGGCGTCACCCCAGCGTGATGCTCAGCGTGGGCGCCTCGATGCTGTCACTCTTCATGGCTCTGATGATGCTGGCAGCGCTGTCGGCATCGTATAGCAAGGACGTGGGCATCGGCTTCTGGCTGCTGTTCATCATTAAGTTTGTAGCCTTCCTGGCGCTCAGCATCTGGGGCATCCCCAAGGTGACGCGCTACTTTCTGCGTCGCTACTCGGATGCCATCATGCAGTTCATCTATGTGCTGGCCGTCATGTTCCTCTCGGCAGCACTGTCCGAGGCCATTGGTGTCGAGGGCATCGTGGGAGCCTTCATCGCAGGCCTTATATTAAATAGGTATATACCCCATGTGTCGCCACTGATGAACCGCATCGAGTTCATTGGCAATGCCATCTTCATCCCCTACTTCCTGATTGGTGTGGGCATGCTCATCAATGTCGGCTCCTTGTTCGAGGGCTGGCGCATGCTGGGTGTGGTGGCGCTCATCGTCTTCTTCGGCACCTTCGGCAAGGCGCTGGCAGCCTACATCTCCAGCCTCTTGTTCCGACTGACGAAGGCCGAGGGCCACATGATGTTCGGCCTGACCTGTGCTCACGCTGCCGGTGCCATCGCCATGGTGATGGTCGGCATGCGACTGGAGGTATCGCCTGGCCACTATCTGGTCAACAACGAGATGCTGAACGGTGTGGTTATCATGATTCTCATTACCTGCATCATCTCGACACTCATGACGGAAAAGGCATCGCAGGAGATCACGCTGATGGGCAGTCGTGCGGGCAGTGGGCTCCCCACTGACTCCTCCCACTCTTCGAAGAACGAGAAGGTGCTGCTGTGCGTGAAGTACCCTGACATTGCACCCCAACTGCTGGAACTGGCACTCATGATGCGCAACCCCAAGCGCAAGAACGACCTCGTGGCCTTGAACGTGGTGTACGACGACGTCAATGCCAGCAACCACCGCGAGGCGGGACTGCAACTGCTGGAGCGCCTGCAACAACGTGCCTCGGCTGCCGACCTGCAGATGCAGACGCAGGTGCGCCTGTCGTCGAACATCGCCAACGGCATCAAGCACGCCTTCCGCGAATTCGGCTGCTCAGAGATTATCATGGGTATGCACGTGCACACGGATGTCAACCCCAAGTTCTGGGGCGAATTCCTGCAGAGCTTGTATAATGGTCTGAACCGCCAGATTGTGCTGACGCGCTTTGTGCAACCCCTGAACACGCTGCGACGCATACAGGTGGCCGTACCCTCGCGCGCTGAGTTCGAGCCTGGCTTCCACCGCTGGCTGGAGCGCTTGGCACGCATGGCAGGCAATCTGGACTGCCGCATCCAGTTCCATGGGCGCAACGAGTCGCTCGAGCTGATTCGCGAATACATCAACAACCGCCACCCCAGCGTGCGCGCTGAATACACCTTCATGGCTCATTGGAACGAGCTGCCCCGTCTGGCTGAGAACATCAGCAACGACCACATGTTCGTCGTCATCACAGCCCGTAAGGGTACCATCTCGTACAAGACGGCCTTGGAGCGCCTGCCCAAGGAGCTCATGCAGCACTTCTCTGGCAAGAACCTCATGATTCTCTTCCCAGACCAGTATGGTACGCAGAAGGAGGAGTCGATGACGTTCACTGCCGCTCAGCACCAGGAGGAGAGCAGCTACTATGACATCATCGCCCGCTGGATTAACAATCACCGCAAATGATTACAATAGAAAATATCACCAAGAGCTTCGGCTCACTACAAGTACTGAAAGGCATCGACCTCCACATAGATCGTGGCGAGGTAGTCAGCATCGTCGGCCCCAGTGGAGCCGGCAAGACCACCCTGCTGCAAATCATGGGCACACTAGACCGCCCAGACAGCGGAACGGTGCGCTTCAATTCTTTGACCTCTGGTCAAAGTGTGGCGTTGCAATCCGTCGACGTGACCGCCCTCTCTCAGAAGAAGCTGGCCGACTTCCGCAATCGCCACATCGGCTTCGTGTTCCAGTTCCACCAGCTGCTGCCTGAGTTCACCGCTTTGGAGAACATCATGATACCTGCCTACATTGCGGGCACCTCGCAGAAGGCCGCCAAGCAGCGCGCCCAGGAGTTGCTCAGTTTCATGGGACTCTCCGACCGCGCCAGCCACAAGCCCAACGAGCTCTCTGGTGGCGAGAAGCAGCGCATTGCCGTAGCGCGTGCCTTGGTCAACAACCCTGCCGTCATCCTGGCCGACGAGCCCTCAGGGTCGCTCGACTCGAAGAACAAGCAGGAGTTGCACCAGCTCTTCTTTGACCTGCGCGACCAGTTCGGCCAGACCTTCGTCATCGTGACCCACGACGAGGGCCTCGCCTCCATTACCGACCGTACTATTCACATGCGGGACGGCCTCTTGGACGTCCCTGTGGTCAGCGGTTCCCCCGCTGACATAAACGATTCAGACCTATGCTTAAACTCGGAGATTACAACACCCTCAGAATAAAGAAGCGCACCGACTTCGGCCTCTACCTGGACGGAGGCGACGAGGGCAACATCCTGCTGCCCAACCGCTACGTGCCCAAGGGCTACGTCATCGGACAAGAGCTGGAGGTATTCCTCTACCTCGACCAAGACGAGCGCATCGTGGCCACCACCGAGCACCCCATCGCCAAGGTCGGCGAGTTCGCCTGGATGGAGTGTGCCTGGACTAACGAGTATGGCGCCTTCCTCAACTGGGGCTTGATGAAAGACCTCTTCTGCCCTTTCCGCGAACAGAAGACGCGCATGGTCAAAGGACAGCGCTACTACGTCTACGTCATGGAGGACGAGAAGACGCACCGACTGATGGCTACCTCCAAGGTGGAGCGCTACCAGAAGAAGACGGGCTACGAGCTGAGCCTGGACTTCGCAGAGGTGCTGCTGGCCTATCTGCAGGAGCACGACGGCCAGTGCGAACTGGGCGACAAGAGCCCCTCAGAAGCCATTGCCGCCCGTTTCGGTGTTAGCAAGAAAGTGTATAAGAAAGCCATCGGCGACCTCTACAAGCGCCATCTCATCACCATCAGTGACGAGGGAATCAGCCTGGCCTGACCCTCCTACTCCGTATACTCCAGAATATCCCCTGGCTGACAGTCCAACGCCTTGCAGATAGCCTCCAGCGTCGAGAAGCGGATGGCCTTGGCCTTGCCCGTCTTCAGGATGGAGAGGTTCGCCTGCGTAATGCCAATCTTCTCGGCCAGCTCTTGTGACGACATCTTGCGCTTGGCCATCATCACGTCTACATTTACGATAATACTCATAGTGTCAACGGTTTAGATGGTCAGTTCCTGTTCGTCCTTCAAGTCCTTGCCCTTCAGGATGATCTGCGAGATAATCATCAGTACCAAGCCGAAGACAATGTAGTAGCCGCTGGCGGGTTGCCAATAGATGTCGTAGTAAGCCATCAAGACCTGCTCGCGGAGCATTTGTATCTGGATGTAGCTCGTCACATTAACCACGAGCCAGGTGGCAACGAGCAGCCAGCCCGCCGTCTCCAGCCGTTTGGCAATCTGCGACACAAAGATTTCGCCTTTGTAGACAGAACGTACCACCATCAGGACGATGACCAGCAGCCAGATGAACAGAGGCAGCGCAGCACACGACAACAGCGTCTGCGTCAACATGAAATCGGGCGATGCTTTCTCGAAAGGCATCTCCAGCTTCACCTTCTGCATCTCCACCATGCAGGGATTCCCCTTAATGCTGCTATAGAGGAATTTGTCGTCGGCGCCACGGATGGGTCTGACGGGGACGGTTACCTCGAACGTCGGCTTGAACTGCACACTCCATGACGAGGAGGTGCTGGTGTCGCGCCTGCCGTTAGTGGTGTCCACATTGATGGTGGTCTGCCTGTCGATTTTTGCAAAATCTTCCTTTAAGGAATCCAGGGTGAGCACCTCGCCATCGCGCGTTTCACATGAGTAATTCTCGAAATTGAACGTGAGCGAGAGCACTGTTCCGACTAGTACGATGGCCGTCAGGACACTGTAGAATTTCAGCTTGTTCTTCAGAATAGATTGAATTTTCTTCATAACTGATAATGTTTTTGTTGATAATTGATTATGTTTATTAGATTTTGATAATGTTTTATTGTTATTCGATAATTAATTTCGGTGCAAAGATAATCATTATTTTCGAATCGCCAAAGAAAAACATAAAGAATTTATCGAAAAACAATAATTTTTCTGCAAATCACCCTAAAAACTGCGCGTATTAGGCTAATACAGTCGCGTATTAGGCTGAAAACGAAGCGTATTAGCGTGATACAGCCGCGTATTAGGCTGAAAACGAAGCGTATTAGACTGATACAGCCGCGTATTAGGCTGATACGTGGAGGGCGTTGCGTTCTCACACCTAAAGGTATGAGTGTGGCGTTGCGTTGCAGCGTTGCAATAAGCACCCTCCTCCACCCTAACGCAGAAGAAGACGATTAGTCTTATCACATTATGATAAATAGAATAAATATTATTTCTTCTATTCCCTGCTATTATACTCCTTATTGCAACATTGCAACGCAACGTTTGGCAGAATCAGATAATTTGACTACCTTTGCACTTTATATAATAATAAGGTATATGAAGCACGTAAAGACCATGTCGCTGCCCGACTGCGACAAACTGATTTATAGTAGTGGTATGATTGCCCGTCAGATTGGCGTCATGTTTGTTGTTGACGATGAAGAGGCAGTGATGGCTGAGAGCTACCCCATCATAGGTGGTGGACTGAGCAATGCCGATGGCAGCATCATGCCTGAAGAGTGTATTCGGTCGAAGATGGTTTGTCGTGTGGGCGAAAAGATTACCCCCAAGAGATTTGCCGAATTCGTCAAGATGGGCATGCACGAAGAGGTGCCTTCAACGGCTTGGGAACTGTATGGCCAGTTGCGCGAGAACGGCAGCGACCTGAGATTGCCTGTATGGGCTAAGGATGGCGAGCCTATCCGCGAATACCATGTTGAGCTGGAATTCCACAACTTCAAGGAGGAGGCCTGCTGCTACTCTACTGACACCAGCGACTTCTTCTTCGAGGTGTACTACAATCGCGACGACAAGGATGACGTGTTCAGCCAACTGAGCGGACAGCTGATGGACTATATGAACATTCTAGACACCGAGGAGTTGGGCTGCAAGATCATCTTCTACACCGTCGACTTCGATTATCAAGACGTAGTGGACCGTCTGAACAAGATAGAGATTGAAACCCGATATTGTGAAATGCGCAACCCCAGACGCTGACCTATGCCGAACCTGAGAGAAATACCCGTAGGCTTTGTGGTGGAGCAGGCGAAGGAGCAGAAGAGTGCTGGCGAGGCACGCCCCTATCGCTCGCTGCTGTCGGCGTGGTTTCAGCACAACCACTGCGAACCTGAAGGCTACGAGGCCCTGCGCGACATTGACGACCACTTCACCACAGACACAGCCAAGATACAGCCGTTGGTGCTGTTGCCCGGTTGCGTGCTAGGCCGTTTCCGCACGAACCCAGCCCATGCCAATCAGCTGGTGACAATTATCCGCGAGATACATCGTCGCATGAATATCCCCATGGAGATAAGCAACAAGGCTACACGCCCAGAAGATATTCGCCAGACCTCATGGACGTGGCCTCACGTCATGCGCGTCATGAAGCGCACGGGCATCATTGACGAAAAGACCACCAAGGCCGTCTTCGGTGCCTTGATAGAACGGATACTGGGCGACAAGGTGAAACCCAACTCCATACGCCGTACCAGAATAGGCGATTACTCCATTGTCGACCTCTATGATTACAAAATCAGCACGGCAGACGCAGACATCTGCAAAGAGATTTGGAAGCTGTTTATGCCCCTCTTGAAGCCTAGGAATTGACATCCCGATTGACATTTCGTTGACATCTTGACACGCGGTTGACAACCCGTTGACATGAGCGGTTTTTTAGAAGAAATTCTAAGAAACCGTTATTTTTTTGTTGTAATTTCGCGTCACGATTCGTAAAAAAAGTGCAGGCGCCAGCACACAGTTATTAAACAGTAAAAATTTAATTTTTAATGAACAAAGTATTTAAAATTGCACTTAACTGTGCACAAGATCCCAACAAGGGAGTAGTCTACGAGAATAGCCTCAGCGTGTATGACGCACTTATCCGCGAACCCTGGCTTGCCAATATGGTTAGCCGCATCCAGCATGGCGAGGAAGAACTGAAAGCAAAACTGCCCATACGCTGCTCACACTACTACCGATTCCGCGACAACCATCGTCGACAGGCCGATATGGATGCAGAGTCGTTTCTCTTTCAGACCTGTATTGACATCGATGAGAAGGATAAGGTGGAGGGAGCCATCCAACGCGCGTACCTTATTAATAATGAGGAGGGCGGCCAGTGGCACGACATGCTGCTCCACATGGAGTATTCAGCCCGCAAGAAGCTGCACATCGACATCCGCATGCCCATCGGCATGACCATTGAAGAGACGCAACGAGCCTACTGCAAAGCCTTGGAAGTGCCTTTCGACGAAAAGTGCATATCGCCCGAACGAATTATCCTGATTACTGACAGCTCGCAGACTCTCTATACCAACGAGCATTGGTACGAGGTGTTGCCAGAAGAAGAACTCAAGGAGCGACGCGAGGCCTTCCTGAAGCGTGGACTGACCATCGACGGACGCAAGCAGAAAGGTACAACATCAAAACATGTTGCGTTGCAACCGCAACAACAGGACCTATTCCCTGAGATGAAACCAGCAGAACTGGCTCCCAGCAGCCTGCGCGTCTTCGACCTCTGTATGGCCGAGGCAGGACTGACAGAGCGTGCCCTGCAGATAGAGGGCGTGCGCCACAACTCGCTGCTGAGCATCTTCTCGGTAGGTGCGTGCCGACTGATTCCGCAGGAGCAGATGGTGGCCGTCATCAATGTCCGCATGCCTGAATATGCTAAAGAACAGGACTGTCAGCGACTCATCAGCGACTTCTACAGCAACTACACGGAGATGAACCGCCCCATGACCAAGCGCTTGCGCGAGATTCACGCAGAGGCATTCAACGAGCCCATGGAGGAAGACAGTGAAGCAGCAACGGAAGAGACAGCGGCAAGGACCATTCCGATGCACACCTTCAACCTCAGACTGTTGCCCTCAGGACTGCGTGAACCCGTGATGACGGCACCAGACAACATGCGCATGAACGTGCTCTCGGCCATCATGCCCATTGCTGCTGCCTATGCCGACCAAGTGGAGGTGGAGTATGCCGACAACAAGCGCCAGCATCTGGGACTGATGTCAATGGTCATCGGCCGACAGGCTGGTGGTAAGTCGTCGAGCAAGGAGGCCGTAGAGACGTGGCTCAAACCTCTCAGTGACGAGTCGCGCGAGGCGCGTCAGCAGGAAGAGGCCATCAAGGAGAAGAACAAGCTGCGCAAGGCCAACGAGCGTGCTGAAGAATTGCCGAAAGTGCCTGTCCGCAAGGTGCCCATCACCATCTCCTGCTCTACCCTACTGCGTCGTTTCAAGAACGCTCCAAGGCGCACGCTGGTATCGTTTGGTGAAGAGCTTGACACGTTGCTGAAGACCAACGGTGCAGGCAACTGGTCGGCTAAGTACGACGTCTATCGTCTCTCGTTCGATCGTGGTGAATGGGGTCAGGACTATAACTCTGACCAAGCGGAGTCGGGCGAGGTGAACGTTGCCTACAACTGGGTTATCTTTGGTACCTATGGCGCCTTCAACCGCTGTTTCAATCGTGAGAATGTGGAGAACGGCTTGGCAGGTCGTGTACTGATGTCGGAGATGCCCGATACGCGCTTCTGCTCCATTCCCAAGTACACACCCATGACGGAACGACAGCAGCAGGCGGTCTGGGATGCTGCCAAGCGGCTGCAGGAGATGACGGGCTTCGTAGATACGCCGCGACTGCGCAAGAAAATCAACCAATGGCTGGAAGAGAAGCGCTTGCTGGCCATGAAGAACATGGACGAGGCAATGGACGAATTGCGCAAGCGTTCGGCCGTCATAGCCTTCCGCTGTGCCGTCGTCTTCCACCTGCTGAGTGGTTGCGAGAAGGAGTCAAAGGGCTGCGTGGACTTCATGCTCATGATGGCCGACTACGTGCTACAGAACCAGCAGCATCTGCTCAGCCAGATGATGGAGGCTCAGCAGGCTAAGAGCCAGACCACACTGGGGCG
The DNA here is from genome assembly GCA_902799355.1 of uncultured Bacteroidales bacterium. GTDB lineage: Bacteria > Bacteroidota > Bacteroidia > Bacteroidales > Bacteroidaceae > Prevotella. The sequence goes on from CADCAG010000038.1 coordinate 13,454, forward strand.
CGTCAGCAACAGCTGCACCTTCGATCGGCTGCCCCAGACCTTCACGTTGGATGATGTAAAACTCGCCAAGGGTGCCAACTACGAGGACTCCACCTACCGCAGCATCGTCTGTCGCTGGAAATCGGAGCACTTCATCGAGGAAATACCCATCTCCGAACTCGGCTCCGACAAGCGTCCCCACTGGCGCAAACTCTCGGCATAAAACAGCTCTATTTGTACAAACCAAGAATCGCTCAGGGATTTCTCCTTGAGCGATTATTATATTTCAAATAGCGTTGCGTTCTCACACCTGAAGGTATGAGTGTGGCGTTGCGTTGCAATGTTGCAATAAGCACCTTCACAGTTTATTTTTCGAACACCGATAACAAAAATAATCCCCCTTTCTCTTGCTTTTGTCATACGAATGCATTACCTTTGCAGGCAGAAGTATTACAAATGCATTACAAGTTATGGCAACAACGATTATCAGAAAGCCTGCATCATTCCGTCTGAGAGCCGATTTGCTGGAGGGATTGAAGAAAAACGCAGCACGTGAGAACAGAACACTGAACAACTATGTGGAAAGCGTTCTGCTTGACATCGTGTATCATGAGCCCAACAACGCCACCAAGACGGCCATAGAGGAAGTCATGTCAGGTAAGAACCCGCAAAAAACGTACTCCGACATCGATGATATGTTCAATGACATTCTGAACGAGAAAGAATGAAACAGTTCAAGACATCTACGCAATACAGAAAAGACCTTAAACGCTATAAGAACAAGCCCGCAAAACTGGAAGCTCTGAAAGAGGTCTTGAAACTATTAAAAAACGAACAACCCATTCCTGCAGAGTACTCACCTCACATGCTTTCTGGTAACTACAAAGGTTGCATGGAATGTCATATCGAAAACGATTTCCTGCTAATCTGGATTGACGAGCATAGTGACACTATAGTACTTGTCCGCTTAGGTTCTCACTCCGAATTATTCAGATAAAAGAATAATCGCTCAGGGATTTCTCCTTGAGCGATTATTATTCTATTGCAATAAGCACCTTTAGAAGATACGGCCTACGAGGCGGAAGTTCAGGACGGGATAGACAGCAATCTTAGAAACGGTCTTGATGGCAGCACCACCATCACCTTCTACACCACCTTCTTCAATCTTCTGCTTCTGATATGAGCCATTCTCATAAGTGGGAGCAACAATCTCAGGCTTGCCCCAGAACTGTACACCGAGGTCGAACTGGCAACCGATGCGCTTCTTAGGAACGGCACGGCCAAAGCCCAGACCTACATAGGGACGGAAGCCCTTTACCTTAATATTTGCCTCCACGTTGCCTTTATCAGCAGGATCTGGAGTGAAGAAATACTTGCCAATCTTAGCGCCAATCATCTCCTGACCTGCTATATATGCTGCATAGCTGGGGTCTGGGTTACGAACAGCCTCATTCCACTGGGTGATTGGACTCAAGAAACCGTCTTCTTTATTATAGACAGAGACAATCTCGTCTGGACCGAAGTAGGCACCCAAAGTGAAGTGGAAAGAGCCGCCGCCAGGATAGAGGTCAACCAACACGTGACCTGTGGTATTCTTCAGCTTACCCTCAACATCCATCTTTTCTGGCAGTTTGTTATTGAAAATAGGATTAGACAAGTCAATCACATCACCAGCACCTGGATGGTATTGTTTATAAGCAGCGTTAATTTCCTGAGCTTTAGCGGTCAGCTGCGCCATGTTAGCCGACGCCTCCTTGGTACCCAGATTGATGTCTGTTTTTACCTTAATCTGTGGCATGATGTCCACACCACCACGAACACCGACATACTTGCCAAGCGTGAACGAAGCGTCGAGGGCGATACCTGTTGTACCAGCACCAGCACCAATACCGAAATGAACCTGTGCAGAAGCACCGAGAGTGAGCAGCATAGCACTGCAAGCGATTAGTAATTTCTTCATAGTTCTATTGTTTAAATGAGTTAATTTGCATTTACTGTCTGCAAAGATAGGTAAAAAAAATATATGTTCCAAACTTTTTTAAGAAATTTGGAACATATTTTAAGAATTGCAGCAGAAATTGCAATTTTAGAACTCTGCAGACTTCGGAGTGCGTGGGAATGGGATGACGTCGCGGATGTTCTGCATGCCTGTAACAAACAGGATGAGGCGCTCGAAGCCGAGGCCAAAGCCTGCATGTGGGCATGAGCCCCAACGACGGGTGTCAATGTACCACCACAGGTGGGTCTTATCCATCTGACGACGCTCAATCTCGCCCATCAGCTTGTCGTAGCTCTCCTCACGGACAGAGCCACCGATGATTTCGCCAATCTGTGGGAACAGCACGTCGGTACCCTGCATCGTAGGACCAGGAGCGATGGCACCCTTATAACCTACGGAAGCGCCGTCGACAGAATCGACGGGCACATTCTGCTTCATGTAGAACGACTTGAAGGCACGTGGATAGTCTGTCATGATGACGGGCTTCTTGAAGTGCTCCTCGACGAGGTAGCGCTCGTGCTCGCTGGCAAGGTCGTCGCCCCAGTTGCAGGGGAACTCAAACTTCTTGCCGTTCTTGATGGCCTCCTGCAGGATGTTGATACCCTCAGTATAAGGCAGGCGCACGAAGGTCTCCTTGAGGACACCCTCCAGGCGCTGAATCAGGGTCTTGTCAATCATCTGGTTCAGGAAGGCGAGGTCGTCCTTACAGTTGTCCCAAATCCATCAGCTCTTCCTGGTCGAGGAAAGCCACCTCAGGCTCTACCATCCAGAATTCGGCCAAGTGGCGAGGAGTATTACTGTTCTCGGCGCGGAACGTAGGACCGAAGGTGTAGATAGCACCCAGGGCGGTAGCTCCCAGCTCACCCTCCAACTGACCAGAAACGGTCAGCGACGTCTGCTCGCCAAAGAAGTCGTCGTCGTAGATAATCTTACCCTGCTCGTCCTTCTTCAGGTCGTAGAGGTTCTTGGTGGTCACCTGGAACATATTGCCTGCTCCCTCACAGTCGCTGGCAGTAATCAGCGGCGTGTGGAAGTAGAAGAAGCCGTGGTCGTGGAAATAGGTGTGGATAGCCATCGCCATATTGTGACGGATGCGCATCACGGCACCAAAGGTATTGGTACGCAGGCGCATGTGCGCATTCTTACGCATAGCCTCGAACGACTGGCCCTTCTTCTGCATGGGGTAGTCGTTGCCGCAGAGACCATAGACCTCCAGCTTGGTAGCCTGAATCTCTGAGGTCTGACCAGCACCCTGGCTCTCCACCAGCACACCTTCGGCATTGATGCAGGCACCTGTGGTGATGTCCTTCAACAACTGCTCGTCAAACTTGGTGGGGTCAACGACAATCTGCACGTTCTTGATGGTAGAACCATCGTTCAGCGCAATGAAGTCGACAGCCTTCGAACTACGGTGCGTGCGCACCCAGCCCTTCACACATACTTCTTTTCCAAAATCAGTACTCTTCAGTACGTCAATTATCTTTGTTCTTTTCATTTTATCTTTTCTATTTATTCATAAGCTCCCATGCGCAGGCGGTCGACTTCTTCCTCAGTGAGGTAGCGCCAGTCACCGCGACGGATGTTCTTCTTGGTCAGACCAGCAAACTGTACGCGGTCGAGCTTGACAACCTTGTAGCCAAGGCTCTCGAAGATACGACGTACGATGCGGTTCTTGCCAGAGTGAATCTCGATGCCGACCTGCTTCTTGTCAGTCTCGCTGGCATACTCGATAGCGTCAGCCTTGATGTCGCCATCGTCAAGGGTGATACCCTCGGCAATCTGCTGCATATCGTGAGCTGTAACGGCCTTGTCGAGATATACGTGGTAGATCTTCTTCTTCAGGAACTTAGGATGAGTCAGCTTAGAAGCCAGGTCGCCATCGTTGGTCAGAAGCAATACACCAGTGGTGTTGCGGTCCAGACGACCAACAGGGTAGATGCGCTCCTCGCAGGCTCCCTTCACCAGGTCCATTACGGTCTTACGCTGCTGAGGATCGTCACTGGTGGTGACATAGTCCTTTGGCTTGTTCAACAGCACATAGACCTTCTTCTCCATCTTGACGGGCTGATCGTGGAACAGCACTTCGTCCGTGCGCAGCACCTTGGTGCCCAGCTCGGTAACCACCTCGCCATTGACCTTCACAACGCCTGCTGTGATGAACTCGTCAGCCTCACGACGGCTGCAGACACCTGCATTAGCCAGGAACTTGTTCAGACGAAGGGGCTCGTTGGGATCGTAGTTCTCCTCCTTATATTCGATACGCTTCTTCAGCGAATATTTGGCATTGGGATCATAGCCGGGAGTATGCTGACGATAGCCGCCGCGCTGCTGGCCGTAGCCACCTTGACGCTGCTGATAGCCACCACGCTGGTTGTTGTAGCCACCCTGCTGATAGCCACCACGCTGCTGGCCGTAACCACCCTGACGCTGCTGGCCATAGCCACCTTGACGCTGCTGACCATAGCCGCCCTGACGCTGCTGGCCGTAGCCACCCTGACGAGGCTGACCATACTGAGGACGCTGGCCATAACCACCCTGACGAGGCTGATAGCCGCCCTCACCCTGCTGGGGACGCTGACCATACTGGGGACGCTGCTGGTAGCCACCACGCTGGTTGTTGTAACCACCCTGCTGACGAGGCTGGTAGCCACCTTCATTATTATAGTTATTACGTGGGCGATAGCCACCATTACGTGGCTGACCGTACTCGCCCTGCTGGCGCTGAGGAGCGCTTGACATCAAGCCGGCTCCAAAGCCCTCAGGACGGAATCCGCCCTCTTCTTGTTCTTGACTGCGATTGTAACCGCCCTGCTGTCCAAACTGGGGACGAGGCTTCTGAATACGGGGACGTGGCGAACGTCCTGGACGGTAACCCTGATAACCACTCTCGTGATTCTGGCTCTGCTGCTCAGCAGACTGCTCTTCTGTTTTCTTTTCGTTTTCGAATTCCATAATTGTGTTTGTTTTAAAGTGGAGCCTCACGGCTCGCGGTTTGTGTTGATAATACGGATTTTTATAAACTTATTGTTGATTGTGAATTAAATACCTGTATAATTAGATGGTGTAATCTCCATCAGCTCGGCTTTCAGTTCGTCGCTGACGTCGAGACCCTGAATGAACGCATGGATGGTTTCCTCCGTCATCTTCTGGTTGGTACGGGTCAGCGCCTTCAAAGCCTCATAGGGATTGGGATAGGCCTCGCGACGCAGGATGGTCTGAATAGCTTCAGCCACCACTGCCCACGTATTCTCCAGGTCCTCCTCCAGCTTCTGCTCGTTGAGAATGAGCTTGCGCAGTCCTTTCAGCGTGCTCTGGATGGCAATGAGGGCGTGACCCATGGGTACTCCGACGTTACGCAGTACGGTAGAGTCGGTGAGGTCGCGCTGCAGACGGCTGACAGGCAATTTCTGTGCCAAGAAGCCCAGCACGGCATTGGCCATACCCATGTTACCCTCTGAATTTTCGAAGTCGATGGGGTTTACCTTGTGAGGCATAGCACTGGAACCTACCTCGCCAGCCTTGATCTTCTGCTTGAAGTACTCCATAGAGATGTACATCCAGAAGTCGCGGTCGAGGTCGATGATGATGGTATTGATACGACGCATGGCATCGAAGATGGCTGCCAGCCAGTCGTAGTTGGAAATCTGCGTAGTCCACTGCTCGCGCTCCAAGCCCAGCTTCTCAGAAACGAAGCTGTTGCCAAACTCGCGCCAGTCGTACTGTGGATAAGCTACGTGGTGGGCGTTGAAGTTACCCGTAGCACCACCAAACTTAGCAGTGATGGGGGTATCCTTCAAGCCGCGCAACTGCTCCTCCAAGCGCCACACATAGACCATCACCTCCTTACCCAGACGTGTGGGAGAGGCAGGCTGTCCGTGGGTCTTGGCGAGCATCGGAACGTTCTTCCACTGCTCGGCATAGTCGTTGAGCTGCTCGATGAGCTCTTCAACCATCGGATAATATACTTGCTCCAGAGCCTCCTTGATGGTCAAGGGCACACTGGTATTGTTGATGTCTTGTGAGGTCAGGCCAAAATGGATGAATTCCTTAGCCTCAGCAGGGAAACCGCTGAGTGCATCTATCTGCTCCTTGATGAAGTACTCTACAGCCTTCACGTCGTGGTTGGTCACCTTCTCGATATCCTTTACGCGCTGGGCATCCTGCTCAGTAAAGTTACGATAGATGTCGCGCAAAGGCTCAAAGAGGTTGTGGCCTACCGTCTCCAACTGGGGCAACGGCAACTCACAGAGGGTAATGAAATACTCGATTTCCACGCGCACACGATAGCGTATCAATGCATACTCGGAAAAGTATCCTGCCAATGATTCGGTTTTGCTTCTGTAACGGCCATCGATAGGAGAAATGGCGGTCAATGCATCTAATTCCATGCTTTTTCTAATACCTTAATTAAAATATATAGCTATACATTCTCTCAAATGTGTGTGCAAAGGTACAAAGAATAATCGAGAATTGAGAATTGAGAATTGAGAATTTTCCATTCAATTCCTGCTTTTTTTGATATTTAACAAAAAAGAGTCCCAAATTTCTTTGGAACTCCTTGGTGGGCGTTGACGGATTCGAACCGCCGACCCTCTGCTTGTAAGGCAGATGCTCTAAACCAGCTGAGCTAAACGCCCTTGCTTTTCGTAAGCGGGTGCAAAGGTAAGGAGAAAAATTGAAACAGAAAAACTTTGGGCCGAAAATGTTTAGTTTGTTAACTTCTTTTAGCACTTTCGACCCAAAATCCCCTTATAACTCGTACAATTCGTTGGCTTCCATCAACTCTACCTTCTTCTCTGAGAGGATGCGCTCACAGCTCTCCAAGTCAGTAGGACGGATAACAACGGTAGCCACGTCGCCATTGGCAAACGAGTACATGTACTCAATGAATACGCCATTGTCAGAGAGGTGCTTCAACACCTTAGCCAGCGAACCACTGACATTAGGACAGGTAAAGCCAATGACATCGGTAATCTTCACAGCGAAATGAGCAGCCTTCAGCACCTGATAGGCTTTATCAGGGTCGCTGACAATGCAGCGAAGAATGCCGAAGTCAGAGTTGTCGGCAATACTCATGGCTGAGAGGTTGACACCAGCAGCACCCAGCACATCTGTTACTTCGGTCAGACGACCAGACTTGTTCTCCAGAAATACGGATAATTGTTTTGCTAACATAATTTTTATAGTTTTATTTCGATAATGCGACTTATAGCTTTCTCTTGTCAATGACGCGCTTGGCCTTACCCTCTGAACGCTCAATGCCCTTAGGCTCTACCAACTTCACCTTGAAGCCCAGACCAATCACTGAGCGCAACTCAGCCTCCAGCTTCTTCTGCAAGCCCACGAGGGTTGCCATATCGTCTGTGAAGTACTCTTCCTTCACCTCTACCTTCAGCTCGCTGGTGTCGGTATTGTTCACACGGTCAACAGTCAGCAGGAAGTGTGGTTCGTACTCAGGCAGCTTCAGGATGACATCCTCAATCTGTGATGGGAAGACGTTGACACCACGAATGATGAGCATATCATCGCAACGACCCAGGATGCGATCCATGCGTACCAGCGTGCGTCCGCACTTACACTTGTCGTAATGCAGAGCCGTCAGGTCGTGAGTACGATAGCGCAGCAACGGCATACCCTCTTTCGTCAGATGGGTGAACGTCAGCTCACCAAACTGGCCTTCTGGCAATGGCTCGCCAGTATTAGGATCCAGAATCTCAGGATAGAACAGGTCTTCGTTGAGGTGAGTACCACACTGGTGCTCGCACTCGTAGCCCACACCAGGACCTGCAATCTCGCTGAGTCCATAGATATCATAGGCCTTGATGCCCAGGCTCTCCTCGAGCTTCTTACGCATCTTCTCAGTCCAAGGCTCAGCACCAAAGACACCAACCTTCAACTTAAACTCATCTCGTGGATATTCGCACTCCTGCATGGCTTCACCCAGGAACATGGCATAGCTGGGGGTACAGCAGAGAACAGTTGTACCAAAGTCATGCATCAGCGTCATCTGCTTCTGCGTATTACCACTGGAGATAGGAATGACACTGGCACCAATATTGGTAGCACCATCGTGAGCACCCAGACCACCCGTAAACAGTCCATAGCCATAGGCCACCTGGAAGATGTCTTCCTTCGTAGCACCATAAGCCGTAAAGGCGCGTGAGATAGCCTCTGACCACATAGCCAGGTCCTTGCGGGTGTAGAGCACCACCACAGGCTTACCTGTCGTACCACTACTAGCGTGGATACGGACAATCTGGCTCATGGGCACTGCTGCCAATCCAAAGGGATAGTTGTCGCGCAAGTCAAGCTTATTGGTAAATGGTAACTTGGTGATATCATCAATCGTTTTGATATCACCAGGCTCAAGACCCATCTCTTGAAATTTCTTACGATAGAAGGGCGTATTGTAATACACATACTCAGCCATCTTCTTTAAACGAGCACTCTGCAAATCACGTAACTGTTCGCGATCCATGCACTCAACAGTTTCATTCCAAATCATCGTTTTGCGTTCTTTTAGGTTACATGTTAGAATTTGTGTTGATGCAAAGGTAGTGAAAATAATTCATAATTCACAATTCACAATTCACAATTATATTCATGAACCATGATTTTTTTGATATTTAACAAAAAAAGGAGTCCCGAAGACTTCGGAACTCCTTTGTGATAAATCTATCGTTCAGATTACTTAATCTCAACAGTAGCACGACGGTTGTAGCTGATTGGGCTCAGAGTCTTCACGCCACCAGCAGCAACGATCTCGATGTTGTTGCGGTCGATACCCATCTTAACGAGCTCGTCAGCAACGGTGTTAGCACGCTTCTCAGAGAGCTTCTGGTTGTACTCAGCAGAACCAGTCTTGCTGTCAGCGTAACCAGTAACAACGATCTTAGCGTTGTTATCCTTAGCAACCTTAGCCAGCTCAGTAACGTTCTGCAGATCCTTCTTAGAAGCAATCTTAGACTTGTTGATGTTGAAGAATACTGATACAGGAGCAGCAACGAGCTTTGGAGTAGCGGGCTTAGACAGCTGAATCTCAGTAGCCTTCTCAACCTGCTTCTGCTGGTTAGCCAACAGATCCTTCAGACGAGCGTTCTCTGACTGAGCGTCAGACAGCTGAGCGTTCAGAGCGTCGATCTGACCCTGTGACAGAGCCTTGATAGCGTCTACGTCAGGAGTCTTGTTCCAAGTACCCTTGCCGAGGTTGTAAGTAACACCGACCTCAAGAGAGAGCTGGTTGAAACGATGAGCAGGACGGATACCACCACCAAGACCACCAACGAAAGCCTTGTCATAGCTATAGTAGCCGAGGTCGAGGTTCAGGAACAGCTTCTTGCTTACCTTGAAGGTGTTCAGGATACCAGCGCTCAATACGAAGCTGTTAGCCTTAGCATCAAAGTTGCGAGCTACACCAGCACCAGCATAGGGGATGAAGTTCCAAATGCGATCCTCGTCATAACCACCCAGCAGGTTGTGGAGGTTGAACAAAGCCTGCTCGTTAAGAGCTACATACTTATCAGACTTGCTGTCGAAAGCCTTAGAGAGCCAAAGAGCGTTAGCCTTTGTACGGAGTCCCAAGCCAGGAGTAAACCACTTACCAATAGCTACAGAGAAACCGAGAGATGTGGGGTGACCCTCAGAACCATCAGGCTTTGAGCCGAGAGGGAACTTGTTGAAAGGAGTAGAACCGAACTTGTTCACACCACCATAATAGAATGAATTCCAAGTCACGTTGCCCTGGATAAACCAGTTGCTCCAGAAGGAATTGGTTGATACGCTGTACTTCTCAGTAGGATCCTCCTGAGCCATAGCGTTCAGTGAAAGACTGGCTACTGCCAGCATCAAGAATAACTTTTTCATACTATACTAATAAATTAAGTTAAAAAATTCTTTTCGAAATTCGTTGCAAAAGTAAATATTATTTTCGAATAATCAAAGTTTTTTAGCAATTAAATTCATTTTTACACTCTTTTTTTTGATTTTTCGTGAGAAAAAGGGCGTTTTTCCAAGAAAAATGGCACTTTTTATCACCTTTTATGCTAACAAGTGCTCGATATCCGCCTGCGGGAGGATGCAGAGTACTGCCTTTCCATCTGGAGTGTAATTAACATTGTCACATGAGAAGAGATTATTCACCACCACATCCATCTCTTCATTCGTCAATTGTTGGCCATAAGGTATCGCAGCATGACGGGCAAGACCCAGGGCAACTTGATGGTTGATAGACAGACTATCGTGAGTGAGTGGAACGGACGATGCAAGGATGTCTTGCAGCAACTTGGAAGCATTTAAGCCCTCAATACCTGCAGGGACACCATTGACAGCATAGCTTGACGGTCCCAAGGGAGTCAACTCAAAACCCACAGCGGTAAGAGCAGGCAACATCTCTTCCATGAGGACAGCCTCAGAGGGTGCCATCTCAATCACCTCAGGGAACAGCATCCGCTGACTGCTGGATGGCATATCAGCTAATTGTTGCATATAGCGCTCATAGCGAATGCGGACATCTGCACGATGTTGGTCGATAATCATCAGGCCAGATTTCACTGCCGTCATGATATAGCGTCCCTTGTATTGGTAATGCAGCGGACTGACGTCTGTCAGCTCTACAGGTTGTTCAGAAACAGGTGCCTCATCCAGCAGATCAGGCGTCTTATCCTGGGGAGCAGTAAACAACGACTGCTCTTGCTGGTCTGGCTGCTTTGGCAGACCTTCATAGAGACGCTCCCAGTTACGCGATGCTTTCTCCTTAAACGGGTTATACTGTGGATTGCGATCCACATGGGGCATCTCTACAGGAACAGCGACAGGATTATAGGCTGGCATCTCTGGACGTCCCTCTGTATCGAAGTCAATCTGCGGAATCTCACAGAACTGTCCGATAGCATCTTTTACAGCTGCAGACAGAATCTGCCAGATGGCTTGTTCATTCTCAAACTTAATCTCCGTCTTCGTAGGATGGATGTTGACGTCAATGTCAGCAGGGTTCACGTCGAAATATATAAAATAAGGTACGTGCGCGCCCGCGAGGATCAGTCGTTCGTATGCTTGCTGGACAGCTTTATGGAAATAGGCATGCTTCATGAAACGCCCATTCACAAAGAAATATTCATGAGCGCCTTTCTTACGAGCGGTCTCTGGTTTAGCCACGAATCCTGTAATCTTACAGAGTGCCGTCTCCACATTGACAGGCAGCAAATCCTGTGCATATCGGCGACCATACACATCGGCAATACGCTGACGTAACGTGCCAGCACGAAGATTCATCAGCTCCTGGCCATTGCTATGAAGCGTAAAACAGATCTCAGGGTATACCAGCACGATGCGTTCAAAGGCAGTCAGGATATTATTCAGCTCGGTGGTATTCGTCTTCAAGAACTTACGACGTGCAGGGACATTGAAGAACAGATTGCTAACAGTAAAAGAGCTGCCCACACTGCATGAACACATCTCCTGACTATCCACACGAGAGCCAGAGAGCGTCAGACAAGTCCCCACCTCATCGCTCTGGCGACGGGTGCGTAATTCTATCTGGGCCACAGCAGCAATGGACGGTAATGCCTCACCTCGGAAGCCCATCGTATGCAGAGCAAACAAATCGTCAGCCTTACGAATCTTGGAGGTAGCATGACGCTCGAAAGCCAGACGGGCATCAGTCTCCGACATACCGCAACCATCGTCAATGACTTGTATAGAGGTACGTCCGGCATCCACCACCAACACATTGATGGTATGCGCTCCCGCATCTACGGCATTCTCCACCAGTTCTTTGATGACAGAAGCAGGCCGCTGGATAACTTCTCCAGCAGCAATCTGGTTGGCTACACTATCTGGTAGCAGTTGTATTACGTCTGTCATTGCTTCTTCGTATTCTTTGGTGGTTCACGACGCTTGATCTCCTTTAACTCGGTACCGGCCTTCTTGGGACGCCAGTTGAAGATATCATCCTTATCCAGCGGACGCACATAGTCAAACCAGGCGAACTGTGGCAGGAAATGCTTACCTGGTGGCACCTGCGTCATCGGATACAGTGTACCTGTAGGCTTCTCCATCCATATCTTCTTCATCTTACGGTTCTCCAGGAACATCTTCATCAGCGGAGTCTCCGTATAGTTCAGACCAATAATGGTACTATCGGATTCGTCGATGGGGTAATATACCACCAACACATTGTCGATGGCCCGTGTCTCGCGTATCTCTCCCTTCTTGAAGAATGCTTTCATCTCCTTCGACGACACCTGATTATAATGCACAGTGTCCTTTAATTGCTCAGCAGAAAAAGCCTGACGAAGCACATGGGCATGGTCGACGGTAGAGTCACGCATATACACCTTGATCTCCTCGCCAAAGAGCTGCTGTCCCAGGTTCCATACGATAGGGTCTTTGTACATCGTCATACAGGAGTCCTGCGTATCATATACCAACGAGTCGCAAACCGCTTGTACATCCCTACGGAAAGCACGCACCTTATTATAGGCATGGATCTTTCGATAAACGGAATCGGTACGGATATTATAGGTGAATATCTTAAAGGTGTCGGCATGCATATAGAGCGAGTCACGCTGAGAGAAGTCAATGGTGACAGCCCGTTTGGTAGCCATCGCATAACCCGTAGAATCGTTATACTCACAGTAGTCGCCCGTCATCATGTTCTTGTTCACAGAATCCGTATAGATGACATTGTTATAGGCGTAGTTGGTACCATCACTCGCATTGTGATAGACACTATCGCCAACCAGTGTACGACCCTTGTCTTGGATAACGGAACGTCCGAAAAGTTCTGACCGCTCTGTCTTGGTATTATAATAGCCGTCCTCACTATAGATATGACTGCTTCCAGATGTGATATTCGAAGGACCTACGATATGAGCTCGAGAGGTCTGCGTATCATAGAACAGCGAGTCTGTAGTGAGATAGAGTTTCTGGTCTTTCAGACGCACGTCATAGTAGAACATCGCCTGTTTTGTATCAGTATGATACTCTCCCCAGTCAGACGTCAACACCGTCTTGCCGTCCACCAGTTTACCACCTTCGAAGAAATTTCCGAAGTTATACATGCGGTCATAGTCCAACGAGTCAGTATACAACGTTGTCTTCCGATGACGCAGCACCACATTGTAACGAGCCTGCGCCAGTTGGTCATTACCATCATAATACGCATAGTTGCTCGTCAGACTGAGGGTATCCCCCTGCTTCATCTTCACATGACCGAAAGCCTCGAAAGAGTTCGACTGTTCATAGAAGTGAGCACTGTCGCAGAACAGGTCAGCTCCCTGATGACGGAAATGTACATTGCCATGTAGCACCTGAGCATCACCGTTACGATACTGATCATAGTGCAGGTTGTCAGAATGCACCAGATACACACGCTTATCCTCCACCTTTTTCTGTGGAGGACGCTTGCGCTGTGGCTTTGCCGCAAAGGCAACAGCCAGCACCAGTATACCAAGAATGACTGTTAACGACTTTCTCAAACTCTCAACTTTAAACTTTCACCTTTAAACTTTAAACTTTACTTCACCCATCCTTCGTACTCAAACTTGCAGTCGCGATAGCGCTCGTTAAGACGAACATAGGTAGACTTGATGCGGTTAACCACCCACTCATGCAACTTCTTCTCACGCTGCTTAGCAGTCACCACATTCTTCATGATCTGGAAGTCCTCCGTGATGGTAGCCTTATGACCCTCACGACGATTCTTCAGTTTCACAATGGCACATACCGTCTTGCCACGCTCATTAATCATCTGGAAAGGCGCAGAGACAGCACCGACCTCCATACCATCAACGACCTTGGCAACCTCTGAAGGCAGGTCGGCCAACTTAAAGCGTGAGGTACGACCCTCTTGAGTAACATTAGCCATCAGACCGTGATTATTACGGGTGTCCTTATCATCTGAGAAGAGAGACACACCGTCCTCAAAAGTAAACGTTCCCTTGAACATTCCATTCAGCACATCAGGAGCGACACCTGTACGGATGGCCTCTGACAGGGAGTCCAAACGGGTCATTGCTTTCTGGATAGCCTCATCGCTCACCACAGGTTTACGAAGGATGTGGCGAACCTTGATTTTCTCGCCTCGCTTGTCTATCAACTGGATGATATGGAATCCGAATTCCGACTCCACAATCTTCGACACCTTCTTAGGGTCTGTCAGACTGAACGCCACATTAGCAAAGGCAGGATCCAACATGCTACGAGCTGTATAGTCCAGTTCACCACCACGACGTGCCGTACCAGGATCTTCAGAATAGAAACGTGCCAGTGTCTGGAATGTCGACTCACCTTTATTGATACGGTCGGTATAGTCACGCAACTCCTCTTTCACACGATTGATTTCCTCCTGCTCAATACGTGGCTGCATCGTGATAATCTGTACTTCCACCTCTGTGGGCACAAAGGGAATACTATCTTGCGGTAAGTCCTTGAAATATCTGCGTACCTCAGCAGGCGATACAGAAATCTCTTTAGTCAGTTTCTGCTGCATACCCTGTACCAATTGGCGCTCACGGAACGACTCACGCAGGTCAGCACGAATCTGACTCATATTCTTCTTATGATACTCTTCCAGCTTCTCACGAGAGCCGATAGCCGATATCATCTGCTCGATGTACTGCTCTACGCCATTGGTGATTTCAGATTCCGTGACCTCGACACTATCGGTAATAGCCTGGTTGAGGAACAACTTCTGCACAGCAATCTGCTCGGGTATCGAACAGTCAGGGTCTCCTGACCAACGCAGGCCTTCCTGTTCACTCTGCAGACGCATCGCTTCTACATCCGACTTCAGTATAGCCTCATCACCAACAACCCATATCACTTCATCGACGATGGAGCGAAGGCTGTCGCTCTGGGCTTGTACCAGTGACACCAGCGAAGCCAGCAGCACCAGCAATACTACCTTTTTCTTATTCATGCTTATTGACAGTCTTTAAAACGTCCTCATTAACAGTAAATGTATAGCGGCGACGCAGGTCAGCCACCCACTCGCGCTCCAACTCATCCTGCAAGTCAGCAGTCACCAAACCACGCACATCGGTATAGTCCTGAGGAGCATTAAGGAGTTTTCCATAGGTAGCATCGATGGGGAAACCCTTTACGCTATCCACCTTAGCATCCTGTACCTTGAACACCTCGCGGTCTATCAGTTTATTGTCACCTTTCTTGAAGAGTCCTTTCTCCACACGGATGCGGAGGATAGAGTCATTGTTAAAGGTCTTGCGCAGGGCTTCGTTCCATTCATCAAACTTCAGCTTCTTCACACAATCGGCAACAGCCTTTACATCCGACTGTACCTTCACATGATAGGCCATACCCTTGAAGCGAGGTTCGTCCCACTTATACTTTTTCTTATTCTTCTTAAAGAAACGCGCTAATGCAGTCTCGTCCTTAGCAGCCTTTTCCCAGACATGCTGATTGCTTACCTCATAAAGCAACAGGCCATCGTGATATTCTTTAATCAGGTAACGCATAGACAGATCAACAGCCGACAGTGAGTCAGCACGCATCTCCATCAGGCTCTCTTTGGTCAGCTGACCATTAGAACTCTTGACCATCTCGTCAATCTTACGATCAGAAATGCTATTACGAGCACCACGCTGCTCCAGATACTTCAGGATGTTGTCCTTATGAAAATCGAAAGGCTCAAACTGCTTGCGTTCCTTCATCAGAATGATATGCCAGCCATAAGGCGACAGCACGGGTTTACTCATCTCGCCAGGCTGCAAGGCAAAGGCAGCATCCTCAAACTCCTTCACTGTCTGATTCTTAGCCACCCATCCCAAGACGCCACCAGTACGTGCCGAACCAGGATCCTGAGAGAGCTTTCTAGCCAGCGCCTCGAAATCAGCACCAGCCTTCAGTGCATTATAGATAGAGTCTATGCGCTGCTTAGCATTCTGCTGTTCAGCCTCAGAAGCCTTCTGAGACAGGCGGATGAGGATATGTGCCGCACGCACCAATCCGTCAGGACCGATACTCTTCACAGTCTCGTCATACACCTTATGAGCCTCTTCCAACATATCGTCATCCGTCACAAAAGTGGGAACAATCTGCTGGTCACGATACTGGGCAAACTCTGACAAGAAAGCCTGCGTAGTATCAATGCGGGCATCCAGTGCTGCCTGTACTTTGAGTTTATAGTTAATGAAGAGGTCTACATACTCTTCCACGTTTTTCTTGTCAATGACACCATCCGTATTATTCTTATTGTAAGAATACTCAAATTCCGAACGGGGAACAGGGGTTCCTGCCACCGTCATAACGATAGGGTCATTAACAGACTGTGCCGTGGTTGTCAAGGCACTCAGCAGCCATGCTGCGAGAATAAGTTGTTTTTTCATTTAATCGTTAGGTCTTGAATAGTTAGGCGCCTCACTGGTGATGGTGATGTCATGCGGATGAGACTCGTTGACACCAGCATTAGTGATGCGCGTAAACTTGGCATCATGTAGTTTCTCAATGGTAGGAGCACCACAATAACCCATACCAGAACGCAGACCACCTACCATCTGGTAGATTACCTCCTGAACGGTGCCTTTGTAAGGAACACGTCCTGCAATACCTTCTGGTACCAGCTTCTTCACATCCTTGGTATCTGCCTGGAAATAACGGTCCTTAGAACCGTGCTCCATAGCCTCCAGCGAGCCCATACCACGATAGCTCTTAAACTTACGACCGTTATAGATGATGGTGTCGCCAGGACTCTCCTCAGTACCAGCTACCAGTGAACCAATCATCACACAAGAGCCACCAGCAGCAAGCGCCTTGACGATATCGCCAGAGTAGCGCAGACCACCGTCAGCAATCAAGGGCACACCCGTACCCTGCAAAGCACTATACACGTCATAGACGGCACTCAGCTGGGGTACACCCACACCTGCTACCACACGAGTAGTACAGATAGAGCCCGGACCAATACCAACCTTCACAGCGTCAGCACCATTCTCTACCAGCATGCGTGCAGCCTCACCAGTAGCGATGTTACCCACCACGATGTCAATATTGGGGAATGAAGCCTTAGCCTCACGGAGCTTCTCGATGACACTCTTTGAATGACCATGAGCTGTATCAATGACGATGGCGTCAACACCAGCGTTCACCAGTGCCTGCATACGGTCAAGAGTATCAAAGGTCACACCCACTCCGGCAGCAACACGCAGACGACCTTTGTCATCCTTGCAAGCCATGGGTTTGTCCTTAGCCTTGGTGATATCCTTATAGGTGATAAGACCTACCAAGTGGTTGTCTTTATCTACTACGGGAAGTTTCTCGATTTTATTCTCTTGCAGAATCTGGGCAGCAGCAGCCAAATCTGTCTGCTGATGGGTTGTCACAAGATTCTCCTTCGTCATCACCTCGTCTATTTTCTTGTCCAGACGACGCTCGAAGCGCAGGTCACGATTGGTAACGATACCCACTAGGCAGTTCTCTTCGTCAACAACGGGGATACCACCAATATGGTATTCTGCCATAATATCAAGAGCATCCTGCACTGTCGAACCACGACGAATGGTTACGGGGTCATAGATCATACCGTTCTCAGCACGCTTGACGATAGCCACCTCACGAGCCTGATTCTCGATAGACATATTCTTATGGATAACACCAATACCTCCCTCACGAGCAATAGCGATAGCCATCTGACTCTCAGTAACGGTATCCATCGCTGCCGTTACGAAAGGTACATTCAACTCAATGTGACGAGAGAATCGAGTCTTCAACTCTACCGTCTTAGGCAACACCTCAGAATAAGCGGGAATCAACAGGACGTCGTCAAAAGTCAAGCCGTCCATTACAATTTTGTCTGCAATAAATGATGACATAAAAATAGTACTTTAAATTTTATTGCGTGCAAAATTACTCATTTTTTCTGAGACGGCAAGCGTTTTCACCTATTATTAATAGGATTTAACGTAACGCCAGCACTACCCTGCCCTGCTTGTCGGTAGACACGGTGACAGTCATCTTACCCTGCTGCCATAATTTCTGATCGGAAGAGACAAAACCATTCGTCTGTAAATCACGGCATACAGCATCCAAATCGTCATTGGCAGTCAGCGTGATAGCAGTAATAGCCTGCTTGCGACGAGCCAGAGAGACGGCAACTTGATAGCTACCAATCGTCATCGATGCTGCCACAGCCTTCGCCGTTGTCTTCCCTATTTTATAATCATAGCTACGCAGAATACTCTGTGCACCCTTCAAGGTCTTATTCTGAACTAGCTTCACACCCAAGCCCACCAGGTCTGTATGGTTACAAGCTGCTGCCAACCCATCAGTGATGGTGCGTGGCGCTGTCTCATACTCCTTATCCTCCATCTCCTGATAGGCCATTTGGTATGCTTTGGCGTCATCAAGTGCAAAACCGATACTATAGCTGGTAGTCATCAGATTACGCTCATAGTGCATATTGACTGTTCCCAAGCGGCTCTGGATGGTATATGCCTCTCCCTGATTGTCAACAAAACCAGCGCCATACTCCTTCACCAGCTCTTTCTTGAGAGTGGCAAAACGCTTCTGGACATCCTGCAAAGAAGGATAGACGGTCAGATCTTCCACATCCACCGCATAGACACGATCCGTCTGTTCCGAGACAGCTAACGTTACCGTAGCCTTTGCGCCATAGACATCACCCTCATAGAAGTAGGTCTTTGAAGTCTGTTTGCCCTCGTTCTTACGCTCTGCAAAACCCTTTTGCAGCAGCATTTTCTCGAAGCGGTCTGCCTTGATGCCCAAGGGTATCTGGAGGAAGGCATTACGGTTATTACGATTATCCGAGAAGGTGGCAATATCTGCGAGGACGACCTGTGCGTCGTCATCGATAGCATCACTCTTGGCAGACGATTTCTTTTCCGTCTTCGCCTTTTTCTTAAACAGTTTCTTAAACAGCTGTGCCTCTGCCGGCATTGACACGAAGGCCACTGCCAACAATATCATAACAAGTTTCTTCATCATTCTAATTAGCCATTTCTGAGATGAACTTAATACGCACCAGACGTATCTCATCCTCCGAGCATTCCTGACCTAACTCGTCAAGAGCAGCCTCTAACGAGTCTGTATCACTCTCAGCAAAGTAGTCGTAGATATCATCGATACGGTCTTCATCCATTACCTCTTCCAAGAAGTAGTCGATATTCAGCTTCGTACCACTATAGACAATAGCCTCCACCTCGTCGAGCAGCTCTTCGAATTCCAAGCCCTGAGCGGTAGCGATATCGTCAAGAGCTATCTGGCGGTCAATGGCTTGAATTATCTTTACTTTTAGTATCGACTTCTTAGCCACCGTACGCACGCGGAGGTCACTATGGCGGACTATCTCGTTCTCGTCGCAGTAGCGCTTGATGAGGTCAACAAATTCCTTGGCATAAGGCTGCTTCACCTTACCCTCACCTACTCCTTGGATATTCTTCAGCTCCTCTAAGGTAACAGGGTAGTCGGTAGCCATCTGCTCGATGCTGACATCCTGGAAGATCACATATGGTGGACGCTCCATTTTCTTGCTGACCTTCTTACGCAGGTCTTTCAGCATCGCGTTGAGCGTTGGATCCAGCGCACTACTTCCCACCTCATGGTCTGCCCCACTCTCATAATCCTCTGAGAACTCATTGTCCTCAACAATCATGAAGGTCGACGGATTCTTGATAAATTTCTTACCAGCAGACGTCAGTTTCAGCAGTCCGTAGTTCTCTACATCCTTCTTCAGATAGCCAGCGATGAGTGCCTGACGGATGACCGGATTCCAATGCTTTGGATCATCATCTTCTCCTGCACCAAACAGGTCGTGATCCTGATGCTTATGGGCCAGAATCTCTTCCGTCTCCTTACCCTCCACGAAGTCTATGATATAGTCAGCACGGAAATTCTCCTTCAGTGCCTGCACGGCCTGCAAGACGATAACGAGTTGCTTCTCAGCCTCAATCTTCGTCTTGGGATGCAGACAGTTGTCGCAGTTATGACAGTTGTCGGGTGCATACTCCTCACCGAAATAGTGCAGCAGCATCTTGCGGCGACATACTGACGTCTCCGCATAGGCAGCCGTCTCAGCCAACAGCTGTCGACCGATATCCTGTTCGGCAACGGGCTTGCCCTCCATGAACTTATCCAGTTTCTGCAGGTCTTTCTGAGCATAGAAGGTGATACACATGCCCTCACCACCATCACGTCCTGCGCGACCCGTCTCCTGATAGTAACCTTCCAGCGACTTAGGGATATCGTAATGGATGACAAAGCGCACATCAGGTTTGTCGATACCCATACCGAAGGCGATAGTAGCCACGATGACGTCTATCTTCTCCATCAGGAAGTCATCCTGTGTCTGTGAGCGCAGTGCCGACTCCAGACCTGCATGATAGGCAGCAGCCTTGATGTCGTTCGCTTTCAGAATCTCTGCCAGTTCCTCCACCTTCTTACGCGACAGACAGTAGATGATACCGCTCTTGCCAGCGTGCTGCTTGATGAACTTGATGATGTCCTTGTCCACATCCACCGTTTTGGGACGTACCTCATAGTACAGGTTCGGGCGGTTGAACGAACTCTTGAACTCTACAGCATCCAAAATACCCAAATTCTTCTTGATATCCGTACGTACCTTATCTGTAGCCGTAGCCGTCAGTGCGATAATCGGAGCCTGTCCTATCTCATTGATGATAGGACGGATGCGACGATACTCTGGTCGGAAGTCATGACCCCACTCAGAGATACAGTGCGCCTCATCAATGGCATAGAACGATATCTTTGCCTGTTTCAGGAACTCTACATTATCCTCTTTGGTCAGCGACTCAGGAGCGACATACAACAGCTTAGTACGTCCAGACATAATATCTGCCTTGACCTGGTCAATGGCCGTCTTGTTCAGCGACGAATTCAGATAGTGCGCCGTTCCCTCGTCACTCATCGAACTGATGACATCCACCTGATTCTTCATCAGGGCTATCAACGGAGAGATGACGATAGCGGTACCGTCCATCAACAGCGACGGCAACTGGTAACACAGCGACTTACCACCACCTGTAGGCATCAACACGAAAGTATCCCTGCCATCGAGCACATTCTGCACGATGGCCTCTTGATCACCTTTGAACTTGTCAAAGCCGAAATACTTCTTCAGCGCCTCTGTCAGGTTTTGTTTTTCTTTTGCCATAGGCTTCAATCAATTATTATTGCAGGTGCGACTGGTCGAGCTGCTTCTGAGCATACTCTCTCGACACCTCAAAGGATTTTGTCTTTTTAGAAGGAGTCTCGAACATCGCATCCATCATGATATTCTCCACGATGGAACGCAGTCCGCGAGCTCCCAGTTTATACTCTACTGCCTTGTCGACTATCAGGTCGAGGGCCTCCTGCGAGAAGGTCAACTCGATACCGTCCATCTGGAACAGCTTGACATACTGCTTCACGATGGAGTTCTTGGGTTCCGTAAGGATACGTGTCAGTGCCTTGCGATCCAACGGGTTCAGATAGGTGAGCACAGGCAGACGACCGATAATCTCAGGAATCAGACCGAAAGACTTCAGGTCTTGTGGCTGTATATATTGCATCAAGTCGTTCTTGTCAATTTTGCGGACATTCTGCACAGAGTTGTAGCCCACCACATGGGTATTCAGGCGCTGTGCAATCTTACGCTCGATGCCATCGAAGGCACCACCACAGATAAACAGGATGTTGTGCGTATCGATATGGATATATTCCTGGTCAGGGTGCTTACGGCCTCCCTGTGGCGGCACGTTGACGATAGTACCCTCCAACAGCTTGAGCAGTCCCTGCTGCACACCCTCACCACTGACGTCACGCGTAATGGAAGGGTTATCAGACTTACGGGCTATCTTGTCTATCTCGTCCACAAAGACGATGCCGCGCTGGGCAGCCTCTACATTATAGTCAGCCACCTGCAGCAGACGGGAGAGGATGCTCTCCACATCTTCACCGACGTAACCGGCCTCTGTGAACACAGTTGCATCGACGATGGTAAACGGTACGTCCAGCATCTTGGCGATGGTACGAGCCAGCAAGGTCTTGCCGGTACCCGTAGAACCTACCATGATGATGTTCGACTTCTCAATCTCCACACCCTCATCATCCTGAGGCTGTTGCAGACGTTTATAGTGGTTGTAGACGGCCACAGAGAGATAGCGCTTGGCCTCGTCCTGTCCGATGACATACTGGTCCAGATGTGCCTTGATCTCCTTGGGCTTGGGGATGCGCTTGGTCTTGAAGTCTGGCTCTTTGGCCTTAGCTGCTCCAAAGCCATTAGCCATCGCCACCTGATAGGCCTGGGCGGCACAGTCTTCACATATGCAGCCATCCACACCCGTTATCAAGAGTCGCACTTCACTCTCGGAGCGTCCACAGAAATTACATTTTTTCTTTGCCATTCTTTACAATAGTAGGGAATTCTACTTCTTTGTCAGCACCTGGTCAATCATGCCATACTCCTTGGCCTCCTCAGCAGTCATCCAGTAGTTACGGTCGGAGTCGTTCCACACCTTGTCGTATGGAGTATGCGAGTGCTCAGAAATAATGGTATAGAGTTCCTTCTTGAACTTCATAATCTCCTTGGCCTCAATCTCGATATCCGAAGCCTGACCCTGTACACCACCCAACGGCTGGTGAATCATCACGCGGCTGTGGGGCAGTGCCGAGCGCTTGCCCTCTGCGCCTGCTACGAGCAGCACAGCAGCCATCGAGGCAGCCATACCTGTACAGATGGTGGCGACATCGCTGGAGATGAACTGCATGGTGTCATAGATACCCAGACCAGCTGTCACGCTGCCACCAGGCGAGTTGAGGTAGATACTGATATCCTTGCCAGAATCCACAGAGTCCAGATACAGCAGCTGAGCCTGCAGCGTGTTAGCGGTATAGTCGTCAATCTGTGTGCCGAGGAAGATGATACGATCCATCATCAAGCGTGAGAACACATCCATCTGTGTCACGTTCAGCTGGCGTTCCTCCAGGATATATGGATTAAGATACTGAGCCTGTGCGCTCATCACTTCGTCGAGCACAAGACCATTGATTCCTAGGTGCTTGGTAGCGTATTTTCTAAAATCGTTGTTCATAATATATCACTAAGTAGATACAAAATTACAAAAAAAAGTCGGAACGCAATACATTCCGACTCTCTTTTTTGGTTAAAGATTACTAATTAGCCTATCGCTAATAGCTTATTTCTCCTGAAGCATTTTCTGGAAGTCTTCCAGAGAAATCTCCTTCTCGTCAAGCTTTACGACGTTCTTCAGGGCAGCGGTGAGTTTCACGTCAACGGCACGGTCTACCAGGCCGTCAACATTCTCACGCTTCTTCAGCATCTCCTGAGCGTAGTTCTCCAGATACTCGTCGGGGATGTTTGACATGCCGTACTGAGCGAACTGAGCGCGAGCAGCCTCCTTAGCGGTCTCCTTCAGGTCAGCATCCTCAATCTTGATGCCGTTAGCGCTGACGAGCTGCTCCTTCATCAGGTGCCAAGCCAGCTCCTTGATGCTTGCCTCGAAGTTCTTCTCCACGAAGTCAGCACCCTTGTCCTTGTTATTGTTCAGCATCACGCGCTTCAGGATAGCCTCTGGGAACTCCAGCTTGCCAACCTTCTTCTCCATGTGAGCACGAACGTCGAGCAGGAACTTATAGTCGCTGTCAGCCTTGAACTGAGTGCTGATCTGGTCAGCAATCTTCTGGCGGAACTCCTTCTCATCCTTCACGTTACCCTCGCCGAAGGTCTGGTCGAACAACTCCTTGTTGACGTCAGCCTTTACGAAGCGTGAAATCTCGGTAATCTGGAAAGTGAAGTCACCAGTGTGCTCACCTACCTTCTCCTTGTCAATCTTCATCATGGCGGCAACCTCTACGTCGCTCTCAGGATAAGCCTTGCGGGGGTTCCAGGTGATGACGTCACCCAGCTTGCAGCCGTCGAACAGCTTCTTCTGATCCTCTACCTTGATGTACTGAGGCATGAGTACGGTGTCAGCAACCTCGATGCCACCCTCTACGCCAACCTCGCGAAGGTCACCCTTCAGCATGTCGCGCTGCTCGGGGTCGAAGTTCTCAACCTTCTCGTAGTGACCTGCACGGCTCTGATACATCTCTACCTGCTGGTCGATGAGCTTGTCGTCAACGGTGATATTGTAGAAGGGAACCTTGTCCTTACCGCTCAGCTTAGCCTCGAACTCAGGAGCCACAGCGATATCGAACTTGAATACCAGAGGCTGGTCGCTCTCAAAGTCGAGCTGAGCCTGCTGCTCGCTGGGAAGGGGTTCACCCAGCATATGAATCTTATTGTCCTGCACATAACCATAGAGTTTCTCGCCCAGCATCTTGTTAATCACGTCAACCTTGACGCTGGTACCATACTGACGCTTGATCATGCCCATAGGAGCCTGACCGGGACGGAATCCGGGAATCTGTGCACGCTTGCGATAGTCTTTCAGAGTCTTCTCGACTTCTGGCTGATAGTCAGCCGCCTCCAGGGTGATAGTCATCAGACCATTCACCTTATCAGGAGCTTCAAATTGAATATTCATCTTCTATTATACCTTATTAATTATATATATAATCGTTTTGAGCGTGCAAAGGTACAAAATAATAGTTGAAAGTTGAGAGTTGAAAGTTGAAAGTTATCATTTTTTAACTAAACATTCAACCTTCAATCCCCTATCATTCCTCATCCACCTCTTCTGCTTTTCGCTGTTCTTCCAACAGTGAGAAGTCCTTCTGGCGCAAGACAAACGAATCCGTGAGGTAGTTCTTTCTCACCACAGGATTAGCTGCCAACTCCTCAGGAGAACCATGAAACAGGATGCGGCCTTCGAAAAGCAGATAGGCACGATTGGTGATACACAGCGTATCCTCCACATTATGGTCGGTAATCAGGATGCCGATATTCAGGTCTTTCAGCTTCCATACGATAAACTGGATATCCTCGACAGCGATGGGGTCGACACCGGCAAACGGCTCGTCAAGCATGATGAACTTGGGTTCGATAGCCAGACAGCGGGCAATCTCCGTACGACGGCGCTCACCACCCGACAGCTGGTCACCCTTGTTCTTGCGCACCTTCTGCAGGCGGAACTCCTTGATCAGGCTCTCCAACTTCTCCAGCTGATACTCGCGGGGCTTGCCAGTCATCTCCAGCACAGAGAGGATATTGTCCTCTACCGACATCTTACGGAACACAGAAGCCTCCTGTGCCAGATAGCCGATGCCTGCACGGGCACGTTTGTAGACGGGATAGCTTGTCACCTCCTCGTCACCCAGGTAGATATGTCCCTCGTTGGGCACGATGAGTCCCGTCGTCATGTAGAACGATGTGGTCTTTCCTGCACCGTTAGGTCCCAGCAGACCCACTATCTCGCCCTGCTTCACGTCGAATGACACATCGTTCACCACCGTACGTTTTCCGTAGCGTTTCACCAGTCCCTCAGTGCGCAGCACCAAGCGCTCAGGTTCCATATTCTTATTCTGTTCGTCCATAATCGGCTACAAAGGTACGAATAAGCGAGAACAATACAAAACAAAAAAACGTTTTTTTGTTTTTATTGTCGAGCGAGAGTACTTTCGACGAAGTCAAAGGTACGAATAAGCGAGAACAATACAAAAGATTTTGGATTATTTTTGATATTCTACTTCTTGGCAGACTGCTGTAAGCTGACCCACTGGCCTTTCTTATCTTTCAGCACCAGTCGCGCCTTATCCGCCTGTAACAGCGCTGCCAAAGCGTTGAAACCACCGTTGACAGAGGACGCATCCAGATAGAGATTACCCTGCGGCAGCACCACAGCCACGATGAATGTCGTATATTTACGGAGAGCAGGGAAATCGGTCGTCAGCACGCCCTGGTCGCGCATTCTCAGCATCACGGGAGCAGCGGTGAGACCAGCATCGTTCAGCGACTGCAACAGCAGCATGTTGACATCCACATTCGAGCCGCCCTGATTCTTCAGCGTCTCCTCTGTCTCTGCAGGACTCAGCTCGTAGCGTCCGTTCCATTTCACCTTGTCGAACACCAGCTTGGCAACGGCCTCGGCACGCTGACGCGGGTCGGCAATCTCCGTTATCTTGGCCTCCTTCAGTTCACCAGCCAGCGGACTATGTTCGTTGAGCTGCTTGCCTAAATCCTCCGACTCGAGAATCATCGCATCAATCTGCTCCCACGTCCTGGTACAGTCCACCACAGCAGCGCCACGCATGCTGAAATGCTTCAGGTCGGCAGTGACGCCAGCACAGGTGTCCTGCATGCTCCACACGCCGTCACCTTTCTTGACGCCTTTCAGGTCACGACCCACACAAATATAGTGATTGCTGGGCATCACCACAGGCGCAGCCAACGGGTCGCTCTCCAGCTTATAGCGCATATTGCTTGACGTACAGCTACACATCAGGCGCTGAATGCCGTGCTCCTCCAGGTTAAACAGCAGGTATCTGGGAATGTTCATATCCAGCTTGGCATATACCACGGGGATTTCGCCCTGTGCAAACCAGTCGTGCAACAGCCAGAATAGCTGGCTATGCAATGTGTATTCATACTCTATCACCGTACCCACCTCCACATCATGAAGGGTAAACTCCACCTGACCGTGTTGCTCGTCAATCTTCTTATCGACAAAGGCGTCCTTCTTCAAGACGCTTTTCACCACCTTGCTGCCACGCAGATTATACGCAGTAGCCTTCAAGTCCTCTATGCTCTCCTCCGAATAGTTTTCCAAATCGTCGGTCGTCATAGCGCCAGACTGCTCATCGAGCGACGAACTGACACTGCCCACGTCCAGCACCGTCTTCAGCACCATCTTCGACTCGTTGGAACGGTTGTCCATCGGGGTATTCTTCAGATAAGGTATGACCACCTTGGCAAACCTTGCACCATCGGGTTTCAGCACCTTGATGCGCACCTTCTCGCGATAGTCCACCAGATAGCCTGTCTGCTGGATGGTATATTCCACATCCGTCAGTCTGCAGAGCACCACAGCGTCGGCATCGGGCTCTGCGTCGTACGTCGTCATCTGCATCTCCTGCTTGGTGGGCTTACCAAACTTCATATTGATACTACCCTGAGCCACAGCCATATAGGCAGGGCAAAGCAACAAAACGAATAATTGTATTAAGTTTAGTTTCATGTTAAGTGATGAGTTATCCATAATCATTTGCAAAATTCGGCTGCAAAGATACAAATCTTTTCACCAACCGCCAATTCTTTTCGTCAAAAACAGATAATTTCAGATTTTTTTCATTGTTTTATGTGGAAAATGTTTACCTTTGCAGACGATTATGGTTACTAAACTCATTTATAATGCGCTGACGACGCTCGGCAAGTTCGTGATACTCATGGGAAGGACGTTCTCCATCCCTGAGCGTTTCCGCATGTTCTGGAAGCAGTATGTCAAGGAGATGGCCCAGCTGGGCATCAACTCCATCGGCATCGTGCTGCTCATCTCATTCTTCATCGGTGCCGTCATCTGTATTCAGATGAAGCTCAACATCCAGTCGCCCTGGATGCCACGATGGGTCAGCGGCTATACCACCCGCGAAATCATGCTGCTGGAGTTCTCGAGCAGCATCATGTGTCTGATACTGGCGGGCAAGGTGGGCTCGAACATTGCCTCAGAGATTGGTACCATGCGCGTCACACAGCAGATTGACGCCCTCGACATCATGGGTGTCAACTCAGCCTGCTACCTCATACTTCCAAAGATACTGGGCATGCTGACCATCATGCCGCTACTGGTCATCTTCTCCAGTGCGATGGGCATCATGGGCGCCTACGGCACGGCATACATCGGACATATCATCGTACCCGACGACCTCACGCTGGGCTTACAGCACGACTTCAAGGCGTGGTTCGTGTGGATGTCCATCATCAAGAGCATGTTCTTTGCCTTTATCATCTCGGCCGTGCCGTCCTACTTCGGATATACCGTCGAAGGTGGCTCCGTGAATGTCGGTAAGGCCTCCACAGACGCTGTGGTCTGCTCCAGCGTGCTGATACTGTTTAGTGATGTCTTCTTAACACAGCTGTTGTCATGATTGAAGTCAAGAACCTATATAAGAGCTTTGAGGAGAAGGAGGTGCTGAAAGGTATCAGCACCGTCTTCGAGGACGGCAAGATAAACCTCATCATCGGACAGAGCGGCTCAGGAAAGACGGTGCTCATGAAGAACCTCGTGGGACTCTTCGAGCCCACCAGCGGACAGATACTCTACGACGGCCGCGACTTCGTACACATGACCAAGAAGGAGAAGGTCATGATGCGCCGCGAGATGGGTATGATCTTCCAGGCAGCAGCACTCTTCGACTCGCTGACGGTACTGGAGAACGTGATGTTCCCGCTGGACATGTTCTCCAACATGACGCTCCGCGAACGCAAGCAGCGTGCCATGTACTGTCTGGAACGTGTCAACCTGGTAGGTGCCGAGAACAAGTTCCCTGGCGAAATCAGCGGTGGCATGCAGAAGCGTGTGGCCATTGCCCGCGCCATCGCCATGAATCCGAAGTACCTGTTCTGCGACGAGCCCAACAGCGGCCTCGACCCCAAGACCTCGCTGGTCATCGACGACCTCCTGCACTCCATCACGCGCGAATTCAACATGACGACCATCATCAACACCCACGACATGAACTCGGTGATGGGCATCGGTGAGAACATCGTCTACATCTACGAGGGCCACAAGGAGTGGCAGGGCAACTCCTCGCAAATCATGAACTCCACCAACAAGCGCCTCACCGACTTCATCTTCGCCAGCGACCTGCTGAAAGAAATGCGCGAGGCCGTCACGAAGGGGAAATAAAGAAGAAAGGGCACAAAGGGTCTGACCCCTTTGCGCCCTTCTTGCTTACTTACAGCTGGTCACACCCAGCGTAGTCGTCAGTGCAGTCAGCACTGTCACGATGACCTGAATCACCGTCTTCCAAAACTCCTTGTTTTTCATTCGCCGCCCTCCTGATCCTTATCCACCTTGTTCTCAGGCAGCTCTTCGACCTTCACGCCCTGCAGGAACTGCTTGGTGCGGTTGCCAGCCTGGTCGTGGCTACGCTCGGGGGTGAACACCACGTGCATGCCCTCGATGTTGTCGGTGATGGTGAAGGCCTTGGCAGAACGTGCACCGCGGCAGTTCAGACCGATTTTGAACGAGCCGAAGCCGTCCAGCTTCACACGCTTGGAGTCCTGCATCTGGTCCTTCATGACCTCCACCAGCTCCTCGATGACGGCCATGACGTCCGAACGCTTGACGGTACAGTTACGCTGGATGATCTCTGACAGGCCACGGGTGTCGATGACGCCGATGGGCACGGCACGGGCATACCACTTGCCGCTACGCTTGGTTCCTACACTCTGATCCTGATGCAATCTGAATAATACACTCATAATG
>CADCAG010000039.1 GCA_902799355.1 uncultured Bacteroidales bacterium
TTTGGGCAGAAACATCGCAATGCGTGTGACAATGCCTTTTCGACAAAAAGAATAAAGTGGCTGTTTTCACAAGTGAGAGATTAGGTAAATTCCAATTTATCTGAGTGTGATATGACTTTAATGTAAATAATATTCATTTTTCTTGCATGTTAGTAGAAAATGTTGTAACTTTGCACAATGAATTGAAAACACACACAACAATGAAAAAACAGGTATTGTTTATTCTGTTGCTGTTGGCTATGACAAGCACGGCACAGACCACTATTGAACCTAATCTGAAGTGGGGCAAGCCCACCCAGGAAGAACTCACTATGACCGAATATGCAGCCGATAAGGATGCTGATGCTGTAGAACTATTTCGTCAGGTAGATGTGTATTACCACTTTATCAATGGCGACTTCCGTGTTATCAATGAGGTGAAGTGCCGTTTGAAGGTGTTGAAGCCTGAGGGCAAGCGTGTGGCTGACGGTGTGATAGCCATCAGACTGAGCAGCAGCAGTTCTGTACCTGAGACGGTGAGAGGTCTGAAAGCCGTTGCCTATAACATGGAAAACGACAAGGTGGTGAAGACCAAGATGGAGAGTTCGATGGTTCATGAAGAGCAGATAGGCAAGACTGAGAAACTATTGAAGTTCAGCGTGCCACAGGTTCGCGTGGGTACGGTGGTAGAATACGAATACCGTCTGGAGAGCGATTACTACTATGAGTTGCGCGACTGGTATGCCCAGAGCGACATTCCTGTGGTCTATACTAAATATGATGTATCAATACCTGAATGGTTCAGCTTCCATATCGAGGAGTCGGGCATGAGCCGTTTGGAGAAGAAGGATGACTGCGGTTCAATCACTATTGGCAACGAGCCGCTTCCTACCAAAGGGCACATCTTTATTGGTCGTAATTTGCCAGCACTGAAGGACGATGACTATGTATGGCGTGCTGAGGACTATGGCTGCAAGGTCACTCATGAATTGCAAGGCATCTATATCCCTGGTGCTGTACACAAGAGCTACACGTCGACATGGGCTGACATCGACGAAATACTGAATAACGACGAAGAGTTTGGAGGACGCATCAAGAAAAACAGTCCGCTCAAAGAGGAACTTATAGCTGCCGGCATCCCACAGATAGCCAATCACCAGGAGCGTGTCGAGTCAGTCTGGAAACTGCTGAGCCAGCGTGTCAGATGGAATGGAGACTATGCTTTCTGGGCTAAGTCGGGCAACAAGGTTCTGAAAGAAGGTACTGGTACGAATGCCGACATCAATTTCTTGTTTATCAACATGCTGCACGATGCTGGCATCAATGCTACTCCTGTTGTTCTGCGACTGCGTAATCGTGGCCGCCTGCCTATGACGCATGCCAGCCTAAAGTATTTGTCGACATTTGTGGTAGGCATTGATTTGAACGACTCTACCACCGTCTACTTCGACAGTTCTGCAGAAGATGGCTACCTGAGTGTGTTACCTGCTTGTCTGTCAGTAGAGCGTGCTCGTCTCGTCGAGAAAGGTAAACCTGGTATGTGGGTTAATCTGCAGCAGAATACTGCCCTGTCTACAGAGCGTACTTTCATCAAGGCGACACTTGATGGCGATGGAAAAATAAGTGGTACATTGGCCAATGCCCTCACTGGTGAGGCTGCAGCTGCCTTGCGTAAGAAGTGGCGCACGGCGAAAGATAGTATTGACGTCATCCATCAGATGCAGGAAAATAAGGAGATTGAGATTGCCAATTACCAGTTACAGGGTCGCCACGACTTCTCACCTAATATCAATGAGAGCTACTCGTTCACCAAGCAATGCTCGTCGACAGATGATATCATCTACCTGAATCCTCTGGTAATAGCGCCTATCAGTAAGAACCCCTTTACGGACGAGACACGTAATCTGCCTGTAGAGCTGCCCTACAGGCAGCGTGAGACTGTCAACGTGATGCTGACACTGCCTGACGGATGGCAGATAGAAGAGACTCCCAAACCCATCGTGCTGAAGTTCGACGGCATCACAGCCCGCATCATGAGCAGTCAGAACGGCAACCAGTTGTCTGTCGCTTACAAGCTGGATATTCAGCGTACGTTCTTCACACAGCAGCAGTATAAGGACCTGAAGGCTTTCCTAGAACGACTGGTAGAAAGCTGTAAAAGTATGATTACCCTCAAGAAGGTTGCCCAATAAGAAAATAAGAAATTATCATCATAAAACGTATGAAAATAAGTACTCTGCTTTGCGCTCTGCTGTTGGCCTTGACTAGCACGGCACAGACCACTATTGAACCTAATCTGAAGTGGGGCAAGCCCACTGATCAGGAACTGTCGATGACGGTGTATGAAGAAGACAAGGATGCACCAGCCGTCGTGCTCTGCCAGCTTACCAATGTAGGCTATACGATGGATTTCCACAACTATTACGTTGACTACGAGGTGAAGACACGCATCAAGGTGCTTACCGATGCAGGCAAGGAATACGCAAATGTAAGCATCGTCTATATTGACAATCCGCAGCGCCAGTATTCTCAGGAAGATATTGAGGACTTTAAGGCAGTGGCCTACAATATGGAGAATGGCAAGGTGAAGAAGACAAAAATAGGGATGGATCAGATATTCAGAGAGCGTATCAATGAAGACTATGTGCGTGCCAAGGTGGCTATACCACAGGTGAAGGCCGGTACGGTAATTGAATACGAGTACAAGCTTCATAGCAACGTTTTCTATCACCTATATGACTGGGAGGCACAGAAAGATATTCCTGTGGTCTATACCAACTACCGACTGGAGGTGCCTACTGTATTTGTCTTCAATGTAGAGACTTCAGGCATCCAGCAGTTGCAGAGCAGCGTGACCTCTGGTGCTATCAACTATCAGATGTCTTCAGGTAGCTTGGCTAAACAGTACAAGCGCTATACGAATATCTATAATTGTACGGGTCGCAACCTACGCGCACTGAAGAAAGACGACTATGTATGGAACGTTGAAGACTATTGCACCAAGGTTACTGCCGAACTGAAGAGCTATAACTTCAGCGTCAATGATCAGCGCGACATGCGAAAGACTTGGGAACAAGTAGACAACACGCTCTTCGATCACACAGATTTTGGCTCACGTCTCTATAAGCATAGCAAGTATCGCGACGAGTTGCTGGCGAAAGGTATCGACAAGATGGACGACCTGAAAGAAAAGGTGGCAGCGACGTTCCTGTTCCTGCGTCAGCGCTTGGCATGGAATGGTGAATACAAATTGTTGGCAAAATCTTCGTCAGAAGTTATTAAGAAAGGCAATGGTACGAATGCCGACTTGAACATGATACTCATTAACATGCTGGGTGATGTAGGTGTCAAGGCTTATCCCGTACTGATGAGCACCCGTCGTCATGGACGTCTGCCCAAGACTTATCCGTCATTGGATAAGATTAACACTTTCATCGTTGGTATTCCCAATGGTGGTTCGTGGATCTATCTCGACGCGTCAGGTGCCGACGGCTATCTGAATGTGTTGCCGGCAAACCTCTATGTCGAGCAGGCGCGCATTATAGATAAAGGTACGCAAGGGCAGTGGGTCAATCTGCAGAAAGTAGGCGAGGCAAGAAGCGTGCTCAACATCAAAGCCTCACTGACTGCTGACGGACAGATGAGGGGAGAACAGACTGCCATCTATTCGGGCAATGCTGCCGCTAACGAGCGTAAGGCATTCCGTGCGGCTTCCGACAGCACGGCATTCATAGCTTCTAAGGCTACGAAGGATGGAGTCGCCATCACCCAGTGCAAGATAGAGGGCCACCATGACTTCTCGCCAAGCGTCACTGAAGTGCTCAACTTTACCAAACAAGGCGAAAAGACAGACGACCATATCTATATCAATCCCTTTACTGAAATTCCCATTAGCAGCAATCCCTTTACTGAGAAGGGACGCCTACTGCCTGTGGAATTTCCCTGTCGTAACTCGTATAATGCTTATGTGCAACTCACCTTGCCCGATGGTTGGCAGTTGGAAGAGATGCCCAAAAGTGTCAACGTGTCGACACCCGACAAGAGTGCTTCTGGTCGTATCAACTATGCGCTTGGTGACGATAACACCATCACCATCAACTATCAGTTCCGCATCAGCAATGTCTGCTATGATCACAAGCAGTACGATGCGCTCAGTCAGTTGTTCGACCTTTTCGCCAATCGTGGCAAAGACATTCTGGTCATCAAGAAAAAGTAGTGGTATAGAAGGATGCCTAATATGATGAAACGTCTGTTGTCTGTAATCATCAGCCTCTTTGCTGTTGTCAGTCTGTCGGCACAGAAGGCTGTCGTGGAGGAATATGCTGTAGACGTCTACTGCGAGAGTGCCACCCATGCTGTGCAACGCTTCCGTGAGGTGACCACCATTCAGAATGAGCATGGTTCCTCGCTGGCATCGTTTGTCTGCTCATGCAGCAAGAACGACAAGCTGACCAGATTCAAGGGAGTGGTTACCGATGCAACAGGACGTGTTATCCGTAAGTTGAAGGAGAGCGAACTGCAGCGTACGGAATACTCGCCTTATCTGGCCATCAATGATTATAAGATGTATCTGGACTATACGCCACCCGTATATCCTGTAACTATAAGCTACGAGTGGACGCTCGACAGCCATGACAACCTGCTGGAATTTCCGAGTTTCGTCCCACAGAGCGACTACGACATTAGCGTCAAGAAGGCTTCCTACCGTCTGACAGCACCTAAGAGCTTGCAGGTGCGTTATGCCCTGCAGCATATTGATGCTGCGGTGACTGTCAGCGAACAGTCTTCTGATACGCAACTCTTCACACTCGAGGTGAATGACCTTCCCATGCTCCGACAGGAGGCCTATACACGTCCGTTGCATGAGCGCCTGCCGCTGGCACGCTTTGCACCTACCAACTTTACCTACTATGGTACGAAGGGAAGTCTGAACACTTGGAAAGACTATGGATGCTGGGAGTATAGCCTAATCAACGGACTCGATGTGCTTCCTGAGTCTGTTTGCCAAGAGTTACGCCAGTTGACTGACACGCTGAAAACTCCTCGGGAGAAAGTGGCAGCACTATATCAACGTCTGGAA
Source organism: uncultured Bacteroidales bacterium (assembly GCA_902799355.1). Lineage (GTDB taxonomy): Bacteria > Bacteroidota > Bacteroidia > Bacteroidales > Bacteroidaceae > Prevotella. Next base: position 5,060 of record CADCAG010000039.1, read on the forward strand.
AAGACCACCCGCTATGTAGCCGTTCTCTTGGGTATTGGCGGACAGAAGCCTGCTCCAGCCAAAAACGTCTGCAAGAGTGGCTATGGCGATTGTAAAGGATTGGCAAACTACATGCGAGCTATGCTGAAAGCAGTGGGTATCGACGCTCATTATACCACCATCAGTACCGTCAACCACCGTCTGCTGCCAGACTTTGCTAGTGTGGGACAGATGAATCACGCCATCCTGCAGGTACCACTCCCTAACGATACTCTTTGGCTGGAGTGTACCAATCCAGAGCTGCCTATGGGCTATGTCCACGAGGATATAGCTGGACACGATGCCATAGAGATTAGTGAACAGGGTGGGCGACTTGTGCGGCTGCCTGTCTATGCTGACAGCGCCAATCTCATGCATAGCACCCTTAATATCCGCATCCAGCCAAATGGCGCTGCTGACTTGACTATTCGTCAGGAGACCTTCTATCAGCAATATGAAGACCATAGAGCGCTTTTGAAGATGGATGAGAAAGACCGTCTGAAAACTTTTCAACGCATAGTCCATGTGCCACAGGCAGACATCAGCCGTTTGCAGGTCATTGAGTCTAGAGAGAATACCCAAATGGTGCTTGACGCTGAGGTGAGAAGTAACCGTTATGCCACACAGACGGGGCAGCGCCTCTTTGTGCCTATCTGCCCACTGCATCAGGGCTATAGCGTTCCCAAAACGTCTGCAGAACGTCATGAAGACATCTGGCTGGCAAACGGTTATCTGGATGAGGATGAAATCACGCTGACCATACCTGAGGGTTATGTTGTCGAGTCTCGTCCTAAAGATGTTCGTATTGAGCAACCTTTCGCCACCTTTACCTTCTCCCTACAGGTCGAGGGTAACACCATACGTGTCCGTAACCGCCTGCTTAGACATGCTGGCGCCTATGACAAAGCGCTCTTTCCACAACTCTCTGAGTTCTACCGCACGCTGAGTAGTACCTACAGCCAGAAAATTGTGTTGAAGAAAGGATAAAGTTCTTTCTTGCATGTTTGTAAAAATAAATGTAACTTTGCACACTGAATTAATCACACTCATAACAATGAAAAAACTATTATTATTTATCGTATTGATGATGTTGCCTTTTGCAACGAATGCTAAGGTAAAGATTAATGGCATTTATTATGCCTTGGATGACGAGAACGAAACAGCTGAAGTGGTGTTCGGAGGTTATTCTGGAGATGTCGTGATACCGTCGACGGTGACCCAAGATGATGTGGTGTATACCGTGACAAGTTTTGCGAAGAACGCTTTCTACAACAGTCCCCAGATGACTTCTTTAACGATTCCGAAGAGTGTTACTTCGATTAAATATCATAGAGGATTTTTCTATAACTGTAATAAGCTGGCTTCCATCGTTGTAGAGGAAGGGAATCCCAACTATGACTCTCGCGAAGGGTGTAATGCACTTATTGAGACGGCCAGCAATAAACTGTTGTACGGAACCCCAAGCTCGTTTATCCCCAATAGTATTGCGACCATCGGTGTAGCCGCAATGACACATCTAAATGTTACTACGCTTACTATTCCCAACAGTGTGACAACCATCGAAGACGGTGCGTTTTCTGGCTGTACTGAACTGACCTCTGTCTATATTGGTACAGGTCTGGAGCACATCGGTGAAAATATATTTAATGAGTGCAATCAACTGAAAGCGGTTGAGATAAACAGCAATGCGCTGGTCTCTAAGAATTACACCTTCGAAGAGATAAATGTATCAGGCCTTCTCTGGGGCAGTTCTGTTGAGGAGATTGTTTTAGGTGAGAATGTGACGAGTGTTGGCGAGCGCGCATTTGTTAGGAGTAATTTTAAATCGCTCAAGATGTCCGACAATCTGACAAGCATCGGAAACTATGCCTTTTGGGAATGTTCTAAGTTAACCTCCATCGAATTTTCAAACAATTTGGAGTACATTGGGCAATGGGCATTCGCTGGTTGTATGGAACTGCCTTCTGTGACCATACCTCGAAGTGTGAAATGTATAGACCTCATTGCATTCCAATGGTGTAACAAACTAACTAAAGTAGAGGTTAATAGCAATGAGGTGGTGTCAAGAGATGGTGAGCAGTTCTACACATTAATGAGCAGTTTTGGCAAACAGGTGAAAGAGTATATGTTGGGTGAGGATGTGAAGAAGATTGCATATATCGCCTTCGCAGAGAGTGAGAAACTGACTACTGTCACTATTTCCAGCCATTTGACATGCGTCGATGATAGCGCATTTCACAAGTGTACCAGCTTGGAGGACGTCTATCTCTATGCCGAGCAAGTGCCACAGACCGGTAAGGACATCTTTGTAGAATCTAACTACAAGAATGCTACGCTCCATGTCCCTGCCAATGCTGTTGAGGCTTATCGCAATGCTGAGCAGTGGAAGGACTTCGGCAACATCGTAGCTCTGACAGAAGAAGACCCGAAGCCAACGACTGGCATCGATGACATGGAGATGAGGGTAGCGGAGCATGAGACTCCTACGGCCCAGCACTACTATACCATTGACGGCAAGCTGCTGGCAGCGCCTCAGCGTGGCCTGAACATTGTCAAGATGAGCGATGGCACGACGAGAAAGGTGGTAGTGAGATAATATCTAGTAAATACCTACTTCTGATTAACCTGCTTTTGTAGGTCTTTGATGGTGCGCTAAATATGTGAGCAGTGGCGAGCATCGAAATACGGGTCTAGCCACTCTGCGTATCTCGAAGGAATTGTTACACAATACACTGGCACTGCAGACCTTCGCCTACGTCGACGTCACCAATGGAGGCATTTACAATCGCCTCAGTGCCGACTATGCTCTCAACGACCAGCTGCACGCCATCCTCGGCTACGATTTCTTCCATGCCGACCGCGGTAGCTTCGCCGTCTACGATAAGAACTCCGAGGTGTTCGTGAAACTGAAATACAGTTTCTAAAACGTTATGACTTCCTCCTTTTACAACGTTCACAATAGCGCTCACACTGTGCGCAGATGTCGTAGCCGAGCATGGCGCCGAGGATGAAGTCTTCCTCGGGCGACAGCTCGTTGAGCGGACGGGTGACGAACAGACGGATGGCATCGAGACACTCGCGACGGCCGAAGTAGACGTTGACATTCTCCTTGCCAGCGGGCTGTACCACATAGTCTATCGACTGGCGGCACAGGCGATGGCAGGCCTGTTGCTCAAAACGGCGGTTGCAGGTGAAGAGTATCATCCTGCGTACACCTTTCTTGTATTCGTAGATATGATTCATGAGCACGCGCATCTCTGATGGTAGCACCATCTGGTTCGTCTGGATATCCGTTGTCCGCTGCATCATACAATATTGAGTTAAAGGTTAGGAGAAATTGCTGCAATCCACGCTTCAATGCGTGTGTCTGTCTTATCATCCTCGTTTACATCATCGAGGGGAAGACCTACGAACTTACCATCTACTACGGCCTCAGAGTCACCGAAGGTGTAACCGTCTACATCTACGGCTCCCACGAAACGGGCGCCGCTGCTCTTGAGGGCATTGAACAGTTCGCCAATGCCGCCCACGAAGGTGTCACCATACGACTCACAGTCGCCACAGCCGAAGAGGGCAATGGTCTTGCCTGAGAGGTCTGCACCCTGCAGCACCTTCAGTCCGTCGTACCAGTCGTCCTGCAACTCGCCAGCACCCCATGTTGAGGTGCCAAGGATCAGGTTCTGGTTGTTGCTCACTACATCTGCTGTGAGATTCTGTACGTCAATGGCCTCACAACCCAACTTCTGGGCTATCTTCTCTGCGATAGCCTCGCACGTTCCTGTCGAGGAACCGTAAACTACAATTGTCGTGTTCATTTCTATTATTAATTCTTTATGGCTAAAAAAATATAGTTCAAATCACGCTGCAAAGGTACGACGAAAAACCCTACGGCACAATACTCAAAATTGAGTGTTTTGCCGTAGGGATATGGTGGGTTTCTAATGAAACGCGATTAGCAAAAAGTAGGTATTCGTTTATGTCGTTACGAAATGACGCCCCAGTTGATGTTGGTCTTGCGCAGTTCCTTGAGACGGCGCCAGAGTAGGGCATAGCGGTCGGAACAGCAGAGCGGGTCGTCGTCGATAATCAGTTGCGCCTCGTCACGGGCCATCTGTACCAGTTGGCCGTCGCGGGCAATGTCGGCAATCTTCAGGTCGAAGGCCATACCACTCTGTTGGGTACCCTCCAAATCGCCAGGGCCACGCAACTTCAGGTCGGCTTCGGCAATGCGGAAGCCATCGTTGGTCTCACACATGATGTCGATGCGCTTGCGCGTGTCGGCGCTCAGCTCGTAGCAGGTGACGAGGATGCAGTATGACTGGTCGGCACCACGGCCTACGCGACCGCGTAGCTGGTGGAGCTGGGAGAGTCCGAAGCGCTGGGCTTCGAGGATGACCATCACAGAGGCGTTGGGCACGTTGACACCGACCTCGATGACGGTGGTAGCAACGAGTATCTGTGTATCACCGCTGACAAACTTCTGCATCTCGGCTTCCTTCTCGGCAGGCTTCATCTTGCCGTGTACCTTGCTGAGGCGGAACTCGGGGAACACCTGTGTTAACACTTGGAAGCCATCTTCCAGGTTCTTGAGGTCTATCTTCTCGCTCTCCTCAATGAGGGGAAAGACGATATACACCTGACGCCCTTGGTGTATCTGGTTGCGGATGCTGTCGTAGAGTGACGGCAGCGAGCGGTCGAAGACATGTTGCGTGACGACGGGCTTGCGGCCAGGTGGCAGTTCGTCGATGATGCTGACGTCAAGGTCGCCATAGAGCGTCATGGCCAGCGTACGGGGAATGGGGGTGGCAGTCATAACCAGCACGTGGGGCGGATTGACGCTCTTGCTCCACAGCTTGGCACGCTGCGCTACACCGAAGCGGTGCTGTTCGTCAACAACGACCATGCCCAGTCGGGCAAACTGCACGGTATCCTCGATGACGGCATGCGTGCCGACGAGAATCTGTACGGTACCGTCAAGCAGTCCGTCGAGAACCTCCTGACGGCGCTTACCCTTGACAATGCCTGTCAGCATGGCTACGCGGATGTCCATACCCTCCAGAAAGTCCATGATGGTCTGCAGGTGTTGCTCGGCAAGTATCTCGGTGGGTGCCATGATGCATGCCTGGTAGCCGTTGTCCAGTGCGATGAGCATCGACATCAGTGCTACGAGGGTCTTGCCGGAACCTACATCTCCCTGCAGCAGGCGGTTCATCTGTCGTCCACTGCCCATGTCCTTGCGAATCTCACGGATGACACGCTTCTGCGCCTCGGTGAGCGGGAAGGGTAGGTTTTCCTTATAGAAGTTGTTGAAGTGGTCGCCGACCTTGCTGAAGACATAGCCGCGGTATTTACGGCGCTGGTCGCTCGCGTACCTTAATATATTCAGCTGGACGAAGAATAGCTCTTCGAACTTCAGACGTAGGCGGGCCTGTTCTAGTTGCTTGGCATTCTGTGGATAGTGGATGCGCCGCAGGGCGTCGTCACGACTCATCAGGTGCAACTTCTGCGTGATGAAGTCGGGTAGCGTCTCAGCGATAGGTTCCTTGATGGTGTCGAGAAGCGTCTTGGTGAGTTTCTCAATGGCACGACTGTTGAGGCTCGACTTCTTCATCTTCTCCGACGTGTTGTAGTAGGGCTGCATACCCATGGCGGAGAGCTCCAGCTTGTCGGCCTCCTCCATATCGGGGTGTACCAGTTGGATGCGTCCGTTGAAGACTTGCGGACGACCAAAGACCACGTATTCGGTACCTATCTTATATTTCTTGAGAGCACTGTCGGCATAGTTGAACCAGGTGAGGTCCATCACCTTGCCATAGCCGTCGGTGAAGTGGGCGACGACGCGCTTCTTGCGAGCACTCATCTTGAAGGTCTCGAAGCTGAGAATATGTCCCTTCACCTGTACAAAAGGCATATCGCCCGTAAGTTCACGGATGGTATAGAGTCTGCTGCGGTCGACATGCTTGTAGGGATAGTATTCCAACAAGTCGCCAAAGGTCTGGATGCCCAACTCGTCGCTGAGCATCTTGCGGCGGTTAGGACCTACGCCCGCCAGATATTGGATGTCTTGTTGGAGGATAGTCATCAGATAAGCACTTCTGCTATTTTGAGGTCGTAGGGGGTTGTAATCTTGATGTTCTCACGATTGCCCTCGACGAGTGTGACGTCAAAGCCGTAAGCTTCGACTACGCTGGCGTCATCGGTAAAGCCGTCGTTATAGGGCTGACGGTTGGCAGCCTTGAGCAACTGAATATCGAAGGTCTGTGGCGTCTGTACCAAGCGGTAGTCGCCACGGGGTACGGTAACAGATGTCTCGTCTTGCAGATGGCGCACCGTCTCTACAATGGGGATGACGGGGATGACGGCTTTCTTCTTGCGGGCTGTCTCGTAGCAGTTGCGAATGACATCGATGCTGGGGAAAGGGCGCACACCATCATGGACACCCACCACACCCTCTGCATCGTCGGGAATGAGCGCCAGACCATGCTGTACAGAGTGGAAACGGGTCTCACCACCGTCAGTCATCTGGTACTCCACCTTGAAGTCGTACTCTTGGCACAGTTCTCGCCAGTAGTCTTGCTGTGCCTTAGGCAGTACCAGGATAATCTGCAGGTCTGCCGAGTATTCGCGGAAGCGCTCCAGCGTCCGCATCAGTACCGGCTTACCGCCAATAGGCAGAAACTGCTTGGGAATGTCTGTTCCCATGCGCAGTCCCTTACCACCTGCTACGATAATGATATAATCCATTAGGCCATGAGGTGTTTGAAGCGCATGCCCTCGGCAATCTGGTCTGAGGTCTTCTTGTCTACCAGCTGAGCTAGGAGTTCATAGGCAAAGGGGAAGGCAGCGGCAGGCCCCTCGGCAGTAGTGACGTTGCCATCGACAGTGACAAGGTCGGCAGTATAGGTGGCACCGTCAAGCATCTGCTCGAAACCAGGATAACAGGTGGCTTTCTTGCCTTCAAGGATTCCCAGCTGTCCTAAGACAACGCCTGGGGCGGCACAGATAGCAGCCACTTTCTTGCCTGCTGCGAACTGGTCGACAACGACCTTGCAGACACCTTTGTGAGCGAAGAGGTTACTGGCACCAGGCATGCCACCAGGCAGGAAGATAAGGTTGGCATCAGAAAAGTCACCTTGCTCAAACATGATGTCTGCCTCAATGTTTACTCCATGTGCTGAAGTTACCAAAGGGAAGTCGCTGATACTCACCGTTGTGACGTCAACACCTCCGCGACGCAGCACGTCAACGGGAATGAGGGCCTCGGCATCTTCGAAGCCGTCAGCTAAGAATACATAAACCTTTTTCATTATTCAAATGGGTTTAATAGGGTTAATGGGCAAGAGCCAAAAGATACTGTTTGATAGTTTCCTGTAGTCCCAGGTAGAGGGCATCACAGATGAGGGCGTGGCCAATGCTGACCTCGTCAGTCCAGGGAATCTGCTGATGGTAATAGGCCAGGTTCTCCAGCGACAGGTCGTGACCAGCGTTGAGGCCCAGTCCTACTTCCTGTGCTGTCTTGGCTGCAGCAATGAAGGGAGCGATGGCTGCCTCACGGTTGGCCGCATAGCCAGAGGCGTAAGGCTCTGTGTAAAGCTCCACACGGTCAGCGCCACATGCCTTGGCACCCTCCACCATGCGCGGTTCGGCATCGACAAAGATACTGGTACGGATGCCTGCCTCCTTGAAAGTCTTGCAGATGTCGGTGAGGAAGGCTTTGTTTTCCAGCGTGTCCCAGCCGTGGTTGCTGGTTATCTGGTCGTGACCGTCGGGAACTAGTGTCACCTGTGTGGGCACTACCTCCAGTACCAGCTGGGTGAATGAATCGATGGGATTACCCTCGATATTGAACTCGGTAGTAATCTGCGGACGCAGGTCGCGGACATCCTGATAGCGAATGTGGCGCTCGTCGGGACGTGGATGTACGGTAATACCCTGTCCACCAAAGAGTTCTACGTCACGAGCAACGGTCAGAACGTTGGGGTTATTGCCGCCTCTGGCATTGCGCAGTGTGGCAATCTTATTGATATTTACACTTAGTTTCGTCATATTTTTCGCTTTTCACTTTTCATTTTTCACTTTTATTTGTATCTTTGCACCATTGTACGCTGCAAAGATACAAATTCTTTGTGAATAATCAGCTAAAAGAGCTAAAAAAGTATGACGTCACGTAAATTAAGGTTCGCTATTTTTGGCAATACCTATCAGCCAAAGAAGTCAGCTTCTATCCAGAAACTGCTGGCATGTCTGTCTGTCCGACGAGCAGAAGTCTGTATTGAACGTGAGTTCTATTGTTTCCTGACCGATGACCAGCACCTGCCGGTGGATGGCGTCTCTGTCTTCGACCCGTCAGACTTCAATGCCGATTTCGTTATCTCCATGGGTGGCGACGGTACTTTCCTGCGTGCTGCCAGTATGGTGGGAGACAAACAGATTCCTATCTTGGGTGTCAATACGGGACGTTTAGGATTCTTGGCAGATGTCAAGGCGCAGGAGATAGAGCGTACCATTGATGCACTCTATGAGGGCGACTATACGGTTGACACCCGTGCCGTCATCAAGGTAGAAACGGAAGGACAGCCACTGGAAGGTTATAGCTGTGCACTGAACGATGTCGCCATACTGAAACGTGACAATGCCTCGATGATTACCATCCATACAACGGTGAATGGTGACTACCTGACGACTTATCAGGCGGATGGTCTGATTATGAGTACACCAACCGGTTCTACGGCCTATTCACTGTCGAACGGTGGACCTATCATTGTGCCAGGGACGCACGTCTTTGCGCTGACGGCCGTTGCTCCCCACTCGTTGAATGTCCGTCCCATCGTCTTCTCGGAAGACTGTGAGATTAAACTAACGGTAGAGAGCAGGACGCACAACTATCTGGTGGCGCTGGACGGCCGCTCGGAGAACTTGCCCGACACGACGCGCCTGACCTTGCGCAAGGCGCCCTACCGGGTAAAGGTCATCAAGCGTGCTGGTACGAAGTATTTCCATACCCTGCGTGAAAAGATGATGTGGGGTGCTGACCAGCGCGGTTAAGCCAAAAGCTAACAGCCAATAGCTAATAGCCAACAGCTATTCTTTAGGCAATTGCAAGATAAAGCGGCTGCCCTCATTGTAGCGCGTGTCGAGGACGACGTCGCCACCTAACTGGCGTGCCACACGGCGAGCCACCGACAGTCCTAGGCCGACACCCTCCTTATAGATGTCTGACTTGTAGAAGTGTTCGAAGATTTTCTCTTCGTCGCCTTCCTTGATGCCGCAACCTGTATCGGTAACGCTGATACAGACAACGTTCTGGTCGAGTTCGTGATGATAGCTGCGCAGAGTGATGGTGCCTCCCTGAGGTGTGAACTTGATGGCATTGTCCATCAGGTGGTTAAGAATCTTCTGCACCTCTTTGAGGTTGGTTATGATTTTACAACTGTCTTTGAGCAATAGCTCCAGGTGCAGGGAGAACGGAGAGTCCTCGTCCTGATAAGGTCCTGCCAACTGTCGTAGCAGGTCGTTACAGGCAACCATGTCGGACTTGTCGATATAGTGGATGCTTTCCTTGCTGGAAATGTCGAGGATTTCGTCGACGATGCGCACAATGGTGTTCGTGCTATGGCCGATACGCTTGGCAATGTCTGCTCGCTCTGCATCGCTGGTCAGCGTGCGGGGGTCGCTGATGATCTGTGCGTAGCCGCTGATGATGTTGAGCGGTGTGCGAATCTCATGACTCATGTTACGCAGGAAGTTGATTTTCATGCGGTTAGCCTCTTGCGCCTTGTCGCGTGCAATGAGCAGGTCGTGATTCTGACGCTGCAGCTTGCGCAGGTATCGGTTTTTGTTCATGCGATAGATCAGCAAACCTATCAGCAGGAATGCGAAGATGACAATGGTGATGGCATACTGAAGCTGTGTGTTGCGTTTGCTGATAAACATGTTGCGCGCTTCAGCATACTCCAAGTCGCTGGCTGAACCCATCATCTCTTCAGACATGATGACATTGTTGACGGAGTCCTTGATGGCCATGTAGTGCTTCTGGGTGTTGAAGGCCTTGTCGGTATTGCCAGACAACTCATAAATCTCGGTTTGGAACTTATAGATATCTGTGGTGTTAGTCAGGTTGTAGGTCAGCTGGATGGCGTCATCATAGCGCTTGTCGGCTACAGCCTTGCTGATGAGTGCATAATAATAATAGGTGGTGCTGAAGTCTTCACCTAGCTTCTCTTTCAGTGAGATATATTCTTTGAATGCATTGTTAACGGCTGTCCAGTCACGCATGGCATATGACACGATGACTTTAAAACCGATAGCGTCGCTATAGTCGTAATTGATGCCGTCCCCCTTGATAATCTCAATGGCACAGTTGAGGTGCTTCATGGCATCTTCTGGTTGGGTGTCCATCTCAATATTGGCCAAGTCCATATAGATAGAGGCCAGGTTCTTGACCTGACTGTGGTCTACCTGTTCCAAGGCCTTCTCAAAATACTGATGGGCAAGGGGTATGTTGCCACGCAGAGAGTAGATGATGCCACGCAGTTGGGTCGTCTTGTAGAGCTCACCCATGTCGCCACGGCGCTCCATCTCGGCCTGCATCTTCATGGTCTTGCGCAGCGCACGATAGAAGTGGTTGTGGTTGACATCATAGAGTACCTCATTCTTCCAGCAGAGGTAATAGCCTTCTATGTTGTCTTCGCCCAACAGATATCTACGGTAGTTGCCGATAGCTTCGTAGAACTTTTGCTCGTTGTTTTGATTAAAAGCGTTGCGGACCACCTGCAGCAGTCTGGCTGCAGTGGTGTCTTCGTTGCCCTTTTCCTGGGCAGGAAGATGAATAGAGTAGAGGCACGCGGCCAATAATATGAAGATGCCGATAAGGCATAGGTTGATATGTTTCATGCTCATTAGTGTCCTTATTAGGGCTGATTTTCTGCAAAGGTAGCACGAAAGAACTTAATTTCCAAATATTCCTCTGCCTAATCTACAAATGCCCTTTGTTTAACAATTGTTGTACACTTCGTTTATTAAGAAAAGTTAAATATCGAATTTTTTCACGAAAATATTTGGAAGTTACACTGTTTTTGTCTTACCTTTGCAGTGTACTATTAAAGTGGTACACTAATACAGCGCAATTATCAACTAATAATACCTATTATGATAGAAGTAAAGAACATCAGTTTCAAGTATGCCGGATCGAAGCATCTGGTATTCGATGATTTCAGTCTCAGACTGGAGGAAGACCGCATCTACGGTCTGTTAGGAAAGAATGGTACAGGTAAGTCGACACTGCTCTACCTGCTCTCTGGCCTGTTGCGCCCAGTCCATGGCACTGTTTGTTGCGATGCAGTTGCAACAAAAGACCGCCTGCCCGAAACGCTCCGTGATATCTTCCTCGTTACAGAGGAGTTCGAGATGCCAGCCATCCGTCTCTCAGAATATGTGAAGCTCTACAAGCCCTTCTATCCCAACTTCTCGGATGAAATCCTGCAGCGTTGTCTGGCTGATTTTGAACTGCCTGCTGATGTACGTCTGGGTGAACTCTCAATGGGTCAGCGCAAGAAGGCCTACATTGCTTTTGCAATGGCTACCAATACCAAGTACCTGCTGATGGATGAACCTACCAATGGTCTGGACATTCCCTCGAAGTCGCAGTTCCGCAAGGTGATTGCTCAGCACATGACGGAGGAGCGCACCGTGATTATCTCTACCCATCAGGTGCACGATGTGGAGCAGATGCTCGACCATATTCTCATCCTCGACCAGCACTCGGTATTGCTGAATGCCTCTATGCAGGAGATTCAGGATGCTTACACCTTCGAATACCGCACTCCACAGCAGATGGACGATACCGTTCTCTATGCTGAACCCACCCTGCAGGGCAATGCTGTTATCACCAAGCGAAATGAAGGTGACCCAGAGACACAAGTGAATCTCGAACTCCTGTTTAACTACAAGACCACAAAAAAGGAAGGTTCAGTGCTGTAATTTAATGTCTAATCTTTACTGTTTAATGAAACTATGAGTACTTTCAATACAACAAGATTCGGTCAGGCACTGAAGTGCCAGTTTGTTTTAGGTCGTAAGATGTGGATTCGCCTCTTCGGCATCTTTACGTTCGTCCTGTTTATGGCTGGACTGTTCTGGACCCGTGTACAGGGCACAAACTATGATTATATGCTAGAGAACTGGTCAGCAGAGGATCTCTATAGAAATTATAACCATGATGTGGAGCAGACCGTTTTCTTTGGAGTCATCTTCTTCTGTTTCTCTCTGCTTTTCGGTGCCAGCTTCCTGTTCTCTAGTATGAAGGACACCCGCAAACGTTCGGCCTTCCTGCTTTGGCCAGTGTCCAATCTGGAGAAATATGTCGTCAACCTGCTACTCTCCATCTTCTGGTTGGCCATCATTACAGTAGGTGCCTATCTGTTGGCAGATACCCTGCGTGTCTTCGTGGACTGGGCAACGGGACGTATTGTGATATGGGGATTCCCTAAGCTTGCTGAACCTTTTGCCCAGAATGCAGCTTTCGAACATTGGCAGAGCGCATGGATGTTCTTTACCTGGGTATTCTATATCCATTCGCTCTTTATCGTGGGAGGTACCTTGTTCCGCCGCCAGCAGTTCCTGTTTACTAGCATGTCTATCATCGTTGTTGGCATCCTGCTGGTGTCATTTCTCAGTCATCTGGATCTTCATATTGACTTTATAAGACACAGTTGGGATGAGAAGACATCTACATACTCGACGACCTACTATCCTTTCTTCTATATTCTTCACACGATGTTGTGTGCCCTCATCGTGTTCCACTACTGGGCTTCCTATAAGCTCTTTACCCGTATGCAGGTTATTAACAATAAATGGTTGAACGTATGATATTCACAAATGATAAAGCGATATACATCCAGATGGCCGATCGCCTCTGTGATGAGATACTTGCAGGAAAATATAAAGATGACGACCGCATTCCTAGTGTGCGCGAATATGCGGTGATGCTGGAGGTCAATGCCAATACGGTCGTCAAGGCTTACGACGAACTCTCTCGCGCGGACATTATCTATAACAAGCGTGGCTTGGGCTACTTTGTAACGCCTGGTGCCAAGAAGCAGATCATGAAAGAACGCAAGCAGGAGTTTATGAAAGAACGTCTGCCAGAGCTGTTTCGTCAGATGCAATTGCTGGGCATTACGTTAGAAGATGTTAAAAACGAATATGCTGCAACTTTTGGCAACGAGACAACGTCTAACGAATAAAACTAAGCTAAGGTAAAAAGACTTTTATAGATGATTCACTTACAAGACATCAACAAAACCTATCAGGGTGCCCAACCGCTCCATGTGCTGAAGGGAATCTCACTCGATATTGCGAAGGGAGAATTCGTCAGCATCATGGGAGCATCGGGCTCAGGTAAGAGTACCTTATTAAATATATTGGGTATTCTCGACAACTACGACTCAGGAACCTACGAACTGGCGGGTGTCCCCATCTGGAACCTCTCCGAGCGTCGGGCTGCCGAGTATCGTAACAAGATGATTGGATTTATCTTCCAGTCATTCAACCTCATCTCTTTCAAGACAGCAGTAGAAAATGTTGAGTTGCCACTCTTTTATCAAGGGGTGTCGCGTAAAAAGCGACACACCCTTGCTTTGGAGTATCTCGAACGTTTAGGACTGCTCGACTGGGCAGAACACTATCCCAACGAACTGTCTGGTGGTCAGAAGCAGCGTGTGGCTATTGCTCGTGCACTGATTGCCAAGCCTCAGATTATTCTGGCTGACGAACCTACGGGAGCCCTCGACTCGAAGACATCGGTAGAGGTGATGCAGCTGCTGAAGAAACTGAACCAGGACGACGGCATGACCATCGTTGTGGTGACACACGAAAGCGGCGTGGCCAATGAAACCAACAAGATTGTACATATCAAGGATGGCGTCATCGGACAGATAGAAGAGAACTTGAACCACGATGCCAGCCCATTCGGTATCAATGGAATGATGAAGTAAGGCTATGCGAGACATCATCACAGAAATATGGCAGACAGCACGAAGGAATAAGCTGCGCACGACACTGACAGGATTTGCTGTGGCGTGGGGCATCTTTATGATTATTGTGCTGTTGGGTGCCGGTAACGGACTCATCAATGCCAATCTGAAGCAGAGCGAGCGCTTCTTGTCATCGTCAATGGTTGTCTTCGGCGGATGGACGTCGAAACCCTATCAGGGACTGAAGGAAGGTCGCGATATCCGCCTGCACGAGAGCGATATGGCGATTACTGAGCGAGAATTCTCTGAGAATGTCGACGAGGTAGGTGCCCAGTACAACACTTCAGCAACTATCAGTTATGGACAGCAGTATGTTTCAACGAGTATCAGTGGTGTCTATCCCAACCACACGAAGATCGATAAAGTGGAAATCCTGCAAGGCCGTTTTATCAATGAGATTGACGTGAAGGAAAGCCGCAAAGTATTGGTGTTAGGCAACAAGCAGGTCAAGGAACTGAAGTGTCGCATCGGTGACTTCCTCAACGTCGGAAATTTTGCCTTCAAGTTGGTGGGTATCTATAAGGAACAGGAGAATGGACGCTCAAATGCGTTCAGCAGTTATACGGCTATCAAGCGCATTTACGGTGCTAAGACTGATGACGCAGGACGCATAGAGTTCACCTTCCACGGACTGCAGACGGAGAAGGCTAACGAGGACTTTGAACGCAGCTACCGTCACCGCCTGAATGCTGAACACCAGGCACATCCTGAAGATGAGGATGCTGTCTGGCTGTGGAACCGTTTCACCCAGAACCTGCAGATGGAACAAGGTATCGGTATTATCCGCACCGCGCTGTGGATAGTGGGATTGTTTACGCTACTATCTGGTATCGTGGGCGTGTCGAACATCATGCTCATCACCGTCAAGGAACGTACTCATGAGTTTGGTATCCGTAAGGCTATCGGTGCTAAGCCATGGAGCATCCTGCGACTAATCATCATCGAGAGTGTGATTATTACCACCATCTTCGGTTATATCGGTATGCTGTTGGGCATCTTCGCTAACGAATATATGGACGCTACGATAGGTCACGAGACCATTGATACAGGATTGTTCAAGGCTACCATGTTCCTTAATCCCACTGTCGGACTGGATGTTTGTATCGAGGCTACACTGGTAATGATTATTGCTGGAACGATAGCAGGACTCATTCCTGCCTATAAGGCCAGCCGCATTCGTCCCATTGAAGCATTAAGAGCAGATTAAGTTATGAGAATAGATTTAGATACATACAGAGAAATACTTGACACGCTGACACGTAACAAGTCGCGCTCGTTCCTGACTGGCTTCGGCGTCTTCTGGGGCGTGTTCATGCTCGTTGCGCTGATGGGTGGCGGTCAAGGCCTGAAAGAAAAGCTTCAGCAGAACTTTGCGGGTTTTGCCACCAACAGTGCCCTGGTGTGGGCACAGCCTACGAGCAAGGCGTACAAGGGTTTCCGCAAGGGTCGCAATTGGCATATGGACTACAAGGATGTAGACCGTTTGCGTCATAGCGTTCCAGAGCTTGATGTGATTACACCTTTGCTCTTCTCGAATGGTGGCACAGCCTATTATGCAGACCGCAAATCTACAGTGGGTGTCAGTGGAGCCATGCCCGACTACCAGCGGGTCAACGAGCCGAAGCTGTTTTACGGCAGATACATTGATGAGGCCGACATTCGCGACCATCGTAAGGTGTGCGTCATCCAGAAGAAAACCTACAAGGAACTGTTTCCTGGTGGTGGCGATCCCTGTGGTAAGCGCATCCGCATCGACAATATCTACTATCAGATAGTAGGTGTCGACTACAATATGAGCGAGGGCGTTAACATCAGTGGAGAAAACGGTACGGGTGTCATTCTGCCGCTAACCTTTATGCAGCAGGCCTATAACCGCGGTAATGCCGTTGACTTGATTGCCGTTACTGGACGTCCTGGGGTCGTCATGTCGAAAGTCACCGACCGCATCCGTGAGACCATCGCCAGGGCTCACACCATTGATCCTACCGATGAACAGGGTGCTATGGTGTTTAACACCGAGGTGCTCTTCCAGATGCTCGACAACCTCTTCAAGGGTGTCAACTTCCTCATCTGGCTCGTAGGTCTGGGAACGCTGCTGGCAGGAGCCATCGGTGTGTCGAACATCATGATGGTGACTGTGCGTGAGCGTACCACAGAGATAGGTATCCGCCGTGCCATCGGTGCTACGCCGAGAATGATACTGTCGCAGATTATCTCTGAGAGTATTGTGCTGACACTGGTGGCAGGTATGAGTGGCATCCTCTTCGGCGTGATGATTCTCCAGATGCTTGAACTGGGAAATACAGAGGATGGCATCGTCACGGCCCACTTCCAAATAGGCTTCTGGACAGCCATCTTTGCCGCTCTTATGGTGAGCTCGATGGGCGTCCTTGCAGGACTGGCGCCAGCCGCCCGTGCCATGAGTATCAAACCCGTCGACGCCATGCGTGATGAATGATAGTGGTCAGCGCTTTTCGCGCTGACATGAAGAGAAGTGTGGTCAGCGATTCCGTCGCTGACACCAAAACAAAGAAACAACAAAAACAACCAAGATATGAAAAAGTACAGCAAACTGATTATCGCCGTTATTATCGCGCTGATTTTCATCGGAACCTTCGTGTTCCTCTGGCAGAAAAGCCAACCCAAAGAAGTGGTTTACAATGAGTTTACCCCGCAACTAGACAGCATCCAGAAAACCACCATTATCACGGGTAAGATAGAACCTCGCAATGAGGTGAATATCAAGCCGCAGATCTCTGGTATCATCTCTGAACTGCTGAAGGAGCCAGGCGACTATGTCAATGCTGGCGACGTGATTGCCAAGGTCAAGGTGATTCCTGACATGGCTCAGTTGTCGAGTGCTGAGATGCGTGTGCGTCTGGCAGAAATTAACCTCAAGCAAGCCGAGACCGATTTCCAGCGTGTGGAGAATCTCTACAACCAGAAGCTGGTCAGTGCTGATGAGTATGACAAAAGCAAGATGTCTTTGAACCAGGCTAAACACGAGCGTCTGGCTGCCCAGGATGCCCTCGAAGTGGTGCGTGATGGCGTGTCGAAGTCGAATGCTAACGCCTCCTCTACGCTCATCCGCTCTACCATCAGCGGTGTCATCCTCGATATCCCTGTGAAGGTCGGTAACTCGGTCATCCTCTCCAACACCTTTAACGATGGTACCACCATCGCTACTGTTGCTAACATGAACGACCTCATCTTCCGTGGAAACATCGATGAGACGGAGGTTGGACAGCTGGTCAATGGCATGAACATGAAGATTACCATTGGCGCCCTGCAGGACCTGAAGTTCGATGCCGCCTTGGAGTATATCTCGCCAAAGGCTGTGGAGAGCAATGGTGCCAACCAGTTTGAAATCAAGGCTGCCGTGAAACTCACAGAGGGTGGCAAGATCCGCTCTGGCTATAGTGCCAATGCCGAGATTGTGCTGGCCAAGGCCGACAACGTACTCACCGTTCCTGAGAGCGCCATTGAGTTTAGTGGCGACAGCACCTTTGTCTATGTGCTTGCTGGTTCTCCCAACGAGAAAAACTACGAGCGCCGCGCTGTGGAAACAGGCCTCTCTGATGGTGTGAATATTGAGATTAAGAAGGGTCTTACCGACAAGGATAAGGTTCGTGGCCCTGAGATGATTACCGACGATAACAAGTAACGGCTTATGAAAAAGTGCTTAGTATGTTGCGGTTTTGCCGCAGCCCTCATCACTCTTCCTGCTTCTGCCCAACAGGCCTGGACGCTTCGCCAGTGTGCTGACTATGCCATCGAGCATAATATCAGCATCAAGCAGAAAGGCAATCAGCGCAAGCAGCGCGACATCCAGCTGTCGACAGCCAAGAACTCACGACTGCCAGACCTTAGCGCCTCTGCCTCTGAGAGTTTCTCATTCGGACGTGGCTTGACGCTCGACAATACCTATACCAACCGTTCGACGACCTCCACTAGCTTCAGTCTTGGTACGACGGTTCCTCTCTTTACTGGTTTCAAGATTCCCAATCAGATCAAGCTGAATCAGCTGAACCTTGAGGCAGCTACGCAGGATTTGGAGAAGGCCAAGAACGATATCCGCATGCAGGTGGCGAAAGCTTATGTGCAGATTCTCTACGATACGGAGATTGCTGAGGTGGCACATCGTCAGATTGCCATCGACTCGGCTCAGGTGGTTCGCCTGGAGGCTTTCCTAGAGAATGGTAAGGCCAGTCACGCTGAGGTCTCCCAGCAACAGTCCACGCTGGCACAGTCGCGTCTGACAGCTACACAGGCTGACAACAATCTCCAACTGGACATCCTCGCTCTTAGCCAGCTGTTGGAGTTGTCTTCACCCGAAGGCTTCTCTATTGTCCGCCCCTCTACTAATTCTCAATTCTCCATTCGCCATTCTCAATTGCCTTCCCCTGATGCTATCTATCAGGAGGCACTGACTATGAAGCCGGAGGTGCAGGCTGAACAGCTCCGTCTGACAGCTTCTGAGCGCAACATCAATATTGCGAAGTCCGCCCTCTATCCCACGCTGAATCTCAGCGCAGGTCTGCAGTCTAACTACTATAAGACCGATGGCATGAAGGCAGATCCCTTTGCCACCCAGATGAAGAACAACTTCAGCCAGTATATCGGACTGAACCTGAACGTACCTATCTTTGCCCGTTTCCAGACACGCAACAGCATCCGCTCGGCACGCATTGACCGCGACAACCAACTGTTGCAGTTGGAGAATGTGAAGAAGACGCTCTACAAGGAGATCCAGCAGGTGTACTACAATGCCGTTGCTGCCGACTCGAAATACCATAGCAGTGAGGCTGCTGCCCAGTCGAGCAAGGACGCCTTTACGCTGGTGCAGGCCAAATATGAGAATGGCAAGGCCACCATCACTGAGTTCAACGAGTCGAAGAACAACTACCTGAAGGCAGAGAGCAACCTGGTACAGGCACGCTATGAGAACCTCTACCAACAGGCGCTCCTCGATTTCTATCGGGGTAGGGAACTGAACTTCTAAATATACAACTAATACAGACGCGAGAACAGCTAAGCCAGCACTGGCTTAGCTGTTCCTGTGTCTGGCTACAGCTATCTCGTGACTGGGTACAGCTATTTAGTGAGCCGCGGAATTAATTTTTGCGTTAATTGGTCTAAAAAATCAGGAAAATGCATAATTTCGGAGATTCCCCACAAATCTCTCGGAATGCCGATGTACAAAGGGATTGAGAGGT
>CADCAG010000040.1 GCA_902799355.1 uncultured Bacteroidales bacterium
CATCGCCTATGCCTGGTATGCCCTCGACAAGAAGAAGCTCGACAAGGAGGAGATTGCCGACGGCCACGCATATTGATCAACAAAGCGCATCAAAAAAAAAAATCAATGGTAGGCTCCTACTGTTCCTCTTCACGCATCCAGGCGCTGACACTCTTGTCCATGCGTCGCTTGAAGGCGGTGCTAAAGGTACTGTAGCTGTGATAGCCGCTCTCTTGCGCCAGCTGCTGGGCGACAATGGGCTTCTGTGCAGCGGCTAGTTCACGGTAGCGGGCTATGAAGTAATCGACACGAAGGTCGTGGATGTATTCATAGTAACTTGTGTCCTGACTGGTGAAATACTGACTGAGATAGTAGCGGTTCACACCGACTGCTACCGAGAGTTGTGACAAGGTCAAGTCTGTCTGCAGGTAGAGCCGCGTGTCCTCACAGTGCTTCGCCAGCAGTTGGCGGATATGGGAAATCTCGCCTTTGGGGGAGGGGGTCTTACATGGACAAGCCTCCCTTTGGGCAGGCTTGGGGGGAAGACTGTCGGTGCTCAGGTCTTTCAACGTCTCCACGCGCCACAGCAGGAGGCCAGCCAACGGGAATCCGAGGAGATGGGCGATGGTGGACATCACGTAGTTGTCGGTATATTCATAGCTCATGAGCAGCAGTATGAGGCCGATAAACAGCATCAGACTGAGCCACACCTCCTTGTTCTCCAGGTCGGCGTAGTTGTCGCGCAACCACCGCCCATATTGTCTCACGGCTATCACCATATATATAATAAAGGCTGCGACGAGAATCAATCCATAGATTTTGTTGGGGGTTGTGAGGTCGATGGATGGCAGGGCGATTTGCAGCACAGCAATCACTGCACAGGGTACCATGACGACTATAATGGGCCATATTGGTCGGCGGCGGTCCTGCAGCATAGTCAGCAGGGTTCCGACAAAGACGGGAGGCAGTGCCATGCAGTCGGCAGCGACGAGCAACCCATAAATCAACGAATTGGTGTCGTCCGAATATGTGTAGAACAGTATCCACCAGATGTGAGTCATGGCCATGATGCCGAATAATGCTGCTGCCCAGCGGCGCAGTCGTGCGGGTGGTGTGATGTCGGGTGCGATAGCCTTGCCCCGACACAGCAGCAGGTAGAGGAACAGCACGATGCACACGGCAGTTCCTGCACCGTGGAGCAGGAGATACAGTATTGACAATGGAGTAATCTGTTCAGGCATATCGTTATTTGTTATTGCGGTATTTTCGCCACAAAATTACTACATTTTTTACAAAATCGGACATTTTTCTCTACCAAAATGTAAATTTACACACAAATTGTCATAAGAATGACATCATCCCACACGGAAAACATCGACGAATCAGCTCGGTGCTTTTGATTTTTCCCCATTTCATCGGCAGTTGCTGATGTAGTAAATACGATAAATAAATTGATATGCGTTAATGGAAAAATCTGTAAAAAAGACGAAAGCAACTCTCAGTTAATGCAAAAAAGTCTCAGCTAATGCAAAATCTTCGCTCACGACGATGTCGCTCTTGTGATTTTCGTTTTTTTTTACTACTTTTGTGCCAAAATAATATACCATTAATCGCATTATTAATTATTATTTAAAAAAAACAATGAAAAAAATGATGATGATGCTAGTCATGGCAACAGTTGCCCTGACAGCAAGTGCACAGAACGAAGTTGGTCAACTGACCTTGCAACCCAAAATCGGTTTGAACCTTGCAAACCTTACCAATGTGAAAGTAATATCCAATAGCTTCACCAAGGAAACCGAGAGTGGTAACTTGAAGGGAGATTTTGCTATTGGTGTTGAGGCCGAATATGGCGTAGCCAAGAAATTCTCTGTTGCTGCCGGTATTCTCTATTCACGACAGGGTACTGATTTTGGTACATTAAAGATTTATGGTGCTCCTGACGGCTCAGCAAGCGAAGGTTGGGACAAGAACCAGTACAACCTCGATTATCTGAATATCCCCATCGTAGCAAATTTCTACTTTGCTAAGGGGTGGGCTATCAAGGCCGGTATCCAGCCAGGTTTCCTGCTAAGTGCCAAGCATAAGGTTGACGGTATTGGTGCAACTAAGACCGAAGACATTGACTTCAAGGATGCCTGCAAGACTTTCGACCTGTCTATTCCCCTCGGTCTCTCTTACGAGTATGAGAAGGCCGTTTTCGACCTTCGTTACAATCTCGGTCTGACCAAGGTTAATAAGAACGGTGACGACAGCTACAAGAATAGCGTCATCCAGTTCACTGTAGGTTACAAGTTTGCCCTCTAAAAAAAGCGCCCGGGGCGCTATACGGTAATCCCCCTTATGCCGTCGAGGGTTCGACTCCCTCGTCGGCTACAATAATAAAAAAATGATAAGATTATGAAGAGTTCGGAAAATAACATAGTCTGTGTGCTTAGCCGCCTGTTTTTGTTGGTTTGCCTGTTGGTAGGCTGGTTTGGTGACGCCAAGGCCTGTAAGTTGGAAGACACTTACCGTTATACGGTGGTTCTTGAGGGTTCAGACAAGGTACGCATCAAGATGCCTCTTTACGACAAGGAGGACAACGATTGCTGGGTCCAGTACGGATATCTTACTATCCAGATAGAGGGAGAGCCAACAAAAGAAACTGTTGTCACTTATTGGTCGGAGGAAGACATCTCCCGTAGTGACTATTTCCCCAAATGCACTATCAAGAAGAGTGTTGACGGAGAAATGACGATGTACCGCGATCGAGGCTATTCCACTGCACGAGTTACTAACACCTCCACGGGTATTATCTGCCCCTGCGTAAGTGGTGGCGACTACGCCATTGTCAACCTGCTGTGGACTGTACCAGACAAGTATCGTGGCAAGAAGGTCACCTTCCATTGGTATATCCATCACAATGGCAACAATACCGAGTACGATAAAGAGATTACGGGTATTGCCGATGTGACCTTCCCCATTCCGAGTGCTCCCGCAGAAGTGAAGCCCATACTGATGGACCCCATCATTTCGTACGATGCCTCCCATGCCAATCAGATTATGGTTCCCTACATGATGGCTGCCAGTAATGTGGAGAAAATCAGAGCCATATATGTTGATGGGCAAGGAATCGCATTCCCCATCGAACTGGACAAGAACAAGACGTCGGGCTTTGTATATTTACCGGCAGAAGCATATATCGATCAATTCTTTATTCAAGCTACCTATACAGATAGTGAAGGCGTTAAAAAGACCGTTCGCTCGGAAACGATAAGTCTTCCTGTGCTGCACAACCCCAAGCGACTGGCGACGACACTTCAGAATGACGGAAAGGTAACGCTGACGTGGAGCGTGGACAGAACGAACTGGAACGACGTACAGCCTACAGACAACTGGGAGATTCAGCGCAACGTCAGCGGCGACCCCAGCAACAACCAGTGGGTGACCATCGGTCAGGAAGCTTTCAACGAGAAATTCGCGGACTACACCTTTACGGACGAGGCCCTGCTGTCACAGTATGCTGAGCAGGTCGTTTACTACCGTGTGCGCCGTACCATTACCGCTTTGTGGAATTGGGCAGACAACAGTGGATATGCACAGACCGTTTTGGCTACCACACTGATGCTTCCAGCTGTGACAAGCGGAACGGTTCAAAGGACTGGCGAGTGGAACGATGATAATCATGAGGTGGCTTTGAATTTTCAGATAGGACCTAGAGAATTACGTACTGCCCAGGATTGGGTAAACCTCGCCAATCTTGTGAATGAGAGTGTGGAGGGTACGGCATTCAATGTCGTTATGATGAACGACATTGAGTTAAGTGAGAGCCAATCTGTCATGATCGGCAAAAGTAACGCTTTTCATGGCGTCTTCGATGGCAATGGCCATACGCTGACTTTCAATCTCTCATCCACCGATGTTCCCTATGCTGCCCCCTTCCGGTATGTGGGCAACGCCAACATACGCAACCTGCATGTAAAAGGCTCTATCACCACATCAGTACGACATGCTTCCGGTCTGGTAGGTTATATGGTTTATAACACATCGCCAGTCATAGAAAACTGTATCTCTTCCATCAACCTTAAAAGTACGGTAAACGGCAGGGCCACTATGGGTGGTCTTTTGGGTGTTGATGAGACCAGAATGTCTGTCATTCTTAGAAACTGTCTGTTTGACGGAAGTTTCGAGGGTGAGAATTGTTACGGTAACGCCGGTCTGGTAGCATATACTCCAGGAACAGTCAGTCAAAGGCTATCAATTCAGAACTGCCTTTTTGCTCCGTCGAGACTGAATACGAAGACGGATGATTGCTCGACGCTTGCCGATGGTGTTTGCAATATTAGCAATAGCGCTTATACGGTCGCCTACGGAAGTGTTCCGTACGCAAGTTTAGCGATTGACGCGAAAGGCATGTCTGCCGCCGACTTGCAGACCTATCTGGGTGACGGATGGACGGTATCGGATGATAAAGTGATACCTGTTCAATCATCTTATGCCACGATATGGGACAAATCTGCCAAGGCGGTGCTTACCATTGAGAAACTGGTTCGCAATGAGCTGCGCTATACTGAGCGTCGCGAACTCACGGAAGAGGAGCGAATCAAAGGAAATATGACCGTTAAACTGGCAACACCATGCGTGGACTATCGTTTCTACATGGTGGTGGAAAAGGGCAATTCTAAGTTGCCGTTAACTACCACTGAGCGCATACAACTCGAGCCGACTGATGCGGGCGAGTATAGTTTTGACAACAACGTAAAACTGACCAACGCCAAAGCAGAGACAGAGCAGAACTATGTTAGCCTGTCGTGGGAGACTGAGCGCGGCCAAGCCGACTACTACCGCATCCTGCGTAGCGACCAGATGACGCCCGATATTGTGGATACGCTGAAAAACAATCTCTTGGAGCCCCTCTATATGGACCGCACGGTGCGCCCCCAGCACACTTATATCTACACCATAGAGGGCGTCACCCAATGTGAAGGCGAGAACGTCAGCAGGGTGACAGTCAAAGGCAACTGTAAGCCTACGGGTATGGTGCGTGGTTATGTGCGCCTGCCCAACGGTACCGGTCTGCCTGGCTGTACTGTGACAGCCACTCCCGACAACATCCCTGGCGCTGAGGCAAAGTCGACCGTGACTGACGAGACGGGATTCTTTGAAATTGGTGACCTCATCTATACTAAGTATGGTATCTATATCCTCGATGTGAGCACCCCGAACAATGATGGTTCGTTTACTTCGCAGCGGATAGTCTTCGACGATGAGGTGAACCTGCAGACGAACATCAACTTTACGCAGGACAGCTACTACCTATTCTCAGGTTTCGTGCTTTATGAAGGCACCAGCATCCCAGTAACTGGCGTAGAGTTCCTGCGCGATGGCAGAGTGATGAAAAACGCCTTGGGTAAGACTATCACTACCGATAGCCAGGGTGCCTTCACGCTGAGTATTCCACAGGGCAGTCATCAGATTCAGGTGATGAAGAAAGGACACACTTTCAAAAACGACGGCTACTTCACCACACCTGACGGTCAGCCAGACTCTACATGGCACAACTGGACGAAGAATGTGAGCGACATCTATCTGTGGGACCAGACGAAGGTTAACCTGATGGGACGTGTCGCTGGCGGTAAGGATCAGGGCAGTTTGAAACTGGGTGAGTCGCTGTCGAAGAACAATCTGGGCGACGACCTTACAATCGTGCTCCAACTTGAGGGCGACAACACATCGTGGCTGGTTCGCGACCAGAAGGATCCCACAGTGACGGAGCGTCACGAGGTGTTTACTCACGGAAAGACCGACACCACACGTGTCGATGCCTATCGCCACCGCATCGTTATTCATCCCGACAAGATGACGGGTGAATACCTGATGCCAGTCTGCCCCGCAAAGTACAAGGTGACGGAAATCTATGCCAAGGGCTATTCGACGCTGTTCCAGAACGGAATGGTCAGCGAAGTCATAGACCTGAACAGCTGCAATGATGGCGACTCGGTCGCTTACTCGCGCATCTATCACTCAATGCCCACACTTGACGTATGGCAGTTCAACGGTTCTGACGAGCGCTACTACGGCATCAAGAAATACACTTCGCGTGATAATGCCGGCAACAGCGAGATTGTAAAACTGTGGAGCAACAACAGTTACACCTTGGGACACCCCGTGTTTATGGCAGGTTCAACAGTGCCTATGATGCTGTCGGCTCGTGAGGAATACTACTACAACAACGACAAGAACGGAAATCTGGATATTGTACAACTGGATGGCGGCAAGGTGATTATCAACAATGGACTCATTGCCAACAACCATTCTGACTCGGTGGCACTGGACAAGGACGGACAGGGTTCTTATGTGTTCACACCCCAGAACACCACCTTCACGCAGGTGGACGACGTGGCACTGCGCACCATGAACATCACGCTGCTCTACGACGGCGTCTATTACGACATCCAGCCGATACGAGGCTATGTGATGGCATCAATGCCCAAGTCGCAGGGGCGTCGTGTCGTTGCCGGACGTAACACCCATCTTGTGGATGTCCTGCGCGACCCGCCAGGAAGCGGCAGTTCGGCATACATCGAGAAAGGCACGAAGTTCAATTACAGTTATACAGCCGACTACAAAGTGGAAGCTGGTATTGGTTTTGAAATAGGCGTCGGTGCCGGTAACAACTACTATACGGGTGTCGTGGGAGGTACCACAGAGGCTGGCGACATTGGTTCTGTGAAGAACTACGCCGCTCTGGGATATGACCTAAAGACTGGCTATTATCAAGACTGGAGCTATAATTACACGATTGAGACAAACGAGAAGATAACGACCAGCAGCAGTAGCAAGGAGATTGGTGCCAATGCCGATGTCTATATAGGTATCACAGACAACGTGATTTTAGAGGACGGCATAGCTGTGCGTGTGGTGAACAGTAAAGGCATGGAGCGACTGAAACCGGGCATGGGTGGTACGGTGACTGTCGACGGTCACGACTACAGGGTGACGGGTACTGCCAAGATTCTGGCTCGTGGCTATGATGCAGAGCAGGAAGACTCTGTCTATCTTGTTCGCGACGAAGTGCTGCAGCTGAAGAACAAGGTAACCTCCACCTTTGCCCATTCACAACACTACTTGACGGATGAGCTCATTCCCAGTCTTGTGCGCGTACGCAACAGTCTGTTGCTGGATTACACCACCTCTGCCAGTGAAGCACAGGCTATGGCTGACAATCTGCAGACTCCTGTCTATGTGAGCAAGGTGGCTACCACCGATACTCGTTTTGGTGGAGAATATACCCAATATCTGCCCCAGAATACGACAATCCAGTGGAGCGACTCGATTAAGGCCCTGAACAACGAGATTCGTGTATGGGTCGGCATGATTGGTGCCAACGAGAAAGCCAAACTGGAAGCAGCGGAAAAAGTAAACGTCTATGACTTCGACGGTTCTACCAGTGTGAGCTACAGTGAATCGTTCAACACCTCAAGTGGACTGCACCGCTATATCATACTCCCTGCAAGTGCCGGCATTAGCGGCGGCGGAATCTCAGGAGGTACTAATAATGGCGGAACTACGTCCGCGATGGACCTGGGTGATGGTGACCCTGAATTTGATTACACTATTGGCGGTATCGCACTGAAATATAAGATAAAGCCCATTGCCAATTTCAACTTCAACTATAAGAACGGTGTCGACAGCACCTTCACGAAGAAGATTGGATTTACGCTGGCTTGCAGTCGCAATTCAAACCTTACCGTAGGCGTCTATCGTGATAATGGAATCAGCGGCGACAGTCTGAAGGCACTTATTGAACTGGGCCAGGTGGGTCTCTATTATCAACATGTAGAAGAGAACCTGAAGTTGATTTACAACGGACGTCCGGGCAGCAGCAATACGACGAGCTATCTTGGAAACCTGAGTAGCACACCACGTGCACGCAACTTCGTCTATCGCACCTTGGCAGGTGCCACAGCTTCGCCTTGGGAAGACGAGCGTCGCACCATCTATTACACCCCAGGTACGATACTCGACCAGAAGACGCAGGAGATTGACCAGTTGCGCATCTGGGCCAAGGAGGCCTCAGTGGCCAATGTGCCCTATGGTGATCCTGCACGCTTCACCATTTATATGGCTAACGAGAGTGAAATGCCCGCACGTGCCACCAAGTCTTTGAAATACTTCCTGCAAGACTCTATGAACCCCGACGGAGCCAAGGTTCTCATCGATGGCGCTCCCCTGACGGGGTCTGGCACCAACCTGTATCTGGAACCAGGCACCATCGTGGAGAAACAGGTAGAGGTGTTTGCTGGAGCAGGTTACGACTACGAGAACCTGGGCATCTCCATCTACGACGAGAACGACCCCAAGCGCCTCAAGACGGTGACACTCTCGGCACACTTCGTACCGTCTGCCGGTCCCGTGAATATCTCCAAGCCTGGCGATAAGTGGATTGTCAATACTGAGTCGGCATACGACGAGGAACGTCAGGCATACTATCTGCCTGTGCATATCGATGGCTTCGACGTCAACTTCCGCAACTTCGACCACATCGAACTGCAATACAAGCTATCGACGCAAAGCGACAAGGACTGGGTGAACGTTTGTTCGTACTATCGCAACGACGCGGAGGGCGAGGCACTGATGGCTCAGGCCTCTGGTGCGCGTGAACTGATGAAGAATGAAGGATTCATCGATGCCGCCTTCTATGGCGAGAAAGACCCCGTGGAGCAATACTATGACCTGCGTGCTGTGACCTACTGCAGAAATGGCAGCGGCTACCTGACGCGCTCGTCAAACGTTCTGTCGGGTATCAAGGACACTCGTCAGCCTGAGGTATTCGGAACACCAGAACCTACCAACGGTATCTTAGGCATCGGCGACGACATCCTCATCAAGTTCTCGGAACCCATTGCCAGCAACTATCTGAGCAAGGTCAACAATTTCGAAGTATTGGGTACACTGCTGAGCAACGATATCTCGACGGCAACATCGCTGAGTTTCGACGGCCAGTCAACGGCAAGTACTCAGGGTGAACGCAACCTGAAGGGCAAGAGTTTCACCGTGGATATCATGCTGAACCCAGCCAGTGACGACCAGCGAGAGATGACCGTGTTCTCGCATGGTGGCGACGATAAGGGTGTACGCTTCGGAGTGACTGCCGACCGCAAGCTCTCGGCTACCATCAATGGCGAGACGCTGGAGTCCGACACCATTGTGCCCTTCAACAATTCGCTGCACCAGGTGGCTTACGTGCTCGACCAAAGCGGCGAGACGACTACCGTAAAATTCTACGACGGCAACAGGGCTATCGGTGTGAAACAATTGGAAGAGCGCTATGAGGGAGCTTCTTCGGAAATCCTCTTAGGTGCTGATTTTGACCTCACACGCGAATTATCGTATAAGGGTGAGATGCTGGAGTTCCGCCTGTGGAACCGAGCCATGTCTGGTGGTGATCTGGCTGACTACGCCAAGAAGAAACTGACAGGCTACGAGACGGGCTTGCTCGACTACTATCCATTGAACGAAGGCGACGGCGACTGGGCTTATGACAAGGCTGCAGGTAGCATGGACCTCATGTTGATAGGAACCAGTTGGAAACGACCTGCTGGCATCTCGATAGCGTTCAAGGGCGACAAGGGCCTGCGCCTGAAAAGCGATAAGTTCATGCGTACGAAGAACCACGACTACACGCTGACTTTCTGGTTCCGCACCAACGATGAGAACGCTACCCTATTCTCTAATGGCGAGGCCAAACGCGATCAGGAGAACCAGATTAACATTGGTGTGAAGAACCGTAAGCTCTATGTCCGTTCGCAGGGCTTTGAGGTGCAGACCTCTGCTTATGTATCGGAAGGCACCTGGCACCACTTCGCTATGACCGTATCACGCTCGCAGAACATCAGCAATGTCTATGTGGACAAGAAGTTGGTTGAGTCGTTCCCTGCTGACAGTCTGGCAGGTATCATGGGTAACCATATCGCACTGGGTGCTACCTATATTGACAAGAACACCCCGACGAGCGTGATGAACGGACACATCGACGAGGTGGGTATGTTCGAGAGTGTACTGCCGTTGAACCTCATCAAAGAGTATTCGAACCACACACCGCTGGGCACCATGAGTGCCATGATGGCTTATCTGGACTTCGGACGCTCGGTGAAGCTGGACAACAATATGCAGTATCTGGAGCCTACAGGAATCAGTCTGAAACGATATAGCACCAATCAGGGTGAGATTACTGAGCGACGCGATACGCTGGTGGCTGATGCTGACGTTCAAGCAATGGCAGCTCGTGACTTCTATGCGCCGATGACGAGCAACGCACAGTTGGATAACTTGCGTTATAGCTATGTGGCAAAGGACAACGAGTTGTATATGAACATAAAGGAGCCGGACTACATGGTGGAGAAGACCAATATCTACGTCACAGTGAAGGAAGTGGCCGACCTGCAGGGTAACCCGATGGCATCGCCCGTCACGATGAACCTCTACGTCTCTCGCAACCCACTGCGCTGGGATGTGAAACACATCGACGAAGATGTCAAGTACGGTGAGGGAGTGAGCTTCGAGGCAACGGTCAAGAACCTGAGCGGCGTGAAACAGAATTTCAAGGTGGAAGACCTGCCGCTATGGATTAACGCTTCACAGACAGAGGGCGTGCTTGACGCACTGGATGAGCAGAAGATAACGTTCACCGTCAGCGACTTTATTAATATAGGTACGTATAACGAGCAGGTAGCACTGGTCGGCGACAACAAGATGTCGGAGCCGCTACCTATCACGCTGCGTGTGCGTGGCGACGAACCGGATTGGGTTGTCGGCGACAGTCTGATACAGATGAACGAGACCATGATGATGGTGGCCCGCGTCAAGATTGACGGTATGGTGGCAAGCTCTAAGGAGGATATTCTGGCTGCATTCGACGAGAATCATCGAGTACTGGGTGTGGCTCATATCGAGATCAATGACAATGCCAACGCCAACGAAGCACTGGCCTATCTAACCATCTATGGCTATCTGAATGACGATGCCTCAAGACCTAAGTTGAGCTTCCGCTTCTTTGATGCCTCTTCTGGCAATGTCTACAGTGTGAAGCCTGCCGACGGTCAGGTCTATACCTTCAAGCAGGATGCCATCATCGGCACGGATGTCAACCCTGTTATCCTGCAGAACAGTTACGACTTTGTACAGACCATCAAACTGAAGGAGGGCTGGAACTGGGTAAGTTTCAACTTGGTTCCGAAAGAAGGTACGACACTGGGACAGTTCATGAATAGTATGTCTAAGTGGGAAATCGACGATAAGATTGTATTGATCGACGGAAAAAGGACACAAACCTTTACCTGTCGTTCGGACTCACTTGCAGACAGTCGTCAGAGGTGGGAAAAAGAGAATAAGCTTATTACCATTGACCCATCGAAGATGTACAGCATCTTTTCAAAGAGCAACAAGACCATCTATCTGGAAGGTGAGTTCGCACGCCGTTATATCACCGTTCATAAGAACTGGAACCGCTTAGGTTACAATTCTACTATTAACCTGCCTATCGCACAAGCACTGGCCGACTACCTGGGACATGCTCAGGTGGGTGATGTAGTGAAGTCACAAGACGGATTTGCCATTGTCAGCCAATCGGCTACCGGACTGGTATGGAAGGGCTCGCTGCAGTATATGGAGGCTGGTAAGGGCTACATGCTGAAACGACAGGCTGATGACGAGGTGAAGTTCTTGTATCCGATTTACCTCAACGACTCACGCTATAGCAGTACCAGCGAGAGTCGTGCGCCGAAGCACTCAGCCGTCAACACGGCTACGACGATGAATATCGTGGCTGCCGTGGAGGGCGTAGAGACTGAGACTGGCGACAAGTTGGTCGTTTACCGTGGTGCTGAGCGCATGGCTGAAGCTGTTGCCGACAATGAGCAGCACTACTACCTGAACATTGGTAGCGACGACAACACAGACCAGACGCTGACCTTCGTGCTGGAGCGAAATGGTGAGACGATGGCTATAACGGGCAGCCGCATCAGCTATACTGCTAACAAGGTGCTTGGCACGCCTGAGGAGCCTACCGCCATCAACTTCATGTCACTCGCCGAGATGCCACACGACGGTAAGTGGTACACCTTGGGTGGTGTGCTGATTGGCAAGAAGCCGACACGTAGCGGACTGTACATCTACAACGGAAAAGTAATGACCATTAAGTGAATAGTGCAAAAATGAAGAATATGAAAAAGAGTATATTGGCAATAGCAACCCTCGCCTTCATGGCGTGGGGCTGCTCCTCGGACAATGATGACACACGGCCTACGGGAATCCCTGAAGGCAGCGATGCCCGTCCTACATGGACTGGACCAGACTACGACCTCTACGAACAGACCATGATAGTAGACGTATCTTTGCAAGACGCATTGGTACAGTATGCCTCGGAGCAAGACCTGCTCTGTGCCACTATCAATGACGAGGTGCGTGGCATAGCATCCCCACAGCAGGTGGAAGACCAGTGGTTGTTTCCTCTGATAGTAGGTAGCAACGAGACAGGTGCGATGGTGAGACTGTCGTACTATTGCGACAAGTTGCACCGCATCTTTACCATCAACTGGACCCGCTTTGACGCCTCTATTCCTCCCTCGGGAAAAGGGGGCTTGTATCAACCGGAATTCGTAAATTAAAGCATAGTGAATATGAGAAAGAGTTTATGCCTATTGACTACCATGATGGCCGCAGGCCTGATGGTGACCACATCGTGTAAGCCTGATTCAGACGACTACGTCAAGAAGCCCTATACGGTGAGTGACGGTGAGCGCCTAGAATATGCGCAGAAGACGCTGAAAACGATCATTGACAGAACGCAGGACTGGGTGCTGACCGCTAATTATAGCGTCAAAGTGAATGTGGATGCTGACCTCGAAGGCATCCAAGAGATAGCTGTTCTCGATGGCAACCCCTTCGTGAGGAGTACCAGCATCCTGGCAAAGACGACTGCCCATCAGAATGAGACAAAAGAGCTGACATTCAAGGCACCCCTGGCTGACAGTCTGTGCTATGTCGCCTGTATCACCAGCGACCAGCAGTATATCGCACGGCCCTTCCTGCCCGGGAAGGATGCTGTCGTGTCGTTCCAGACACCAGCAGTGCGTCAGGCCTTATCCATGACGGCTACCCGTGGTCTGGCTGATAACGCCATAGAGGCGGATAATGAAGACTGTTGGGACCTCAAGAATGGCGTAACGAATCTGGAAGACCTGCTGGAAGAGGCTAATCGCTTTATTCCTGCCAAGCAGAACAACCGTGCGCAGGTGGAGGCTCTCGGCAGCCACTCGATTATCACTGACAGCGAGAACGACATCGTGCTGAACTGCATCTATTCACGTCCCGGAGTGGACGATGTGAAGATAGGCTGTCGCATTGATCCTTCACAGTCGGGCACTGGTATCCAGACCTACGTACTGAAGGACGGCATCTTCAACGGAAAATATTTTCGTTATGAGACTCCTCTCTACCTATTGTGGGGTGCATCAATTCCTTGGAACTATGAGCCGGAGAAGTATGAGTTCAAGGTACCAGCAAATTCGAAGATAGACTTCTTTGTGGTACATGGCGAGGAAGACCTGAGCGGCGACATGAACCATGCCACCTGCTTCTCAGTGAACGACAACAGCTATCTGGCTTTCGATACTGGCGACAAATGGGATTATCACGACCGCATATTCCTGATTACAGGTGGTGGCAAGCCTGCCCCCAAAGCAGATGTTGAACCCATAGCCCCTACCCCACAAATATGGACCTACGTATGGGAGGACAAGGACTTTGGCGACTACGACATGAACGACTGCGTGATAGAGGTGGAAGAGCATGCTGACGATGCCAGCCGGATAAAGGTGACATTGGTTGCGTTAGGTGGTGCCCGCCGCCTGTGGTTAGGCTTCGACTCAAAGAATGCTGAGTCGTATAAGGACCACAAGCCCGTCATCAATAAAGAGCTGCATGAGGTGTTAGGCGTGCCCGTCGGCACACTGGTCAACACAGGACGCACTAAGGCCAATCCCGTTGTCGTCTATGATGGTCCTAAGCCCGAAGGCTTTGACTTCCAGACCTGTTCATTCGTGCTGGGTGCCATGTTCCAGGACGACCAGAAAGGCGTCTATGTGAGTGACTATTACCACATCCATATCGCTACAGCAGGCCAAGACCCTCACGGCATTGTCATACCAGGCAAGTGGCAGTGGCCTACGGAACAGACCTGTATCAAGGATGCCTATCCCGAGTTCAACACATGGGCGAGTGACCGCACGAAATGTCAGGACTGGTATAAACATCCTGTTCCAAGAAAGGTGGTGACACGATGATGAAAACTGCCGTGCGAGTGAATCGCACGGCACATCACACCCCGGATGCCACAGGGACAGATGCCATCAGGGACTAATATTAAAAAAGCGCTTGACGCCAGTGAAGGGAAGGTATTTCAGCGACAAGGTAGACCCAGGGACGGTTCTCTGATCATACTTCTTGCTGCCAGGATTGAATAAAAATGGCTCACCCTAAAAACTCGGTGAAATGCACCCATAATAGAGAAATGATCAAGAAAAAAAATGCTGTCACAGTCACACGTAATGTTCAGTAGTACAGAGCGTTAGGCGTGACACCTACTTTTGCCGGGGTACTCACGGAATGAATCAAGGGGGCACCTGATCTGTTCTTTATCATTTTTCAACTTTTGCCTGCCCTGATGTCTCGTTTCTGTATCAGCTGTATTTGGCAAAAATTCTCTAGAGAATTTTGCCGTTATCAGCTGTATCCGGACACGTATCAGCCTAATAACAACTTGTTTTCAGTATAAAAACACATTGTTTCAAAGCAGGAAACACATTTAGGACAACCTGTTTTCATGATTCACCGAATGAATTTGCCACAAATAACCGAACGGATTCGCCTCAAATAACCGAACGAATTCGCCTCAAATAACCGAAAACTT
Source organism: uncultured Bacteroidales bacterium (assembly GCA_902799355.1). GTDB lineage: Bacteria > Bacteroidota > Bacteroidia > Bacteroidales > Bacteroidaceae > Prevotella. Next base: position 14,933 of record CADCAG010000040.1, read on the forward strand.
TCAATTTTCTTTGGTAGTTTGCCATAAAAGTTCTATCTTTGCGGTCAAAATAGTAATGTAATGGTAAAGTACAAACAACGAATAGCAGACAGACTCCTTGAACGTAAGGTTCTCGGAAAAGGTGCCGTTCTCATTGAAGGACCCAAGTGGTGTGGCAAGACAACAACAGCGAAACAATTGGCCAAAAGTGTACTTGACTTAGGGGATGCATCGGTGCTGAAACAAAGCACACAAATGATAGAGATAAGCCCCAAGTCTCTTTTGGAAGGAAAGACTCCTCGCTTGATTGACGAATGGCAGGCGCTGCCTCCCATTTGGGATTCCATTCGTAGTGAAGTGGACAAGCGAGGTGAGCCTTCTCAGTTTATTCTTACTGGATCTTCTGTACTTCCTGATGCCGATGAGACAATTCATAGCGGAACTGGGCGATTCGCACATATCATGATGCGTCCCATGAGTTTGTATGAATCGGGCGAATCGTCGGGCACGATTAGTCTGAAGGATTTGTTCGATGGCAAAACACCAGGAGTTCAGCAATGTGCCCTTAATGTTGATGACATTGCCTACCTGACCTGCCGAGGTGGATGGCCATGGGCGACATTGATTTCCAAGGACGTTGCCCTTGATCAGGCTTTCGATTATGTGGACTCTGTGATAAAACGAGACATACAACGCGTGGATAAGGTAAATAGAAGTCCTGAACGTGCAAGGTTGCTCCTTCGTTCGTATGCAAGGAATATCTCCCAGCAAGTTTCGTATGCCACTATTCGTAAAGACATGCTTGCCAATGATGCAAGCACGTTAGATGAAGACACTGTGGCCGATTACATCAAAGCCTTGAAAAAGCTGTTTGTAATTGAAGACCTCGCTGCATGGAATCCTAATCTGCGAAGCAAGGCAGCCATCAGGGCAAGCGACACACGCCATTTCGTGGATCCAAGCATTGGGACTGCCGCATTGGGGCTTGGCCCAAAAGACCTGATTAATGACTTAGATACATTTGGACTTTTCTTTGAGGACTTGGCTGTGCGAGACCTGCGTGTGTATGCAGAAGCCTTGGATGGTCAGCTTTATCATTACAGAGACAGCAATGGCCTTGAATGTGATACTGTTCTTCATAGAAGAAATGGTAGCTACGCCCTGCTTGAGGTAAAACTGGGAGGAGAAGATCATATAAATGCTGGCGCAGCCAGTATGATAGAACTTGCTGGGAAAATAGATACTGATAAAATGCCAGCACCATCATTTATGGCAGTTATCATCGGTGTTGGACAGTATGCCTATCAAAGACAAGATGGAGTATATGTCATCCCCATAGGCTGCTTGAAAGATTAAAAGCATTTCAGACTTAGAAAAAAAAACTTGGAGAAGATATCTCCGTAAACGCTTACCGGCCCCTTGATCAACAGCGGAAATAGGTGTCACACCTAACACTCTGTATAACTGAACGTTAGGCGTGACTGTGACAGCATTTTTCTTAATTATTTCTCTATTATGGGTGCATTTGTATCTCTTAATAATGATTAAAACATGCCCAAATATCTTGTATGTTTAGAAAAGATGACAGGTGCCAGTCCCTCGTCATCAACGTTTTTTATTAATCATCTAATGGTTCAGCTTGCAAAGTTACGACAAAATGAACTAATAAACGAATAAAAACACTCCAAAGTGTTGCAAATTGGATTTTTTTTATTATCTTTGTCGCCATAAACCGTGTGCTACAAAAATAACTAAAAACTATAACAATATGATGAAACAATTTTTCAGCAGTTTGAAGACGGTCAATAAGACCGCTTTCTTTATCCTCGCCCTGTTGTGTGCAGTTGTGCAGGGGGCGTGGGCTACAGTGACTACGTACAACAACGGCATATTTACGGGATTTACCGCTACAGCCGGTTCACATTGTGTAGTTTTCTTTGATTACAGCAATCTTGTGGACGCCAGTATAGATTCGGAAACATCAATGGTTAAAGCTAATCCTACCTACATCGAGTTCTATAGTTCTGGCTATATTGTTCCAACAGGCTATATCATAACGTCAGAGGCACATGCCAGTTATAACCCAGAAGACACCCCGCAAAGATGGGCTGTAATGGCGAAGGTGAACGAGACTGATACGGAGTGGACGACAATTGCCTATGAAACTATTAATACTGCATGGACTTTGAATAGCCATGCGTACGAGTTTAACATTCCTGGCAACACGACGGCCTATAAGTACTTTCGTTTAGAATTTTATGAAAACCGTGGCGGCAAGTATTATAACCTCTCGTCGTTCCAGTTCAAGGGCACTACCACCGATTTTTTCTTCGGCGCCCTCAGCAACGTTAATCCTTATTATGAGTTGCCTCCGTCATCCAGTTCCAGTATCTCGCCAGTCGTAAAAGATTGTAACGGAACGCCCCTCACTCTCGGCACAGACTTCACAGCCACGCTGAACGATGTAGCCGTGACAGAGTTCCCCATCAACATCAGCACACTGGGCAGCTACACGCTCACCGTCACGGGCAAGGGCAGCTATGTCGGCTCCAGGAGCGCCTCGTTCGGCGTTTATACCACCCTTAGCGGCGACGGCACAGAGGGCAACCCCTACCTCATCAGCAGCGAAGACGATTGGAACTCGTTTGCCAATAAAGTGAACAACGGCAACAGCTACAGCGGCCAGTTCGTGAAGTTGACCAATAACATCAGCGTGACGACAATGGTGGGCACCAGCAGTGCCAACTCGTTCCAGGGCACCTTCGACGGAGGCGGCAAGACGCTGACCTTCAACAGAGGCACTTCCTCCCAGCCATTAGATGAAAATTGTTGCGCCCCGTTCCGTATTGTCAAGAATGCCACCATCAAGAACCTGAAGACGGCAGGCAACATCTATACCACCATCTACTCTTCTTTTAGTGCAGGATTGATTGGTCAAGTATCAGGCACAAACCCAACGAACATCATCAACTGTCAGGTCGGCTCTGTCATCCTCAGTCCTGGCGGCGCAAACGGTGGCATCGTAGGTGGAGTTTTGTTTAGCGCTCTAAACATCACGGGCTGCACCTACACAGGCCGTCTGCTGACCAACAATGGCTCCTCCCCCGCGGATGGTGGCTTCGTGGGCTTTTCTATAACTGGGGACCCTATTAATATCACCAATTCGCTCTACGCACCCGGCAGCATTCCTGAGGGCTGGACGGCCGTCAATAGTGGCTTTCCCTTTGTGAACAACAGCTCTGTAATAATTGACAACTGTTATTTCACTGAGCCAATGGGCACAGCGCAGGGCAAGCAGGCCTACAGCATCACCCCTGGCGAAAATGCCACCGTGGAGAATGTCGGTACTGCCACCGAATACAATGTCAGCGGCATCACCAGTTACGACACTGGCATCAAATATAATGGTGTGCTCTATGCCGGCGATGGCGACAATGTCAATCTGAAGCTTGGCTACCACCGCTCGGACTATATAGCCAACGGCTACCAGGCCAGCGCCGGAACACTCTCTGGATCGGCTAATCCCTATACGCTCACCATGCCCGCCGCTGACGTGACTATCAGCGTCTCATCATGGGATGAAGGGCTAAAACAAGACGGTTCGGGCAACTACCTCATCAACAGCGAAAATGACTGGGTGACTTTTTGCACAATGGTGAGCCTGGGTGGTGACAACTTCAGCGGCAAGACTGTGAAACTGACCAATAACATCAGCGTATCGACGATGGTAGGAACCAGCTACGCCAACTCGTTCCAGGGAACGTTCGATGGCGGCGGCAATACGCTGACCGTCAACTACAACTCCTCTGAGAATAACGCCGCTCCTTTCAGCCACGTGAGGAACGCCACGATTAAGAACCTGCGCGTGGCCGGCAGCATCACCACCAGCGCACCATTCGCCGGTGGCATCGTGTCAGAGTCGCATGAGGCACTGACCCTCACAGGTTGCATCAGTTCGGTAGCTATCAACAGCAGCAAGAGCGGTGACGGCACACATGCCGGCCTGGTCAGCGTGCTGAGCGGGCGAGGCAATGCCATTCTCATCGACGGCTGCGTCTTCGACGGCTCCTTTGCCTCCACTACAGGCACCGTGGGCTGCGGTGGCTTCATCGGATGGGGGGTATATAACAAGCCCGTCATCCGGAACTCGCTGCTGAAGCCCAGCAGCGTGGGCGCAAATATGCTGGGCAGCAACTTCGCCCGCTGGCATACGGGCGATGAAGGCATTTATGAGCCTACCATCACCAACTGCTACTTCGTGGCTACTGCCAATCTGCCCACCGACCAGGGCAAGCAGCCCTGTACTGTAACGGCAGGAGAGTATGTAACTATTGATGCTGTCAATCCGGTGGGCAGTGGCACCAACTATGATGTCAGCGGCATCACCGCCTACGACACGGGCATCAGCTATGGCGGCACGTTCTACTACGGCAACGGCGACCAAGTCAGTCTGACGCTCGCCAACAATGCTCCCGCCCCTGGTGAAGGCCAGAGCTATATCTACACCGCTAGTGCGGGCACGCTGACAGGCTCGGAGAACCCCTATACGCTCACTTTGCCAAACGACGGCAATGTTACCATCGGCATAACAGCCGTCGCCTCCGACTGGGCTAAAGTGAGCGCTGGCACGCAGGCCGACCCATACAAGATATATACTAAGGAGCAGCTCGACCTGCTGGCCACTCGCGTCAACAACGGTACCACCTATAGCGGCGCGTACTTCAAGCTGATGAACGACATAGTGTACAGCCACACTTCCGACTGGAACAGCATCGAGAGCGACGAAGACAACTATACGGCCATCGGCGTCAGTGGTCATGCTTTCTGTGGCGATTTCAATGGTGATGGCCATACCATCAGTGGCATTCGCATCAATAAGGACAGCAACAATCAGGGGCTCTTCGGACTGACAGGCACTGGTGCTAACATCCACGGCATCATCCTTGCCGACGCCCGCATCAACGGTGCCGACAACGTGGGTGGCATCGTGGGCAGCAACGGAGGCACCCTGAGCGACAACTTCATCACCGGCACTACTGTATCGGCAAGCGGTAACAACTACGGTGCCATCTGTGGTCAAAACAACGAAGGCACGCTCCAGCGCAACTACTACCTCAGCTGCACCGTGGCAGGTACACAGAATGCTACTGATGTGGGCTGCAATAAAGCCGACGTCACGGGCGCAAAGGCTGCCTACACCATCACCGCAGGCGAATACGTCAGCGTGGAGAACGCCGGAACCACAGGCATCATGTACGGCAACGTGCTCTATGCCGCCAGTGGCGAGCAAGTCAGCCTGACGCTCAGCCACAACTACACGCTGCTTGACGCCAACTACACGGCCAGCGCAGGTACGCTGACAGGCACGGGAAATCCCTACACGCTGACCATGCCCGCCAGCAATGTGACTATCAGCGTTGCCTCATGGGCACCCAATGCCTTTACGGGTACAGGTACGGCAGAAAGTCCCTATCTCATCAACAATGCTACGGACTGGGACAATTTCGTCTATTATGTCAATTCGGGTATGGTTGGCGGCTTCATTGGCAAACACTTGAAGTTGACCGACGATATCACTGTGACAACAATGGCGGGTATCGGAAACTTTACATTCAGAGGAACGTTCGACGGTGACGACCATACGCTGACTGTGAACTACACCACCACAGAGCAGTATGCTGCACCGTTCCACTACACTTACGGCGGAACTATCAAGAACCTGAAGACGGCAGGCACCATCAATACCAGCAGCCAGAATGCTGGTGGCGTGGTCGGTCGCAATGGTACTGCAACCATCACGCTGGAGAACGTGAGCAGCTCAGTGACCATCAACAGCAGCTACGTAGGCAGTGGCTACCACGGAGGACTTGTGGGCTATGCCATCAACGCCTCATTCAAGGGATGCGTGTTCACTGGTGAACTGCTTGGTGAGAATACCCACCACTGGGGCGGACTGTTGGGACAGAAGACGGATAGCAACGGAACCAATGCGTCCTTTGAGGATTGTTTCTTCAATCCCACCGAGGTTACCGGCTACACTGGTTTGTCGTTCCCCTTTGCAGCTGGAGCTCGTCAGTATGCGACCTTCACCAACTGCTTCTTCACCGAGATGTTAAGTGGTGTACAGGGCACACAAGCTAACAGCCTCAATATAGCTCCAGCTAACCTGGGTGCTCTCAAGAAGGACTACGGCATGCTGAAGGCCTATGATAACGGTATCCTCTTCGGTGGTGATTACTATGTGGCTCCCACCATGATCGCACTGACCAACAATGACGACAACAGCACAACCATCACCAGTGCTGACAGCTACTATGCTCACGTCATCTTGCAGGACCGCACCCTCTACAAGGACGGCAAGTGGAACACCGTCTGCCTGCCCTTCGACGTTGACCTGACTGCCGACGGATGCCCACTCGCTGGAGCCGAAGCTCGTCAACTGAGCAGTACCAGCATTAATGGTTCGAAGCTCATCCTGACCTTCGGCGACGTAGTCGATCAACTGGTGGCCGGCACGCCCTATATCATCAAGTGGGCCAAGGCCGACGGCTACGACAAAGACAGCGAGGATACACGCGACATCAAGAACCCCGTATTCTACGGCGTGACTATCGATGCGACCGACCGCAGCTATGACACGCAGCCCAACTCTGTCACCACCGACGAGCGCGTCCGCTTCCTCGGCACCTACGATGCACTGACCTTCACTGCTTCCGATGCTAACAGCATACTGCTGCTGGGTGGCGAGAACACGCTACACTATGCCGGTGAAGGTGCTCACCTCGGTGCCTGCCGCGCCTACTTCAAGATTGGTGATGGCACGAATGCAGCCCGCATCACTTCGTTCGACATCGACTTCGGAGAAGGAGAGACGACGGGCGTCGCTTCGATGGAAGAAGGAAGAAGTCAGATGGAAGATGTGTGGTACACGGTGGATGGTCGTAAGCTGGACGGCAAGCCTACCAAGAAGGGTCTGTATATCCATAATGGAAGTAAAACAGTGGTTAAATAAAAGAAGAAGATTATGAAAAAGGAATATATGAAGCCCATGGTGACGGTAGTAGAACTACCGTACCATGACCAGTTGCTGACAGGTAGCTTGACATCCATTGACAGTAGTCTCTTGGAGGGAGACGATTTGCTCATCGATACCAACACCCCCGTTGACGAAACATTCTGGGGTAGATAACTAATGTGAATGTGGAACCTAAAATATGAAGAAGAATCTATTATCGTTGTTCGTACTGACCATTCTGGCCAGTGGCATTCTGCTAACATCTTGTAAGAAAGATGACAACAACAGGATCACAGGGGGACGGTTCTGAAGTGAACCCCAAAGTTTGGACAGATTAAACACTATTGCCCATATGGAATTGAGTCCGGTACTGTACTGGACTCATTCCTTTTAGTCTGAGTTTTA
>CADCAG010000041.1 GCA_902799355.1 uncultured Bacteroidales bacterium
TCCCATTCCGAACAGAGAAGTTAAGCCCGCTTGCGCCGATGGTACTGCAATGCAATGCGGGAGAGTAGGAGGCCGCCACTTTTTCAGAAGAGAAGCCCTTGAGTCCAAAAGACTTGAGGGCTTTTTCTATGTCTGTGGACGAGACAGCTGTATTTCTGAGCTGCTGCAATCTACAAGCTGAATAAGAACTGCTGATTGCGGTATTCCCAATGGATAACACGAAATCGGATGAGTCGTGCTAGAAGCGTTATCACCTTAGGACGCGGGATTTGTGAGCGTCTGACGATAAGGTTGAGGGGCAACTCTTGATCTTGTAGTACATCAAGAATCTTTCTGACGGAATCTGTATATGTCAACATGGTTCCCTGCGGATTCTGTGACTCGCGCCAGATGGCTAAATGTACTGGCGAAGCGACAATGTTCTCGTCAGCGATACGAATATAGGCCTTTGGTTTTTCTTCGTCACTGACTACGCAGATGGGACGGCGCTCAGAGGGTGGAACGGTCGCAATAACAATGGTGTGTCCGTCGACATGATAGGTGTCAAACTTGATGCTGGCCTCTGGACGGCAATAGCGGTATGCTGCCTGATGCATCATGTAGATTTCCTCCTCATCACGGACGCCAGACATGTTGCCGTCGTCACGAACGCCAATCAGGAGGCGACCACCATCTGTATTGGCAAAAGCCGAAACAGATTTGGCCAGTTTCAGGGCATCGGACACACGATACTTGAAGTCCTGCTGCTGGTGCTCGCCCTCACGGATTAGCGTCAGGAGATACTGTTTGTCATCCATTATACTGTTATTTGACTGCAAAGATACAAAATAACGCTCACTTTCAGCGCAAAACATGTAACCTTTTAACCTAACCCCTTTGAAACCTTGATAAATAAAGACAATACAGTCGGGAGATAGCTGTAGCCAGCTCTGGCTTAGCTGTTGCTGCGTGCGAGATAGCTGTAGTTGCACTCCGGATACAGCTGATTTACATCTTGTATCAGCTGTTCTTGCGTCTGTATTAGTTGTATTTTCGCTTCCGCTTTAGACTGGTATCCGAAAAGACCTAACATCCCTAATATGGAATCCGCAAACATCTGTAATACAGATTATTACAAAAGTGTCTTCTTTGGTAGACCTAACATCATCCCTACCATTATCCCTACCATCATCCCTACCATGAAAGGTAACTTTCTCCATCTGACCTGACGTCTAGCATTTGCTATTATATTAGGTCTCATGTTAAGGATAATGGTAGGGATGATGTTAGGTCTAATGGTAGGGATGGCGAACAGTCCATGCATCACTTTCCCTTTATTTATGCGGGTTTCAGAAGATCTATGTTAGGGATGTTAGGTTTATTCGAAAATCAACTTTATTCGGAATATCAAATCAGCATTCTGAGCGATTTGTGAGGAATGGGGAACTCAAAGGACTTTTGGCCAGACATCATTGATTCTGGTGAAGTTCCAAGGTCGATCATCATTTTCTTTGAGTTTCTTCAGAACTTCTTCCCCAGTATCTTTATAAGTACAACTGTACTTTTTGACATTTACCCTACGTTTTGACGAAGGCTCCAAATGGCTTACAGGAGTAGCAACATCTTCCCATGCGATATCATTTTGTCCGCCAGTTAAAGGGAATCCATTAATAAAATCATATAGGAATGTAGACCTGTTATCGTAAGGAATCTTATCCTTATTGGAATCCTTCTTATGCTCTTCCTTTGTCTTAATGAAGGTTTTTGCATTCTCATCATAAATAGCATATTCCCTAATCAGAGCAGATGCTCTGTATTTTAGGGATGGATTTTCAAACGTGATATCGAATCCCGACATATGAGCGTGGAGTGTTAGCATTGGAAAGTACGGGACTTCCCTTCCAAGCCTTCCATTCCTATGATAAACAATAGGGTCATAGACTTTGATTGGACTATCGTTCTCAGCATGGAAGTAGAACTCAACGGTCTTTACATACACACGATAGTCATTTCTCACTCTGATATAGCCGTCATACAATATGGTTTTAGCTATATTAGAAAAGCTATTTGTGAGATTTTCATTGGTAAACTCTTCCAATTTCATCTCGGAGAAGTCCTTAAGTACTGTTATCAGCTTCATATTTGATAGTTTTATGTTGCAAATATATAAAAAAACGCCTAAAAAGGTAATGTCTCATCTATATTTTTAGGTTCTTTTATCATGAGTGCTTGGTCAACTTCAACATTCATCCTTGATAGATGATTATAATCCCATCTCTCTGACTCATTATAATCTGTGTTTAGGTCAATGACATTATTCCACATATTTCCCAAAGGAAGATTCCGAGCAGGGTCAAGACAATAGAGCCTAAGGGTTTCATAGCATATAGTATAACCAATAGCTACTACAGCATGTCCGCCACCTTCTTCTTTATTAAATCCAACTTGTACAGGCCATCCTTTATCAAGATGTTCCTTAATATTCATATGTAGCTCTTCTGCCTTCATATTATATCCTTTGATTGCTTCGGTTATGTCAACTTCAACAGAAATACTTTGAGGCATTATTTTTTGTAGAGAGTCTTTTAATTCCATAAAGGTATATCCACCCAAATAATAACCTCTTATTCCTTTAACAAACAACTCCTTGAGTCGTTTAATATATGGAGGGTCTTTCCTGCATGTTTTGTACATGATGTCTTCTCTACTAATCATACCATGAAACATGAGCATCATCATCATGCTATATACTGCACAAGCACCGTCAAGAGTTCCCTGCCTCAAAAATACATCCGTAGGATCCCCCAACCTTCCTATGGCACCGACTATTTCGCCATCAAAGACGATGTTATTGATTAATTTAATATTGTACATAATCGCAATCTTGTTTTGGCGTTACATATTGAATATACTCTTCAGGGTGGTCAACCATAATGTTCCAAGTACTGCAATTTATTGCACCGCCTTCCCTAATTACACTCTCATACTGCCACACTGGATGGCATTCACAGCGTGGGAACGCTTCCCTGATCTGGACGAATGCCTTATCGCTCAAGTTATTCTTCAATATAGGAATGAAAATATGATTTCCCACATGCAAGAAATTAATATAGGCCCAGCTGTCTTTGGAATAACCTCCATAATGAAGTTCAGTAATTTCGAAATGGGGAGTAAGAGCATTCAGCAGTTTCTTTCGAAGCGACTTGTCAAAGTCACAATAGTTATTGAGTAGTACATGACCATCGCCCATATACCTTACCATCCCATCTGCATGGCCGTATTCATCATACGAATCCTCTGGAATCAGAACAAGTTCAGCTTCCAGTAATTCACTCAGTTTGTCTACTAGCTTATCATGTTCATAATTGGGATTCTCTCTGAAAACCTTATCGGTCATTATCACTTTGTCACCACAGCTTATTACATTACCTCCATCAATAACAATGCCTGAGTTGACAACTTCTAAGCCCATTGTGTCAAGGATAGCAGATGTATCCGGTTTGTATTCCGGGCTATCGGCAAGGTAATCAGGAGTGTAGCGGAATCGAACAAATCTGTTATTTCTTACCTGTATTGGCATATAGTCGCGTGACCAGATATGATAAACAGATTCTGTTTGTGGTAAGTAATCCCAAGCTATACGACTGCTTATAATACTCGTCTGCAGTTGCTGTAAGGCTACTGCATAGCAGCTTTCTTTTAATCCTTTCGAAAGATAAATTTTGTTTGTATCAAAATTTGTAGTCATATTATATAAATTATTGACAATTAGTTATTTGTGTTTTTGTGCTAAGGTATTAAAAGAATTCCGTAAAGCCAAACTTTTTTCGTTAAAGTTGCGTTAAGATTTTCGAAGGAGTTATTAAGGATGAAGAGAATGTCTTCCTGTGACGCTAATAACGCAAATGACGGTAATTCTAATAAATCTATACCCGCATTTTTCTTAGAAAACATCTGCACAAAATAAAAAATGCATTGTGTATTGTTATTTAGAAAAAAAAATTGTATCTTTGCACGGAATTTCTAACTAATCGACCTAATGAAGACAATTTGCATTTTGGCGACTTGCGCGCTACTGACCAGCTGCTCGCTCAATCTACATCCTGAAGATGAGAATGTTCTGACTACGAAGTTTAATAGTACTTGGAATGTTCATGAGGGTGTTGAGCGTAATATTAATGGTGTAATTACTTATGACGCTCTTCCTTGGGGAGGTCTGGTGGCAGATGTAAAGTATAGAAACATGCCAGTGGACTGGTCTAACTATGAGTCTATCACCTTTGAGTTTGCTGAGCCGACGAAGGTCCAGACGCAAATTATGGTGTCTGATAAACTGAAAACATTAGGTAAGCCAGGCATCTCGTCGCTGACGTGCTATTTCGACGGTCAAGATTTGAAATCGGTCAACGAGGTGGCACTTCAGGCTTCTGATACGAGTGTTCTTAAGGTTAAGAATGTTTTTCTGACACCAGGCAGAAGCGTTTGGGAGTCTTCGCCAATCTGGGAAGGCGACTGCGCTTTGGGTAACTGGGAAAATGGTCTTGTTGTTAAGCCAGAACAGTTCACTTCAGCTATAGAGGGGGATAAGATAGAGTTCGTCATTAAGACTGATGTCAGTGATCCCGATAGAGGATATTGGTTGCTGAAGACCGTTTATAATGAGACGGAGAATACCCTTGAAGGCAATGACAGTGAGCTGAACCAATGGGGTTGTGCCATGATGGGTCAGGCAGCGACGAGCTATCGCATATTGCTTACAGCCAACGATGTCAAGAATCTGCGTGAAAATGGATTGTTCGTCAATGGTTACTATACCAATGTCAGCCAGGTGAACCTTCTTCGCAGAGGGATAGCTCCAGTACAGTAAGAAGACTTATTCATTCTGATTCTCTAAGCCTGATGCAATAATCCTCCCGCGCATACGTTATAATAAGGTATGCAGTGGACAGACCGTATCAGACAGGTAAAGATCATATTGGTGGTGGCTGCGGTGATTATTGCCGTGGCGTCGCTGTTGGTATCGCACTTCCTGGTGCGCGACCTCTCGATAGAGGAGCGTCACCGGATGGAGGTGTGGGCACAGGCATTGCATGCGCTAAACGAGGCTGACGAGACGACGGATGTATCGCTGGTACTGAGCGTGATGGAAGGTAACAACACGATTCCCGTCATTGTGATGAATAGTGAGGGTGGCATCGACGACTACCGTAACATCGACGACACGACGAATGTAGAGCGCTATGCTCGCAGCATGATTAAGGCGGGCGACACGATACGTATCGGCCAGCAGCTGGTATGCTACGACGAGTCGATTATGTTGAAGCGTCTGCAGGCTTGGCCCTACGTCCAGTTGGGCATCGTGCTGATATTCGTAGTGGTGGCTATCTTTGCCCTGCTGTCGTCGAAGCGTGCTGAACAGAACAAGGTGTGGGTGGGACTGTCGAAGGAGACGGCTCACCAGCTGGGTACGCCAGTGTCGAGTCTGATGGCATGGGTGGAGATGCTGAAAGAACAGTATCCACAGGACGACCTGCTGCCGGAGATGGATAAGGACGTAAAGCGCCTGCAGCTGATTGCCGACCGCTTCTCGAAAATCGGCTCGCTGCCGGAACCTGTTGATGCCTCGATGAATGATGTGCTGGTGCATGTCATCGACTATATGGACCGTCGCACCTCCAGTCAGGTGCAGATGATACGCCACTTGCCTGACCATGAGGTGATCGTGAAGATGAACGCCTCGCTCTTTGAATGGGTGGTGGAGAACCTGTGTAAGAATGCCGTCGACGCCATGGAAGGCAAGGGCACTATTACGCTGACGCTCTTTGACGAGCCGCACCAGGTGGTCATTGAGGTGCAGGACACGGGTAAGGGTATTAAGAAGAAGGACCTGAACAGCGTATTCACGCCTGGCTTCACCACGAAGAAGAGAGGGTGGGGACTAGGACTGTCGCTGGCCAAGCGTATCGTCGAGGAATACCACAAAGGACGCATCTTTGTGAAGCAGTCGGAACCAGGCAAGGGCACTACGTTCCGTATTGAAATGAAAAAATGAGTAAAAGATTTGGCTATGTCGCTAAATCTTTGTACCTTTGCACCCCGTAAAGTGTAATTATGTGTAGTCTGGAGCTATTAAAGATTGATTTAAAGGGGTTTAAGGAAGATCAGCAGGTCTTTGAATACAACCTTGGTGATGAGTTCTTTGGGGCTTTGGACAGCTCACAATTGGAACATGGAGCGTTGCACGTGTCGGTGTCTATACGCAAGATGACCGGCTTTTTCGAACTCCAGTTTCATACCGAGGGTGTCGTGACTGTCTGCTGTGACCGTTGTCTTGACGACATGGAACAGCCTATAGCTACTGACAACCAGTTGGTGGTCAAGTTGGGCGACACATACAGCGATGACGATGACACCGTGACTGTTGACGAGAACGAAGGAATACTCGACCTGTCGTGGTTCATCTATGAGTTTACGATGCTGGCCATACCCATCAAGCACGTTCATGCACCTGGAAAATGCAATAGTGCGATGACGCAGAAGCTCGCAGAGCTGAGCGGCGCTGTCCGAAGCAGCAAGCACTGAAAAAGTTAAAAGTTTAAAGTTAAAAGTTTAAAGTTTATAGAATTATGGCACATCCTAAAAGAAGACAATCAAACACTCGTACCGCAAAGCGTCGTACCCATGACAAGGCTGTAGCTCCCACACTGGCAGTATGCCCCAACTGTGGTGCTTACCACATCTACCACACTGTATGCCCCACTTGTGGCTACTATCGTGGCAAGATCGCTATTGTAATGGACGAAGCTGCTGAATAATGAGAAAAATCAATGCGATAATCACCGGTATTGGAGGCTACGTGCCTGACTATGTCCTCAACAACGAGGAACTGTCGCGCATGGTAGACACCAATGACGAGTGGATTATGACGCGTGTAGGTATTAAGGAACGCCGCATCCTCGCTGAGGAAGGTCTCGGTACCAGCTATATGGCTCGTAAGGCTGCCAAGCAGCTGGTTCAGAAGACTGGCGTAGATCCTGATACTATCGACGCTGTCATTGTTGCCACTTCGACGGCTGATTATAAGTTCCCTTCCACAGCCAGCATCGTGCTGGGAAAGCTCGGACTGAAGAATGCTTTCGCATTTGATTTCTGGGGCGCTTGCTGTGGATTCCTCTATGCACTCGATGTAGCTGGTTCGATGATCCAGAGTGGTCGTTACAAGAAGATTATCGTGATTGGTGCCGACAAGATGTCGTCGGTGACAGACTATAAGGATCGCGCCACCTGTCCGTTGTTTGGCGACGGTGCTGCCGCAGTATTGCTGGAAGCTACCGAAGAGGAGAACATCGGCGTGATGGATTCATACCTCCGTGCTGACGGCAAGGGACTGCCCTTCCTGCACATGAAGGCCGGCGGTTCTGTATGTCCTCCCAGTCACTTTACTGTCGACCACCGTCTGCACTACCTCTATCAGGAGGGTCGCACCGTATTCCGCTATGCAGTGACCAATATGAGTGAAGACTGTGCCCTCATCGCTGAGCGTAACAACCTGAACAAGGACAACATCGCATGGGTGGTTCCTCATCAGGCTAATATGCGCATCATCGAGGCTGTGGCCAAGCGCTTGGAACTGCCGATGGAGCAGGTGATGGTCAACATCGAGCACTTTGGAAATACTTCCGCTGCAACCATTCCGCTGGCTCTTTGGGAGAACGAACAGAAGCTGAAGAAAGGTGATAACATCATCATGACTGCCTTCGGTGCCGGTTTCGTTCATGGCGCAAGCTACCTGAAGTGGGCGTATGATGGTGTTTAAAGCAAAAGAACATGCATAAAGCAGGATTCGTAAATATCGTTGGCAATCCCAATGTAGGTAAAAGTACGCTCATGAACCAGTTGGTTGGTGAGCGTATTTCGATTGCTACGTTCAAGGCGCAGACGACGCGCCACCGCATTATGGGTATCGTCAATACCGACGATATGCAGATTGTGTTTTCTGATACCCCAGGTGTGTTGAAGCCCAACTACAAGTTGCAAGAGTCGATGCTGGCCTTCTCAGAGTCAGCCCTTCAGGATGCTGACGTGCTGCTCTACGTCACGGATGTCGTAGAGACTCCCGAGAAGAACATGGACTTCCTGGAGAAGGTGCAGAAGATGACGATTCCTGTGCTATTGCTCATCAATAAGATTGATAGCCTCACCCCCGACCCCTCTCCAAAAGGCGAGGGGAGTAGCCAGGCAAAACTGGCTGGCATCGTTGAGAAATGGCACACGTTGCTGCCCAATGCAGAGATACTGCCAATCTCTGCCAAGAATAAGTTTGGTGTCGACATGCTGCTGAAGCGCATCAAGGAGCTCCTTCCTGATTCGCCACCATTCTTCGACAAAGACCAGTTGACAGACAAGCCTGCCCGCTTCTTTGTCAGTGAGATTATCCGTGAGAAGATACTGCTCTACTACGACAAGGAGATACCCTACTCTGTAGAGGTACGTGTGGAGCGCTTTAAGGAGACAGAAAAGAACATACATATCAATGCCATCATCTATGTGGAGCGCGACTCCCAGAAAGGTATTATCATCGGCCATCAGGGCATGGCACTGAAGAAAGTATCTACCGAGGCTCGCAAGGCGTTGGAGAAGTTCTTCGACAAGCCCATCTTCCTGGAGACCTTTGTGAAGGTCGACAAGGACTGGCGCAGCTCAGACAAGGAGCTGAATATTTTTGGATATAATCCGGAGTAATATTATCGAAACATCGAAATATCGGTATAACGAGATATCGAGATAACGGAAAAATAGAGATTATATGGGAAACTTAGTAGCGATAGTAGGACGCCCGAATGTAGGTAAGTCCACCTTGTTTAACAGACTGACCAACAGTCGCCGAGCCATCGTGAGCGACGAGGCAGGTACCACACGCGACCGCCAGTATGGCAAGTGCGAGTGGAATGGCCGCGAGTTCTCGGTAGTAGATACCGGTGGTTGGGTGGTCAATAGTGACGATATCTTCGAGGAGGAGATTCGTAAGCAAGTGATTGTGGCCACTGAAGAGGCCGACCTGGTGCTGTTCCTGGTAGATATCAAGAACGGTCTTACTGACCTTGACCAGGATGTGGCCCTCATCCTGCGCCGTTCTAAGTTGCCTGTCGTGCTCGTTGCCAACAAGGCTGACGACGGCAAGGACCTGTATGGCCAGTATGAGTTCTATAAGCTCGGACTGGGTGACCCGTTCTGTGTCAGCGCTGCTACCGGTTCAGGTACGGGCGACCTGTTGGACTTTGTGCTCAGCAAGCTGAAGGCTGACGAGGTGGATGACCTGGAGGACGGTACTCCTCGTTTCGCTGTCGTCGGACGTCCCAATGCTGGTAAGTCGAGCATCATCAATGCCTTTATCGGTGAGGACCGCAACATCGTGACTGATATCGCTGGTACTACCCGCGACTCTATCTATACCAAATACGACAAGTTCGGCTTCGACTTCTATCTGGTCGACACCGCAGGTATCCGTCGTAAGAACAAGGTGACAGAAGACCTCGAGTTCTACAGCGTGATGCGTTCCATCCGTGCTATTGAGAACAGTGACGTCTGCATCCTGATGATTGACGCCACACGCGGCATCGAGGCACAGGATATGAACATCTTCCAGCTCATCCAGAAGAACAACAAGTCACTGGTGGTTGTCGTCAACAAGTGGGACCTCGTAGAGGATAAATCTCAGGAGGCCATCAAGACCTTCGAGAATGCCATCCGCAACCGCATGGCTCCGTTTGTAGATTTCCCAATCATCTTCGCCTCTGCTGTTACCAAGCAGCGCATCTTCAAGGTGCTGGAGACTGCCAAGCAGGTATATCTGAACCGTACCATTAAGATTGGTACGTCGAAACTCAACGAGGTGATGCTGCCGCTCATCGAACAGACACCGCCACCCTCTATCAAGGGTAAGTATATCAAGATTAAATACGTCTCGCAGGTGCCCGACACACAGATTCCGACCTTTGTGTTCTATGCCAACCTGCCACAGTATATCAAAGAGCCCTATCGCCGCTTCCTGGAGAACAAGATGCGTGACAACTGGACTTTGACAGGAACCCCCATCAACGTGTTTATCCGACAGAAGTAATGCTGAGACGCGGGTTTATTATAGGTCTAATGGGGCTAATAGGTCTAATGGGCTGTTCTGAGGAACTGACACCAGAGCAGCAGGCTGCCGAGGCTGCCCAGAGCTATTACCAGCGTCTGCTGGATGGCTATCCTGATGGCTTCCTCGTAGGCAAAGCCAACTACGACCAGTATCCTTCCGACTACCGTCAGCAGTTGGTCAAGGCCAATGAGCAGTATATGGAGGATATGAAGCAGAAGCACAATGGGCTGCGTGCTGTCGCCGTATCGCCCAATGTGGGACGTGCCGATACTACGCTCCATGTGGTCTATAGTTTCCTGCTGCTGTCTTATGGTGACTCCACGCAAGAGGAGGTCATCGTGCCCATGGTGCAGGTTGATGGCGAATGGAAGATGAAATAGCGGGCTGAAGCCCTAGTGAATAACGAATAGTGAATAACGAAAAGTTAATAATAATAACAAAATGATGACAGCTAACGAGATTCGTGACTCCTTCAAGAAATTCTTCGAGTCTAAGCAACACGCCATCGTGCCTTCAGCACCGATGGTTATCAAGGACGACCCCACGCTGATGTTCACCAACGCGGGAATGAACCAGTGGAAAGATATTATTCTGGGTACACGCGACCCAGAGCCCCGTCGTCGTGCCGATACACAGAAGTGTCTGCGCGTCAGCGGTAAGCACAATGACCTGGAAGAGGTAGGCCACGACACCTACCACCACACCATGTTCGAGATGTTGGGCAACTGGTCGTTTGGCGACTACTTCAAGGAGGGTGCCATCGATATGGCGTGGGAATACCTCGTTGATGTGCTGAAACTGAATCCTGCTGATTTGTATGTTACTGTCTTCGAGGGTTCTCCCGAAGAAAACATCCCTCGCGACGACGAGGCTGCTAAATATTGGGCCAAGCACGTGCCTGAAGACCATATTATCAATGGTAACAAGCACGATAACTTCTGGGAGATGGGCGATACAGGCCCCTGCGGTCCCTGCTCTGAGATTCACGTCGACTCTCGTACTCCCGAGCAAAAAGCTGCCAGTGGTAGGACCGGTCGTGAACTCGTCAATCAGGACGATCCACAGGTCATCGAAATCTGGAACCTTGTGTTCATGCAGTTCAACCGCAAGGCTGACGGTTCTCTGGAGAAGCTGTCGATGAATGTCATCGATACTGGTATGGGCTTCGAGCGTCTCGTTCGCATGATGCAGGGCAAGCACTCCAACTACGATACCGATGTCTTCCAGCCCATCATCAAGGCTGAGCAGGATATTACGGGTCTGAAATACTTTACCTTCGAGGAAGAGACGGAGAATCCTATTAGCAAGGAACAGGATGATATCAATGTCGCTATGCGCGTCTGTGCCGACCACCTGCGTGCCGTATCGTTCTCTATTGCCGATGGTCAGCTGCCCAGCAATGCTAAGGCAGGCTACGTCATCCGTCGTATTCTTCGTCGTGCCGTACGTTATGCATATACCTTCCTCGGACAGAAGGAGGGATTCCTCTACAAACTCGTACCAACATTGGTTCATGAGATGGGCGACGCCTTCCCCGAGTTGAAGGCTCAGCAGCAACTGATTACCAAGGTTATCAAGGAGGAGGAAGACAGCTTCCTTCGCACTCTTGATAAAGGTATCTCAATGCTCGACAAGGCCATGGAGGAACTGAAGGCTCAGGGCAAGAACCAGTTGGATGGTGTCCAGGCTTTCCGTCTGTTCGATACCTACGGATTCCCCCTCGACCTGACAGAGCTTATCTGTCGTGAGAACGGCTTCACCGTTGACGAGGATCAGTTTAATGTAGAGATGCAGAAGCAGAAGGAGCGTGCCCGCAATGCCGCAGCTGTAGAGAACAGTGACTGGACAGAGTTGCAGCCTGGTGAACAGCAGTTCGTGGGTTACGACTATACCGAATACAATTGTCACATCCTGCGCTACCGTAAGGTGACTCAGAAGAAGAACGAGTTCTATGAGTTGGTACTTGACGCTACACCTTTCTATGGCGAGATGGGTGGACAGGTCGGTGACTGCGGTGTACTCGTCAATGAAGACGAGACCATCGACATCATCGATACCAAGCGTGAGAACAACCAGAGCGTACATATCGTGAAGCAGCTGCCTAAGAACCCTGCTGCAGAGTTCATGGCATGCGTCGATACCGACAAGCGTAACGCCTCTGCTGCCAACCATACCGCTACCCACCTGCTCGACTATGCCCTGAAGCAGATTCTGGGCGACCACGTAGAGCAGAAGGGTTCGTTCGTCAGCCCCGATACGCTGCGCTTCGACTTCTCACACTTTGAGAAGGTCACTGACGAGCAGTTGCGCGAGGTAGAGCGTATGGTCAACGACATGATCCGTCAGGACATCCATATCGACGAGCATCGTGATGTACCCTTCGACGAGGCTAAAAAACTGGGTGCTATCGCCCTGTTTGGTGAGAAGTATGGCGACAAGGTTCGTGTGGTACGTTTCGGTCCCAGCTGTGAGTTCTGTGGTGGTATCCACGCCACTTCAACAGGTCGCATCGGCTTCTTCAAGATTATCTCTGAGAGCAGTGTGGCCGCTGGCATCCGCCGTATCGAGGCACGCACTGGTAAGGAGTGTGAAGAGTTGCTGTATCAGACAGAGGATATCCTAAAGGCTGTGAAGGCATTCTTCAACAATGCCAAGGACCTGCAGGGGGTTATCAAGAAGTATATCGAGGAGCACGACAGCATGAAGAAGGAGATTGAAGGTTTCCAGGCACAGGCTGTAGAGCGTGCTGCCAAGACACTCGTTGAGAAGGCTCGCGAGGTCAATGGCGTCAAGGTGGTAACCAGCGTCATTCCTATGTCGCCTGCTGCTGCCAAGGACCTTGCCTTCAAGATTCGTGCTGCTGTCGAGGGTTCACTACTCTGCGTGCTGGGTACTCACGACAACAACAAGCCACAGCTCTCTATCATGATGAGTGACGATATGGTTAGCGACCACGGACTGAATGCTGGTCAGATGGTTCGTGAGGCCGCCAAGCTCATCCAGGGTGGCGGTGGTGGTCAGCCTCACTTCGCTCAGGCTGGCGGTAAGAATGTCGACGGACTCTCTGCTGCTGTTGACAAAGTCATTGAGTTGGCAAACCTCTAAGCATCTCAATACTGCACGGAAAAGATAGATTGTTTCTTTTCTGTGCAGTATTTTTTTTTCTTTAACACATAAACCTGTAATCATTCTACAATTCTGTTGTCTATAAGGTAGAATGAGTGAGATTATCAACATAGAAGAGCGTCAGCGCATCAAACGGATACTTGACGGCAAGCGCGAAGAGTATGCCTGGTTTGTGAATACCTATTCACAACAGGTGTTCAACTTCACCAGTCGGATGCTGCCCTATGCCGAGGATGCTCAGGAAGTGGCTCAGGATGCCTTTGTCAAGGCCTTCCGCTCGTTAGACACTTTCCAGTACCAATCGTCGTTCTGCACATGGGTCTGCCGTATCGCCTACCGCGAGGCGCTGAACCGTTTGAAACGCCAGCAGCCTCACTATGTCGACATCGATAATCTGCCAGCGATTGCAGACGAGGAACTGTCAACAGGACGTGAGGAACGCATTGCAATGATGGAAGAGGCCATAGACGACCTTCCGCCTGACGAAGGGATGTTGATACACCTCTATTATTACGAAGACCGACCGCTGCGAGACATCGCCTATATCATGGACGTCGAGCCGAATGCTTTGGCAACCCGACTCCATCGAATCAGAAAGAAACTGTTACGGATGATTAAACAGAAAGAAAATGAATAAGCTGATAGATAAAGACTTGCGTGAAGCCTTAAAGCGAAAGGAAGCACGGCGGACGAATCCCAAAGTGCCAGAGGACTTCTTGGACAATATCATGCAGGAGGTAGCTCCCAAGCGTGCTGGAAGAGCAAGGTATACCTATATTGCTGCCCTTGTTGCAGCTGTTGCCTGTATCCTATCCCTAATGGTTTTCCATTTTGGGGACGATGAGATGCCTATGCCTTCCGAGCCTACTGAAAAAGTGGTAGCAGAAAAAGCCACTGTTACTCCTGTCAAGGAAAAGAAAGCAGAAACGGAAGTTCAGGTGCAGCCAGTAAAAGTGGCAGTGCGCCAAGCCAAAAGAACAGAAAAAGTATTAGCCGAACAGCCCAGCACTGTCTCAGTTTCTGATAGCCTCGACTACTATATTAATAAGATTGAACGCGAACTGGCCCAGGTGGACGATAGCCTCTATATTGAGCGTATTCATCGGGTGATGCATGCTGACGAGCGACTGCAGCGTATTGTCAACAGCTATATCCTTCATACGTTCGACAAGGAAGGACGCCCCCAGACGGCAGATAATATGTATAACGTAAACACAGAACAAGATGATGAATAGGAACTTTCTATTAGCGATATGCCTGATATGGGCCATGTCAATAAATGCACAGGTGAGCGACGCAGCCCGTCGTGTCTATGAGAAGCTACAAGCTTTCGTAGCCTCTGGTGAGTATCATGTAGGTGAAGGCCGTGTCGTCAGCAGCGACGAAACTACTGGCGGTAAAGCTATGGCCTATGATTTTAGCCAGGTGTTTAGTGTTGAGGGTACTAACGACGTTACCATCTTGTTCCCTCATTTGAAGGAACTGGAGCAGACATTGCGCAGTGAGGCCGTTCATGCCAAGGAGGTCATGATTCACAACGCCCAGGAGGGAGCTCCGTTGGCAACGGGCATACTCTGGCTCTTTGGTAATCCAAATGGTGTAGCCAGCGGGAGGTATGTTTTCGGCGCTCGACAGAACATCCGTCTGGTGTCCTTCGACGAGCCTGACGGCCATCGCTATGCTGTCCTGATGGTGTGGGAGCAGCACATAAAGAAGGACCAGGTTGGAGATTTTTGGATGATGAACGGCACCATCTTTGAGATTGCTGCCAAGAAGCACGACAACATGCCTTTCTTCCTGCCTTATGCCGAACGGCAGGATATGACGGCCACCATCAAATACGATACGGACCCCACAGCCCCTAAGACCTACGATGAACTATTGGCCAAAGTGAAGCAGACGTGCCAGATTTACGACCGTGAGACCTCGGGTGGCAAGACGGCTGCCGTCGTGATACTCCATAAGATGTGTGACGGCTATCCTCACAAGCTGACCCAAGAGCAGTATAACACGCTCATCGGCATCCTCAGCCCTTATGCCGAGACTGCCTCAGGTCAGAAGCACAAAGATATGTTTGGCTACACCTGCTACACGCTTTACAAGAAGAGTGAACACTATCAGGCGGAAGGCGGTGAGGTGAAGCGACGCCCAGCCATGATAACCTCTTCTACCATCTCTACGACACAGCTACGGAAGATTGTCTCCTATAACGGACTGATAACGAATGGCTCAGAAGACCTGCAACTGGTGGACTGCCAGATTAGCGGTACGGCCCCAGCCGATGCCGACAGCGTCATCGTCCGCCGCAGCGTATCGTCATTCGAGGAACTGGGAAAGTTCCCCGTCCGCAATGGTCGCTTCTCCTTCACCTGCCGATTGCCGAAAGATGAGGTGTGCGGCTTGACGACAAAGGACCGTCATTACACCTATTTCTGGGCTGACGGACAACCCATCAAGGTCGACTTGCAAAAGAGCATCGTCAAGAGTCAGAAGGCTTCGCAGCAACGCAACGACTTCCTAAACGAAACGGAGGCAGAGCGACTGCGCATGCTGAAAATAAAGGACCGTGCAGAACTGGATGCCGCCATCGCCAAACAGCGCGAACGCTTCCGTCAGGTTATCTTCCAAGGCAATGACGACCTGCTGAGGACCTACGCCATCTACAAGGCATATACTGAACTGAGCTACGACGAATTGAAGCCTTTCGTCAGTGACCAGTTCCGCTATTCCAACCATCTGTTGATGGCACCTGTCAAAGAGTATGTGGCAGGATTGGAGAAACGCCGTCCAGGTAAGCATTATGAAGACATGCTTCTTACAGACACGCAGGGCAACGCTCACCAGTTGAAAGAGTACATCGGCAAAGGGTATGTCGTGCTGCACTTCTGGGAGAGCTGGAATCGTGACGAGTTCGACATCCTGCCCCAGTTACGCACACTCTACGACCAGTATCATGCAAAGGGTATGCAAATTCTCAGCCTTGCGATTGACGGAAACAATAAAACGCGATGGACTGAACGACTGAAAGAAGAGAACCTGCCATGGCCACAACTGGCCACTCATGCGGCCAAGAATCTATACGGCATCTGCTCGTGGCCCGAAACCGTCGTCATCGGCCCTGATGGTACCATCGTCGCCAGTCCTTCGACAGTACAAGAATTAGAGGCAGAACTGAAAAGACTCTATAATACGAACTAATCTTGATTTATAGATAGAATATATCATTGACCACCTGCTCGACGATGCGAGGGAAGTGCTCCATCTCCAGCAGGTGTTCTTTTGCAGCGATGTCGTCAGCAGTGTCTTCTGGCGACAGTGCCACACGGTATTGTGCAATGATTTCGCCAGAGTCGCAGACGGGGGTGACATAGTGTACCGTCATGCCCGTCTCTGTCTCGCCGGCAGCCTTCACAGCCTCATGTACATGGTGTCCCCACATGCCTTTACCACCATACTTTGGCAGTAGGGCAGGGTGGATGTTGATGATTTTGCGAGGGAAGGCATCTACCAGGAAGTTGGGCACCAGCGGCAGAAATCCTGCCAGCACAATAAACTGTATGCCGTACTTCTGGAGTAGCGGCATCATCACCTGTGGATCGTTCAACTCCGGTTTGGGCGCAACAGCTGTCGGCACACCCAGCTTCTCAGCACGCACCAGTGCATACGCATCGGCTTTGTTGCTGACCACGAGGGCACAGTTGACACGCTCCGAATCCTTGAAGTAACGTATCAGGTTCTCACAATTCGTGCCGCTTCCCGACACAAAGATGGCGATGTTTATCATATTCGTTAAGTGTTTAGAGTTTCTAACAATATCTCGATGAGACGTGGCACTCCATAGTTGCCTACCTCTTCTTCCTTAATCCAGAAATAGTCGTCAGGCAGTTGCGGACGCTCCTCTACCTCCCACAGCCAGAAGTCGGCATAGAGAATGCGGTGGGTCAGCACGTGCTTGACTCTTTGGCGCTGTAGCACAGCACCCTGTGGCACCTGATCTGTGAGCCACGGCTCATAGAGCCCTTGCCAGATGTCGCCTGCAGGACGGCGATGGATTGCCGTATAACCGTTACACCTTATATATATGTAGGTCAGCTGGCGCTCCTTGACCTTCAGTGTCTTCTGTTTGACGGGCAGTATGTCGATGCGCCCCTCACGCAGAGCCACACAACTCTCTGCCAATGGGCACGATGGGCAATTTGGGCTTGATGGGGTACATTGGGTTGCGCCAAAGTCCATCATGGCCTGATTGAATGCTGAGGCCTCTTGCGGTGGCAATAACGATTGTGCTAACTGGGTGAACTCCTTCTTACCTTCTGTCGTGTTGATAGGCGTTTCAATATCATAGTGGCGTGCCAGCACGCGATAGACGTTGCCGTCGACCACCGCTGCAGGCAGGTTGAAGGCTATGCTACCAATGGCTGCTGCCGTGTAGTCGCCCACCCCCTTGAGTGCTTTGATGCCCTCTAATGTAGTGGGGAAACCGCCACGCTCAACGATTTGCTGGGCTGCTGTGTGCAAGTTGCGGGCCCGGCTGTAGTAGCCCAGTCCCTGCCATTCGCGTAGCACCTCGTCTTCTGTGGCATGGGCCAGCGCCTCTACCGTCGGCCAACGCTTCATGAAGCGCTCCCAATAGGGGCGCCCTTGTTCGATGCGAGTCTGTTGAAGGATGATTTCCGACAACCAGATGGCATACGGATCACGCGTCTCACGCCACGGCAGCGCCCGACCGTTCTCCTTAAACCATTCCAGTATCGTCGTTGTAAAACTCATTTTTCCTGCACGGCGCGGATGCAATGGCCACTGAAGCGGTTGCTGGACAGGTTGCCGTTGTGTACTTTTACTTCATCGAGATTAAACTCCAGACAGATGGCATTCTGGGGGTTGGTTGTATAGAGCGTTGACGTCCAGTAGTAGCCGTAGATGGCGCGGAACTGTGTGCGGCCATAGAAGCGGAAACCGGTGATGGGCAGGAAGATGGATTTGCCAGTCTTCTTGCTCGTTACCTTATAGCCGTTGACACCATTCTTCGTTGTCCACTCCCAGGTGCAGTTGTCTGGGTTCGCCAGCTCCTCGCACTCTGCTTCAGTGGGCATGCGCCATTTGCCACCCCAGTTGGCACGGGCAGCATCGTCGGCAAGGGTCAGCTGAGATTTTCTGTCGTTAACGGAATACTTGATCAGCATCGGAGAATTACCTCTGCTCCAGATGTAAGAGTCCCATGAGTAGTAGTCCTTGGTCTTGGTCTCACCCCATGCGTAATAGTCGCCAAAGTCTGTCGACTTCTTGGCTCCCATATTCACGTTAGCCCACTTTACGCTAAGTCCCATGTCTACAGCCTCCACGCCATCGGGCGTGTTGTCTTCAGGTTCCGTACCATTCACCTTAGCATTGCCGGCAGTCCAGCAGAGCATAGCGACAAGTGTTGTCAGAAAAAACTTCTTCATAGCAGTATTATTTTATCTTTCGGTTGGCAAAGTTACTAAGAAAAATGGAAAAAGCCATATTTTTATCATTCTTTTTACCTCTTGGGAGAAATAATCTCGTCGAAAGACTGTGGCTGTTTCGTCGAAAGTGAGTTGGAACATATAGGATAATAGCCTACCTTTGCAGCAGAAAAAAATAACAAAAACGAAAAAGATATGAAGAAGATGACCCAACTCAGAGTAATGCTCGTAGCAATGATGCTGACTCTTTCAGCAGTAGTAATGGCCCAGACGACTACCGTAACAGGTGTGCTGATGGACAAAACCTTGAACGAGGCGGAGCCTTTCGCTACCGTCCGCGTCTTCAAAGCAGGCAAGAAGGACAAGCCTGTTGCCATGTTCCTGACCGATAAGGATGGTAAGTTCTCCAAGGAACTGAAGGGCAAGGGTCGCTATGACATCGTCTTCAGCAGTGTCGGCAAGGACGAGCTGAAGCAGCCGGTGGAGCTGGGCAAGGAACCCGCCATCGACCTCGGTACCTTGTATATCTCTGATGGTGCCACCATGCTGAAGGGTGTGGAAGTGGTTGCCCAGAAACCGCTGGTGAAGATGGAGGTCGACAAGATGAGCTATAATGTTGCCGACGACGAGGACTCGAAGTCATATACCGTTTTGGACATGCTTCGCAAGGTGCCCATGGTAACGGTCGACGGCCAGGATAATATCAGCGTCAACGGCTCCAGCTCTTTTAAGGTGTATGTCGACGGTCTTCCCAACCTGATGTTCTCCAGCAATCCCTCGATGGTGTTTAAGAGCATGCCCGCCAGTGCTGTCAAGAGCATTGAGGTGGTAACGAACCCTGGTGCCAAGTATGATGCTGAGGGTGCCGCTGGTGTGCTGAACATCGTGATGAACAAGCAGAATCCGCAGGCTGCCCAGAGCATGAACGGCTATAACGGTTCTATCCGCGCCACTGCCGGCAATCGTCAGTTGGGAGGAAGCCTCTTCCTGAGCGGTCAGCAGGGCAAACTGTCGTATAGTACCAACGTGATGACCAGTTATAACAAGCCAGGCAATACCACCACTGAGATGGAACAGATGCAGGACAATGGTACCTCGCAGATCATGACTTCAGAGAACGAAGTGAAGACACCGTTTACGATGGGTAGTCTGACGCTGGGTTATCAGTTGGACGAGATGAGCGTGCTGAACGCCACAGCCTCTGTCAATACCATGTCGATGAAGAGCACCGGAACCTCGCAGACCACGATGGGTGGTGCCCCCTACGGTACTGGTTTCAGCTATGGCAGCACCACCGATATGAAGAACTCGCGCACCTCGTTCAGCGGTAGTGTGGACTATCAGCGCTTCTTCAACAAAGAGCACACCCAGTCGCTGGCCTTTACCTATCAGCTGAACTACAGTCCCGCCACTACCGAGATGACCAACAGCTTTGCCGTCAACTCAACACTCATTGACCTGACAAGTCGCTATTCAGAGAACAAAGACAAGACCACCAACCATATCTTCCAGTTGGACTACACCATGCCTGTTGGCAAACATACCCTCGCGCTGGGTAGCAAGTTGCAACTTCACGATGCCACCTCTGATGCTAAGTATTATCTGAAAGATGTCTACGATCCCTCTACCAGCAGCGAGTATGAGTACAAGAACACTATTCTGGCAGGTTATGGCGAATATACCGCCCGTTGGACCAAGTTGAGTGCCAAGATTGGTACCCGCTACGAATATACCTGGCAGAACGTAGAGTACCATTTGGGCAACGGTCAGGACTTCAGCACGGGCTATGGCAGCTTCATCCCCACAGCCAGTCTGCAGTATAATCTGAGCATGGGCAGCAACCTCGGCCTGACCTACAATATGCGCATCTCGCGTCCAGGTATCTCTTACCTGAATCCCTATGTCGACAAGACCAACCCCATCGCCCTGACATACGGTAATCCTGACCTTGACGTAGAGAAGGCTCACAACATCTCTGTAGTGTATAACATGTTTACCAACAAGCTGATGCTGAACCTCAATGCCCATTATAACTTCACCGATAACGGCATCTCACAGTACAGCTTCTACGACAGCAACAACCTGCTGAACACCACCTACGGTAATGTCATCAAGAGCCATCAGGCTGGTATCAGCGCCTATGTCAACTACCTGCTGACCAAGAACACCCGTATCTTCATGAACGGCGCCGCCAACTACCTTGACGTGAGCAGCAATGAACTGGGTCAGAGCAACAACGGCTGGACAGCCAATATCATGGGTGGACTGCAACAGACACTGCCTTGGGACTTGAAGCTCAGCGCCTTTGCTATCGCCTCTACCAAGAGTTATACCCTGCAGGGTTGGAGTGGCGGATTCAATCTCTTGACCGCCAGTATCTCAAAGTCGCTGCTGAAGGATAAGCTTAACCTGAGTCTCTCTGCCATGACAGGTCTGAACGAAGGCGGCAGCATCATGATTAAGAGTCACAGCCGCGGTCAGAACTTCACCAGCACCAACAATATCAAGGTTCCCATCTATGGTGTTACCTTCACCGTCAGCTATACCTTCGGTAACTCGAAGATGGTTGCCAAACAGCATGTCAGCCGTGTACAGAACGACTTCATCGAGCAGCAGTCGCAGGGTGAGATGATTAATAGTATTGGAGATGTACAACAATAATTTGGATATTCCAGAAAGAATTCCTATCTTTGCAGTCGTATGATGAAAATACAGAAAAAAGACATCTGGCTGTTTGTAGCACAAGTGGCAGTTTGGACAGTAATACTGTTCTCACTGCCACTGGCCACGTTCCTGAGCACCCAGAATCTGAAAGCTACCCAGACATCATTCTATGTGATATGGGGATTGTTTCAATCTCCATTGGTTGTCTATTTCATCAATTTCTACCTGCTGGGCCCATACCTCTTCTTTAAGCGGCGCCATTGGTGGTTCGTACTCATCAACCTCGTAATGATTTTGGGGCTCAACTACCAGTTCTTCCTGGTTTATTTGAACCGAGACAGTATTCCCAACATGCCGGCGATGGATACCAATATGTGGGTTGGCTTCTTTGGCGGATTCCTGATGTTCCTGGTGCTCAACTGTATGATAGCAGCTATAGCCATTGGTATTCGCCATTTCATCCGAACACGTCAGATTCGTCAGCAGCTGAAAGAAGAGAAAGCCAAGAATACAGAGGCTGAACTGGCATGGCTGAAAAATCAGATTAATCCCCATTTTCTCTTTAACACCCTCAACAACATCTCGAGTCTCGTACAGATAGATGCAGACAAAGCACAAGATGCCATCGCCCAGTTAAGCGATTTATTGCGCTATGCGATGTACGAGACCAACAAGAACACCGTACCCCTGCAGGGAGAGATAGAGTTTATGCGCAACTACGTAGAGCTGATGAAGCTGCGCTGTAGCGAGAAGACGGTGGTCAATTGTCAATTATCAATTGTCAATTCTCCATTAACTATTGCTCCGCTGCTCTTCATCTCGCTCATCGAGAATGCCTTCAAGCATGGCATCAGCAGCAATCGTGACTCGCGCATTGACATCACGCTCACTGCTGACGGACAACAACTCATCTTCGACTGCGAGAATACCAACTTCCCCAAGAACGATACGGACCGTAGTGGCTCAGGCATAGGACTGGAAAATACCCGTCGCCGTCTGGACCTTATCTATAAGGACCGCTATACGTGGGAGCAAACCCTCGAAGACAATATCTATAAGGTAAAAATCACGATCCAACTATGACTCCGCTCACTTGCATCATTGTCGACGACGAGCCACTGGCCGTCAAACTCTTAGAATCGTTTGCGCAGAAGACACCCCAGCTACGTCTGGAGGCTTCCTTTACCGATAGCGTTGAGGCGCTGGCATGGTTGCGCGAACATCCCGTCAATCTGGCATTTATGGATATCCAGATGCCTGACATGAACGGTATGGAACTGTCGCACATGTTGCCTGAGCGTACGAAGGTGATCTTTACCACCGCCTTCAAGGAGTATGCCTTTGAGAGCTATGAGGTCTCAGCCATCGACTTCCTGCTGAAACCCATCCGTTATAACAAGTTCATCGCTGCCGTAGAGAAGGCAGAGCAGTGGTTCAGCAGAGGTGACGCCCCGCTCGCCTCTGCACCCGAGGCAACGTCCACCAAAACCACGATGTTTATCCGTGTTGATGGCGAACTGCGGCAGGTGAACTTCAACAAGATTCTCTATGTCGAGGGTATGAAGGACTATGTGCGCTTCCACATAGAGGGTGAGCGACTGCCGTTGACCACCCACATGACGATGACTGCCGTCGAGGAGACCCTGCCCACAGGTTCCTTTATGCGAATCAACCGTTCCTATATTGTCCGTTTGGACAAGATAAGAACGGTTGACCGGAACCTTTGCGTCTATATCGGTGACGAGATAATCCGTGTTACCGACGCCTACCGCGATGCTTTTGAGCGCTACGTGCAGACGGTTTAGCGGCTTTCTTCTCCTTCGCTTTGTTGACCTCTTTCTCTCCACACAGCACCTGACACAGACGGTCTTGGAATGCTCTGCCGTCGGCATTGCGCATGACACCCTGGTTGATAATGCTGAAACACAGCTGGTGACCGTTCTCAGCCTTGCAATAGCCAGCCAGCGACGAGATGCCCGTTAGCGTACCCGTCTTGGCACGTACGTTACCATCAGCAGCGGTGTTGAGCATGCGCTTCTCCAGGGTTCCGTCAACTCCAGCAATGGGCAGTGAGAACCATAGCGCATCGTGAATCATGGGTGAGTTCCAGGCATACTTCAACAGTGTGCACAGCAATTCGGCACTGATGTAGTTGTAGAGCGAGAGTCCTGAACCGTCAGCCAGACGATAGGTGTCGGCATTGAGTCCTAGTCGTTTCAGCAATTTGCGGGTGATGCCTGTCGCGTCTGATGCCTTGGCCTGTGGCTTCCTGACGCTGGCTGCTGTCTGGTAGAATACGGCCTCGGCATAGAAGTTGTCGCTCTTCTTCATCATGCGTTCCAGCACCAGCGAGATGTTATGACGAATGGTTGTCAGATGACGGGCGTTAGTAGGTAGCTGTCCTTCCACTAGCTTTACGTTCTCTAGGTTCACACCCAGACGGGCCACCTCCTCTGCGAAGGTCGTGAGGAAGATGTTCTTACGACCGATGGACAGTGGCGTCAGCAGCGGGTTCTCGTCATCCCAGCACCATCCCTCGCCATAGTCTACAGGCTCCTTCATGGTACGGTCGGCTACCAGTTTACCTGCTATGCTGTCTATGCCAAGCTGTTGTATGCTCAGCGCCATGTCTGTCACATCCTCAAGGGTCAGCGTGGGGTCGAAGCCTCCTACACAGTAGATGTTGCCCATCAGTGTGTTGTTCTTGATGGTACCCGTATAGTAGATGCTGGTCTTGAAGTCATACTTGGGTCCCAACTGGTCAAGGGCCGTGATGGCTGTCACCAGCTTCATCGTTGAGGCTGGTCGCAACAGCTGGCGCGCATTGTGTTGGTAATATACGGAGTCGGCAGTAAGGTCGTAGACCATCAGTCCTAACTGTGAGGTCTCAAACATGGGGTCGCAGAGTAGCGAGTCGATGCGCATGCGCAGGCTGTCTTGTGCGAAAGACAGCGCCGTGAAGCACCATAATAGCAGTAAAAACAGATATTTCTTCATTTCGTTTGCAAAAATACAAAAATAATTTGTAATTTTGCACCGTATAATACAAAAAAGGATGGTTTATAAATACGATTTTCTGATTATCGGTGCTGGTGTGGCTGGTATGAGCTACGCACTGAAGGTGGCTCGTGCCAAGAAAGGTAAGATCTGCATGATTTGCAAGACGACACTCGACGAGGCCAACACCTCTTTTGCACAGGGTGGGGTAGCCTCTGTGACCAATCTGAAGCTCGACACCTTCGACAAGCACATTGCAGATACCCTTATTGCCGGCGACTTCATCAGTGACCGACAGGCAGTAGAACAGGTAGTCCGCATGGCTCCTGAACAAATCAAGGAACTCGTCCAGTGGGGCGTCAACTTCGACCGCAAGGAAGACGGTCAGTTCGACCTGCACCGTGAGGGTGGACACTCGGAGTTCCGCATTCTGCATCACGCTGACGATACAGGCGCCGAAATCCAGCGAGGGCTGATGGAGGCTGTGCGCAACAATCCGGATATTGACATCAAGGAGAACCATTTTGCTGTAGAAATCATCACCCAGCACCATCAGGGTGTGCGCGTGACGCGCCGCTCTCCCAATATCCAGTGCTATGGTGCCTATGTGCTCAATCCCAAGCAGAAGGTAGACACCTATCTTGCCAAGTGTACGGTGATGTGTACGGGTGGCTGTGGTGCCGTCTATCTGACAACCTCCAACCCTGTCATTGCTACGGGCGACGGCATCGCTATGGTCTATCGTGCCAAGGGTACGGTGGCTGACATGGAGTTTGTCCAGTTCCATCCCACTGTGCTGCACAATCCCAACGAGACCCATCCTGCCTACCTTATCACGGAGGCTATGCGTGGCTATGGTGCCGTGCTGAAGCTGCCCAATGGCGAGACGTTTATGGAAAAATACGACGAGCGCCTGTCGCTGGCTCCTCGCGACATCGTGGCACGTGCCATCGATAAGGAGATGAAGATTCACGGACTGGACCACGTCTGTTTGGACGTTACCCATAAGGACCCAGCCGAGACCCGCAAGCACTTCCCCAATATCTACCAGAAGTGCCTGTCTATGGGTATCGACATCACTACCGACTACATCCCTGTACGTCCTGCTGCTCACTATATGTGTGGTGGTATCAAGGTCGACCTCAACGGACAGTCCAGCATTGAGCGCCTCTATGCCCTTGGCGAATGCTCGTGCACAGGTCTGCATGGTGGCAACCGTCTGGCCTCCAACTCACTCATTGAGGCAGTGGTCTATGCCGAGACTGCCGCACGCCACTCGCTGGAGCATGTCGACCTGTATGAGTTCAACGAGCGCATACCAGAATGGAACGATGAGGGCACCATGACCAACGAGGAGAAGGTGCTCATCACGCAGTCGGTCAAGGAGGTCAACCAGATCATGTCCAACTATGTGGGCATCGTACGTTCCGACCTGCGCCTGCATCGTGCCTGGGACCGTCTGGACATGCTCTACGAAGAGACCGAACGCCTCTTCAAGCGTGTCAAGGCCTCGAAGGACATCTGCGAGTTGCGCAACATGATCAATGTGGGTTATCTCATCACCCGTTGGGCACTGGAGCGCAAGGAGTGTCGTGGTCTGCACTTCACCACAGACTATCCACATCATGCCTACGACAAACACTAAGGTATAATAGATGAGAAAATATCCTGCACAAAACAGTCGAAGTGTGCACATTTTGGCTGTTTTTGTGCATTTTTATTTGGCTGTGTGCGTAAAAAGTCGTACCTTTGCAGCCGATTTGCAAAAAGGATATCATTTTTACACATTATTATAATAATATGGCATTAAAAATTGTAGTACTTGCTAAGCAGGTACCCGACACAAGAAATGTGGGTAAGGACGCAATGACTGCCGAAGGCACTGTTAACCGTGCTGCCCTGCCCGCCATCTTCAATCCAGAAGATTTGAATGCCCTGGAGCAAGCCCTTCGCTTGAAGGAGCAGAACCCAGGCTCAACAGTAGGAATCCTCACGATGGGTCCTCCACGTGCAGGTGAGATTATTCGTCAGGGACTTTATCGTGGTGCAGATACCGGCTGGTTGTTGACCGACCGTCTCTTCGCTGGTGCCGACACCCTCGCTACTTCTTATGCGCTGGCTACTGCCATCAAGAAGATTGGCGACGTAGACATCGTTATCGGTGGTCGCCAGGCTATCGATGGTGATACCGCTCAGGTAGGTCCTCAGGTAGCTCAGAAGCTGGGTCTGAATCAGGTAACATACGCTGAGGAGGTACTCTCTGTTAAGGATGGTAAGGCTACCATCAAGCGTGTCATCGACGGTGGTGTGGAGACTGTTGAGGCTCCTCTGCCTGTTGTTATCACTGTTAACGGAAGTGCAGCCCCCTGCCGTCCCCAGAATGCTAAGCTGGTGATGAAGTACAAGCGTGCTACCTGTCCTATGGAGCGTCCTGCTGAGGGCACTGCCTATGACTATCTGTACGACGAGCGCCCTGAGCTCACACTGAACCAGTGGAGCGTAGCTGATGTGGATGGCGATGTAAGCCAGTGTGGTCTGAGTGGCTCACCCACGAAGGTGAAGGCCATCAAGAACATCGTGTTCCAGGCTAAGGAGTCGAAGACTTTGACGGCTTCTGATGCTGATATCGAAGGTATGATCAAAGAATTGTTGGACGAGAAGATTATTGGCTAAGAAAGAGGTATGAATAACGTATTTGTATATTGCGAAATAGAAGGTACTCAGGTACAGGAAGTATCTCAGGAGCTGCTGACCAAGGGTCGCAAGCTCGCCAATGAACTGAACGTGGAGCTCCACGCCATTGTTGCCGGTACTGGCATCAAGGGCAAGGTGGAAGACCAGATTCTGCCTTACGGTGTTGACAAACTGTTTGTCTTCGACGCTAAGGACCTGTTCCCCTACACCTCAGCTCCCCACACCGACATCCTCGTCAACCTCTTCAAGGAGGAGCAGCCTCAGATTTGTCTGATGGGTGCTACTGTGATTGGTCGCGACCTTGGTCCACGTGTGTCGTCATCACTGACCTCTGGTCTGACTGCTGACTGCACAGAGCTGGAGATTGGTCCTTTCGAGGATAAGAAGAATAATAAGGTATATGAGAACCTGCTCTATCAGATTCGTCCTGCCTTCGGTGGTAACATCGTTGCTACCATCGTCAACCCCGACCACCGTCCACAGATGGCTACTGTCCGCTCTGGCGTCATGCAGAAGGCTCTGTATGAGGGTAAGGCTAAGGGTGAGGTTGTCTACCCTGAGGTTAGCAAGTATGTCAGCCCCGAGGCTTTCGTTGTCAAGGTGCTCGACCACCACGTAGAGGCTGCCAAGCACAACCTGAAGGGTGCGCCCATCGTTGTTGCTGGTGGATACGGTATGGGTTCTAAGGAGAACTTCGACATGCTGTTCGACTTAGCCAAGGTGCTGCATGGTGAGGTTGGTGGTTCTCGTGCCGCTGTCGATGCTGGCTGGCTCGACCACGATCGTCAGATTGGTCAGACGGGTGTCACCGTTCATCCGAAGGTGTACATCGCCTGCGGTATCTCCGGTCAGATTCAGCACATCGCTGGTATGCAGGACTCTGGTATCATCATCAGCGTGAACAGCGACCCCGATGCTCCTATCAACAAGATTGCTGACTATGTAATCGTTGGTACTGTGGAAGAGGTAGTTCCCAAACTCATCAAGTATTATAAGCAAAATTCGAAGTAATTATGGCAAACTATTATAGCGATCATCCTGAGATCGGGTTCTACTTGAACCACCCCCTGATGGCTCGTATCGTTGAGC
>CADCAG010000042.1 GCA_902799355.1 uncultured Bacteroidales bacterium
ATGTCTATCAGACAAATAAATCAGCTGCATAGATACTCAAATGTTAAATATATAGTTAAATCGCATAATATGTTTGGAATTTACCATAGAATGCGGTTCCTTTGATCAACTTTCTTATAACTCGGTGTTGTATTGTGCGTCATAAGCGTAGGCTTTATAGTAATGTGTGGCAAAGATAATAAAAATGTTGCGCACAAGCAACACTTTTTCAAAAAAAAAGTTGTTTAGAAACTACACACAATTACTCAGCACCGCAAACCCTGAATATGATTGAACGGCTCTCCGCGGAGCCTATTCAACAAAAAAAAGGGTTAAGAGAGAATCATTCAACTTTTTCTAAGGTAGTACACACCCCTAACCTGACGTTCTGACTTATGACTTATGACGTTTTCCTAAAATTTTAGTGGAAAACGGAGAATACGGAAAGGGGAAACAGAAGGAAAGAGAGAAGAAGATATATATAGTAAATATATTATTCAGATATTATATAATATTATAATATTATATAATATCTGCTATTAGGCTCTGCGCAATTAAAAATCACCAAAACGTCATAAGTCATAAGTCATAACGTCAGGATTGACACTCGTTGGATTTTTTCGCAAAAATCAGGCGAAAAATACCCCCTCAAAAATGGCGGTTTCTGGGCGGAAAATTTGGAAGGTACTACATTATTTACTACTTTTGCAATGTCTAAGAAAAGGTAAGGTCTGTAGGCGCGCGAGACAGGCTAAGCCAGCTCTGGGACAGCCTAATACGCGAAGTTATTAGCTGTATAATGGGCCCGTATCAGCTGTATAAAATCAATTAGAAGGCTTAAACAGGTGGGAGCGTGGTACGCAATGAAGAAAGAAGCTATAGGTTACCTATTTTGCATATTTATGCGGCAGAAAGCGTATATTTGCAAAAAAGCTGTTGGAAAGTTGGCGTTGTCAGATATTTAGTGTATCTTTGCACCCGCATTATTTATATTAAGGTACGCATATATGAAACTATTCGACGTATATCCACTCTTCGACGTGAACATCGTGAAGGGCAAGGGCTGTAAGGTTTGGGATGACAAGGGACAGGAATATCTGGACCTCTATGGCGGTCATGCCGTGATCAGCATAGGCCACTCGCATCCGCACTACATCCAGAAGGTGACGGAGCAGTTGCAGCAGATAGGATTCTACAGCAACTCGGTGATTAACAAGTTGCAGCAGCAGTTGGCCGAGCGTCTGGGTAAGATTAGCGGTTATGAGGACTACCAGCTGTTCTTGATTAACAGCGGTGCCGAGGCCAACGAGAATGCGCTGAAGCTGGCATCGTTCAAGAATCCGCAGGCTACACGCATCCTGTCGTGCGAGAAGTCGTTCCATGGCCGTACGTCGCTGGCTGTCGAGGTGACCAACAACCCGAAGATTGTGGCTCCGCTGAACGACAACCACCATGTGCGCTTCCTGCCGCTGAACGATATAGAGCCATGGGTGCGCGAACTGTCGCGCGGTGGTGTGGCAGCCGTCATCCTGGAATGCATCCAGGGCGTGGGCGGCATCCAGATGGCCACTCCGAAGTTTGCACAGGATTTGGCATACGCCTGCAAGCGCTATGGCGCTACGCTGATATGCGACGAGATACAGTGCGGATACGGTCGTTCGGGTAAGTTCTTTGCCCACCAGTGGCTGGGCATCAAGCCCGATATCATCACCGTTGCCAAGGGTATCGCCAATGGATTCCCCATGGGTGGTGTACTGATAAGCCCCGACTTCCAGCCCGTCTACGGACAGCTGGGAACGACGTTTGGCGGCAACCACCTGGCTTGTGCTGCTGCACTGGCTGTGCTCGACGTCTTCGAGCAGGAGAACCTGGTAGACAATGCCCGCGAGGTGGGTGACTACCTCATTGAAAAATTGAACAATTTAAAAAATGAGGAATTGAAGGAGAAGGGTAGCAGTCATATTAAAGAGGTACGCGGACGCGGTCTGATGATTGGCATTGATCTGGACATTCCCCACAAGGACGTGCGCCAGCCGCTCATCTATCAGGAGCACTGCTTCACCGGTTGTGCAGGCACCAACGTGCTGCGCCTGTTGCCACCACTCTGCCTGACGAAAGCAGAAGCCGACTTATTCATCGAAAAACTAAACAAGATACTGAATACTTTATGAAGATTTCAATCATTGGAGCTGGCGCCATGGGTGGTGCCATTGCCGAGGGACTCATCAAGGGTGACTACATACAGAATGAAGACATCTGCGTGAGCGACCCCGTACGTCAGACACGCGACAAGTTTGCCAATATGGGCATTACCGCTACTCCCAGCAACCAACTGGCTGCACAGGGTGCCGACATCGTCTGCGTAGTGGTGAAACCATGGCTGGTAGAGCAGGTGCTGAAAAGCATCAAGGACGTGCTGGACTACGACAAGCAGATACTCGTCGTGGTGGCTGCAGGTGTGAAGTCAGAGAGCATCAAGGAGTGGCTATCAAAAGACAGCAAGATGATCCCCCTGTTCCTGGTTATTCCCAACATCGCCATTGCCCAGCTGCAGTCAATGACATTCATCGTGCCTAGCATTGCTGCTGAGCAGCAGCATACGGAGCAAGTGGTAGCACTCTTCGAGTCGATGGGTAAGACCATCCTTACCGACGAGCAGCACCTGGCAGCAGGTACCACGCTGGCATCGTGCGGCATTGCCTATGCCATGCGCTATGTACGTGCAGCCTCCGAGGGCGGTGTAGAGTTGGGCTTCAAGGCTGACGAGGCCAAGCAGATTGTCATGCAGACCATGAAGGGTGCTGTAGAGCTGTTGCAGGCTACCGGTCTGCATCCAGAGGCAGCCATCGACCTGGTGACGACACCTGGCGGTGTGACCATCAAGGGACTGAACGAGATGGAGCATGCAGGATTCACCAGCGCCGTCATCCGTGGGTTGAAGGCAGGAGTTTGAGTCCCCTAAGTTAGGGGACCACAGGGGTCTGAACAAGCGCAGGCCTCCATAATAACAAATAAAAGGTCTGATAAACGCTTGTTCAGACCCCCATCCCCCTAACTTAGGGGGCTTATATATGGAAGAGCAACTAAAACAGATTGGCGAGCGTTTGCGCGGACTGCGTGACGTGCTCGACATCCCCGTCAGCGAGATGGCTGAGACCATCGGCATCAGTACTGACAAGTATGAGAAGATTGAGCAGGGTGAGCTGGATATTACCATCTCGAACCTGATGAAGATAGCGAAAAAGTACGGCGTATCGACAGAAGAGCTGATCTTTGCCGAGGCACCCCACATGAAGTCGTACTACGTGACGCGCAAAGGACAGGGTATGTCCATCGAGCGTACCAAGGCCTATAAGTACCAGTCGCTGGTGGGTGGCTTCGTAGGTCACAAGGCCGACGTCTTCATCGTCACCGTAGAGCCTAAGCCAGGCGCTCATACGGTCTATAAGAACACACATCCGGGACAGGAGTTCAACATGGTACTCGAAGGCAAGATGGAGCTTTACATTGCTGGCAAGACCATCATTCTGGAAGAGGGCGACAGCATCTACTTCGACTCCACCAAACCCCACGGCATGCTGGCTGTAGGCGACAAAGCCGTAAAATTCTTAGCATTTACAGTAGAGTAAGTTATGATAGAGAGATTTCTGAAACAGACGAAGTTCACCTCCGTCGAAGACTATAATAAGAACTTAGAGTTCATCATCCCCGAGAACTTCAACTTTGCCTACGACGTGATGGACGCATGGGCTGAGGAGGCACCCGAGAAGTTGGCCATCCTGTGGACTAACGACCAGGGCAAGGAGATACGTACCACCTACGGACAGTTGAAAGAGCAGTCCGACCAGGCTGCCAGCTATCTGCAGTCGCTGGGCATCGGCAAGAACGACCCAGTGATGCTCATTCTGAAGCGTCACTATGAGTGGTGGGTCATCATGCTGGCCCTGTGTAAGATTGGTGCTATCGTGATTCCTGCTACCCACATGCTGACCAAGCACGACTACGTCTATCGTAACCAGCGCGCCTCGGTGAAGGCCATCATCTGTGCCGACGATGACTATATCATCAGTCAGATCAAGCTGGCCATGCCGGAGAGTCCGACGGTGAAGCAGTATATCACGCTGCGCGACGAAGAAGGTTTCCACAATTGGAAGACCGAGTGGCAGCAGGCTCCCAAGTTCCAGCGCCCCGCCTTCGTCAACGAGAACGACGACACGATGATCATGTACTTCACCTCAGGTACCAGCGGTGAGCCGAAGATGGTAGCCCACGACTACCTCTATGCGATGGGCCACCTGACCACGGGTGTTTTCTGGCACAACCTGCACGAGGGTTCGCTGCACCTAACCGTGGCTGACACAGGCTGGGGTAAGGCCGTATGGGGTAAGTTCTACGGACAGTGGTTTGCTGGCGCAACGGTCTTCGTCTTCGACCACGAGAAGTTCAATGCCGACACGCTGCTCCGCCAGATGGAGAAATACAAGGTGACCAGCTTCTGCGCACCTCCCACCATCTATCGTTTCATGATTCGCGAGGACTTGTCGAAGTACGACCTCAGCAGTCTGCAGTATTGCTGCACCGCTGGTGAGGCACTGAACCCTGCCGTCTATGACAAGTTCTATGAGAAGACGGGCATCCGCATGATGGAGGGCTTCGGACAGACCGAGACCACCATGACGCTGGGCACCTTCCCCTGGATGACACCGAAACCCGGTTCAATGGGTATTCCCAATGCCCAGTACGACATCGACCTGCTGCGTGCCGACGGTACCTCGTGTGAGGACGGTGAAAAGGGCGAGATTGTAGTCCGTGTAGGCGACAAGAAGCCTATCGGCCTGTTCAAGGGCTACTACCGCGATGAAGAGAAGACCCGCGAGGCCTGGCACGATGGCATCTATCATACGGGCGATATGGCTTGGCGCGACGAGGACGGCTACTACTGGTTTGAGGGTCGTATCGACGACGTCATCAAGAGTTCTGGCTACCGCATCGGTCCGTTCGAGGTAGAGTCAGCGCTTATGACCCACCCTGCTGTGGTGGAGTGCGCCATCACGGGTGTGCCCGATGACATCCGTGGTATGGTGGTCAAGGCTACCGTCGTACTCGGCAAGGAGTGGAAGGACAAGGCCGGCGACGACCTCGTCAAGGAACTGCAGCAGCATGTCAAGAAGGAGACTGCTCCCTACAAATATCCCCGTATCGTCGAGTTTGTCGATGAGTTGCCCAAGACCATCAGTGGTAAGATTCGTCGTGTAGAGATTAGACAGAAAGACGCCAAATGAAGAAACGCATCGTTGTAAAGATAGGTTCCAACGCGCTGACCCGTGCTGACGGCCGTCTCGACGTGACCCGCATGTCGGCACTCGTCGACCAGATAGCGTGGCTGCGTGGCCAAGGGTGCGAGGTGATTCTTGTGTCATCAGGTGCCGTGGCTTGTGGACGTCGCGAACTGGACATCGAGCATGAGCTCGACTCCGTAGAGCAGCGCCAGCTGTTCTCAGCCATGGGACAGGCCAAGTTGATTGGGCTTTATTACGACCTCTTCCGTGAGTATCACATCCACGTAGGTCAGGTGCTCACCATGAAGGAGAACTTCCAGCCTGGCGAGCAGTATCGCAACCAGCAGGCCTGTATGCGCGTGATGCTGGAGAATGGCGTCATACCTATTGTCAACGAAAACGACACCGTCAGCGTGACGGAGCTGATGTTCACCGATAACGACGAACTGTCTGGACTCATCGCCCAGATGATGCAGGCCGACACGCTCATTCTGCTGTCCAATATCGACGGTATCTATACGGGCAACCCCGCCGACCCACAGTCACAACTCATCAAGGAGGTGGCTCCAGGTACAGACCTCTCGCAGTATATCCAGACGGAGAAGAGTTCTGCGGGACGTGGCGGCATGCAGTCGAAATATGCTACTGCCACAGGTGTCCAACAGGCAGGAATCAGCGTCATCATTGCCAATGGCAAGCGCGAGAACGTACTCATCGACCTGATGCAAAACAACAAGAACGTACCACATACAGTATTCATAGCCCATGGAACTCATTGAAACCTTCAAGCGTGTCAAGACTGCCAGCAAGTCACTGGCCTTGCTCTCTGACGACATGCGCAACGACATACTCAACGCCGTGGCTGATGCCATCATCGACTACCAGGAGCGCATCCTGACAGCCAACGAGAAGGATTTGGCGAAGATGGACCCCAAGAATCCGCTCTACGACCGTCTGCAGCTGACCAGCAAGCGTCTGGCAGATATTGCCAGCGACATGCGCAACGTGGCCAGCCTGCCAACGCCATTAGGACACGTCACCAAGGAGAAGACGCTGCCCAACGGTCTGCGTCTGCATCGTGTCAGCGTACCTTTTGGTGTGATCGGCATGATCTATGAGGCTCGTCCTAACGTCACCTTCGACGTCTTCTCGCTGTGCTTCAAGAGTGGTAATGCCTGCGTGCTGAAAGGTGGCTCAGACGCCGACCTCTCTAACCAAGCAGCAGTAGACCTCATCCATGAGGTGCTGGAACAGTTTGGCATTAACCCTGATGTCGTTACCTTGTTGCCTGCCACCCATGAGGCCACTGGCGAGATGCTGAATGCAGTAGGCTATATTGACCTGTGCATCCCTCGTGGTGGTCGACGACTCATCGATTTCGTACGCAACACCGCCCGCATTCCTGTCATCGAGACAGGTGCAGGTGTCGTCAATACCTACTTCGACGAAGAGGGCGACCTGGAGATGGGCAAGGCTATCATCTGTAATGCCAAGACCCGTCGCGTCAGTGTCTGCAATGCACTGGACTGCCTCATCATCCATGAGAAGCGACTGGGTGACTTGGTGGAACTCACCAAGCCTCTGCTCGACCACAAGGTGCTGCTCTATGCTGACGCTCCAGCCTATCAGCTGCTCACAGGAAACTATCCGGAGATTCTCCTGCAGCCTGCTACCGATGAGTCGTTTGGTACGGAGTTCATGGACTACAAGATGGCTATCCGCACGGTAGCATCGCTCGACGAAGCCCTGGCACATATCGACCAGCACGGCAGTGGACATAGCGAGGCTATCATCACCCAGAACGAGCAGACGGCACGCAAGTTCCAACAGCATGTCGACGCCGCCTGCGTCTATTGGAATGCGCCGACCTCCTTCACCGATGGTGCCCAATTCGGATTGGGTGCTGAGATAGGCATCTCTACCCAGAAGCTGGGTCCACGTGGTCCCATGGCACTCGAAGAGATTACCACCTACAAGTGGATTATCGAGGGAGAGGGACAGGTGCGAGCTTAACTCGCTAATTGAGAAATTGAGAAAATGAGAAATTGAGAAATTGAGAATTATGAAATCATTTATCAACGTACAAGATATCGGCCCACTGGACAAGGCGATGGCCGAAGCATTTGAGATTAAGAACGACCGTTACAAGTATCAGCATCTGGGTAAGAACAAGACCCTGATGATGATTTTCTTCAATAACTCACTGCGTACCCGTCTGTCTACCCAGAAGGCTGCCATGAACCTCGGCATGAATGTCATCGTGCTCGATGTCAATGCTGGTGCCTGGAAGCTGGAGACGGAACGTGGTGTGATCATGGATGGTGACAAGAGCGAGCACCTGCTGGAGGCTATCCCTGTGATGGGTTGCTATTGCGACCTTATCGGCGTACGCTCGTTTGCTGGTCTTACCGATCGTGAGTACGACTATGCCGAGACCGTACTGCAGCAGTTCATCAAGTATTCTGGCCGTCCCGTCTTCGCCATGGAGACAGCTACCGTACACCCCCTGCAGGCCTTTGCTGACCTCATCACCATTGAGGAAAGCTGGAAAGCTAATGTGGGCAGCGGTTCCCCCGCTGCAAAGCCAAAAGTAGTCCTCACATGGGCTCCCCACTGCCGTGCCTTGCCACAGGCTGTGCCCAACTCGTTTGCCCAGTGGATGAATGCTGCTCCTGATGTAGACCTCGTCATTACTCATCCTAAGGGTTACGAACTCGACCCGAGGTTTGTAGGTAATGCCGTTGTAGAGTACGACCAGAAGAAAGCCTTCGAGGGTGCCGACTTCATCTATGCCAAGAACTGGAGTAATCCTGGTGTCACCAACCTTGCCGACTATGGTAAGATAACCTGCGAAGACCGCTCATGGACAGTAGACACCGAGCACATGTCGTGGACGAACGATGGTAAGTTCATGCACTGTCTGCCCGTGCGTCGTAACCTCATTGTTACCGACGACGTCATTGAGAGTCCCAACAGTCTGGTGATTCCAGAGGCTGCCAATCGTGAGATCAGCTGTTCCGTAGTCATCAAGCGCATGCTGGAAGCATTGTGATATTGAGAAATTGAGAGAATGAGATATGATATCATTCGAGTGCGACTATAACAACGGTGCCCACCAGAAGGTGTTGGAGAACCTCATCAAATATAACAAT
Source organism: uncultured Bacteroidales bacterium (assembly GCA_902799355.1). Classification (GTDB taxonomy): domain Bacteria; phylum Bacteroidota; class Bacteroidia; order Bacteroidales; family Bacteroidaceae; genus Prevotella. The sequence continues at coordinate 8,411 of CADCAG010000042.1, forward strand.
GAGAAGCCTACACCCTATGGTTTCGACGAGTTCTCTGAGCGCGCCAAGGGGCGCATCCGTGAGGCTATCGGCATGCCCGATGCCCAGATATTCTTCCTGACGGGCGGCACACAGACCAATGCCACCACCATCGACTCTATGCTCTATCAGTATGAGGGTGTCATCTGTGTGGGTACAGGTCATATCAATGTCCATGAGGCTGGTGCCGTAGAGTTTACGGAACATAAGATAATAACGCTGCCTGACGAGCTGGGCAAGATGAATGCCAAGACGCTCGACAAGTATCTGGACGATTTCATGCACGACGGCAACAATGCCCATGCCGTATTCCCAGGACTGGTGTACATCACCTTCCCCACGGAGCTAGGCACGCTGTATAGCGCCCAGGAGTTGGACGACATCTATAAGGTCTGCCAGCATTATAATATACCTCTTTATATTGATGGAGCGCGTCTGGGTTACGGACTGATGGCAGAAGGGTGCGACATCACCCTGCCCTATCTGGCTCGCCACTGCGACGTCTTCTACATCGGCGGCACGAAGATTGGCGCCCTCTGCGGTGAGGCTGTGGTCTTCACCAATCGCCAAGCCCACAAGCACTTCTTCTCCATCCAGAAGCAGCATGGTGCCGTCATTGCCAAGGGAGCATTGATAGGCTTGCAGTTTGATGCGCTCTTTACTGACAACCTGTATTTCAAGCTGTCACGCCATGCCATAGATATGGCTATGCGCATGAAGGCCATCTTCCAAGAGAAAGGCTGCGAGTTCTTTATCGACTCTCCCACCAACCAGCAGTTTGTTATCTTGCACAACGACGTCGTAGAACGGTTATCCAAGGACATCGAGTTCACCCATTGGGGCAAGGCCGACATCCATCATACCGTCTGTCGTTTCGTCACCAGTTGGGCAACAACAGAAGAGGAGCTGAGCGAATTGGAGCGCCTACTATAGGGGCTTCAATCATTTGTTTTGGTTGCAAAAACAAGAAAAAATTTTGAGATATAAAAAATTTTTTGTAATTTTGCAGCCGCTTACGAGAAATCGCATAGCAATCGGGATGTAGCGCAGTTGGTAGCGCACTACGTTCGGGACGTAGGGGTCGGGCGTTCGAGTCGCCTCATCCCGACAAAGACAGCCTAAAAAGCTGTCTTTTCGTTTTTTTATGTGTTATTTCTTTGTTTTTTCATCACTTATTCGTACCTTTGCAGGCTGAAACAAAATAACATACAATGAATTATCTTGATAGAAACGAATTCAATTTCGAGCCAAGCCAGAAGGTGCTTGACGCTGTGAAGAACTTCGATGCCAAGGATTTGTGCTTCTACACCCGCATCTATGACCAGGGCAAGAAGAGTGTCATTTCTGTCCGCGTCAGTGAGATATACGGTGTTCCTGAGGAACAGGTATTGTTGGCCTACGGTGGTGAGGACATCTTGAAGAATGCTATACACTATTTCCTGACCAAGGGTAACAACAAGAAGATTCTCATCCCTGAGTTCTCTTGGTGGTACTACAACCGTGTAGCCAGCGAGTGCGATGGTGAGTTTGAGATGTATCCTCTCTATGAGCAGGAAGACACCTTTGCCTACCATGTCGACGAGGTCATCGAGTACACCAACCGCATCCATCCCCGCATGCTGTTGCTGGCATCGCCCAACAACCCCACAGGTAACAGTCTGACTCCTGAGGAGATTGGTCGCATCATGGAGAATATCCCCAACGACACGATGGTACTGGTTGATGAGGCTTATGCCAGCTTCATGAATATGGACACGGCATATATTGCTCCGCTGATTAACAAGTATTCCAACCTTATTATCTCGCGTACCTTATCTAAGTTCTATGGTCTGCCCGGCCTGCGCTGTGGCTTCGGCTTCATCGGCAAGGGTCACGACCAGTTCCTGAGCTACATCAACAAGTACCTGGGCTTCAACCGCTTCACAGAGGCTGTAGCACTGGCTGCTCTGGAGAGCGACGAGCACTATCGCCACGTAGCTGACGACATGGAATGGGGACGCCAGCTGTATAAGAAGGAGTTGGGCAACCTGCCTGGCTTTAAGGTGTACAAGTCTGTGGCAAACTTCATCCTCATCAAGTATCCTATCGCCATCAAGGAAGCACTGATGGAAGCCCTGAAGATACAGGACTACAAGATCAAGTTCATGGGCGACAAGGGTCTGGAGGAGTGCCTGCGCATCACACTGGGTCGCAAGGAGCAGACACAGGTTGTCTGTGATACCATCAAGAAGTGTTACGAAGAATACAAGAAATGAACGAAGGGTATAAAGCAACACTAAAATCATCAGAGACGGAAGACTGGCTTGACCTCCATGTCATCCGTCCTTTCTGTTATATATGCGCGTTGGCTTTCAACCGCTTCGACGTGCATCCCAACACCGTGACCATCTGGTCTATGATTGTCGGTGCCGCCAGCGCTTTCTTCTTTGCCTGCGGCAGTTTCTACTATAGTGGCACATGGGGCTTGATGATGAACATCATCGCCATCGTGCTGCTGATGATTGCCGACATTCTCGACTGCACCGATGGCCAGTTGGCCCGTCTGTCGGGCAAGAAGAGCCGTATTGGTCGCATCCTCGATGGTGTGGCAGGTTTTGCATGGTTCATTCCCATCTACCACGTGTTGGTATACCGTTTCTACCTGCACCACGACCTCGAGTTTGGCTGGCTGGGCATTGAGAACACCCAGGAGAACACACTGATAGCCACTGCCGTGGTCTATGTTCTTGGCTTGATATCAGGTATTGCTGGTCTGGCAGGTCAGCAGCGCCTGGCCGACTACTACATCCAGATACACCTCTTCTTCCTGAAGGGTGAGAAGGGTTCTGAACTCGACAACTCAGTGCGCCAGCAGGAGATCTACGACCAGATGACACCAGAGAACAGCAGCTGGGGTGAGCGTTACTTCCAAAAGTCATACATCGACTACACGAAGAAGCAGGAAGGTGTGACGCCACAGTTCCAGCGCCTCATGCAGAAGTTGCGCGACAAGTTTGGTGCTACAGAATACATCCCCGAGAGCGTGCGCAAGCAGTTCCACGACGCTTCGTTGCCCGTCATTTTCTGGAATGGTCTGCTGACCTTCAACTTCCGTTCTTTCTGGCTGTTCCTGTTCTGTCTGCTCGACATCCCCGCCATGAACTTCGTGTGGGAGATTGTAGGCATGGGACTGCTATACTGCTATGTGAACCGCCGTCACGAATCATTCTGTAAGAAGATTGCCGATGGTCTGGACTAAACAGCGACTGAATAACCTGTTTTTCTTCCTTGGCTGTGCAGCATGCGTAGTCATGCTGTTCACCTTTGACGTCAGCTTCGTCGAGCTATGGCAGCACATTTGTCATGCTGGCTACTGGCTGATACCCATCATCGGCATCTGGATAGTGGTCTACGGCCTCAACGCCTTTGCCTGGCAAGCTATCATCGAAGGAAATCTTGGGAAAAAGGCACCTGTCAGCTTTTGGCGCATCTACCGACTGACCATCACGGGCTATGCCCTCAACTACGCCACCCCTGTGGGTGGACTGGGTGGTGAGCCTTACCGTATCATGGAGCTGTCGAAGGACATCGACAAGCAGCATGCCACGTCGAGTGTAATCCTCTATGCCATGATGCACTTCTTCGCCCATTTCTGGTTCTGGTTCATCAGCATCTTCATCTACCTGGCACTGGTGCTCGTAGGTGACATGCCCATGACCACAGCCATCGGCACCGTATTAGGCATCATCATCCTGTTCTGTCTGGTGGCCTTCTGGATTTTCTCCAAGGGCTATCGCAACGGACTGGTGGTCTATGTGCTAGGGCTGATTGGCAAGATACCGTTCCTGAAAGGATGGAGCCGTCGCTTCCGTGGCAACCACGCAGAGGCTCTGCGCAACATCGACGCCCAGATTTCAGCGCTCTACGGACAGGACACCAAGGCGTTCTACACCAGTCTCATATTAGAATACAGCTCGCGTATGGTACAGAGCCTGGAGGTGATGTTCATGCTCCTGCTCTTCGGCATCGACAATGGTGGCGGACTGGACGGCATGGTGCTGACCTACCTGCACTCTGTTCTCATTGTGGCCTTCACCACACTGTTTGCCAACCTCATCGGTTTCCTGCCCATGCAGATTGGTGTACAGGAGGGCGGCTTCGTACTGAGCATCGCTGCCTTAGGGCTGTCTGCAGCCCTGGGCATCTTTGTCAGCATCATCTGCCGCGTACGTGAAATCCTCTGGATAGCCATCGGAATGGCGCTGATGAAGATTAGGAGTTAAAGGAGTTAAGGGAGTTAAAGGAGTTAAAGGAAAAGGAGTTAAAGATATATGATTGGAGTAATATTGGCTGCCGGAATGGCAAAACGACTGCGCCCACTGACTGACGCATGTCCCAAGTGTTTATTGAAGATTGGTGAGCGTACGCTGCTGCAGCGTACTGTCGACGCAATGATAGCTGCTGGCATCAATGAGTTTGTTGTCGTCACTGGCTATCGTGCCGAGATGATTCGCGACTTCCTGACCAAGCAGTACCCCTCGCTGAACATCCATTTCATCCATAACGCCGACTACGAGCACAACAACAACATCTTCTCGTTGTGGATGACGCGTCCCTATACCGATGGCAAGGACTTCCTGCTGTCAGACAGCGACATCCTCTTCGACCCAGCGCTCATCCGTGCCGTGCTGGCTGCCGAGGGCAATGCCCTGGCATTGAACCGTCATGAGTGTGGCGAGGAAGAAATCAAAGTCATCGTTGACGCTGACAACCGCATCATGGAACTCAGCAAGACCTGCAGCATCGAGCAGGCCATTGGCGAGAGCGTAGGTTTCGAGAAGATGACAGCTAACTATAGCACAGCACTCTTCAAGGAGCTGGAGCAGATGATAGAACACGAGGGACTCATCGACGTCTTCTACGAGCGAGCCTTCGAGCGTCTCATCCCCCAAGGTCACACTTTCCGCATCGTCGACACCACCCAGTTCTTCTCTATCGAGCTGGACACCCCCGAAGATTTTGAGAACGCCAGCCAGCTGATACCAGCCTCGCTCTGTTAATTGTTCTTAAATAATAGAAAGGTGGTTTGGTATCGTCAAATTACCTTAGTAACTTTGCAGGGATAGACAAATACTTTTCGGATTTTATTTATCTTTAGTTTATATTTTAAGTATGATTTATTCAACAGAAGTGAACAACATGTGTAGCGTTTGCAAGGGCGCCTACCATGGTCCTGCACCCATTCCCGAGGAGGGCAAATGGATTCAGGCAAAGGAGATTAAAGACATTTCGGGTTATACCCACGGTATTGGTTGGTGTGCTCCTCAGCAGGGTGCCTGCAAGCTGAGCCTCAACGTGAAGGACGGCATCATCCAGGAGGCCCTGGTAGAGACCATCGGTTGCACAGGTATGACTCACTCAGCAGCTATGGCCAGCGAGATTCTTCCTGGCAAGACTCTGCTCGAGGCTCTGAACACCGACCTGGTTTGCGACGCTATCAACACAGCAATGCGCGAGCTCTTCCTGCAGATTGTCTATGGTCGCACACAGAGTGCATTCTCTGAAGGCGGTCTGGCTATCGGTGCTGGTCTGGAAGACCTCGGTAAGGGTCTCCGCTCACAGACTGGTACCCTCTATGGTACTATGGCTAAGGGTACCCGTTACCTGGAGCTTACCGAGGGTTACATCACCAAGCAGTTCCTCGACGAGAACAACGAGGTTTGCGGTTACGAGTACGTACACCTCGGCAAGATGATGGAAGCCATCAAGAACGGTATGGACGCCAACGAGGCTATGAAGAAGAACACCGGTTCTTACGGTCGTACGACCAAGGAGCAGGGTGCAGTGAAAGCTATTGACCCACGTAAAGAATAAAGGAGGATACGACTATGATTAGAAAAGTACAGTTTGAGAGTCAGGAGCGCCGTATTCAACTCTATCGAAGAGGCCAACGAGATTTGTGACAAGGCAGGTGTAGATCCCTACCAGATGTGTGAGGACACACAGCGCATCTGCTTCGAGAACGCTAAGTGGGCATACGTTTGTGGTGCCGCTATCGCTATCAAGAAGGGCGTAAAGAATGCCGCTGACGCTGCCGAGGCTATCGGTATCGGTCTGCAGAGCTTCTGCATCCCCGGTTCTGTTGCCGACGACCGTAAGGTAGGTATCGGCCACGGTAACCTCGCTGCCCGTCTGCTCCGCGAGGAGACCGAGTGCTTCGCCTTCCTGGCAGGTCACGAGTCATTCGCTGCTGCTGAGGGTGCTATCAAGATTGCCGAGATGGCCAACAAGGTTCGCCAGAAGCCTCTGCGCGTTATCCTGAACGGTCTTGGCAAGGACGCTGCTCAGATCATCAGCCGTATCAACGGTTTCACATACGTACAGACTCAGTTCGACTACTACACTTCTGAGCTGAAGGTTGTTCGTGAGGTAGCTTACGGCAACAACCCCAGCCGTCTGAAGGTAAAGTGCTATGGTGCTGACGACGTTCGCGAGGGTGTAGCCATCCTGTGGAAGGAGAACGTAGACGTATCTATCACGGGTAACTCTACCAACCCCACCCGCTTCCAGCACCCCGTAGCAGGTACCTATAAGAAGGAGCGCGTGCTCGCTGGCAAGCCCTACTTCTCAGTAGCTTCTGGTGGTGGTACGGGTCGTACCCTGCACCCAGACAACATGGCTGCTGGTCCCGCTTCTTACGGTATGACCGACACCATGGGTCGTATGCACTCTGACGCTCAGTTCGCAGGTTCTTCTTCAGTACCTGCACACGTAGAGATGATGGGCTTCCTCGGCATCGGTAACAACCCAATGGTTGGTGCTACCGTAGCTATCGCCGTAGCCATCGACCTCGCCCTGAACAAGAAATAATCAGTGCACACTATTTATATCAAGACCGACGGCCATCAATAGCCGTCGGTCTTTTTCAAATCACTATCTACGTAACCGAATAACCAAACAATATATTAACATGAACATCGGAGACAAGGCGCCCGAGATTCTGGGCAAGGACGAACAAGGACGAGAAATCCGTCTGAGTGATTACAAAGGACGGAAGCTGGTGCTGTACTTCTATCCGAAGGACAATACTAGCGGCTGTACGGCCGAGGCTTGCAGCCTGCGCGACCATTACGGAGAACTACAAGGAGCCGGTTATGAAGTAGTTGGCGTGAGCAAAGACTCTGCCGCATCACACGTAAAGTTTAAGGAGAAGCACGAATTACCATTCCCCTTGATTGCCGATGTCGACCACACACTTCTGGAGGCGATGGGCGCATGGGGCGAGAAGTCTATGTACGGTAAGAAAACGATGGGTACCATCCGCACCACCTTTATCATCAACGAGGAAGGCATCATTGAACAGATCTTTGCAGGCAAACAAGTGAAGACCAAAGAGCATGCCGAACAAATTTTGACATTATAAGCCATACCCAGACGCTACTTAGCTGGTGTGAACATTGTTCATATGAAAGACGGAGCTACTAGAAAAGTGGTGTTAAAATAACTCTGATTAATATAACCTTTAATAGACCATGGGGCGGTTCCTGATCCATTCTAATAATTAACCCCTGCGGACGGAAGTGACAATGCTTCAGTCCGCAGCTTTTGTTTCGAAGCCCCAATAATTTTGTGATAGAGACTGACAGACTGACAAAACCCCGATGCACAGGGCGTTTGCAGTCTTTTCGGAGAGTGTCAAGACTGACAGGAGACTGACAGCATTCATGCCCAATAATAGCTGTATTTATGCGCGTATTAGCTATAGAAACGGAAAATTCTCTAGAGAATTTTGGTCGTACACAGCTGATAATCGCAGAATTCTCTAGAGAATTTTACAGAGAGGGCTGTCAGTCTTGTCAGTCTCTAAACAGACTGTCAACAGACTGCAAACCCTTTGCAGATAGGGGTTTTGTCAGTCTGTCAGTCTTCAACACGTTTTTTACTACCTTTGTGTAGAACACGGGACTAGAGAATCACTTCACCCTTGTCACTTGCATCCCTGAACTCATTCTTTTCGCACCAGACGGCACCATCCTCATTCGAGACAATCGCATTGATGCCATAGAGAAGAAGCTTGCAGAAGTCTTTTTTGAGTAAAATAAATAGATTATTCGGAATTATTTCTTAATTTTGCAAACGAAGAAAAGAAACGAATAATTGGTATTAACACAAAAACCGAATGAATATGAAAAAGATGGTAGCTTGTTTTCTGGCCTCTTTAGGGCTGAGTGTTGCTTGTGCACAGGGAAGTATGCCTGTCACGACAGAGGACTACGAAGTGGATGTGTTCAAGACGAAGAGCGGCAAGACGGTAAAGTTCCACGCTCTGGTTCACGCCAGCATCCGCATGGAGTATGACGGCAAGGAGATAGAGATTGACCCTGTGACGAAGCTCGGCAACAAGACGATAAACTATAGTGCGATGCCCAAGGCCGACTACATCTTCATCACCCACGAGCATGGCGACCACTTCGACAAGGAGGCTATCAAGCAGCTGACGGGCGACAAGACGCAGCTGATCACCAACAAGCGCTGTGCAGACATGCTGGGCTATGGCAAGATGATGAGCAATGGTCAGCAGTCGACATTCAAAGACATCTCGGTAGAGGCCGTGCCTGCCTATAACACCACAGAGGGACGCACGCAGTTCCACCCGAAAGGACGCGACAACGGCTACATCCTGACCATCGACGGCCTGCGCATCTACATCGCTGGCGACACGGAGGACATCCCTGAGATGCAAAATATCAAAGACATCGACATCGCCTTCATGCCCTGCAACCAGCCATATACGATGACCACCGAACAACTCGTCAAGGCTGCCAAGACCGTCAAGCCCAAGGTGCTCTTCCCCTATCACTACGGACAGACGGATGTGAAGGGTATACCGTCGCTGCTGAGGGATTGCGGCATCGACGTGAGAATCAGGCACTATGAATGATATGACTGAAAGATACGCATTGTTTTTCGATATTGACGGTACGCTGGTGAGTTTTAAGACGCACGAGATACCGGATTCTACCATTCAGGCACTGGCACAAGCCAAGGCCAATGGTTCACGAGTATATATCGCCACAGGGCGCCCACCGGTTATCCTCAATAACCTAGGAGCCATCGAGAACCTTATCGATGGCTATATCACGACCAACGGCGCGCTGTGTTTCGTTGGCGACGAGCTGGTGTGCTGTCAGCCGATTCCCCAAGAGGACGTGATGACCTGCGTGGAAGACGCGAAAGAGAAGGGATACAGCCTGATAGTGGTTGGCAGAAAGGACGTGGCGGTGCTTGACCCCACGGGCGACGTAGACCGCATCTTCCGCCAGATGTTGGCCGTGAAGAACCTCGACCAGGCCTCACCACTCGACGTTGTGCTCCAGCAGGATATCCTCCAGCTGACACCTTTCTTCCCTGCCGACTACGAGCCGGAACTACTGGCCCGCATGCCCCAATGCGTCTCTGGACGCTGGCATCCAGAGTTCACCGACATCACGGCGAATGGTGCTGACAAAGGAAAGGGTATCGTCGCCATGGCCAGCCATGAGGGTTTCGATCCCAGTCGTACCATGGCCTTTGGTGATGGCGGCAACGACAGCTCTATGATTCTGCAGGCAGGCATCGGCATTGCCATGGGCAACGCCATCGATGCACTGAAGGAGCAGGCCGACTACGTCACCACGTCAGTAGATGACGACGGCATCCTCCATGCCCTCCGCCACTTCAACGTTATCTGACGGGAACTATCTGCGCTGGTCGCGGTTACCCCACTTCTTATCGTAACGCCCCTCAGTATCAATCTTGCCACCAAACATATTCAGACGATAGCGGATATGGAGCATGGCATAGGAGTTGATGCTGTTATAGCGCGTGTCGCTACGACCTGTGGCGTTCACCCAGCGCTCGTAGTTAGACTGCTGACCTAACAGGTCGTAGAAGTTGAGGGCCACGATGAGCGACTTGCTCTTAAGGAAAGGTTTAGAAATCTGACCATTCCAAAGCAGTTCGTTGGTATTCATCGACGCATCGTTATAACCTCGGCGGCTACGCTCGTGCAGGTTCATGCTCACCTCGAAATCCCACGGCAGGCGCACCAGGAACTGACCTCCATAGGTGAACTGCCACGTATTGAGGTCGGCACTGGGCTGTAGCTCGTTGCGCGAGTGCTGGTAGTTGACTTGTCCGTCGAGTGCCACCTCCAGCCAGTCGTTACGATAGCTGGCAGTGAGACGTTCGTTGACATTGGTCGTCTTCGTGGTGTTCTTAGCGGCATCAGCCTGTCGCTGGGCCACATAGCTGACATAGTTGTTATAGCGCAGACGGGTGTCGGTGCCCACATTCCAGTGAGCAGCAGAGTCGAGGGCGGTATTCAGGGAGAAGCCGCCATTCAGATTCCAGTTGCCATTGATATTCTCAGGTTGCGAGATGCTACCACCTGTCTCCGGATTGTAACGCACCATATTAGAGATGCTGTTACGGATGTGGCGGTAGTTGACGTAGAAGACGACAGAGCGCTTGTATTTCTGGATGTAGTTCTTATAGTACACATTCAGCGAGTTGGTAAACTGTGGTTTCAAGCCAGGATTACCCTTGGTGATGTACAGCGGGTTAGAGTCGTCGGTGATGGCGAGCAACTGTGACATCTCCGGCTGACGGGTATCGCCACGATACTGTATCCAGATGTTCTCCTGGTCGCTGAACTTATAGTGGAAATCGAAGGTAGGGGTGAGGTTCGTCACATTACGGACAGTGTCGACATAGACGCCACGATAGTCCTGAATGAAGTTGGACTGCTGGGGCTGTACCAGGAAACCCACATTGTAGTCGTATTCCTCCTGCTTATGACGCAGGGTGAGACGGATGTTGTGCGTGTAGTTCTTATATTCCGAATAGCGGCTGAGATTGCGATCCAGGTATGGATCAAGGGGCTCGAGGTCGCCAATCCAGGGGGCCCAGTCGCGATACTCTGCCTCGATATTGGCAAAGGGATTCACTGGCAAGCGGCTGAAGTCGTAGGTCTGACGGTCGCTCTTGTTCTCGTTATAGCGCAACTCATAGTTGGCCTGGAGATGGGCACCCTTCCAGAGCGGTTCGCTATAGAGGAAGCTCAGCACATAGCCCTTATTGTCTGAGGGGGTAGTGCTATAACGGGCTGTAAAATAGGTAGAGTCCTGACCTTGCTGGTTCTTGACACGGTGCAGGTAGACCTCATTGTTCGAGGCGTTACGGTTCTCGCTGTCGCCCATGCTGCCCTCGAAACGCAGCGTGACACTACGACCACGGGGATTCAGACGGCGATAGAGCTGCAGCATAGCCCATGTATTCTTGTTCTCACCATACGTCAAGCTCTCACTACGGTTGTGGTTGACGATATAGGGGCCTAAGGGACCTGAGGGATCCAAGGAAGCCAACGGGTCGGCAGTATATTGATACGGATCGGCATCGAAGGTGGCACTAGCCGAAGTGGTGGTGCCGTCGTTGGTGCCGGTATTGCCATTAGCACGGAACAAGATGTTGGTCAGCGAGTCGGGTTTCCACTCCACACGCACATTGCCCCACCAGTTGTTGCTACGCGTCATGTTCTTAGAATAGCTGTTTGAGAAGGTGCGGTTCTTCTCGCTATAGAAACTCTCGCTGGCATTCTCATTGACGTTGTCGCCACCACGATGATTCCAGCGCAGGTTGGCATCCATCTTCAGCTTCTCACCATCATCGTAGTTCAGGTTGGCACCCAGCATCTTGCGGGCATTGAGGCCTCGACGGTTCCACCAGCCTGCATTCTCGTCCTTGTTATTGAAATTGCCCAAGATGACCAAGCGCGTATTATCCGTAAAGCTACTGGCCATGCCGCGTGAGGCATAGCGGTGCTCCGTACCTCCGGCAATGTCGAGATTGGTCATATAGCCACGGTTCATACCCTTCTTGATGGTAAAGTCGAGCACAGTCTCCTTCTCGCCATCATCAATACCCGTGATACGTGCCTGGTCGCTCTGCTGCTCATAGAACTTCATGTTCTGGATGATGTTGAGAGGAATGTTCTTCAAGGCCGACTCCACGTCACCCAGCATAAACTCCTTGCCATCAAGCAGAATCTTCTTCACTGCCCTACCATTGATGGTGATGTTGCCATCCTCGTCGACCTCGGCACCAGGAATGCGCTTGATGAGTTCCTCAATGGGCGACCCCTCGGGGGTGCGGTAGGCGTCAGGATTATATACTAAGGTATCCTTCTTGACGATGACCTGTGCAGCACGTCCTGTCACGACAGCTTCCTGCAGCATGACAGACTCTGACGACATGAGCAGCGTGCCCAACTCCTGGCTCTGGTTGCGGCGTAGCGTCACCTCACGTTCAATGGTCTGGTAGCCTACAGACGATATTTTCAATTTGAAAATACCATTCGTCGGTGCCTCCACAGAGAAGTTACCACGTAGGTCGGTGACAGTGCCACCCACAAAGGTGGAGTCACGCTGTCGAAAAAGTTGCACGGTAGCCTGAACCATCGGTTCGTTGAGTTCTGCATCATACACATGACCACTCACGGTCAGTCCCTCATCTTCGCCAGATTGCGCCTTGATGCCTGTCACAGACAAAAGCAAAAAGGCCAGTGTCATCATTAATCTGATTGCCATTTCTTGTTTTTGTGTTGTAATAATTTATATTTATAAATCCTCTGATTTAAAAGATTTTGCAAAGGTAGTGAATTATTACCGAACTACAAAATTTTCCTATTACTATTTATAATAAGGTATCTCTCCGTAGAGACAAAAATGATGGGCTATCCTTGCGGACAGCCCATTCTCTTTAACCACATAAATTCAGCTCAACTGTTTAGGGAAGGCTGATAGCCTCTGACGGACAAACGTCAGCGCATGTGCCGCACTCTGTGCAAACATCGGGGTTGATAGAATACTTCTCGCCCTCAGAGATAGCTCCAGCGGGGCACTCATCGATACATGTACCGCATGCGATGCAGTCGTCACCAATTACGTATGCCATAATTTTAGTATTTGATTAGTTTATTAAAATAATTATTATTTGTGATGCAAAGGTAGATATTTTTTTTTGAATAATACCTACTTTTGATGAGTTATTTTCATAATTTATACTTAGTCGAAATAATAAATGGCGTCATCGTTGCGTTATAAGAGATGCATATGAAACGACTAACTACCATCATCTTGGTCTGTCTCTGCTGGCTGACAGCTATGGCCCAGCAGGACCGACAAGTACAGCACAAACCATACATCGACCTGCGGCCGATGCACTTCGGCATATTGGTAGGCATGCACCTGCAGGATCTCGAATTCGACGAGACCGGTCCTTTCCAGATGGAAGACGAGAACGGGACGATGCAACAATACCATATCATGTGTGATGCCGACCGCTGGGCAGCAGGTTTCTCGGTAGGTGTGTTGGGCGAGTTGCGCCTGACCAACAATTTCTCGCTACGCGTGACGCCCACCATGCACTTTGGTGCCAAGCACCTGACGCTGCTGAACATGAAGGAGAAGGACGAGACAGGGCAACTGACCAAAAAGACCCAGGACATGAAGAACACGTATGTCTCTCTGCCTGTAGACCTGAAGTTTGCCGCTCCACGCTGGAACAATATGCGTCCCTACGTGATGGCAGGTGTCAACGCCATGATGAACCTGACAAGTGGCGATCAGGACATGATACGTCTCAAGCGCTTCAATACAATGGCAGAGATTGGTCTGGGTTGCGACTTCTACCTACCCTTCTTCAAGCTGATTCCAGAGTTGAAGTTCTGTTTCGGACTGGGCGACGTGCTGGACAAGAACCATGTCAGCGAACTGCGGGACACCAACCTTCGCTCCTATGCCAGTTCGGTATGCGGTGCGCAGTCAAAGATGGTTGTCCTGACGTTCTATTTCGAATAACTAAAAAAGAGACCCGCGGGTCTCTTTTTTCTGTTGTCGACTGTTAGGCAATCGCTTATTTCAAATTAACAATCATCTTTCCAACAAAGACGGCCGACTTGCCGTTCTGGTCGACAGAGACAGGTTTGCCATCCATGTTGTTCCAGTGCTCCAGCACAGGCATGTAAGTGTGTGTGTGACCGCCCAGCACCAAGTCGATGTTGCGCGAGTTCTGAATCATATACTGGTCGTCCTCACCACGGTTGCTGTTCCATCCCAGATGGGAGATACAGATCACCATGTCACACTTTTTCTGCTCTTTCAGCATGGTAGCCGTTTCCAACGCCACCTTTCCTGGGTCGAGGTACTTGGCACCCACACAGTTCTTGTCGCTGACCAGTCCTTTCATTTTGGGACAGACGGCAAAGACACCAATCTTCACGCCATTGCGTTTGATGACAATCCACGGCTTGGTGATGCCCTCCATCACCGTTCCCGTGAAGTCGTAGTTGGCACAGAGAATGGGGAAAGTAGCCTTCTTGAACTGCTCCGCCATATTCTCCAGGCCGAAGTCGAACTCGTGGTTGCCAATGGTCGAGGCATCGATGCCCATCTGGTTCATCAGTCCTATCTCCACCTCTCCTTTGAACATGGTAAAGTAGGCTGATCCCTGCCAGAAGTCACCACTGTCGAAATACAACAGGTCAGGATGCTTCTGACGTTCCTCTTTGAGCATAGCAATGCGACGCAGGAAACCACCACGGCCTGCCTTCATCGTGTCCGGCAATTGGGGATTGATGGGGAAGATAGCCGAATGGGTATCATTGGTATGCAGAATCACCAACTGCTTGGGTTTCTTGGCCTGACCACCGAGGGATACCAGCGCCAATAATATAATAAATAGGTACTTTTTCATAATGCTTAATTCTTAATGCTTAATGCATAATTTTATTTTACGACTACGCGGCCCTCGATTTGGGCATCAACCTCCTTGCCCTGCTTCTGCATATAGCGGAAGTAGTTCATGATGACAAAGCGCGAGTTGTTACTGGCATCCTTGGGGGCATTGACGTCACGACACTTCTTCAGCGCCTCCAACTTATCGGTGCCTCCCAACAGGTAGTCGATGGTGGTCAGACGATAGTTCTTGGCAGGGTCGATGGGTTCGCCATTGATGGTGGCACTCTCCAGACGTCCGTCCTTAGTAATCACCATTCGCACAGAACTGCTGACACCCTCGCCACCTACAGAGGCCATCTGTCCAAACAGCTCCAGCACCTCAGCACCTGTCAGAGTACCAAAGGCTATCTTGTTCTCAAACGGTGCTATGTCGAGCACATCGCCATAGGTTACGTCACCTTTGGGCAGGTCGGCACGAACACCACCCATATTATAAACACCAAAGTCGGGCTTCTCGTTATAGTCCTTAGAGGCCCATATCAGGACATCCGCCAGCAGGTTGCTCAGCGTGCCCTCAGGACGCTGGGCAGTCATGTAGTTAGCGGAGCGCCCCACCACGGGGCCCATCACACTGTCTACCACGTGTTTATACGGTTTCAGGAAGTCGGCAGCCTTCTGGTCTGGCTGACTGTCATAGCGACTGTCTATCAGGATACGGCTGCGCTGGATAGAAGCCACCCCATAGTGTGTCTTACATGCTGTGACAGCAAACGCCACAGCCACAAGCGACAATAATACAGTTTTTCTTTTCATAGTATTTAAGCGTTCTCAGCTGCAAATATACAACATTTCTCTCAATAACGCAATTTTTTACAGCAGAAAATGATTATCTCATCTCAAAAAGACTAACAATTTTTGCATTGTTAGTCATTTTTTTATTTTTGTAAGTATGTGCAGCCCGCTTTTTTACTACCTTTGCAGTGATGAAAACGATTAACCTTCTATCTATTCGTCTTCTGCAAGTCAGCATTCTGCTTGCCAGTACTCCCCTATGGGCTGGTGTTTCCGCGGATTCTGACGAGGGCGCCACTTGCCGTCTGGAAAAGATTACTACCGAACGGCTGCCCGATCTGAATATTCCTCGCAGTGGACACAACGCCTGCTATGTCAACGGAGAGTTGACTATTTTTGGCGGACACACATCCGGATTCATACCCACCCCAACGGCTGAATATTACAAGGATGGGAAATGGCATCTGCTGCAGACCGTTTATAATCACGACGGTGGTTTTTCCGTCATCTTAAAATCAGGGAAAGTACTCATAGGCGGCGGCTTCGAGAAGCATCTGGGCATTGGCCAGACGTTCGTAGTAGAGAAGTACGACCCCATCTACCACACTTTCGACGGTTTTGGTTGTCTGGTGCAGAAGCGCGTCTCAGCACGTGCCATAGAAATGGCTGGCGGGCAAGTTATTATCTCTGGCAACTGGTATGCCGACGACACCATTGAGAAGTATGACGGCAACGAGACGTTTACACACTTCAAGAACGTCAGTCAGCAGCGCACCCTACCCTATATTTTCCGCACGTCAAAAACCAATGCCCTTATATTTAGTGGTATGGATACGCACGGGCAACCCCTTGACACCATTATCGTTGACCAGCTGCATGGCGAGTCTTTCCGTCCCCCATTGTTTGAGACTTGGAAACCCTTGTTCCACGACATGCCTTTCAACTGCGACAATTGCTTCGTTGGCGACGAGTCACGCAACCTCTATACATATCTCTTCCCCATCATAGACCAAGACGGGCAAGTAGCTATTGCGCAGGTGCAAGACACCATTTTCTCCATTCTGCCCACTACGGCACCCATTCCGATGAAGAGTAAGTGGGGCGCCATCAAATACAATTCCCCCATCATTGTCAATCGCAAGACCCACCACGCCTATCTGGTAGGTATTGACAACACTTGCCGCCACTACGTTCTCAGCGTCAAGTACGGACAAGAGCCAACACCAATGACCCTCTATTATACAGACCCCATAGACAATGCGGGCGGCGACCTGCCTGTGCTTACTGAAGACGGCAACATCCTGTTGACAGGAGGAAAGAACGGGAACGTCTCCAACGGGAAGGTCAGCAACAACTTCCGACCATTCAGCACGGTTCTCCTCTTGCGACTTGACAGCAACACCGCCACAGAGAGCGCCTCCTTCTCATGGCTCTGGCTCATCCTGCCAGTCCTTCTCCTTGTCCTGCTGCTGGGTTATTTCTTCCTACGACACTCCAAGAAGAAAGGCAGCATCAATTCGCAGGAAGACACTTCCCACACAGAGGAGAGAAGCCAATCCGCCGCCAGTGAACTGCTGATGCAGCGCATCTGTCTGCTGATGGAAGAGCAGAAGCCTTTCCTCAACTGTGAGCTGAAAGTCTCTGATGTCGCAACACTCCTGGCCACCAACAGCCGCTACATTTCTGAAAGCATCAAAGCCACGCGCAGTATCACCTTTGTTCACTTCATCAATACCTATCGCGTGACTTACGCCCAACAGCTGCTGCGCCAGCAACCTGACATCAAAACGACCGAGGTCTATATCAAATCAGGCTTTGCCAATGAGACCTCTTTCTTCCGAACATTCAAGGCGCACACGGGCATGACGCCCAAGGAATGGCTACAGACATTACCTGAGTCCTAAAAAGGAAAACGGCTAACAAAACAATTATTGTTAGTCGTTTTTCTGTTATTGTTAGGGGCATATCGGCAATTATTCCCTATCTTTGCGAAAATAATTGCTAATAACCAACAATAAATATTATGATCAAAACATTTTTCAAACTATCAGGAGCCACGCTTATAACCCTCCTGTTATTGACCGCATGTGGTGGCAAGACAGACACCAGCGCATTAGAACAGACCATCGACTCGCTACGCCAGGCGAACCAACAGCAGCAGAACAGTCTGCAGGAGATGACCACCTTCGTTACTACGATGTCTGACGGCATGAATGCCATTGCCCAGCAAGAAAACATGATTTTCAACAATGGCGGCAATGAGGGCACTTCGTTAGACAAGGAGCAACTGAAGTCACATCTGGAGACTCTTGCCAACACCCTCACCGAGCAGCGCAGCAAGATTAAGGCACTGACCGACTCGCTGAAGGCTCGTGGTGCTGATTTGAGCAAGATGCAGGGACTCATCGACAACCTGACACGCCAGTTGGAGGAGAAAGACAAGGTCATTGCCCAGTTGCGCCAGGATGTCGAACAGAAGAATTTCAGCATCGCTGACCTGCAGAAGAAACTGAATGTCGCTATGGCTGGCAGTGCCAAGTATGAACAGCGTGCAGCCAAAGCGGAGAAAGAGTTGGCCACCATCACCAGCGCCTACGTGCTGATGGGCACTAAGGAAGCCCTGCTCGACGGTGGCTATATTGACAAGCGCAAGCATGTGCAGACGGAAACCATGCCCAAAGGCGACTTTACCAAGGTCAATATCTACCAGTTCACAGAGTTGGACATCCCCACCCGTTCACCCAAGCTGTTGACCGACCATCCACGCAAGTCGTACAGCATCGAGAAGATTGACAAGGAGAATCGCAAACTGGTCATCACCAATCCGCAGCTCTTCTGGTCGTCATCCAGATACCTCATTATCCAAGTAAAATAATTATCTTAAAATAATACAACTATGAAAACTATCAAATTATTCGCATTCCTGATGGCAATGGCCATTGCTATGCCTGCAGCAGCACAAGTGAAAGTACTGGGAAAGAGCGGCAACACCTCTACCACTACCGCCAAGAAAACCACAACAACGACAGCAAAGAAGTCTGCTGCCCCCAAAGCGTCGTCCTCCAGCTATGGTAGCGACTATTCAAATGAAGGCTGGCAAGGTGGTGTCGGTATCGTTTACCAGATAGCCGACAACTTCAATGCTTTCGGTCTCCATGCCCGCATCATGTATGGTATCAGTGAAGAGATGCGCCTGAGCCTGATGGACGAGTTCTACTTCAAGGACGGCTTAAGCTATCTCGACAATCTGGATTTCGACTTCCACTATCTGTTCAATGTGGCTGACAACATCCATGTCTATCCCTTCGGCGGTGCCACCATCCAGTTGACAAAATCCAAGGATGTAACGATAGATGAGCCCATCTTCGACAACAATTACAATTATATTGGTGACCAGTCCGTAACGTATAGCGGTGAGTCTATGTCGGCCTTTGGTTTGAACCTCGGCTGTGGTGTGCAGTATGCTATCAATGATCAGATTGCCATTTCTGCTGAAGCCAAATACCGCTTCTATTTCAAGGAGAACTACAAAGGCCAGTTCGTACTGGGCGCCGGCCTTATCTATCATTTCTAAAAACCACATATTCCATCAAATAGATGAAAAAGATATCGCTTACCCTTTTTGCTCTTTTGGGCATCATGTTGCTGACAGGATGCAGCAAGAGTGACGACAATAGCAGTGGTGGCTCTGAGGGCGACTGGGCAGGCTGGGGAACTGGCTCTTATAGTTCGTTGCGCAAGGACGTGAACATGAGCGACATGGAGACGCTGGTAGAGTATGCCGCCAAGGTAGAAAACCTGAAGTTGCAGACTATCAAGCTCTTCAGTAAGAACTGGGAGGGTGAGCTATTCTGTGGCGATATGACCGATGCCGACCCAGACAAGGTGCTGACCCTGTTAACGGAACTGCTCGACAACCAGCAGCGCTATGAGCAGGCCTTCAGCCAACTGGAGGCCAGCGGTGTGCTGACCAGCGTCACCACGAGAGGCCCTCTGACAAAAGCGGTAGACTTCGTCAACTACCTCTCAGGTGTGGCCGAATCTGATGAGCAACTAATCAAAGAAGCCCTTCTGCTCTCCTTCCAGGACGGCAACAAGACGACAAAGATTATGGGCAACAAGCAGTATATGGACGACCTGTTCAACTCTCTTGACCCAGAATATCGCAAAGGCTGTAGCACATCACAAGAGTGGTTCACCAAATTCAACAACGGCGAATTCACCACGATAGCCCCACGCATCAAGAATTGCTGGTGCACAGACGCACAGGGTGACGAAACCAAGCGCGGTCCTGAACATTTTCTGAATAATATCACCACACTGGTTCCTGACCATCCCATCTGGGGTACTGCAGCACGCGTAGCCAAGGTTGCAGCCCAGAAGGGTATGGACGTGACACTCTCAACCCTTGATAAGCTTACAGGTGGCAATTTCAGCAAGGCGCAAGATGCCATTGCCGTGCTGGAAGAGGTGGACAGAATGCGCCAAAAGCTGAAGGACGGCACGCTGAACGCCCACGACCTTGACAAGATTGAGACCATCATCGGCAAGAACCTGTTAGATCAGGTTCTCAAGGAATTCATTCCTTCAGACACCAAGGACCTTAGTGATGATGTCCTTAGGAAGATGAAGGACGAACTGGCTGATTATGTTTACGAAAAGCAAATAGAGAAAGACGAAGAGAATGCTGCCAAGGAAACCGAAAAGAGTATTATCCAGATTTTCAAGGATGTTCTGGAATCGGGAGCTGCCGTATCCTGTGCTAGCGATGGTTCGCTGACAGTAGGTCTGCCCAATAAGGACGGCGACATCGCCCTTCTGACGGATGCAGGCAAGGAACAGACCATTACCACCGTCACTAACGACGGCCAGCGTTCTACCCAGAAAGTGACGCCCAAGGCGGGCAATAATGAAGTCAAGGCCAACCCCGACCCCTACGACTTTGAAGTAGAGCTGGACCCCAGTTCTCTGAAGTTCGACTCCCGCATTGGTACAGAAGTCGTCGTCGTTCGTACCAACTACAATTACTTCACTGCCAAGAGCAACAACGACTGGATAACTATTAAGGTCAACGGCCAGAACATCCTTGTCGAGGTTACGGAGAACACCACCAACCAGATACGCAAAGGCTCCGTCACCGTTGCCCTCTCACAAGACAAGAAAACATTCACCAAGACTGCCACCATAGACGTCACACAGGAGGCAGAGCCAGACGATGCAGACCTCACGCTGTCGTACATCGATCCTGACAAGCTGATGATTGAGAAGATACAGGAGGTTTCTCTATTGCGAGGGTTTAATGGCATGTTGTTCACAAACTTCACTACCATCTACCCAGAGGATATACAGGTCAAGGAACTCAGCGATATCGCCTATCAAGTCACAGCCACCTACCACAACTCCATGGCTTACCACTACGACTATCCTGCCGCTATCAATAGCAACACCATCGCCTCCTCCAAGGACTATGGCGTCCACTATCAGCTGACATTCACCATCGAGGCCATCCCTATCATCTACTATGGCGACACGTACAACAGCAAGTTGAAGGACATCAAGCTCAAGGGTTATTTCAAAGACTTGGATAAAAATGGCTGGGGCGACGAGCTCTATGAGTATGAGGTTAATGTGCCAGCAGCCTATCTTTTAACATATTACTTCAATCCCAATGGAAAGGCCCAGTACACCCCCGACTACGGAGAAGAGTATCCTGAAGTGACAGCAACGACCAAGCACGTACGAAAATGGTATGAGGATGAGGGCTATATGACGGACGACGGATGGGTCAGCAAGTGGGTACTGAAGACCGAAACGCAGAACACCACCGACGGCCACCCCGTTTTCAATGTCTCCCTCAAGTGGGACTAGTGTCTCATTCTAGAGCGTGGTGAAAAATATTGCAAATAACCAACAATAAATATTACGCTAATGAAGAAAAATTTGTTTTCATAGCAATAGCATTTAGCATTGCAAAATTACGAAGAAAAACCACATTACAGCATACTAAGACAACATAAACTCATAAAAGATGTTAAACAAAGATGGATTATCAACTTTCAACTCTCAACTTTCAACTAAAATGTGTACCTTTGCACCCGCTTTCCGCGTAATCGCTGGCAGGAGCCTTTGAACCATGAGTATCAAGGCATTACGAGAGACCTGTTATGTTGCGCATGGAACGATAACAACAACATTTATAAATTTAAAGTAACAATGGATTTAATTAAAGTTGCTGAAGAAGCATTTGCAACCGGCAAGCAGCACCCCAGTTTCAAGGCTGGTGACACTGTAACTGTCGCTTACAAAATTATCGAGGGTTCTAAGGAGCGTATCCAGCTCTTCCGTGGTGTCGTTATCAAGATTAGCGGTCATCAGGAGAAGAAGCGTTTCACTGTTCGCAAGATGTCGGGTACCGTTGGTGTAGAGCGTATCTTCCCTCTGGAGTCACCCAACATTGAGAGCATCGAGGTCAACAAGGTTGGTAAGGTTCGTCGCGCTAAGCTGTACTACCTGCGCAACCTCACCGGTAAGGCTGCTCGTATCAAGGAGAAGCGTAGCGGTGCTCGTGCTGTTGCAGAGTAATTGCAACCCCTTACACAGCATAAAAAGAGGTGACCTGGGTCACCTCTTTTTGCTTTTCTTTGGGGGTCACTTCTTTTTGTTTTCCTCCAATGAATAGTTAGCCTTTCCATCGGCCTCGCCATGCAAGGCTTCCTGAAACGAGTCCCAGTCTTGGAAGCCCGCCAACAGAGAGAGCCTGTCAAGGGTTTTACGGTTGGGTTTCTTCAATAGCTCTTTCTCTACTGCTGCCAATAATTGGCGCAAAGCATGTTTCTTTTTTTCCATATTGCGTGCAAAATTACATTTTTTTTTGTAATTTTGCAACCAGATTCTAAAAGAATGTAGTAAAAATGAAAGAATTAGCCCTGAAGTACGGATGTAATCCGAACCAAAAGCCTTCGCGCATCTTCATGCAGGAAGGCGAGTTACCCATCGAAGTCATTAACGGCCGCCCAGGCTACATCAACTTCCTCGACGCACTGAACGCCTGGCAGTTGGTAAAGGAGCTGAAAGCCGCTACAGGTCTGCCCGCTGCTGCATCATTCAAGCATGTCAGCCCTGCAGGTGCTGCTGTTGGTCTGCCCCTGAGCGACACGCTGAAGAAGATCTACTTTGTGGACGACGTAAAAGGTTTGGACGACAGCCAGATAGCTTGTGCCTATGCTCGTGCCCGTGGTGCCGACCGCATGTCAAGCTATGGTGACTTCGTAGCACTCAGCGATACCTGCGACGCCACCACTGCCCTACTCCTGAAGCGCGAGGTCAGCGATGGTGTCATTGCTCCTGACTACACACCAGAAGCTATCGAAATACTGAAGGACAAACGCAAGGGTACTTATAACGTCATTAAGATTGACCCTGCATACAAGCCCGCTCCCATTGAGACCAAGCAGTGCTTTGGTGTGACCTTCGAACAGGGCCGCAACGAGATTAAGCTCGATGACCCTGCCCTCTTCGAGAACATCCCCACCCAGAACAAGACCTTCACTGCCGAGGCTAAACGTGACCTGATCATCGCCCTCATCACGCTGAAGTACACACAGTCAAACTCTGTATGCTACGTGAAGGACGGTCAGGCTATTGGTATCGGTGCTGGTCAGCAGAGCCGTATCCACTGTACGCGTCTGGCTGGCAACAAGGCTGACATCTGGTGGCTGCGCCAGCATCCGAAAGTGATGGCACTGCCCTTCAAGGAGGGTATCCGTCGTGCTGACCGCGACAACACCATCGATGTCTACATCTCTGAGGACGAGCATGACGACGTGCTGCGCGACGGTGCTTGGCAGCAGTTCTTCACCGAGCAGCCTGAGGTGCTGACCATGGCTGAGAAGAAGGAGTGGATTGCCAAGAACACGAAGGTGGCCCTGGGCTCTGACGCCTTCTTCCCCTTCGGCGACAACATCGAGCGTGCCCACAAGAGCGGCGTAGAGTTCATTGCCCAGGCTGGTGGCTCTGTCCGCGACGACCATGTCATCATGACCTGCGACAAGTACGGCATCGCTATGGCATTTACAGGAGTACGTTTGTTCCATCATTAATTCAAATATGAGTAAGGAGAGTGATTTCCAGGAGATTCTGGAGAATGGCATTAACTTCGGTCGTGGCGGTGGTCCCCGTAAGGAGGACGACAAGGTAAAGACCAAGGCCAAGAAAAAGAAGTATATCACTGGTGCCCACGGTAGCGGCTCTGCCAAGCAGAAGGCCAAATACCGTGAGCAACGGGCCAACAGGCATAAGTGATGTAAGAAGGAAAAAGTAAGATATACCAAAACAAAACTACTAATGAAAACTACTATTTTATCAATCCTCCTGGCTACTGCTATGACAGCAGCTGGTCAGAAGTATGTCGGCGGCGACATCTCCATGCTTCCTGAATACGAGAAGTATGGTGCTCAGTATTATGACAAGAGTGGCAATGCCATCACTGGCGATATGATTGCCTACTTTAAAGAGCAAGGTTGGAACGCCATGCGAGTACGCCTCTTTGTAGATCCGTCGAAAGCATCGGAAACACATCAAAGAGAGGGTGTGCGCCAAGACCTCGAATATGTTAAGAAACTAGGTAAGCGCATCAAGGACGCTGGTCTTACCTTCCTGCTAGATTTCCATTATAGTGACACATGGACGGATCCTGGCAAGCACTCCACGCCAAGCGCGTGGACTAGCAGCGACCCTGATGTTCTTGCTCAAAATGTCTCTGATTATACAAAAGACTGCCTTCAGGCATTGATAGACTATGGTGCAACACCTGACTTCATCCAGACTGGCAATGAGATTACCACAGGTATGCTTTGGCCTACAGGTGAAATAAGCAAAGGAGGCGACACATGGAATAATCTTGGCAAGTATCTTACAAGTGCCATAGCAGCCTGTCGTGAGAAATGTCCTCAAGCAAAGATTGTTATCCACACAGAGATGCACAATGCTTGGTCAGTCACAAATTTCTACAAGACACTGAAAAATTATACCAACGACTACGACGTGATAGGTCTAAGCTACTACCCACACTTTCATGGCACGCTGACCACGTTGAATGGAGTGCTCAATACATTGGAAACTAGTTATCCCGACAAGAAAATCCAAATTGTCGAGACAGCATACTACCGTAAATGGTATCCCGACGATGCGACATACCCTATTTCAACATTCCCCGACTGGCCAGCAACTGAGACAGGACAACTACAGTTCACCAAAGACTTTATTGCCTTCCTCAACCAACATGCCAGCATTAATGGTCTTTACTGGTGGGCACCTGAATGCAATGAATACGGAGTTGATCCCTACAATCCCGTCACATCAACTTGGTGCAATTACAGCCTATTCGACAATGAAACAGGTCGTGCAATGAAAGCACTCTACGAGCTCCAGTCTTTTACAGGTAGCGCTGTTGAAGACCCAGATGTCACAGACCAATATCTCATCAATGCAAGGTTCGACACAGACATCAACGGATGGACAAATACGGGAGGTACAGCCCAATGGAAGCAAAACACATGGGCACCGCTCTCCAACTACTGCGAATTTGCATGGACGGGTAGTGCCATCGTCAATCAGGAAGTGGTACAGTCGCCCACCCTGCCAACAGGAACGTATAAGCTGAGTGTCAACTGCGCCTCTGACAACGGAGCCACTGGTATTCTGCTCATTGCTGGAGACCAAAGTATGAAAATGGTTGGAACTGGGAACGTGGAGACTGCTACCGTTGATTTTACCGTAACGAATGCCACTCCCGTCAAGTTGGGGCTAAAGCTGCAGAATACGACAGCCACATGGGTCAACTTCGACAATTTCATGTTACTAAAGGAAACTACCAGTGGTATTGAAGCCATCAACAAACCATTTACCATGAACCAGCATGCTTGGTACACGCTGAATGGTCGCAAACTGAACAGAACGCCACAAACGAAAGGTATCTACATCAACAACAACCAGAAAATAATTGTCCGCTGACGAGTGACACTTTTTTCTGTAACAACGTTCACTTTTCCCTATCATCAATAAAACGCGGGCTGAAGTAACAATGCTTCAGCCCGCAAGGTTAATAATCAGAATGAGTCAAAGAACCGTTCCGTGGTCTATGGTGCTTTTTCTTTTTCAAAAAATCGCTTTCACTTTCACAGTTGATGCAGGAAGTCCCTGTAAATAGGGGCTCGTGGGTGTTTCTTGCGTGCGAGAAGGGCCGCAGACGTTTCACATCGCTTTCACAAATTTGGTGTGAAACGTTTGTGAAACGTCAAAAGTGGGAAAAGAGCTGGGAAAGCCCTGTAAATAGGGGTGTGTGAAAGTGAAAGCGATTTTTTGAAAACACTCACGCGCGGTACACCCGCGCGCGAACTTTTTTTAGCTGTCGGCGTTGAGTGCTACAGCTGATATAGCTCTGTATACTGCTAATACAGCAACGAGATAACTGTTCCCACAAAAAAGTCGTACCACTTTCTGAAAAGTCGTACGACTTTTTCACCGCTACAGCTGTCTCATACTCGGGAACAGCTATCTCGCACTCCGCTACAGCTGTCTCACGCGCGAGAATAGCTATTATTATTTTTTGAAAAAGTATCTATATGTAATAGATCTGGAGAACCGACCCGCCATTTTTC
>CADCAG010000043.1 GCA_902799355.1 uncultured Bacteroidales bacterium
CGGATGCAAAGGTACGACAAAATTCTGAAACACCAAAACTTTTCACCAACTTTTTTCAAGAAAAATAAAAGTTTTCGCATTTCATGACAATGCGAAAACCTATATACCTTATTATATATAAAGAGGGAGTCAGAAGATAAGAGATTTACTCAAAAATATCTTCTAACGACTCTCCTTCATCACCATCGATAGCCGTACCTTCCGTAGGACAAGGATTAAAATCTTTAGGCACATCGAAGACCTCATCCTCACTATATCCTAATGTCTTGTCTTTATAGATGGCCTGCATGTAATAGGCAAATATTGGCAACGCCATCGTAGCGCCCTGACCCATTGCCATCGAGTCGAAATGGATATCACGGTCGTCACCGCCTACCCACATGCCACTGACCAACCTCGGCGTCAGTCCCATAAACCATGCATCACTATTGTTATTTGTCGTTCCTGTCTTGCCACCAATCTGCGCTTTCAATCCATAGCGGAAGCGCAGACGTCCACCCGTACCACCATCGACAACAGCTCTCAGCATGTAGAGCATCTTATGAGCGCTCTGTTCACTAATCACCTCATTCATGCGTGGCTGGAACTGAGCAACAACATTTCCTTCATTATCCTCAATCTTGGTCACAAACATGTGAGCTGCACGGATGCCATGATTGACAAATGCCGTATAGGCACTCACCATCTCACCTACTGTTATTTCACACGGTCCAAGGCAAAGCGACATTGACGGATGAATCTCAGGATTACGGATGCCATATTCATGAAGCAAGGTCACAAAAGCCTGCGGATTGAGCTTACTCATCAAATATGCTGATATCCAGTTGTTTGACTGTTGTAATCCCCACTTCAGCGTTACCATATCACCGTAACGCGCCTTACTGCCATTGCGTGGTGTCCACGGACGACCTGCCACCATATAGGTCTGCTGAACATTCGGAGCCTCATCACAGGGGGAGAAACCATTCTCCATAGCCAGCGAATAGAGGAATGGTTTGATGGTAGAACCCACCTGACGTCGTCCTTCCATGGCCATATCGTAAGCAAAATGTGAAAAGTCCATACCACCGACATAAGCCTTGACATGTCCATTCTGAGGACACATACTCATAAAGCCAGTACGCAAGAACGTCTTATAATAGCGGATAGAATCCAGCGGCGTCATCATTGTATCGATTTCTCCATGATAAGAGAATACCGTCATCTCCGTCTTCGTACGGAAAGCCCGCATGATTTCATCCTCAGAAGCGCCAGATGCCTTCATCACACGATAACGATCACACTGACGTACTGAACGCATCAGGATATCCTGCACCTTTTCCATCGGCAGACTTCCTGAGAAAGGCGCCGTCTTACGACCCTTTTTCTCCTTTGTAAATGCAGGTTGCAGGAATTTTGCCACATGGTCATAAACGGCTTTCTCCGCATATTCTTGCATGCGCGAATCGATAGTGGTATAAACCTTTAAACCGTCCGTATAAACATTGTATGGCTCACCATCCTTTTTCTTATTCTTATTACACCAGCCATAGAGCGGATCATTCTCCCAGTTGAGAGAATCAATATGGAACTTCACCATATTCCACACAGGATAATCCTTTTTCTCAGGCCGCTTAGCCATCATATAACGACGCAGGAAGTCGCGGAAATACTGTGCGATACCATCCTTATGGTCTGCGACATGAAACTTCAGTCCGAGAGGCGTTGTCGACATGCTGTCACGCTCAGCCTCCGTGATATATCCCGCCTTTTCCATCTGAGCCAACACGACATTACGACGCTCCAAGCTACGCTCCGGGTGACGTACAGGATTGAAGTATGATGGATTCTTACACAGTCCCACCAACACAGCTGCCTCCGTTATCTTCAAATCCTTGGGGTCTTTGCTGAAATAGGTATTCGATGCAGTCTTGATACCCACCGCATTATGCAGGAAGTCGAAATAATTCAGATACATGGTAAGGATCTCGTCCTTCGTATAGTTGCGCTCCAACTTGACGGCAATCACCCACTCTATCGGCTTCTGCAACAGGCGCTCCATCACACTATGCGCTTTTTCCGAATACAACTGCTTAGCCAACTGCTGTGTAATGGTCGAACCACCGCCTGCACTCTTCTGTCCAAAGATGCCACGCTTGACGATAGCACGTCCAAGGGCAAAAAAGTCTATACCGGAATGTTCATAGAAACGGACATCTTCCGTAGCCACCAACGCCTGAACGAGGGAAGGCGACAGTTGGTTATAGTCAACCATGATACGGTTCTCACGGTTATAGTTCCATGTCCCCAGAACCTTACCGTCAGCCGAATACACCTGAGTTGCGAAGCGACTAATCGGATTCTGCAAATCCTCAATAGGAGGCATATAACCTACCCACCCTTTCTCAATAGCCACAAAGCCCACTGCAGCTGCCAGCACTCCAAGTACCAGAAGCCCCCATAATGAGCATATGATGATCTTTTTCATTGTACAATTCTTCTTTGTTGAGTGCAAAATTACAAATTTCTTCTGAATAATCGCACGTAAATCAGAAATTATGTGTAATTTTGTGCCATCAAAACCCAAACAAGGATGGAAAAGCATGATTTTGTAACGATTGCCGACCTCACTCGTGAGAAGATTCTTTACATGATTGAGATGGCACAAGAGTTTGAACGGCACCCCAACCGCGAACTATTAAAAGGCAAGGTTGTTGCCACCTTATTTTTCGAACCATCAACCCGAACCCGCCTCAGCTTTGAGACTGCCGCCAACCGCTTAGGCGCCCGCGTCATCGGATTTGCCGATCCGAAGATTACGAGTGGCACTAAGGGGGAGACGCTGAAAGACACGATTTCTATGGTAGCTAATTATGCCGACGTCATCGTGATGCGCCACTTCATCGAAGGTGCTGCGCAATATGCGTCCGAGGTCACCGAGATACCTATCGTCAATGCCGGCGACGGTGCCCATCAGCATCCTTCACAGTGTATGCTCGACCTCTATTCCATCTACAAGACCCAAGGAACTTTAGAGAACCTTAATATATATCTGGTGGGTGACCTGAAGTACGGCCGTACAGTCCATTCACTGATTATGGCCATGCGTCACTTCAATCCCACCTTCCATTTTGTAGCGCCCAAAGAGTTAGCCATGCCACAGGAGTATAAGCTCTACTGCAAGGAGCACGGCATCAAGTATACCGAGCATACCGCTTTCAACGAGAAAGTCATTGCCGATGCCGACATCTTATATATGACGCGCGTGCAAAAGGAGCGTTTCAGCGACCTGATGGAGTACGAGCGCGTCAAGAACGTCTATGTGCTCAATAACGACATGCTACGTCTGGCCAAGCCCAACATGAAGATTCTCCACCCGCTACCCCGTGTCAACGAGATAGCATACGATGTCGACGAGAATCCTCACGCCTACTACATCCAGCAGGCCGGCAACGGACTCTTTGCCCGTGAGGCCATATTCTGCGACGTGCTGGGCATCAGCCTCGACGAAATCAAGAATGATAAAACTATCATTTCATAATACCGTAATAACGATATAACGTCATAACGAAGAAGATTATGAACAAGAAAGAACGTTTGGTTGCCGCCATCGAGCAAGGCACCGTCATAGACCACATACCCACCAACAAAACCTACCAGGTAGCCAGTCTCCTCGGACTTTTCGACCTGAACACCCCCGTGACCATTGGTTTTAACTACCCATCACAGAAGGTAGGCAGCAAAGGCATCATCAAGGTGTCTGACAAGTTTTTTACAGACGATGAAATATCCCGTCTCTCCGTAGTAGCTCCGAAGGTTATCCTCAGCATCATCCGTGACTATGAGGTCGTAGAGAAAAAAACCGTAGAGACCCCTGCAGAGATTCGTGGCATCGTAAAATGCAACAACCCCAAGTGCATCACCAACAATGAACCCATGAAGACGCTCTTCCACGTAGAGAACGGTCTGCTGACCTGTCACTACTGTGAGAAAGAACAGGACATCAACAAGGTAGAACTCGTTTAGTCCTACTTTTTATGACTGGAAGATTTGGTAAAACCATATTTTTTAGCTACTTTTGCAGCGCATTTCGATCATCCCCAATCAAAAACAGTATAAACAATGGAAAGAGACAATCAGATTTTTGAGTTGATTGAGCAGGAGCACCAGCGTCAGCTGAAGGGCATCGAGCTCATTGCCAGTGAGAACTTCGTTAGCGACCAGGTCATGGAAGCCATGGGCAGCTACCTTACCAACAAATATGCGGAAGGTTATCCTGGCCACCGCTACTATGGCGGCTGTCAGGTCGTTGACAAGGTAGAGCAGCTGGCTATTGACCGCGTATGCAAGCTGTTTGGTGCCGAGTATGCCAACGTACAGCCTCACTCTGGTGCACAGGCTAATGCTGCCGTGCTGCTGGCCGTACTGAAGCCCGGCGACTGCTTTATGGGTCTGAACCTGGATCACGGTGGTCACCTGTCACACGGTTCGCTCGTCAACACCTCGGGTATTCTCTACAAGCCCGTAGGTTACAATCTGAATAAGGAGACTGGTCGCGTCGACTACGACGAGATGGAGCGTCTGGCCCTTGAGCACAAGCCCAAACTGATTATCGGTGGTGGTTCTGCCTACAGTCGCGAGTGGGACTACAAGCGTATGCGTGAGATTGCCGACAAGGTAGGTGCTCTGCTGATGATTGACATGGCCCACCCCGCTGGTCTGATTGCTGCCGGCTTGCTGGAAAACCCCGTCAAGTACGCTCACATCGTTACCTCTACCACTCACAAGACCCTGCGTGGTCCTCGTGGAGGTATCATCCTGCTGGGTAAGGACTTCGACAATCCTTGGGGCTACACCACTCCGAAGGGTGTTGTCAAGAAGATGTCTGCACTATTGAACAGCGCCGTATTCCCTGGACAGCAGGGCGGTCCTCTGGAGCACGTCATCGCAGCGAAGGCTGTCGCCTTCGGTGAGGCACTGAAGCCCGAGTTCAAGGAGTGGGCTAAGCAGGTAAAGAAGAATGCTGCCGTGCTGGCTGAGGAGCTGGTAAAGCGTGGCTTCGGTATCGTCAGCGGTGGTACCGACAACCACTCTATGCTTGTCGACCTGCGTTCTAAGTATCCCGACCTGACTGGTAAGGTTGCTGAGAATGCCCTTGTTGCTGCAGATATCACAGTCAACAAGAATATGGTTCCGTTTGACAGCCGTTCAGCTTTCCAGACCTCTGGTATCCGTCTGGGTACTCCCGCCATCACAACCCGCGGCGCCAAGGAAGACCTGATGATTCAGATTGCCGCCTGGATTGAGGAAGTACTCAACGATCCTGAGAACGAGCAGGTCATCGCTAAGGTACGTGGCGAGGTCAACGAGACGATGAAGAACTATCCTCTCTTTGCATATTAAGAAAAATTGCATATCACACCTAAAAAAAATGAGGGCGAAGCATTGCGCTCTCATTTTTTTTTCGTATCTTTGCAAACAGAACAGGGAGCTGTGCCGGTTCGATCGGGATACTCATCAAATTACATCGAAAACCGAGCTGACTTCTCTTGTCAATGGCGGGCCACAATTCTAAGCCGAAAGGCCGGTGGATTACAACGACGGAGGGTGCTCAAATCTTTTAACAAAGGAGTTTTCATCACATCACCGGGCGGCACCCTTTTCTTTTATATATATTAATAAGGAGAAAAGAAATTAGCAATATGTTTTCTGGAATCATTGAGGAGTTTGCTACCGTTGTAGCTATTAAGAAAGACCGTGACAATATTGATTTCACGCTGACCTGCTCATTTGTTGGCGAGCTGAGTATTGACCAAAGTGTGGCACATAACGGTGTATGCCTTACCGTGGTTAGTATTGACAATAACAACTACACCGTCACCGCCATGAAGGAGACTCTCGACCGCACCAATCTTGGACTGTTGCAGGTGGGTGACAAGGTCAACATCGAACGTTCCATGTTGATGAATGGTCGTTTGGACGGTCACATCGTTCAGGGGCACGTTGACGAGACAGCACGTTGCATTGCCATGGACGACGCCAATGGCTCCACCTATTTCACCTTTGAATACAAGGAAGACCGAGAGATGGCACGCAAGGGTTACTTCACCGTTGACAAAGGCTCCGTCACCGTCAACGGTGTCTCACTGACAGTCTGCAACCCCACGCAGAACACCTTCCAGGTAGCCATCATCCCATACACCATGGAGCATACGAACTTCCAGGATATTCGCATCGGCTCCGTTGTCAATCTGGAGTTCGACATCCTCGGAAAATACATTGCCCGTCTGCAACAGCTATAAGAAAGAACAATACACACAAAAAAGACGATAACTAATGAAAAAGATTTTTGCATTATCCATTATGGCATGGATAGCCTCCATAGGCCTGCTCCATGCCCAACTGCCGGCTGTTACGTTGAAGGCCCTAAACGGTCAGAGCGTACAAACGGACACGCTATCAAACAATGGCAAGCCGTTTATCATTGACTTCTTTGCCACATGGTGTAAGCCATGCAATCGCGAACTCGACGCCATTGCCGAGGTCTACGAAGACTGGCTGGAGGAGACTGGTGTGAAGATTTATGCCGTCAGCATTGACCAGGCACAAAACATCAATAAGGTCAAGCCTCTTGTAAACAACCACGGATGGCCGTACGAAGTGCTACTCGACCCAAATAGTGACTTAAAACGGGCACTGGGCATCCAGACGATACCTTTCGTACTCATTGTCGACGGACAGGGAAACATTGTCTACAAGCACAACGGCTATACCGACGGTGCTGAAGAAGAACTTATTAATAAGGTACGCGAGTTGACAAAATGAAGAAACAACTACTGACCACACTAGTCACCGCATGCTGTCTGATAGTTTCAGCACAAGAGCAGAAAGACATCACATTTTCCGGCAGCATACAGAGTGACATCCTCATACCTCAAGAAGACACAAAGACCGGGGCTACCAAAACCGATGATGTACTCACCAACACCTATGTAGACCTGCAGATGCAAAGCACTCATGTAGATGCTGGTATGCGTTTTGAGTACATGGACCATCCACTACCGGGCTTTGAGAATGACTTCAAAGGCTGGGGTGTTCCCCACTTCTGGGTAAAAGGAAAGATCGGCTGTGCAGAACTCACGGCAGGCACTTTCTACGAACAGTTTGGTGCCGGTTTCATTCTGCGCACTTACGAAGAGCGCTCGCTGGGTATCGACAACTCCTTGCTCGGTGGTCGCCTGACATTACGTCCTGCTAAGGGTCTTACGTTCAAAGCACTAAGCGGCAAACAGCGACGCTATTGGAAGTGGGATGGCGGACTGATATCTGGACTGGATGGCGAGGTAGTCCTCAACGAGTGGATACCCACACTTCAGAACAGCGACACCCACCTCACGATAGGCGCTTCGTGGGTTAACAAATACGAGAAGGACGAGGACATCTTTGCAGACCCCACACACCGCTATAACCTGCCAAAGTTTGTCAATGCATGGGACATCCGTGCCAATATTGACAAAGGGCCATGGAGCATGCTAGTTGAATATGCTCATAAGACACAAGACCCCTCGTTCGACAATGGCTACAGTTATCATAGCGGACAGGTTGCTATGCTCTCCACCTCTTATTCACAGCGAGGCATCAGCCTTTTGTTACAGGCCAAGCGCTCAGAGAACATGTCGTTCCGCAGTCGTCGTAACATGCTGGGAACAGGCGCTTTCATCAACCACCTACCCGCTTTCACCCTTGATCACACCTACGCGCTGGCTGCCCTCTACCCTTACGCCACACAGTTGGCTACTGGCGAGTGGGCCTATCAATTAGAGGCTGGCTATAACATTCCCCGCAAGACGGTCTTGGGCGGCAAGTACGGCATGAACGTAAAGCTGAACTACTCGTATGTCAGAGCAATTGACAATCAGTGGCTGAAATGGGGCGATGACACATACTATCAGGACCTGAACGTGCAATTGACACGCCGCATGACCCGCGACATCAAATTGAGTTTGATGTACATGAACCAGCGCTACAACAAAACAGTCATTGAAGGTGAAGGAGGTATGATTCACAGCAACATCTTTGTAGCTGATGCGCTAATGCAGTTGTCACACCATACCAAGTTACGCACAGAACTGCAATACCTGACCACCCGTCAGGACCAGCACGACTGGGCCTATGCACTGGCCGAACTGTCACTGGCTCCACACTGGATGTTTACCATCAGTGACCTCTGGAATTGTGGTGTAACAGACATACACTACTATCAGGGACTGATGACCTACAATACGGGAGCCCACCGCGTACAGCTGGGTTATGGCCGCACCCGTGCGGGCTATAACTGCTCAGGAGGTGTCTGCCGCTATGTGCCGGCCACCAAAGGTTTCACGCTGTCGTATAACTATAACTTCTGAATATCACGATGAGAAAAGCTATATATATAATAGGTATCGCACTACTGGTTGCCGCATGCAGTCACATCAACGAGGATGAGCAACTGATATATGTGGAGCCCATTACACAAGACACAGATGATCCTTCAGACGTTGTCCGCACAGTATTGCTTGAAGATTTTACTGGGCAAAAGTGTGTAAACTGTCCTACAGGAACAGAAGTGATAGAACAGTTGCAAGAGGCTTATGGTGACCGTTTCATTGCCGTGGGTATTCATGGAGGTCCATTAGGTTTTGCAGGAAACAACACAGCTATAGGACTGGCTACAGCTGTAGGTGATGAATATTACAACTATTGGAAACTGGAATATCAACCCGTAGGACTGATAGACCGTCATGGTGCCGTAAACTATACCGACTGGATAGCCAAAGTAAGAGAAGAACTCGCACGCACTTCATCCATTGAAATGATATTAGAGGCTCAACTGGCATCAGGACAGATTAACATCACTGTTGACACGAAAGCAGTTGGCACCGAATATAGTGGGAATCTGCAGGTTTGGATATTGGAGGACGGCATTACGGCAACCCAGAAGATGCCCGATGGCAGTACTAATCAGAGCTATGTCCACAACCATGTGTTGCGCACACCAGTCAATGGTACATGGGGAGAAGTCATCAGTCTGAATACCGGTGAACAAAAAACCAAGCAGTTCACACAAGCTATTAGTAGCGATTGGAACACAGAGAATCTCTCTGTTGTTGCCTTTGTCTATAATGACAACGGCGTAGAACAAGCAACAAAAGTACACATTAAATAATAACACATTAGTTTTTTCAGCTTATGAAGAAGATTTTTACGTTTCTTTCACTCTGCCTGCTGAGCATTGCAGCATCAGCACAAGAGTATGTCTTCACTGACAAAGAAGGTAATGTTTTTGAAGACGGCGCCGTAATTAACCGTTCAGAGGTTGTAGATGACGGTTTTGGAGGCATCAACCTTCCAGGCAACCTCTTCGTCAAGAATGTTAATGCAGAAGAAGGTTGTCAGGTGGCTATTGAGGCACAGATTACCAAGATTGACAATGGTGACCTACAGCTGTGCTTCCCCACCAACTGTCAGAGCTATAGCGAAACTGGCACTTACGAGCCTAACGGAAAGGCCACCTTGGCAATTGGAGAGTCTAAAGACCTTATGACCGAGTGGATTCCCACTGAATATGGTGAATGCACAGTCACTTATTCGGCAAAGAAGTATCAGGGACTCTCTGGTGAGGCTTGTCGCTCAATTACTGTCAAGTACAAATATAGTAACACACAGCAAAACTGGTGGGGCTACATATCTGCTAACGATATCGCCAGTAGCGTAGGTGTCAGCGCTGCCGATACTTACCACTGTGCCATTTTCATTCCTGGCGACCATGAGATTGCTGCAGGCAAGACCATCAATGCCATTCGTTTTGGCTTAGTAGCTCCTCATGCCACAGATGCAAAAGTATGGGTAGCATCTAGTCTGCCTTCTTCCATTGACGCTAGTCACACATTGCAATTTGTTGACGTACCCGCATCAGAACTCGGCAAGGAACAGATAGACATTCAGCTCCCCACCCCCTGTGAGATTCCTGCAAGCGGCATCTATGTTGGTTATTCGTTTACCATTACAAGCGCAACAACCTCCAATGACGCTTATCCAGTATTGTTCGGCGGAGAACCCGCTATTAACACACTCATTCTGAAGACAGAGAAAAACGTACCTGATTGGAGTGATTTGTATTCTAATGGTTTCGGAAAACTCTTCCTGCAGGTTCTGCTTGAAGGAACCTTTGCTGAAAATAATGCTACTGCTGCTGATTTCGGTCCGGTATATTCAGTATTGGGAGAATCTACTACTGCAATGATTGCTGTCACCAATGGTGGTGGTACACCGCTAAGCAGCATCGACTATACCATCACCACTGATGGTGTAACTGGTGCAGAACAGCATGCAGACATTGCTAACCCCATCGCCTTCAGCAACACTGGCAAAGTAAAAATCACAGTAGCTGCTGATGAAACAACAGGTCAGAAGGCCAAGACGCTGAATATCACTAAGGTGAATGGCAATGCGAACACAGCAGAAGATGCTTCTGCCAACTTCACGCTTTATACGCTGCCTGAATTGGTAGAACGTAACATCGTTGTTGAGGAGTACACCGGTACCGGCTGTGGTTGGTGTCCTAGAGGTTTGGTTGGTATGGAGAATATGCGCCAGGCATTCGGTAACCGCTTTGTCGGCATCGGAATTCACCAGTACAATAGCTCAGACGCCATGTACATCTCTCCCTCTGGATACGCAAAGCTCAATTTCGATGGAGCTCCATCGTGTCGCATCAACCGTGGCGAGGTTATAGATCCATACTATGGTTCAGCAGATGACATCCTCGTTGACTGTGTCGAAGAGCTGGCAATCCCTGCACTAGCCAAGGTTAACGTCAGCGCAACCATCGACGAAGAGCTAGAGAAGGTAGATGCCAAAGCACAGATAGAGACACTGCTCGACAACTCTGAATACACCCTTGAATTTGTGGTTATCGGTGACGGTCTGACAGGTACAGGTACTGCATGGAACCAAAGCAACTACTACTATCAGTATTCATCTTCAGAGTTGCCCGAAGATCTCGCCATTTTTGGAAATGGTGGCAAGTACGGCAAATCATCTGTCACTGGTTGGTTATTCAACGATGTAGCACTTGTTAGCTCGTATGTAAGCAACTCTAACAAAGCTCCTAAACTGGATGTAATGAATGCTGGCGAGCAGAAGGAGGCAGAGTACTCACTCACCATGCCTACCAAGACAACCCTGAAGAATGCTGTTAAGAATGCTGAACTCTTCATCGTAGCTCTCATCGTTGACAAGGAGAAGCACATTGTCAACGCAGCCAAGGCTCCCATTACCATTGCTGACCCGTCAGGTATTGAGAACGTGAATGCAGCCGCCAACAACGAGCAGATTGCCCGCTATACCCTCGACGGTCGTCGTGTGCAGGGTATGCAGAAGGGTCTCAACATTGTCCGTATGGCTAACGGTAAGACTATCAAAGTTATACAGAAATAAGACCATATAGTTTTTCTCTACGTTCCGCTGTTGTCTACGCTGTGTAGATAGCAGCGGAATTGCTTTGCAAAAGTTCGCAATCATTGCTTGCGCACTTTTGCAAACGTTTTTTCTTGGTAGGAATAAGTTTTTTTCTTACCTTTGCATCAAACAAAACCAAAGAACCGACATGATACTGACCAACCGTGAGCTGTTTCTTCTCATCATCTGCACCGTATTCTACATCACCTTATTTATAATGGTGCTGCAGGCCAACCGCCGCAAGATACAACTGTTGCAGAGCCGCCTTGACAACATTCATGCCATGCAGAAGATGGCCGTCATCGAACCCAGGCAGGATGTAAGCCAGATATTCTCTTCATCAGTCTATCTGCGCATCAAGCAATATCTGAATGAAGGTAGCTGTCTTGACGACGGAGACTGGAAGGAACTGGCGGAGATTGTTAACGACACCTATACAGGTTTCACAGAGAAGCTGTTCAGCCTCTACAACATGAGTGACCAAGACTACCACGTCAGTCTGCTCATCAAGATCCGGCTGCAACCAAAGGACATTGCCATACTGACGGCACACTCCAAGGAGAGCATCGCCTCAACACGTAGCCGTCTCTACCAGAAAGTATTTGGCAAGAAAGGATCTACCAAGGACTGGGATGACTTTATCCTCTCCATATAATTTCAGAACGACGTAATAACAACTTAATATAATAAGGATATGATTGAGTACTTCTTACAAAACATGTGGCAGGTATGGGCTGTTATTGCTATCGCCTGCTTAATCCTGGAGCTCTCGTCAGGTGACTTCTTCATCATCTGCTTCTCCATTGGAGCCGTCTTCGCCATTGTCTCGGCGGTCCTCGGCTTAAGCATCTACTGGCAGATATTCATCTTTGCCATCTTCTCGCTACTCAGCGTAATATTCGTTCGACCTGTAGCCTTGCGCTATCTTCACAAGAACGACCCCAACCGTGTCTCCAATGCCGATGCGCTGTTAGGACGTACGGGAAAAGTCACAGAAGTCATCAAGGCAGGAGGTAACGGCTATGTCAAAATCGATGGTGACCTCTGGAAGGCTGTCAGCAAATCAGCCAACGACATCCCCGTAGATACCACTGTGCGTGTCATTGGACGCGAGAGCACTATCATTACCGTTGAGACACTTTGATCATTAAACATTAAACATTAAATATTTAGAATTATGGACATTATGAGTTATGTATTGATTGCCATCGTTGTACTGGTGATTATTTTCGCCAAGATGGCACTGGTGATTATCCCACAGTCGGAAACCAAGATTATCGAGCGTCTGGGTCGTTACTACGCCACGCTAAATCCTGGTATCAACATCATCATTCCCTTCATTGACCGTGCCAAGGACATCGTCGTACTCTCACGCGGACGCTATGCCTACTCTAACTCTATCGACCTTCGTGAACAGGTCTACGACTTCCCTTCGCAGAACGTGATTACCAAGGATAACATCCAGATGGAGATCAACGCCCTGCTCTACTTCCAGATTGTAGATCCTTTCAAGGCTGTCTATGAAATCTCTAACCTGCCCAACGCCATCGAGAAGCTGACACAGACCACGCTTCGTAACATCATTGGTGAGCTGGAACTCGACGAGACACTGACTTCTCGCGACACCATCAACACCAAGCTGCGTGCCGTACTGGATGATGCTACCGACAAGTGGGGTGTCAAGGTGAACCGTGTAGAACTGCAGGACATCATTCCTCCCGCAACGGTGTTGAACGCCATGGAGAAGCAGATGCAGGCAGAGCGTAACAAGCGTGCACAGATTCTGACCTCTGAGGGTGAGAAGGCCGCCGAGATTTTGGCATCAGAAGGTGAGAAGACCGCTATCATCAACCGTGCTGACGCACAGAAGCAGCAAGCCATCCTGCATGCTGAAGGTGAGGCTCAGGCCCGTATCCGTAAGGCAGAGGCCGAAGCTAAGGCCATCGAACTGATTACCGAGGCTGTGGGTAAGTCTACCAACCCTGCCAACTACCTGCTGGCTCAGAAGTATATCCAGATGATGCAGGAGCTGGCACAGGGCGACAAGACCAAGACCGTCTACCTACCTTACGAGGCAACGAACCTGCTGGGAAGCATCGGTGGTATCAAGGACTTGTTCAAGAGCGAATAGGAACTTGGAAGCATCGAGATAAAAAAAGAGGCTCAGGCCTCTTTTTTTATTTCTTAATAGGTATTGTGAATGAGAATACTGATCCTTCACCTTCGACAGACTCTACCATCGCGTCACCGCCATTCTTGCGCGCGAAGTCCTGACAGAGCTGCAGGCCCAGTCCCGAGCCTTCCTCACCACCTGTGCCGTAGGTTGTCTCACCTTTCTTAAAGATGCTGCCAACGCGATCTGCAGCAATACCGACACCATGGTCACGCACAGAGATGCGAGCAAAGTCACCATCACGCTTGTAGTACACCTCAATGGACTTACCCTCTGGTGTGAACTTGATGGCATTCGACAGGAAGTTGCGGATAATGGTCTTAATCATATCATTGTCTGCATGTACCGTGAGTTTCTCCTCAGCAGGAAGATACTGCAGGTCAATCTTCTTCATCTCGGCAATCATCTTGAAGATGTCTACCGCACCAGGCACCACATCGTCGAGGTCGATATCCTGATAGACCACGTTGAGACGACCAGTCTGACTCTTCGTCCACTTCAGCAGGTTGTCCAGAAGGTCGTGGGTCTCTTCTGACTCACGGTTGGCCTTATCAAGCAGATTGAAGATTTCCTCACCGACAACATCGGGTGACACCACATTGACAGCCAGATTCAGTACCATACGGATGCTGGCCATAGGTGAACGCAAGTCGTGAGCAATAACAGAATACATCTTATCGCGATTGCTGATGGTACGCTTCAATTCCTCGTTCTGCTGCACGATGATGCGCTTAGCAGCCACCAACTGTATCTGGTGCATCACACGCATAACAAGTTCTTCCTTATTGAAAGGCTTGGTCAAGAAGTCGTTGGCACCCACCTGGAAACCTTTTACCAAATCACTTGGATTATTCAGAGCCGTCAGGAAAATGATGGGGATATCCAGTGTCTCCGGGTCTTTCTTCAAAATGACAGCCGTATCAAAACCACTGATATCAGGCATCATCACATCTAGCAGGATCAAGTCAGGTTTCTCCTTCTTGGCCTGTTCTATACACATATTTCCATTGGAAGCTGTGCATACCTGAAACTTCTCATTCGTCAACAATATCTTCAGCAACAGTACATTGCTGACCACATCGTCAACGATTAAGATTTTATAGTCGCTTCGATTGATTTGGGACTCAAAGGTTTCATTCAGCTCCATGCTGCTATTGGCTTTAAAGGTGTTTTAAGTTGTATTCAATATGCAAAAGTAGCAAATATTTAGCATTTCGCCAAATATTTGCCCGTTTTTTTTATTCAACAGTCACAGACTTAGCCAAGTTGCGGGGTTGATCGACGTTCTTTCCCTTGCAAACAGCTACATGATAAGCCAGCAGTTGGAGAGGGATTGTAGCCACCAACGGCTCCAGACATTCCAGCACGTCAGGCAGCTCAATAACCTCGTCGGCAATCTTGGCAATCGTGTCGTCACCCTTGCTGACAAGAGCTATCACCCTACCCTGGCGGGCCTTGATTTCCTGAATGTTTGAAAGCACCTTCTCGTACATGGCGTTATGTGTAGCGATGACTACCACAGGCATGTCTGAGTCAATCAGGGCGATAGGACCGTGCTTCATCTCAGCAGCAGGATAGCCCTCAGCGTGGATATACGAAATCTCCTTCAGCTTCAGGGCGCCCTCCAATGCGACGGGATAGCTGTAGCCACGACCCAGATACAGGAAGTTGTGGGCGTAGGTGAATGTACGAGCCAAGTCAGCCACCTTCTCATTGGTATTCAGCACCTCCTTGATGACCTCAGGAATCTCGTTCAGACCCTTGACAATCTTCAGGTACACCTGACGGTCGATGGTTCCCTTGGCTTCTGCCAGTGCCAGTGCAAACATCGTCAGCACCGTCACCTGACCAGTAAAGGCCTTCGTAGAGGCCACACCAATCTCAGGACCTACGTGAATATATGTACCAGTATCGGTAGCACGGGGAATTGAAGAGCCAATGGCATTACAGATACCATAGATGAAAGCACCCTTCTCCTTAGCCAGCTGT
The DNA here is from genome assembly GCA_902799355.1 of uncultured Bacteroidales bacterium. Classification (GTDB taxonomy): domain Bacteria; phylum Bacteroidota; class Bacteroidia; order Bacteroidales; family Bacteroidaceae; genus Prevotella. Next base: position 15,644 of record CADCAG010000043.1, read on the forward strand.
ACTGCGGCCAGCGTGTCAGCCGTCTCACCACTCTGTGAGATGGCGATGATGACATCATCCTTGGTAACGACCGGATTACGGTAGCGGAACTCAGAGGCATACTCCACCTCAACAGGTATGCGGCACAGCGACTCGATAATCTGTTTGCCGATGAGTCCTGCATGCCATGAAGTACCACAAGCCACAATGACGATGCGCTTAGCGTGCAACAGTTGACGACGATAGTCGATGAGGGCCGACAGTGTAACATGGTCACCCTCTACATTGATGCGTCCACGCATACAGTTGGTGAGACACTCCGGCTGCTCAAAGATTTCCTTCAGCATGAAGTGTGGATAGCCACCCTTCTCTATCTGTCCGAGGTCGATATCAACAGTCTTTACTGCCAAATCTTGCTCTTCACCCAGGATGTCGACAACTTTCAACTCTTCGCCTAAGCGGATAACAGCAATGTTGCCGTCTTCCAGATACACCACCTTGTCCGTATACTCAATGATAGGACTGGCGTCACTACCCAGGAAGAACTCACCGTCGCCAATACCCACCACCAGCGGACTCTGCTTGCGGGCTGCAATAATCTGGCTGGGGTCGCGCTTGTCGACAATGGCAATGGCATAGGCGCCAATCACCTGATAGAGGGCAACCTGAACAGCCTCTAACAGCGAAATCTGCTTCTTGAGCATTACGTATTCCACCAACTGTACCAGCACCTCGGTGTCGGTATCGCTCTGGAAGGTCACACCCTTCTCTATCAACTTCTGCTTGATGTCGGCATAGTTCTCGATGATGCCATTATGAATGATGGCCAGGTTGTGCGACTGTGAATAGTGAGGATGGGCATTACGGCTGGAAGGCTCACCATGAGTAGCCCAACGGGTATGGGCAATACCCACACAGCCACTGATGTCCTTGTCACTACAGTATTCTGTCAGATTGTCAACCTTACCTTTCGTCTTATAAACATTCAGGTTACCTTCGTTGTTAATCAGCGCAACACCTGCTGAGTCATAACCTCGGTATTCCAGTCTTCGGAGACCTTTTATCAGTATGGGATAAGCTTCCTTCTTACCGATATATCCTACTATTCCACACATATTATTTGTATACTTATTATTATTTCTGGCTGCAAAGGTAAAAAAAAATCGGCTATCCCATGCAGAATAGCCGATTTTTTTTATTAATAGAACTTGAAATATCTACGAGCGTTGTTGTAAGAGATGTCCTCAACCATCTTTCCAAGCAGTTCACGGTCGTCTGGCAGCAGGCCCTTCTCCACGTCGTTTCCAAGCATGTTACAGAGGATGCGGCGGAAATACTCATGACGCGGATAGCTCACAAACGAACGACTGTCGGTCAGCATACCAACAAAGCGGCTCAGCAGACCCAGTACGGACAGAGCGTTCATCTGGCGCTCCATGCCGTCCTTCTGGTCGTTGAACCACCAGCCCGAGCCAAACTGTATCTTGCCAGGCTCACCACCCTGGAAGTTGCCGAGCATGGTAGCAATCATTTCGTTGGCACAGGGGTTCAGCGTATACAGAATGGTACGCGTGAGCTTATCCTCAGAGTTCAGCTTATCAAGGAATTTGGACATAGCCTTGGCGGTATTGAACTCACCAATAGAGTCGAAACCAGTATCAGCACCCACCATATTAAACATCTTGGTATTGTTGTTACGGATGGCACCATAGTGGTACTGCTGCGTCCAGTCGCTGTCGGCATCCATCTCGCCCATCACGGTCAGGAAGCAGTTCTTAAACTGGCGGATTTCCAGTTTCGACATCTGCTGGCCACGCATAGCCTTCTCGAAGATGGTCTCAATCTGCGAATCGGTGTACTCCTCATCATAGAATTCCTCAAGACCGTGGTCGCTGAGCTTACAACCGTTGGCAGCAAAGAAGTCATGACGGCTCTTCAAGGCGTCGACCATGTCAGCAAACTTGGTAATGGTGACACCACTTACCTGCTCCAGCTGGTGAACATAGTCGGCAAAATCTGCCGCCTCGATATTCATGGCTTTGTCAGGACGCCATGCGGGGAACATCATGGGGTCGTCAGCAGCCTTGTGCTTGGCATATTCAATGTGGTTGTGCAGGTCGTCAACAGGGTCATCGGTGGTGCAGACGCACTCCACGTTGTAGTGCTTCATCAGTCCACGTGCCGAGAACTCAGGCTTCTGCAGCTTCTCGTTACACTCGTCAAAGATCTCACGGGCAGTCTTGGGCGACAGCAGCTTATCGATACCGAAAGCCGTCTTCAGCTCCAAGTGCGTCCAGTGGTACAGCGGGTTGCGCAACGTATAGGGAACGGTCTCGGCCCACTTCTCAAACTTCTCCCAGTCAGAGGTATCCTTGCCAGTGATGTATTTCTCCTCGATGCCGTTGGTACGCATGGCACGCCACTTATAGTGGTCGCCACCCAGCCACAACTCGGTGATGCTCTTGAAACGATGGTCGTTGGCCACCATCTCTGGATTCAGGTGACAGTGGTAGTCAATGATGGGCATCTTGGCCGCATGGTTGTGAAACAGGTCCTGTGCTACCTCGTTGTCGAGTACGAAGTTCTTGTCATTGAATTGCTTCATAGTCTTTTTGATATTTGTCGTTTTAGTGATATTCGTAATTCTTCTGCAAAAGTAGCAAATATTTTTCATTTCTGAGGTAAGTTCTTTTATTTTTTGCAGAAAAATGACGTAAACGTTTCCTTATCTCACTTTTTCTTCTTATCTTTGCGACATGCAAAACAGAGTATTACTCATCTATACGGGTGGAACCATCGGTATGAACCGCAATCCACAGACGGGTGCCTTGGAGCCTTTCGACTTCCAGCACCTGTTACAGAACGTGCCCGAACTGAACCAGTTTGATACGGAGATTGCCACCTACCAGTTCAATCCGCCCATCGACTCCAGCGACATGTCGCCACGGCTGTGGACAGACCTGTCGCACGTCATTGCCGACCACTACGACGACTACGACGGCTTTGTCGTGCTGCATGGCACCGACACGATGGCCTATACGGCCTCTGCCCTCTCCTACATGTTGGAGAATCTGACCAAGCCAGTCATCTTCACAGGTTCCCAGCTGCCCATCGGACAGCTGCGCACCGACGGTAAGGAGAACCTCATCACCTCTATCGAGATTGCAGCCACCAAGGATGCCGATGGCCATGCCATGGTGCCAGAGGTTGGCATCTATTTCAATGGTCACCTGTTGCGTGGCAACCGTACCACCAAGCAGAGTGCTGAGGAGTTCAACGCCTTCGAGTCGTTCAACTATCCCCACCTCGTCGATGCTGGCGTCAACATCGTCTACCACCGCCACCGCATGCTGCAGCCCGACTGGCAGAAGCCCATGGTGCCCCACTACCGCCTGGACAACAACGTCATTATCTTCTCGTTGTTCCCTGGTGTGCGTGAAGACCTCATCCGCCACATCATCCACACGCCCAACCTGAAGTCTATCGTCATGCGCACCTTTGGCAGTGGCAACGCGCCCCAGAACCCGTGGCTGCTCAACGCATTAAAAGAAGGTACGCGTAATGGCAAGGTCATCGTCAACATCAGCCAGTGTCTGCAAGGCTGTGTAGAGATGGACCGCTACGATACGGGCTTCCAGCTGAAGGAGGCTGGCGTGGTCAGCGGCTACGACTCCACTGTCGAGAGTGCCGTTACCAAACTGATGTTCCTGCAGTCACACTACAACGACCCGGAACAGGTGCGCTACTACATGAACCAGTGCATCCGTGGCGAGATCAGCCTGTAGCGGTCAGCAGCAGTTCACCTGCTGCCATCCATGATTTTATTTATTCACTAAACAAATACAAACCTATGAAAGATCTGAAAGGAACAAAAACAGAAAAGAACCTGCAGGAAGCATTTGCAGGAGAGTCAATGGCCCGCAACAAGTACACCTACTGGGCATCCAAAGCTGGACAGATATGTATGCCCGCATGGCTCGTGAGGCTCGCGAAGAGGGTTTCACAGAGATTGCCGAGAAGTTCGAGGGCGTAGCAGCTATCGAGAAAGCTCACGAGGAGCGCTACCGCAAGCTGTTGGACAATGTGAAGAACGAGCGTGTCTTCTCTAAGGACGGCGACGTCATCTGGCAATGCGCCAACTGCGGCCACATCGTCATTGGCAAGAAGGCTCCCGACGTATGTCCCGTCTGCGACCACCCACAGTCTTACTTCCAGGTCAGGGCTGAGAACTACTAAGAACAGAAACAGCTAAGCCGAGTGGCTTAGCTGTTTTTCTTTTACTTTCTGACAATCACGCTACCACTTGCCTGATGAGTGGCCAGTATCAGCACCTCTGCTATCTGTACATGGGCAGGAGCATTGGCTGCATATACAGCCACATCAGCTATATCGTCGCCAGTAAGGGGCTTGACTCCTTTATATACATTGGCCGCACGCTCCGTGTCGCCATGGAAACGGATATTGCTGAAGTTCGTTTCCACAAGTCCAGGCTTTAGATTGGTGACACGTATAGAGGTATTGGCCACATCGATTCGCAAGCCATCGGAGAGCGCCTTTACGGCTGCCTTCGTAGCACAATAGACATTACCGCCAGCATAGGCAGCATCACCTGCTACAGAGCCCACATTGATAATATGTCCACGATTGCGCTGCACCATGCCAGGCACCACCAGACGCGTCATCGTCAGGAGTCCTTTGATGTTGGTATCTATCATCGTCTCCCAATCGTCCAGGTTGCCCTCATACTCTGGTTCCAGACCAAGTGCCAAGCCGGCATTGTTTACCAACACGTCAATCTCCTGCCACTCAGCAGGCAACGTCTTGACAGCCTGCGAAGCCTTTTCGCGGTCTCTCACGTCGAAGGCCAGCGTCAGCACGTCGGCGTCCTGCGCTACCAGTTCTTTCTTGATGTCAGCCAGACGGTCTTCATTTCTTCCTGTGAGAATGAGTCTGTCACCGTTCTCGGCAAATTTGCGTGCACAAGCCATACCTATTCCGCTGGTCGCACCAGTAATCATTACTACCTTATTCATAAATATCACTCATTTAGTTTTCGTTTTTTGGGTTGCAAAGATAGGGAGTTTTTGCGTTATCACCAAACAAATCAAAAACAAAAGTCGCCTTTTGTTTTGTATTGTTCTCACTAATTCGTAACTTTGCAACGAATTTGTACGCGAAATGGAAATCAAGAAGACACCACAGGCCGATATGGAGCAGCGCAGAGCGACGGGATTCCTTCTGGGACTCATCCTTGTGCTGGCGGTATTCTATGTGGCGCTGGAGTGGAACTCGCAAGAGTCGGCAGACAACATAGACCCTATCGACCTGACCGACCTGATGCACGAGAGTGAGCTGGTTCCCATGTCGAACGAAGATATTATCACTCAGCTGGAAGAGAAACAGCCCAGCGAACAGGGTGAGAAAATCAACATTGTCGACGACGATGTAGAGGTAGAGGTTGCCGAAGAAGAGACGGGCGACGAAGACGAACAACTGCTGAAAGAGCTGGAAGAGGAGCAGGACGACAAGGCGCTGGCACCGCTGACGGTAGACCCGAAGAATCCGCTGAACTTCCACGTCGTAGAAGACCTGCCGCAATATCCGGGTGGCGCTGTGGAATTCCTGAAATGGCTCACGCGCAACCTGCGCTACCCCACCGCGGCCAAGAACAACAAGACGCAGGGCAAAGTGGTGGCAGTATTCTATGTAGAGAAAGACGGCAGCATCACAGGCATCAAGATTACCAAGTCGCTGTCGACGGAATGTGACCGTGAGGCGCTACGCGTACTGAACATGATGCCGAAATGGCAACCAGGCGTCTACCACGACCAGCCCTGCCGCACCAAGGTGTGCATACCTATAGTGTTCAAACTATAGATAATAGATAAAAGATAACAGATAAAAGATAATAGATATGTTGACAAGCAATGAAATCCTGAAGCTGGTGAACGATTTTCTCGCCAAGCTGCCTTACGAGAGAAAACCCAAGTCGCTGTATGACCCCGTAGAGTACGTACTCTCGCTGGGTGGCAAGCGCATCCGTCCCGTACTGATGCTGATGGGCTACAACCTGTGGCGCGAGAATCCTGAGACCATCCTG
>CADCAG010000044.1 GCA_902799355.1 uncultured Bacteroidales bacterium
CCAAGGACGCTCACCAGCGTGATATACAGCGTTAGGATACTCCTCAGCATACTCCTTGATACGTCCGCGCTCAACGTTCTTCAGCTCCTTCACATAAGCCAGCTTCTCGAAGTCGATACCGTCTGGATCGTAGATGTAACCATCAGAGTCAGAGAGCGTCAAGGGGATAGCACCCAGCTGCAGGCACTTCTCAGTAGCATACTGAGCAACGTTACCAGAACCAGAAATCAGCACCTTCTTACCCTTCAGCTCGATGCCACGAGTAGCCAACATAGAGGTCAGGAAATATACGCAACCGTAACCAGTAGCCTCAGGACGGATCAGTGAACCACCGAAAGAGAGACCCTTACCGGTCAGCACACCCTGGAACTGGTGAGTGAGTTTCTTGTACTGTCCGAAGAGGTAACCAACCTCACGGCCACCGACACCGATATCACCAGCAGGAACGTCCTCATCAGGACCGATTACGCGATACAGTTCGTTCATGAATGCCTGGCAGAAACGCATTACCTCAGCGTCGCTCTTGCCACGGGGAGAGAAGTCTGAACCACCCTTAGCACCACCCATAGGAAGTGTTGTCAGAGAGTTCTTGAAGGTCTGCTCGAAAGCGAGGAACTTCAGAATACCCAGGTTTACACTCTTGTGATAGCGGAGACCACCTTTGTACGGGCCAATGGCGTTGTTGTGCTGAATACGATAACCCATGTTGGTCTGTACGTTACCCTTATCGTCAACCCATGTGATGCGGAACTCACAAACACGATCGGGGATGCAAAGGCGCTCGATGAGGTTGGCCTTTTCAAACTCGGGGTGCTTGTTGTACTCTTCCTCGATGGTGGGAAGTACCTGACTTACTGCCTGGATGTACTCCGGCTCGTTGGGAAATCTCTGTTTCAGATCTTCTACAACTTTTGCTGCATTCATAATCTTTTTACTTTTTGAGTTATTATACTATTGAAACAATGTGTTATTTGTATTTCGCTTGCAAAATTAAACCAAAAACACAGAACTACCAAACATTTTGTTACTTTTTTAATAAAAACAATTACTTTTTGTCATTTAATTGATTTAAATCAAGAGAAAACGACAAAATGACACTGTTTAGCTGTGTCCGATAACAACAATTCTTTCGTTCTTTGTGTGTGCGATTACAAAAAAATTGTCGCTCACGCTGTGGTGAACGACAACTCTTCTTTCTCTTGTACCTTATTAATATGGATGGTACTGCCCACTTGCAAGTCTTGATTGACGATGAGTTCGGAGACTCCATCCTCAATATATGTCTGTATAGCTCGCTTGAGTGGACGGGCGCCAAACTGTACATCATAACCCTTCTCAGCGACAAACGCTTTGGCCTCGTCAGACAAATCAATGGTGTAGCCCAAATCGGCGATACGTTTGTAAAGCCCCTTTAATTCCACATCGATGATTTGCTTGATGGCATTGAGGTCGAGCTGGTCGAAGGTGATAATCTCATCCAGACGATTAAGGAATTCTGGCGAGAACTGCTTGGACAATGCCTTTTGCACAATCTGACGTGCATGCTCCTTGTCTTGCTCGTTGAGCATCAAGGCTGACGAAGAACCCGCATTGAAGCCTACGCCACGTCCGAAGTCCTTCAACTGGCGTGTACCAGCGTTGGAGGTCATGATGATAACCGTATTGCGGAAATCTACAAAGCGGCCGTTGCCATCTGTCAGTCTGCCTTCGTCCAATACCTGTAGCAACAGGTTGAAGACGTTGCCGTGAGCCTTCTCAATCTCGTCGAGCAGAACAATAGAGTAGGGATGACGGCGAACACGTTCGGTCAGCTGGCCACCTTCTTCGTAGCCTACATATCCTGGAGGTGCTCCAATGAGTCTGCTGACGTTGAACGACTCCGTATATTCCGACATGTCGATACGTATCAAGGCATCGGTAGAACCAAACATAAACTCTGCCAGTTTCTTGGCGAGATAGGTTTTGCCGACACCCGTAGGACCAAGGAACATAAAGGCACCGATGGGATGGTTGGGGTCTTTCAGTCCTACGCGGTTGCGCTGGATGGCTTTTACCATCTTGTCGATAGCCTTATCCTGAGCAATGACGTGTTGTTTCAGCTCCTGGGCCATACCCTTCAGACGGATGCCTTCTTCCTGAGCCATACGTTGTACGGGTATACCTGTCATCATGCTGACGACATCAGCCACCTCTTTCTCTGTGATAGTCTGACGAATATCCACCTCGCCATCCTGCCATTTCTTGTTCAGCTCCTGCAATTCGCGCTCCAACTGTGTCTGGCGATCGCGATAGCTGGCAGCCAGTTCGAAGTTCTGGTTACCCACAGCCTCTTGCTTCTTCTCCTTGACGTCTTTGATTTCCGCCTCCTTCTCCGTAATCTCAGGAGGAACATTGGCCGTCTGCAGATGAACGCGAGAGCCTACTTCGTCAAGGGCATCGATGGCCTTGTCGGGCATGAAGCGGTCGCTGACGTAGCGGGCTGTCAATTTGACACATGCCTCCAGTGCTGCATCTGTGTAGTTGACGTGATGGAAATATTCGTAGCGACCACGGATATTGCGCAGTATCTCGAGGGTCTGCTCATTGGTGGTCGGCTCTACCTGTACCTTCTGGAAACGACGCTCCAAAGCACCGTCTTTCTCTATCGAGTTACGGTATTCGTCGAGTGTCGTAGCACCAATGCACTGGATGGTTCCTCGTGCCAATGCGGGTTTCAGGATGTTGGCAGCATCCATGCTTCCAGGTGTGCTACCAGCTCCGATGAGGGTGTGTATCTCGTCGATGAAGACAATGATATCGGGGTTTTGTTCCAACTCCTTTACCAGCATCTTCATGCGCTCCTCAAACTGTCCGCGATACTTAGTGCCTGCTACCACACCCGTCATGTCGAGGGTGTAGATGCGCTTATTGAATAAGGTGGGCGAGCAACGATGCATGACAATCATCTCTGCCAGTCCTTCTACGATAGCACTCTTACCTACACCAGGCTCACCAATGAGGATAGGGTTGTTCTTCTTTCTACGACCCAGAATCTCGATGACACGTTGTATCTCGTTCTCACGACCAATGCAGGGGTCGAGCTTTCCTAAGGCAGCACTCTCCGTGAGGTTCGTACCGAAATTATCGAGCACAGGAGTCTTCGACTTGGTCTTCTGCTGCTGAGTGGTCGTTGTCTTTTCAGCGGCTGAACCGCTGGACACACTATTGCTGTCTGCAGGGCTCTCCTCTTCTTCGTAGTCCTCTTCAGGCATTCCGATACCGTTGTTCACATTATCTGTCACGCTGAATAGCGTCAGTACGTCTTCGTAGTTCATGTTGTTAAATTCCAATACTTGTTTGGCACCATTCTCTGCCTGGTCATGCAGAATAGCCAGCAACAGGTGTTGCTCGTCGACTCTCGTAGTACGCTGCAGACGTGCTTCAAGGACAGCCAGCTTCAGGATGTTGCTTGCCTTCTCGTTGAGTACCAGTTCAGAGGTAGTGATGGGTATTCCTAATTCGTCCTCGCGCACCTTCGTCTCTAACGCGGTCTTGACAGACTGCGGATTGATGTCAAGTCGCTGAAACACGTTGAGCACAGGCCCGTCCTTGCTGCGCATCAGACCGAGCAGCAAGTGTTCCGGACCAACACTACGGCTGGCCAAACGGGTAGCCTCCTCACGTGAGAATGCGAGGACCTCAGATACCTTGGATGAAAATTGACTAGTCACTATAATTTATTATTTTTACTATTTGACAATTTTCATGACGGCAAACATCGTGCCAATACTTTTTATTTATCGAGACCATAGAGATGAGCCAGCGCTGCCACCGCCTTTCTCCAGTCAGTATCCAGCGAGAAGCGTGTCATGCTGTCAGCACTATTGAAGTAGCTAAGCACGAGTTCTGTATCCTTGTCGTTGAACAGCGGATTGGAGTAGCTGGCATCCATGAACATCTTAATCATCTTCACCTGCTGGACGTTGGGCTTCTTGGTCGACTCAATGAGTTTCTCCACGTAGAAGTTGACGAAGTTGTCCATTGCGATGGCCTGCTTGTCCAAGAATAACACGCTGGAGTCGGGCATCTCCTCTTGCATCTTGATAGCCATGTAGTTCAACGCATCAAGTTTGAACTGGCTGATTTGTTTCACTACGCTGTTGGCTTTAGGGTCACTGACGGTAGCCTTAGCCTTACGACGAAGCTCGTTGTAGGCATCTTGTGCCTGTACACTGGTGGTAGCAATAGCCAGCAGTGCAAGTAATATCCATTTTTTCATATCTGTTTCTTTAAATATAAGTTGTTCGTTATGACGTTGGGCAACTCCTCTTGATAGTGGGTTACCATGATGAGGGTCTTTCCACGACGCTGACAAAATGTCTCAATGACGTCCTTGGTAAGTCTGCGGTTCCAGAGATCCAGGCCGTGCAGGGGCTCGTCGAGTATCAGCAGTTGTGGGTCTTTGACAAAGGCTCGTGCCAGCAATACCAGTCGCTGTTCACCGCTGGACAACTGTAGGAACGGCTTGTCTGCCAAGTGTCCGATACCAAACATGTCAAGCCACCAGCGACATTTGTCGTAGTCTTGCGGGTTGGGGACGGCATAGAGTCCTATAGAGTCCATCAGTCCACTGGCAACGATGCGGATGGCAGGCAGGTTACGTTTATAGCTGCGATGCATCTCAGGCGACACGTAGCCGATGTGTTTCTTGATGTCCCAGATGCTCTCACCCGAACCGCGAGGACGGTCGAAGAGTGTGATGTCGCACGCGTAGCTCTGTGGGTTGTCGGCACATACCAGTGACAGCAACGTCGACTTGCCGCTACCGTTCTGTCCAGACAGTGCCCAACGCTCTCCATTGCGTACCGTCCAGTTGAGGTCTTTCAGAATGGTGCGTTCGCCATAGCGTATGGAGACATTCTTCATGTCAATGACATGCTGACAGTCGTAATCGTTGTCGGTGTATGGAAGCGACAGAATCGCTTCCCGCCTTTTGTCGCTTAACACGTGGGATGGAACAGTTTCCCGTGCACCTATCCATTTTACCTCGTTGACAAATGACGGTATGTCGTCCGTCTTCGACATGACGAGCATGATGTCCATATCCCGTTCTTCAGCTAACAGCTTCAACAGGTCTCTCAGCTGGTCGCGCGTCTCTGCATCCAGTCCGATAAACGGGTTGTCCATAATAAGCAGTTGGGGGTTGGAGAACAGCGTCTTCGTCAGTTGGAATTTGCGCAACTCACCACTCGACAGCGTGATAATATACTTATCCATGAACTCGTCCATGTGGAAGAGTGTGTACAACTGTTGTTGCATCTGTCGGCGTTCTGCCGTGTCCTCACCAGCCAACAGGTAGGCACGTTGCAACAGTTCGCCTACAGTGGGGGTCTCGTGGTCTATGTCGTGCTGGTTCCAGCGTAGCTGCAGATAGTACTGACCGTCAACATTCACGCCATACGAGTCGGTAAAGGCGATATAACGCACCTTGTCAGAGGCCAACTGCTTTCTCAGCTGGTCAATATACAGTGTCTTACCACTGCCGTTACGTCCTGCTATGGCGGTTATTTTTGACATGTCTTGCTAACTTTGTCTTTGTTCTTGACGATAAAGTCCTTCCAACCCTTATAGTGAGCCTGTGACTCAGGGCGGTTCATCTGCATGAAGTGACAGTAGGCGGCCCCCAGTGCATCAGTGGCATCCATAAACTTCGACAGTGCATCCTTGTCGAATTTCAGCATGCGTTGCAGCATGCCTGCCACCTGCTCTTTTGATGCAGCACCATTGCCTGTAATGGCCATCTTGATTTTCATTGGTGCATATTCATGGACAGGAACACCTCGCTGTATTGCAGCAGCGATGGCTGTACCCTGGGCACGTCCCAACTTCAATGTGGTCTGTACATTCTTGTTGAGAAACGGTGCCTCGATAGCCATCTCGTCTGGCAGATAGCCCTCAATGATGCCTGTCACACGCTCGAAGATATGTCCCAACTTCAGATAGCCGTCACCGAACTTGCGCAGGTCGATCACACCCATCGTCACCATCTCTGCCTTATTGTCTACGACCTTGATGACGCCATATCCCATGATGTTCGTTCCAGGGTCAATGCCCAGTATCACCTTTTCCATGTTTTCCTACTTTCGTTTAATGGTGAAGAGTCCCAGTCGATGGGTGTACCCCTTCTTATGGAGTGACTTGAGCTGATACATGCCTTCTGGCAGACGACTGATATTAATCTGTGGTCGATTGGTAAACGACTGAAGCGTTCGTCCTTTCAGATCGCAGACCAGCAACAGGTCGGCATCGAAGAGATTGCGCTGGGGAACGGTCAATACGCGACCGTTGTTCGCCAGTAGCGTCGTCACGACAACAGGTGTCGTCTTATCCACCGAATGAATCGGCTGACTCTCGTTGCCATAACGGTCTAGTGCCGTAACAGCATAGTGCAACATGGGCTTGTTGCCAGCTTGGCGATGGATGCTCAGTTGCGAGGCCTTCTGTCGTGTGGCTATCAGGTTCTCTGGACGTGTGATATCGACAGGTTCTTCTGTCGAGGCATATATATTATATAATAGGTACGAGCCGTCGCTCTGGTCAATGGCACCGCTCCACGTGAGATTGTCACCACCACGTGTACGCTCCACGTTGAGTTGCGTAGGGGCTGTCGGTGCTATGCTCTGTGCCCACGTCATTGGAGGAATCAGTGCTGGATGTCGGTCGTTCTGCAACATGTAGTCATAGATGCCCTTCACATTGTCCAGTAGGAACTTCGTGCGAAAGTGGCAATGGCCAATGCCTTGCTGACGAGTCACGCTGAGTTGGCGCTTAACCTCTGCCAACGGCCAGTTGCGTTCTGATGGGTGCAGCATGTAGGTACCTAGACCCGATACGATGGTTCGTCCGCTGCTCTGTTCCTGCCAGTCGATGGCGAAGGGGTAGAAGTTATTGCCAGAGAAATACATCATCGGGTAGAGCTGATCCATCAGTCCCTCACGTAGCCATCCTTGTGCGTCCTGAGCCACACGATTGTAGGCGTCCCAGCCATTCGAGCGGTAACGTGACAGGTTACTATATTTACCAATCGGCGAACAGCTCATCTTCACCCAGGGCTTATAGCGCTTGACTCGCTCGTTGACCCGACGGACAATACGTGTGATATTCTCGTGATGCATCTTACCACGCCATGTTTCCGGATAGCGGATATAGTCCAGATGGATGCCGTCAATGTCGTAGCGCGTGGTAATCTCTTCGCAAATGTTCGCGATATAGTCAGCCGTTCCATAGGCTTCAGGATTCATGTAGCCCTCCTCGCCGATACGCTTTACCAGTGACGGATACCATTTGCGCATGGTCTTGCAACCAATGGTGTTCCACTTACCAATAGGGATAGCCACCACCCATGCGTGAAGTTCCATGCCACGACGGTGACACTCATCAATAGCAAACTGCAAGGGATCCCAGCCTGGTGTCTTACCAGGAATACCTGACAGGCTGCCCTCCCACGGTTCCAACTCAGAAGGGTAGGCGGTAGTAGCGCGTACACGTGTCTGGAACAGTACCGTATTGACGTTGATAGCCTTCAGCTGGTCAAGAATACGGCAGAGATCTTCCTGCTGTCGCTGAATACCCATTCCATCATGTGCATAGCTCTTGGGCCAGTCCAGTCCACCGAGTGTGGTCAACCAGACGGCACGAACTTCATATTTGGGTTGTGCTGTGACAGAAAGGGCACAGAATATGAGGAATATGTAAAGAAATCGTTTCAATTTTCCACTTTTTGCTTGCAAAGGTACGAAATAATTCATAATGCATAATGCATAATTCATATTTTTTATATACTTTTGCAGTCGAAAGTATTTATCAAGACTAAAAATGATTACATTTTCGCTGAGCTTCATTGCTCTTATTCTGGGTTATCTGTTTTATGGTCGATTTGTGGCCCACATGTTTGGCCCTGACGACCGTGTTACTCCTGCTGTGGCTAAGGCTGACGGCTTGGACTACATCGTTCTTCCCAACTGGAAGGTGTTTATGATTCAGTTCCTGAACATTGCGGGAACGGGCCCCATCTTTGGTGCCATCATGGGTGCTAAGTTCGGACCGGCAGCCTACCTGTGGATTGTCTTTGGATGCATCTTTGCCGGAGCAGTTCACGACTATCTCAGTGGCATGCTCTCCATGCGTCATGGGGGTGCCAGCCTGCCTGAGTTGGTAGGCGCATATTTAGGTAAGGCATCAAAGGCTATCATGCTGGTGTTCACGGTGTTATTACTTATTATGGTGGGTACTGTGTTCGTCTATTCTCCAGCAGAGATACTCCACACGATAGGTGGTGAGACCATGATGTGGGTGGGCATCATCTTCGTTTACTACATCATCGCTACCATGCTGCCTATCGATAAGATTATAGGCAAGATATATCCCTTGTTTGCCTTCTCGCTACTCTTCATGGCAGCAGCCTTGATGGTTGTGCTGTTCGTTAAGATGCCGCACCTGCCAGAATTGTGGACGAATTTCTATAATATGGGTAAGGAGGCACAACCTGAGAAGTGGACCGATGCCATCTTCCCTGCACTCTTTATCACTATTGCCTGTGGAGCCATCTCTGGTTTCCATGCTACGCAGAGTCCGCTGATGGCTCGTTGTGTGAAGAGCGAAAAGATGGGACGCCCCATTTTCTATGGAGCTATGATTACTGAAGGTATGGTGGCACTCATCTGGGCTACCGTTTCCATGTGGTTCTTCTATGGCGACCCCACACCAGGCTACGAGCTGATTGCTGGTGCTGAGAAAGGATTCTATACCTCTGCCCCTGCTGTCGTCAACCTCGTTTGCAACGACTGGTTGGGTGTTGTGGGAGCCATTCTTGCCATGCTGGGTGTCGTTGCTGCCCCTATTACCAGTGGAGATACTGCATTCCGCTCAGCTCGACTGATTGTTGCAGAGTGGCTGAAGTTGAACCAGCGCCCCATAGCAAAGCGTCTGATTATCTGTATCCCGATGTTTGGCTTATCGATAGCCATGCTCATTTGGCAGATTGAGAATCCTGATGGTTTCAATACCATCTGGCAGTATTTTGGTTGGTCTAATCAGGCGCTGTCGGTCTTCACGCTGTGGACAGTAACGGTTTATCTGGTTCGCAACAACAAGTGCTACTGGGTGACACTCATTCCAGCACTCTTCATGACAACCGTTTGCTCCACCTATGCTTTTGTCTCGAAGCAGATGTTCGGCTTAGGCGATACCGGCTATTACATTGGTCTTGCCTGTCTCGCTGTTGCTGTTATCTGGTTTGCACTTTGGTATAAGAATGAAATTAAAAAACTCAAATAATAAAGGTATATGTTAAGTATTGATTTCTACAGGCCCAACTACGACATGGACGTCAAGGAACTTGTAGACAAACTGATTGATCTCTCTTTTGCAGAGGATATTGGTGATGGTGATCACACCACCTTGTGTTGTATTCCTGAGGATGCGATGGGTAAGTCGCATCTGCTCATCAAGGAAGATGGTATCCTGGCAGGCGTAGAGGTTGCCAAAGAGGTGTTCCATCGTTTCGACCCCACCATGAAGGTCGAAGTGTTGATGCAGGATGGCACTCGTGTAAAGAAGGGTGACATCGCCATGGTAGTGACTGGTAAGACGCGCTCTCTGTTGCAGACGGAGCGCCTCATGTTGAACATCATGCAGCGTATGAGCGGTATTGCAACCATGACAGACAAGTATGTTCAACACCTGAAGGGTACTAAAACCCGTGTGCTTGATACCCGTAAGACCACTCCTGGCATGCGCATGCTGGAAAAGCAGGCTGTCAAGATTGGTGGTGGCTGTAACCACCGCATCGGACTGTTCGACATGATTCTACTAAAGGACAACCACGTGGATTTTGCAGGTGGCATTGTCAACGCCATCGACCGCTGTCATGCTTATCTGAAGGAGAAGGGCCTCGACCTGAAGATTGAGATTGAGGTTCGCTCATTCGACGAGTTGCAGCAGGTACTCGACCACGGTGGCATAGACCGTATCATGCTCGACAACTTCAGTGTGCCCGACACAAAAATTGCCGTTGACAAAATCAACGGCCGCTATGAGACGGAGTCCTCTGGTGGCATCACTTTCGATACCATCCGCGACTATGCTGAACAGGGTGTCGACTTCATTAGCGTTGGTGCCCTGACACACTCTGTGAAGGGTCTCGATATGAGCTTTAAAGCATGCTAAAAGATGGCTTTTGGCTGTTAGCTGTTGGCTTTTGGCTATTGGTGTCGTGTGGTGATGAACCTGCGGCTGATTGCCAAGAGCCAATAGCATATTCTTCGCCCGTCGACTACGAGATAGTCCTTGCGGGCAACTTTGGCGAGCCTCGTCCTTTTCATTTCCATGGAGGCATTGATGTAAAGACAGAGAATCGTGAGGGTAAACTCATCTATTCCATTGCCGACGGCTATGTCAGTCGTCTGACTATCAACATGTATGGCTTCGGCAATGCCATCTATGTCTCTCATCCTGACGGCAATACCAGTGTCTATTGCCATCTGAAACGCTTCGATGATAAATACGAAGCCTTACTCCAACGCACAGGAAAAGACACGTTGTCAATGGTTTTCCCACCGACACAATTCCCCGTCAAGGCTGGCGACCTCATTGCCATTAGTGGCAATACGGGTCACTCTACAGGTCCTCATCTGCATCTGGAACTTCACGACACCAAGACATGGGTGATGCGCGACCCTTTGATGAAGCTGGCTAGCATCATTGCTGACACCGTTGCTCCACAGGCTCACTCCTTTATGGCCTATCCCATGGATGGCGAGGGCGTCTTCAATGGCGGCTTCACCAAACAGACCTTCGGCTTTGGTGCTCCCGATACGAAGGTACAGAGATCAGAGTTTACTGTACAAAGGGAATTCACAGCATGGGGCAGGGTAGGCTTTGCGCTCTGGGCCGACGACTATAGCGAGAAGACCTATAATCACTATGGCATCCGCTATACGCAACTGCTGGTCGATGGCCAGGAGGTGTTCCGCAGCGATGTCGACAGCATTCCTGTCAGTTGTCAGTTGGAAGTCAACCAATGGGGAGACTACGACCACTGGCGCCACAAGCGTATCTGGTATATGAAGTCTTTCCGTGAGAGAGGTATGCGCCTGCCTATTCTGCATACCAATTTCGAGCAAGGTGTTGTCTGCTTCTCTGAGGAGCGTCCCTATCATCTCACCTATATTTTGCGTGACTACCAGGGCAACGAGTCATGCTATCACTTCACCGTTCATGGTCAACGCTATGCCAGCATCACACCACATCCTCGTCGTGTCCTGCTGGATAGTCACCAGCTTTATGGCCAAATCATTTGGCCACTTCACTCAATTCGTGGTCTTTGACGAATCCTTTGGTTCGCCACTTTCCAGACCGCCAACGTCGCACGAGGATGACGCCACGGATATTCTCGTCAAGAGCGAAACCAATCCACATGCCTACAAGACCATAGCCCAAGGGAATACCGATAAAATAGCTCAAGCCGACAGCGATGCTCCATTGGAAGATGACACCGACAACAAAAGGATAGACGATGTCACCTGTAGCGCGTAGTGTGCTACCGGCAAAGATGTTCGACGTTCGACCTATCTCCAGGAACACGTCGACGACGAAGACCCACACACCCATGGCGATGATTTCCTGATTATCGGTAAAGGCGCTGAGGATGGTGTGTCCGGAAAGCGCCAGTATCGCTGAACCTGTCAAGGTGATAATCATCGACCAGCGATAGAAATAGTTGCCTAGCACATAGGCTGCCTGATGCCGTCGCTGACCTACCAGATGTCCTACCAAGATGTCGCCACCCTGCGTGATACTAAGACAGAAGAGGAAGACAAACATGATGACATTAAAGCAATAGGTCCTGGCTGCCAACGCCTCGTTGCTGATCTGGTTGATGAAATAGGTAATGACAACCTGTGAGAGACTATACGAGATATTCTCGCTCATAGCAGGAATGCCAATGTGCAGGAGGTTCTTCAATTCCTGCCAAGGCAGTGGACGGAAGTAGCTGAGCGGGAAACGTGGGATATGTACCTTGAAATGGATGGCACCTAGCAGTAGCATGGAGACAGCACGACTGGCTGCCGTAGCGATGGCTGCACCCTCGACGCCCATCTGCGGACATCCCCAACGTCCAAAGATCAGGGCGTAGTTGCCAAAGATGTTGATAATATTGACTATACCCGTCACCACCATCGGATAGATCACCTTGTCGGCACTACGCAACGAGGCAGAGAATGTCAGCGACAAAGCCTGGAAGAATGACAGCGCACCAGTCAGTCGCAGATACACCAATCCGTCATCCATCAGCTCTGGTCGCAGTCCCATCAGCTGTAGTAGCTGCTCAGCATAGAAAAAGAGTAGGGCACTGACCACCAGACCTAGCACCAGATTGACCACCAATGCCATGCCCACCACCTGCACCAGTCGTTTTCTGAGTCCTGCGCCGATGTACTGTGCACAGAGAATGGCAGCACCCATCGAAAAGAACTGATAGACCAGGAATACCAGCGAGATGAGTTGGTTGTCGAGTCCTACCGCTGCCACGCTATTATCGCTATAGCGGCTTAGCATGACGGTATCGACAGCACCCAGCAACATCACCAGCGCCATCTCGATGAATACCGGGATGGTGAGCACTTTCAACTGTTTTTTCAGAGAGTGATTGGACATGAAAAAGTGGAGTCTAGCGTAATTTCGGGTGCAAAGGTACGAATAAGTACGCGAAATAACAAAATATATTTGCTTTTTTAATATCTTATTTGTACCTTTGCCCGTTGAAATGAGATATAGCACAAATACACAAGGTGAATACGACCACTATCAGGTGACAGAGGAACAGCCTCTGTTGGAGTTCTTGTTGGCAAATGTCAAGCAGACGAAAAACAAGATAAAGTTGACACTACAGGGACAGGGCGTAAAGGTGAATGGTAAGACGGTGACACAGTTCGACTACCTGCTGCAACCAGGCATGAAGGTAGCCTTCTCGAAGACCAAGCGCAATCAGCAGCCCTTCCGTAGCCGTTATGTGCGTATCGTCTACGAAGACCGTTGGCTCATCGTCATTGAGAAGCAGCCTGGCATCCTGTCGATGGCAGGTGGGCACTCGTCGCTGAATGTGAAGACGGTGCTCGACGACTATTTCAAGAAGTCGCGCCAGAAGTGTACAGCCCATGTGGTTCACCGCTTGGATCGTGACACTTCAGGACTGATGGTCTATGCCAAGGACATGGAGACTGAGCAGGTGCTGGAGCACAACTGGCATCAGATAGTCTATGATCGTCGTTATGTTGCCGTACTCTCTGGCGAGATGGAACAGGACGATGGCACCATCGAGAATTGGCTGAAGGACAACAAGGCTTATGTCACCTATTCGTCACCCGTTGACAATGGTGGCAAGTTGGCCATCACCCATTTCCACGTGCTAGACCGCACCACAGACCATTCGCTGGTGGAGTTTAAGCTGGAGACAGGTCGTAAGAACCAGATTCGTGTACATGCTGCCGATATGGGTCACCCCGTCTGTGGTGACGTGAAATACGGCAATGGCGATGACCCGTTGCACCGCCTGTGCCTACATGCCTGGCTGTTGTGCTTCGAGCATCCCTGGACGCATCAGCCTATGGAGTTTGAAACCACTATCCCCGCACCATTTAAACACTTATTCAAATGATTGGAGGAAATTTCACTTATTATCTCGCTATCCTGGCACTTATTATTATTGGGGTGCTAGTCGTCAAGCGCATCGCTTCATGCCTGGTGAAGACCATCATCACGCTGATTCTGATAGCCCTTGGCGTGGCTATCTACTATTATTTCCTTAGATAAGCAACAGGCCGATGGCTACGCAGAGTCCGTAGACCAGCATGTTGCGAGCCGTCTCTCCCAGACATTCATTCAACTGTCTGCCGTGATTGATGCGCTTCATCTTCTGCCACGTCAGCACATGAAGCAACAGGTAGAGGAAGGGCAGTATGAATGCCAGTATATGACCGTTCAACCAGAAGACGACACCTGCCAATACAGCGAGAATACCTAGCGACAGGTATAGCCATTCTGCGGCCTCTTCACCCATCTCTACTACCAGCGTCTTCTTGCCATCTTCGCGATCGTTGTCCCTATCACGATAGTTGTTGATGACGAGCAAGCCGTCAATGACCAGTCCACAAGCCAGCGAGGCGATGAATACCTGCCAAGTACAGGTGTGTAGCTGTATATAATAGGTGATGCAGACAGGCACAATACCAAAGAAGATGATAACCAGCACGTCGCCCATTCCTACATAAGAAAGATGTGTGGTGTAGAGGAAGCAGAATACGACGCAGAGAATGCCAATCATAATCATCTCCATACCACCAAACCAGACGAGTGGCAGTCCCACCGTACAGGCCGCACAGGTCGTCACGGCAATGGCCCGCTTCATAGATTCTATCTTCACCCATCCCTGCGTGCAGGCTCTCAGCGGTCCCAGTCTGCGTTCGCTGTCATCGTTGCCACGTGCATAGTCGAAAAAGTCGTTGATAAAGTTGGCATCAATCTGCATGAGTAGGGCAAAGGCCATACACAGCAGGGCAGCTGTCCAACTGAAGGTATTGCTGACGAAGTCGCGTGAGTCAACCCATGCCAATGCCAGAGCAATCAATACGGGTACGGCAGCACCTGTCAGCGTCTTAGGACGGGCAGCTAGCAGCCACGCACGTGGCGAGTCTTGTATGACGTTCTCTTCTTTCATCTCTTTATCTCTTTATTTCGATGCCAACTCTTCCACATAGATACGGGCAAAGACCTTGTACATCTCCTTGGGGTTTGCTATCAGTTCGCGCAGCTCGTTGAGTTTGCGCTCATTCTCTGACCCTTGTATCCATAGGCGGATATAGCCGTTGACAGAGTATTTCTCATCCATGTGTTTCATGAAGCGCTGCCAATGTCCCTCGTCGTTCAGCTCCGGATAGTTGGCCATTCCGTACTGGATGGTACGACGTATAACGGTCTCCGGCTCGATGTCTCTATCAGCCTCGGCAACAATCTTTCCATAGATGCTACGAGGTGCTCGCGATGCCGAGGCACGATGGTCTTCCACCGCTTCCTTCATCATCTTCAGCTGGTCTGCAGAGAACCAGCGTTTCAGGCGGGCGTCACTCATCAGGATCTTTCCGCTCGTCAGGTGGTGGACTGCTCTGGGGCCAGACAGTCCCAGGTCGTGATAGGCTGCAATGACATAGGCCATATTCAGGTCGGCACCCGTCTTGCGCGCCAAATCCAGTGAACAGCGGATGACACGCGTCACGTGCTCCATGTTATGCGCCTTGTCGAAGGCTGCATACTGAGGCAGAATCTGCGTCTCAACGAATTCTACCAGGTCGAGCGAAGGATTATTAGTCATCATATCTCTATAGCTTTTTAATTATAGAAGTTCCACGAAACACCCAATCTCAGGACACGCGTATTGGTCGGGTAGTGAGGTGTCAGGAAATACGCCTTTGTGCCGCTGGTGGCATTCACGTGACTCATGGCGATGAAGAAACGAGCACGCTTCAGGTGCATGTTGGCATAGACATCAACAAAGGGATAATTGCCTATCTCCACCTTGCTGTTAGCATTCTTCTGAATAGCAAACTGACTGATCTGTGGCAGATAGTCGGGGGCTTCGTAAGCCGTGAAGTAGGTCAGACAACCACCCAGTTCAACCGTCAGCACCTTGGCAATCTTGAATTTCAGATACAGGTTCGAGAACAGGTTCAGCGTGGGCAGCGGCAACACACTCTTGATGCTGGCATTCTGATAGGTTACGATGTTGTCCCAGTTCAGCGGGCCCAGTGTGAAGTCCTGCTTCACCTGCAGCGACAGCACATTGATGTTGGTAGCCTCTTGGTAGACACCAGCCGTTAGCGCTGTTCGTCCTTTCTCGTTATAGTCATAGCTCATGCCGAAATACGTGTAGTTCTGTATCTCGTCGATAGCCACACGAACGGTAGTTCTCGTCTTGTCGTAGCTGAAGACACCCTCCAGATGGGTGCGTGTCTCAGGACTCAGCGAGTTGTTCCACCAGAGGTGTTTCGAATGGTAGTTCTCCAAGAAGTAGTAGGGCGTACGGCGTGTAAACTGTGCCTTGGCAGCCAGTCTGACAGTATCGCCAAACAGCGGGAAGTTCAGGTCGGTGCTGAAGTTCATATCCATTCTTCCTGGGTCGGCACCAGCCAGACCAATCTCTGCACCCACATTGAAGTGGAACGTGTGACCCTGTGTCTTCGACAGCAGGCCACCAACCGTCAGATCGTATTCCGTATGGCGCTCCAGGTGGTAGGCTGTCGCTCCGCTCTCCAAGGCCGGCATCTGGTAGTTACGGTTCTCGTAAGAGATGAAACCCTTCAGACCTGCCTTCATATACCTGTTGAAACCTTCCAGCAAGGCCAGTGCAAAGGTATTTTTGATGGTGGTAAGCTTATACTGGTCGTACATGCCTTCACCCGTCGAACCACCCTCGTTGTCCAAATCATAATAGGTGTTGGCATAGTAGTTCTCGGGCGTGGCGTTGGCCTGATAGATGCGGTCGTAGTTGTTGATATCGAGGGTGTGGATGAAGCTGGTGACAGGCACATATTCACGCTTCATCAAAGCCCCCAGACTATCCTCCTCATGACGCACGGCCAAGGCACTGTCGAGCGATTCGGCAGAGTCAATCTTGACACGAGCACTGTCTGCGGGTTGCGGTTGCGGAGCGCCTGCCACGGGCTCACGACCCATAATCTTTGCGTCGGCAGGACGTCCAGCAGGAGCGTCCGAGACAATCTTCTTGTCACGCATGCCTCTGGGCGACTTGCCTTCTTTGTCCTCACCGTCTTTCTTGTCGTTGGCGTGCTGCTTGGCCGATGCTGCTGCAAACTGGCGGGCCTTGATCTCATCGTCCGTCATCTTCACCTTGCGGTAGAAGCCGATGTTGTAGCGATGACTCAGGAAGAGGTGTTGCGACTTGTTGCGGTTCCAGTTCTTCTCCAGCACGGTAGGAATCTCGTTCTCCGTGAACTGTTCTGTATATAATTCCGGATGCGTGATATAGTTATCGTTGGTGATACCACCGCTCTCCGTTGACTTGTGCTGGTAGGCCTGAGCGAGCAGATGCATCTGGTAGCGGTCGCCACGATACGAGCCGAACAGCGTGGCACGGAAGTGCGACTGACTCTGGTTCTTGTAGTAGCCACGGGCATAGAAGTAGTCCAGGTCGAAGCCGAAGCCAAGCCGCTTGTTGGCATTCACGGCAAACTTCGCATCGATATGGTCCTCACCGTCCTGCTGGTTGCCACAGTTGTCGTAGCTGATGTTGGTATAGGGCGACAGCGTGTTCAGGAAGTGGAACTGCTCGGGCTCCTTGCGCATATAGTCGTAGCCGTCTACGAAATAGAACTGACTCGTGGGTCTGCGGTCTATGAAGATACGGTTCAGGCGTGTCGTATAGTTGCTTCCCAGTGAGTTGTATTCTCCGTAGAGTCCCGTATTGTATATGGAGTTCTGGTACAGATGGGGCATCGTGTCCAGCTCGCAGGGGGTTATGTCGCCGAACTTGCGGTCTACCGTCCAAGCCCATACACCCTTGGGGACCTCTTTGTTGCTACCCAGCGAGTCGCGACGGTTAGGGTTGAAGTTGTTGTTGGTGGTGCCGTCGGCATTATAGCTCTGAGTGACGTTACCGTTGGCATCCAGCTCTTGAAACACTTGAGCCTGCATGGTGGTCATGCAGGCTGCTAGTAGGAAGTATAGTACGCTTCTTCTTTTACTCATGTCGATTTAATCATTCTCAGTCCCGACTCGATGAACTTGATAATCATGGAGGCCAAAATAATATATGTGCCCATCTCGCGGTTGCCGGTATAGTAGATGTACATACCAATGGCTGCTCCCAGTATGAAGATGAGGTTCAGCCAGTTGCGGATTACCTTCAGGCTCATTTCAGCAGACTCTCGAATTTGTTGAACAGGAAGTCTTTGCGGTCAATGGTCTTACGACGGAATTTGCCAGACAGCGGCAGCAGGCGGGTACCCTTCTTGTTCAGGGCCTCTTTGTCGCTGATCCATTCCTCGGCGGTATAGTGCAGGGGCTTGCGGGCCTCGTCATAGATGTAGCGCAGATTCGACATCGTGATGTCGGCCTTGCCGTCGCTGCAGCGCACTTTCAACGCATAGAGGAAACGGGTCTGGTCGAGCATGATGGCGTTCGACTTGAACACCAGCCACTCATTGAACGTAGCACCCAACTCGTGCTTCTCCTTGTCGTCCACCACGATGCGTGCCATCTCCTGGTTCTTCTCGCCCGTCATCTTCACGAGGTAAGCCTTCACGATGTCGTAGACCTCGTCAGCCGACTTGCCAGGAGCGTTGATGTATTTGTTGAACACTACCTTGCCATTCACCTCTGTCACAGCACCTTTCAGGTATTTGGCATCCTTCAACTCCTCCTTTACCTCAGTCTCTTCAACCTCAGGTCTTTCCCAGGTATTATCCTGTGCCCACAGGTTCAGAGACGACAGAGCCATCAGGCCTATCATTGCAATCTTTTTCATATTTTCTTTGTTGTTATCTCTTTTCAAACGTACAAAGGTACACGTTTTCCATGAATTCTCCAACATTTTTGTATTAAATAGTCCAAAATCACTTTTTTTTTCGTATCTTTGTTTTTGTTTACGGCCTATAACTTTCATGCTTGATGCTGCGAATGTAGAGAACGATACCCGTCACTATCAGCAGAAGACCCGAAAGGAGTATACTGTTGCTGCTGGAAAATGGGGCAAATCGTGTCGAAATGAGTACTAATGTACCTAATATAATAAGGAATAAACCTAAATATGGGGGCAATTTCTTCATAAAAACGTTAATTTTGCTGCAAAGATACGAAATTTTAGTGTTTCAAGTTTCAGGTTTCAGGATTTTTTTGTACCTTTGCACCCGCATTTTGCAAAAATAACATTTATTTAATTTATTAACGTAGTATGAATCAATACGAAACCGTTTTCATTTTGACTCCCGTTTTGTCTGATGAACAGACAAAGGAAACGGTCGCTAAGTTCAAGAAGGTCCTGACCGATAAGGGTGCAGAGATCCTGAACGAAGAGGCCTGGGGACTGAAGAAGATGGCTTATGCTATTCAGAAGAAATCTACAGGTTTCTACTTCCTCGTAGAGTTCAAGGCTGAGCCATCAGTGATTAAGACTTTGGAGACTGCTTTCCGTCGTGACGAGAAGGTTATCCGTTTCCAGACAGTTAAGCTTGAGAAGTATGCCATCGAGTATGCTGAAAAGCGTCGTAACAAATTTGGTAAAAAAGAGGAGGCTTAAACTATGGCACAGCAAGACACTGAAATCCGTTATTTGAACGCTCCTTCTATCGACACGAAGAAGAAGAAGTACTGCCGTTTCAAGAAGAGCGGTATCAAGTACATCGACTACAAAGATCCCGAGTTCCTGAAGAAGCCCGCCAGATTGCTCTGCTGCCTTACGTAACTGACATGATGAAATAAACAAGGAGGACGCAAGACATGGAAATTATACTGAAAGAAGATATTATCGGTCTGGGATACAAGAACGATATCGTGAATGTTAAGTCTGGTTATGGCCGTAACTACCTGATTCCTCAGGGTAAGGGTGTTATCGCCAGTCCTATGGCTAAGAAGATTCTCGCTGAGAACCTGAAGCAGCAGGCTCACAAGCTGGCCGCTATCAAGGCAGAGGCTGAGAAGAAGGCAGAGGCTCTGAACGGTGTAGCTCTGGAGATTGCCGCTAAGGTAAGCGCTACTGGTCAGCTCTACGGTTCTGTAGGTGCCAACCAGGTTGCTGAGGAGCTGAAGAAGCTGGGCAAGGAGGTTGATCGTAAAATCATCACCATGAAGGATGCCAAGACTGTTGGTGACTTCGTTGCTCTGGTTCACTTCCACAAGGAGGTTACCGTTGAGGTTCCTGTAAAGGTCGTTGCCGAGAACGCTGCTGAGCTGAAGGCTGCTGCCGACGAGGAAGCTGCCATCCTGGCTGCTGCCGACGCAAAGAAGGCTGCTGCCGCTGCCGCTGAAGAGGAAGCTCCTGAGGTAGAGGAGGCTGAGGCTGCTGTTGAAGAGTAATAACCGCTGTAAAGCAAATCATAGTTATTATACACTGGAAATCCCGATTGCTACCAAGCAGTCGGGATTTTTTTTGTTGTTCTTGTAGGTCTAGTAACTCTAGATAATCTAGAATATCTAGAGAATCTAGAAGTTCTAGAAATTCTAGAAGAACTAGAGAAACTAGACAAAAAAATAACCGCCGGATTCACATCCGACGGCTTTCTCTCAATTTCTTTTGAGTTCGTGCTTGAATTACTCAGCAGCAGTGCTATCAGCAGCAACAGAGTCAGCAGCTACGCTGTCAACGTCAGCGCTATCAACAACTGCGATTGAATCTGAATCAACAGCCTCAGCCTGAGCGGTCTTGTTACCACAAGAAGCGAAAGAGATAGCTGCAACAGCAACGAACATAAATACTAATTTCTTCATTTTTCTAAGCTTTTTAAATCTGTAAAACAATCATTTGTTTATTAAAACGCTGCAAAGTTAGGCATTTTTTTGATACGTTGTATCTTTTTTTGCGTTTTTTTTTAGCCTGTTTTTGTAACTTTTTCGCAAATAGCTTAAAATCAGCAAATTACGAAATGTTAAATTTTGCGTAAAAATTACACCCAATTGAATTTTTGCTAAAAATGGGGTAAATTACGATAAAAATGCGTACCTTTGTACACGTAAATACAGACACCTTATTTAATATATGATAGATTCATCCGCTTTTCAAGGGAAAAAGGCTAATTATTATACGCTGGGATGTAAGTTGAACTTCTCAGAGACATCGACATTTGCAAAAATGCTCAGTGAGATGGGTGTGGTGACTGCCGCCAAGGGCGAACAGGCAGACATCTGTCTGATTAATACCTGTTCGGTGACTGACGTGGCAGATCACAAGTGTCGGCAGGCCATCCATCGACTGGTACGCCAGAATCCTGGCGCCTTTGTCGTTGTGACGGGTTGCTATGCTCAGCTGGAGCCAGAGCGCATCAGCAAGATTGAGGGTGTTGACCTGGTGCTGGGATCAAATGAGAAGGCTAACTTGGTGCAGTTTCTGTCTGAGGGGTTTGTCAGTCGCGATGGAATCGCGACCGTCGGAGAAGGCGACACAGCCGTGGGCAACGAAGCCCAAGGACGAGCTGTGAAGTGCAAGACGGAGAAGACAAAGGACATCAAGAGTTTTGCGCCCAGCTGTTCACGGGGCAACAGGACCCGCTACTTCCTGAAAGTGCAGGATGGTTGCGACTACTTCTGTACCTACTGTACCATTCCTTATGCCCGTGGCTTCAGTCGCAATCCGACCATTGCCTCGCTGGTGGCTCAGGCTGAGGAGGCTGCTCGTGAAGGTGGCAAGGAGATTGTGCTGACGGGGGTCAACATCGGTGACTTCGGCAAGACGACAGGAGAGAGCTTCATCGACCTGGTTAAGGCGCTGGATGCTGTGGAGGCTATCCGTCGTTACCGCATAAGCAGTCTCGAGCCCGACCTTATCAGCGATGAGCTGATAGACTACTGTGCTCAGAGCCGTGCCTTCATGCCTCATTACCACATTCCCCTGCAGAGTGGCAGCGACACCGTGCTGAAGCTGATGCACCGCCACTATGATCGCCAGCTGTTTGCCGACAAGATACACCGTATCAAGGAGGTGATGCCCGACGCGTTTATTGGTGTCGACGTGATGGTGGGCTGTCGTGGCGAGACTCCCGAGTGTTTCGAGGAGACCTACGCTTTTCTGAGCGACCTGGACGTTACGCAGTTGCATGTCTTCCCATACTCTGAGCGCCCCGGAACGTCCGCCCTCAAGATACCGTATGTGGTGGCGGATGCAGACAAGAAGGTGCGTAGTCAGCGACTGCTGACGCTGTCTGACGAAAAGACCCACGCCTTCTATGAACACTATAAGGGTACCGAGGCTGAAGTGCTCTTCGAGAAAGCGCCGCGTGGCAAGGCCATGCACGGCTTCACCAAGAACTACATCCGTGTGGAGTTGCCTGCCGCCATGGCACGTGAGGAATACGACAACCAGTTGATGAAGGTCCGTCTGGGTGACTTCAACCATGACAAGACAGCATTAATCATTAATCATTAAGCATTAAAATGGATAAGGTCGCTATCGTCATATTAAACTGGAACGGTGCCGAGATGTTGCACCAGTATCTGCCTACTGTGCTCAACTATTCGCGCGACGAGGCCACGGTGTATGTCGCCGACAATGCGTCGACAGACGACTCGCTTGACCTGCTGCATCGGGATTTCCCAGAGTGCAAGACCATCGTGCTCGACAAGAACTGGGGCTTTGCCGATGGCTATAACAAGGCGCTGAGCCAGATAGAGGCCGAGTACTATCTGTTGCTGAACTCGGACATCGAGGTCACCCACCACTGGCTCACTCCGCTGATAGAGTTTATGGATGTCCACCCGGAAGTGGCAGCCTGTCAGCCTAAGTTGCTCTCTATATATAATAAGGATATGTTCGAGTATGCGGGGGCGAGTGGGGGATACATAGACTGTTATGGCTACCCCTTCTGTCGTGGCCGCATCTTCGAGACCGTCGAGGAGGACAACGGACAGTACGACTATGCCACCGAGATACTATGGGCTACTGGTGCTGCACTGATGATTCGCTCTAAGGACTATTGGAATGTCGGTGGACTCGATGGCCGTTTCTTTGCCCACAACGAGGAGATAGACCTCTGCTGGCGGTTGCGCATCAGTGGTCGTAAGCTCTACTGTCTGCCAGAGAGTTACGTCTATCACGTCGGTGGCGGCACGCTGCCCAAGTCGAATCCCATGAAGACGTTTCTCAACTTCCGCAACAACCTGACGATGCTCTACAAGTGCTTGCCCGACAGTGAGCTGCACCACGTCATGCGTGTCCGCTGGTTCCTGGACTATCTTGCTGCCTGGGAGATGTTGATTCTCAAGCGCAACTGGGGCGACTTCAAGGCCATCTTCCGTGCCCGTCACGCCTTCAAGCGTTGGCGCAAGGACTTCGATGCTGACCGACGGAAGATACAGGCTTCGCGCACGGAGGAGCGTGTTCCGCAGCGCCGTGCCTTCTCCCTGCTCTGGCAGTATTACGCCAAGGGACGCAAGCACTACTCCGACTTACCGTAGAAGACACTGGCACACCATACAAAAGATAGCGGTGCATCCGAGTAGGGTGCACCGCTATATCGTGAATAGGGCGTCTTGTTACAGAATCGTCTTGACTGCTTCGAGCATGCCCTTCTCCTGGATGAGGTCGAGGAAGATTTTGACCATCTGGTTGAGACCGGCAATCTTGTTGAGGTCCTCCTGCCAAATGAACTCAGCACCAAGTATACCATCGGTAACCTGTTGTGTGTCGCCTGTCGCCCACAGTCCCTGGAGCAGTTCCATTATCTTCGGGTCGTCGTTGGGCACTATCTCGACACCATCGTCACGCTTGCCACCCTTGTAGTAGGTGATGATAGCTGCCAAACCGAAGACGAGACCCTTCGGCAGTTCGCCTTTGCGCTCCAGATAGGTCTTCAAGCCTGGGAGGTCGCGCGTCTGGTATTTGGGGAACGAGTTCAGCATGATGCTCGTCACCTGGTGGTCCACAAACGGGTTGTCGAAGCGCTCCAGTACGTCACCGGCAAACTTCTCCAATTCGCTGACAGGCAGGTCAAGTGTCTGCATGAGTTCGTCGAACTGTACCTTGTGGATATACTGTGAGATAACCTCGTGATGGCAGGCATCGCGTACGATGTTGACACCACTGAGGAAGGCTACTGGTGAGAGTACGGTGTGCGGACCATTGAGCAGCGTAACCTTACGCTTGTGGTAGGGCTCTTCAGAGGGAACGAACAGCACGTGGAGGCCAGCCTTGTCGGCAGGGAACTCCTGAGCAACCTCCCTTGGCGCCTCAATGACCCAGAGGTGGAAGTTCTCAGCTTGTACGACGAGATTGTCGCGGTAGCCCACCTTCTCTTGAATCTGTGCAATCTCCTTGCGGGGAAAACCTGGAACGATGCGGTCTACGAGGGTGGCATAGACCCCGCAGCACTCGTCGAACCACTGCTGGAAGTCAGCAGGCAACTGCCACAGTTCGATATACTTGTTGATGCAATCCTTCAGCACGTGGCCGTTGAGGAAGATGAGCTCGCAAGGGAAGATGATCAACCCCTTCGTGGGGTCACCATTGAACGTTTGCCAACGGCGATAGAGCAGTTGTACCAGTTTGCCGGGATAGCTGCTGGCAGGTTTGTCGTCTAACTGACAGGCAGGGTCGAAGGCTATACCAGCCTCCGTGGTGTTCGAGATAACGAAACGAATCTCGGGCTGGTCGGCCAAAGCCATGAAGGCATCGTTCTGAGTGTAGGGGTTCAACGCACGGCTGATAACGTCAATACGCTCCAGCGTGTTGACGGGCTTACCATCCTCTCGCCCTTGCAGGTTGACATGGTACAGGCAGTCCTGCCCATTCAAACAGTCGACCATACCCTTTTCGATGGGTTGTACGACAACAACAGAACCATTGAAATTGGTTTTCTGGTCCATATTCCAGATAATCCAATCCACAAATGCACGAAGGAAGTTGCCCTCGCCAAACTGAATGACCTTTTCAGGCATAACGCTCTTAGGAGCGAAGTGTTTGTTTAATGGTTTTAACATGAGAATGATACTAACGTTAATGATAATGCATCTATTGTTTCATCAGGTACTCCTTGAAGTTCTTGAAGTCCTTGCTCATTGCCACGCTCTGCTTCTGACCTTTCATGAAGGCAGCAAGGCGGTCGGGAATCTCGATGTCGGTGCCCAGAATGCTGTCGACTTTCTCTTTGAACTTCGCCGGGTGAGCCGTCTCGCAGAAGACACCCACCTCACCAGGACGCAGGTTGTCTTTCAGGGCCTGGTAGCCGCATGCTCCGTGGGGGTCGAGGATATATCCAGTCTCCTTGTAGCATTGACGCATGGTGTCGGCAATCTGCTCGTCGCTATAGGTAGCACCGCTGATGAGCGACGTGATGCGCTGGTGCGTCTCTGCGGGTGACAGGGAACCATTTCCGCTATATAGGTTAAGGATGCGGGCAAAGTTTGACGGGTCACCGACATCCATGGCGTTAGCCAATGTCTGAACAGAAGGCCGTGGGTTGTACTGTCCTGTCTGCAGGTACTCGTAGAACACGTCGTTGGCATTGTTGGCAGCGATGAAACGGTGGATGGGCAGTCCCATCTGATGTCCAAAGAGTGCTGCACAGATGTTGCCGAAGTTGCCACTGGGCACGCACATCACGATGTCTGACGGCTGATATCCGAGGGCAGCAAGGCGAGCTACGGCATTGAAGTAGTAGAATGCCTGTGGCAGGAAGCGGGCAACGTTGATGCTGTTGGCAGAGGTGAGCATCATGTGCTTGTTCAGCTCTTCATCCATGAAGGCCGACTTGACCAGTGCCTGGCAGTCGTCGAAGACGCCATCGACCTCAATGGCTGTGATATTCTTGCCCAGCGTGGTAAACTGGCACTCCTGAATGGGGCTTACCTTGCCCTTGGGGTAGAGCACGTAGACGTGGATGCCCTCGACGCCGAGGAAACCGTTGGCTACGGCAGAGCCGGTGTCGCCAGAGGTGGCTACGAGGACGTTGACTGACCCCCCAACTGCCCCCGAGGGGGCTACTCTAAGGAAATACTGCAGCAGGCGCGCCATGAAGCGGGCACCGACATCCTTGAAGGCGAGGGTAGGGCCATGGAACAACTCCAGGGAATAGATATTCTCTTCCACCTTGACGATGGGACAGTCGAACGACAGGGTGTCGAAGACCAAGTCTTGCAGTGCGTCTTCGTCGACATCCTCGCCAAAGAAGTTGCTGGCAACATTGTAGGCAATGTCCTGGAACGACATGCCTTTCATGTCGTCGAAGAATGCCTGGGGCAGTTTGTATATTTCTTCCGGCATATAGAGACCGCGGTCTTCTGCCAGTCCTTTAACCACCGCTTTCTGCAGGTCGGCGAGTGGCGCTTTACCGTTAGTGCTGTAATATTTCATAAGCTCATAAATGTTTTCATGAATTCGTCGAGTTTCAGCAGTCCGTAGCTGCCATTCACGCAAGAGACCTCGTCGTATTGCTGGACGCTGTCAGCTTTGATGCCACGATGCCAGATGAGGAACGGTACGGGCTGACCAACATGGACCCGCTGTTCGACAGGTGTCAGGTGGTCGGGCAGTACGGCTATGCAGACATCCTGATGCTTCACCTTATTATATATAGGCGCTATCAGTCGCTGGTCCAGATACTCGATGGTCTTCAGTTTCAGTTCGAGGTCGCCATCATGCCCCGCCTCGTCGCTGGCCTCTACATGGACAAAGACAAAGTCGTCGTCCTGTAGCGCCTCGATGGCAGCCTCAGCCTTGCCCTCGTAGTTGGTATCGGCCAGACCGGTAGCACCATGCACCTTGACGATGCGCAGACCGGCATACTTGCCAATGCCTTGTATCAGGTCGACGGCACTAATCACCGCACCGCTCTTGATCTCCGGATATTGTTGCATGAGGGTTTGCATGGAAGGACGGTAGCCACCACTCCAAGGCCAGATGCTGTTGGCCTGGCGCTCACCCTTGGCAGCCTTTGCGAGGTTGTAGGGGTGCTTTGCCAGCAGTTCCTGGGATTTTACAATCATCTCGTTCAGTAAGTCGGCCGTTTGCTGGGGAGTGAGACGGTGGGTGTCAGCGACAGTATCGCTGACGGCACTGTCTGGTTGCACCAGCAGGGAGCGCCACTCTTCGTTGGGATGGTCGTGGGGTGGAGCACAGACGATATGTTTGTTGCCCCCCTTGACGACCAGCAGGTGGCGGTACTGTATGCCGCAGATGAACTTGACACGTTCGCAGCCCTCACGACTGTTGATGGGCTTGGCAAGGTGATCGTTGAGATAGTCTATCAGGTTGCGGGCGTCGTCTGTTTCCAGATTACCGCCATTGTGCGTAATAATCTTACCATCCTCCAGTGTGATGATATTACAACGGATGGCGAAGTCGTCGTCTGCCATCTCGTAGCCTATAGAGGCAGCCTCCAAGGGGCCGCGCCCTTCATATACCTTATTAAGATCATAGCCGAGAATGGCGGTGTTGGCAACCTCAGAACCTGGAGGGAAACCCTCGGGAACGGTTATCAGGCGACCACAACGACCTTCCTTGGCCAGCTGGTCCATCATGGGTTTATGGGCATATTGCAGCAAGGTCTTCCCACCGAGTCGCTCGACTGGCAGATCCGCCATTCCGTCGCCCAAAATAATAATGTGCTTCATAAGGAACAGAAACCGGGCGGCAGAACCGCCCGGCACACTATTTAGATGTTAGCGATTGACATGATATTTGCGAAGACGCCAGCAGCCGTAACAGCAGCACCAGCACCGTAACCCTGGATGAGCATGGGGTACTCCTTATAGCGCTCGGTGGTCAGCAGCACGATGTTGTTGGAACCTTCCAGACCGTAGAACGGATGGCCATAGGGTACCTCCTTCAAAGCCACGCTGGTCTTGAAAGATGATGGGTCGTTCTCGTCGGCTTCCATCGTAGCGACAAAGCGCCAGCGCTTGTTCTCTGATTCGAGTACCTTGCGGCGAGCCTCGAAGTCGGCGTCGAGCTCAGGCAGACGCTTCCAGAAGTCCTCAATAGAACCCTCGAAGTAGCTGTCGGGTACGAAGAGATGCTTCTCGACATCGTCTTGCTCAACCTTGTAGCCTGCCTCACGCGTCAGGATAACCAACTTACGGATTACGTCTGTACCGCTGAGGTCGATACGTGGGTCGGGCTCAGAGTAGCGCTGCTCCTTGGCACGACGAACGGTCTCAGAGAAGGGCACGTCGGCAGCAATCTCGTTGAAGATGAAGTTCAGCGTACCAGAGAGAATGGCCTCAATCTTCAGAATCTTATCACCAGAGTTGCACAGGTCGTTGATGGTGCCGATAATAGGCAGACCAGCACCTACGTTGGTCTCGTAGCGGAACCATACACCACGGTCGCGAGCCGTCTGGCGCAGCTTGAGATAGCTGTCGTAGTCGCTCGAAGCGGCAATCTTGTTGGCTGCAACGACTGATATGTTATGCTCCAGGAATGTCTGGTAGAGTGTAGCAATCTGCTTGCTGGCGGTACAGTCGACGAAGACGCTGTTGAAGATGTTCATCTTGATGATCTCTTCGCGCATGTGGTCGGTGTCAGCCTTGAAACCTGCACGCAGAATCTGCTCGTAGTTGTCGAGGTCGATGCCGTCACGGTCGAGCACGAAGTTGGCGACATCGGAGATACCAACCACGTTCAGCTTCAGACGACGTGACTGCATGAGGAATTGCTGCTGGGTACGAATCTGCTCGAGCAACATGCCACCCACCGTACCGATACCGCAGATGAAGATGTTGAGCACCTTATATTCTGACAGGAAGAACGAGTCGTGCAGCACGTTGAGTGACTTGCGCAGGAACTTGCCGTCAACTACAAACGAGATATTGGTCTCAGAAGCACCCTGAGCGCAGGCAATGACAGAGATACCAGAACGTCCCAGTGTACCAAACAGCTTACCAGCGATACCTGGTGTCTGCTTCATGTTCTCACCTACGATAGCGATGGTAGCCAAACCACTCTCCACCTGCATGGGGAACATAGCACCCGTTTCAATCTCCTTGGCGAACTCGGCATTCAGCACCTCAACGGCAGCGGCTGCATCTTCGTCGCGCACACCAATAGAGGTAGAGTTCTCAGAAGAAGCCTGTGACACCATGAATACAGAGATGCCCTTGTTGGCGAGGGTGGTGAAGATACGGCGGTTGACACCGATAACACCCACCATGGACAGACCAGTAACGGTAATCAGCGAAGTTCCCTTGATAGAGGATATACCCTTGATGGGCTTCTGGTCGTTTTCAATCTTGGCCTTGATAAGTGTGCCTGGATGTTCGGGATTGAACGTATTCTTTACCTTAATAGGTATATTCTTGACACAAACAGGATAGATTGTCGGAGGATAAATCACCTTGGCACCGAAGTTACACAGCTCCATGGCCTCTACATAAGAGAGTTCGTTGATGGTGTAAGCTGTCTTGATCACCTTCGGGTCAGCCGTCATAAAGCCGTCCACATCCGTCCAGATCTCCAAGACCTCGGCATTCAGCACCGCAGCGATGATAGATGCCGTGTAGTCAGAACCGCCACGTCCCAGGTTGGTTGTCTCGTGGCTGTCGCGGTCACGGGCTATGAAGCCAGGAACCACGTAGATGTTCTTGTCACAGATGTCTTTGAAAGCCTCCTTCACCAGTTCGGTCGTCAGGTCGGCATCAATCACATGTTTGCCCTGTTTGTCCCAAGTACGGATAAAGTCTCGCGAATTCATGCGGACGCCATTCTTCACCATAGCTGCCACGATGTGCGATGACAGGCGCTCGCCATAAGAGACAATCGTATCGGCAGTCTTCTCGCTTAGGTCGTGAATCAGGTAAACACCGTAGAAGATGCTCTTCAACTGGTCGAAGAGCTGGTCTACATTATTAAATAAGTCTATGCGCTTTTTGTCATCAGAAATGATGGCCTCTATCATCTGGTGGTGGCGTGTCACCATCGCGTCGAATTCCTCACGATAGTGTTCGTCGCCCTGCTGAGCCATCCGTGATGTGGCGATCAGTTTGTCGGTGATGCCGTCAAGAGCACTTACTACTACTACGACAGGTTGCGTCCGAGCCTCTGTCTCCACAATTTTCTTCAAGCTAAGAATGCTTTTTACGGAACCTACGGACGTTCCGCCGAATTTCATTACTTTCATATTCCTATGCAATTTATCTTTCCGAATGGTACCCCTCGACAAGCGGGGCTTCCTCCATTGGCGCTGCAAAGGTAAGCGTTTTTTTTCAATCCTATGTCATTTATATCAAGTTTTTTTCGTAATAATTCCAAAAACTTGTCGGTATCTCAGCTTTATTTCGTACTTTTGCGCCCCAAAAGTAAGTAAAACAATGAAGAAACTCTATATATTGCTGGTATTGCTCTTTACCATGATGACCATCGGAGAGGTGTATGCCCAGCGCTCACGAATCACTAAAACGCGCAGTCGTCAGAAGACACACCGCGTGGTAAAGAAAAGGTCGAAGAAGTCGAAGAAACGTAAGGGCAAGAAGCCCGTCAGACGGATAACTCCCATTAATCCTCGAATGGATGATCCGGATTATGATCCATTCCTGCAATGTGAGGATACATGCGATCATGTTCATGGTATCGATTTGTCGCACTATCAGGGACAAGTGTTCTGGGAGACGGTGGGTGAGAATACCAAGATGGCTTATGTCTATCTGAAGGCTACTGAGGGAGGCGACCGCATTGACGACCGTTATGAACACAACATCGAATGGGCACACCGCTATGGCTTGAAGGTTGGTTCTTATCATTTCTTCCGTCCGAAAAGTCCGCTCCGTCAACAGTTGGAGAATTTTAAGACACAGTGTCGTCCTGGCGAGCAGGACCTGATTCCCATGATTGATGTCGAGACGACAGGAGGATTATCCACCAGAGAGTTCTGCGACTCGCTCATTACCTTCCTTGGCCTTGTGGAGCAGGCCTATCACCAGCAGCCTCTTATATATACATATAGGAACTTTTATAATAAGCACCTGATAGGACAGATTAACGACTATAAGTTGATGATTGCGATGTACACCCCCGAAGTGCCCGTGCTTGCCGACGGACGTGATATCACCATGTGGCAATATACCAGTAAAGGGCGCCTTGTGGGAGTAAATGGCTATGTGGATAAGAGTCGTTTCTTAGGCGATCACCAGTTGAAGGAAATCCGCTTCCGTCACGTCTTCCCCGTGAATGAGTGACATTACTCCTCTATGTGGGAGAGGGAGTGGACGAAGGAAGCAAAGAAGTTGGTAAGACTTTCCGAGGGGAAGTAGCGGAAATAGCGTGCCGAGCGACGCACATGACTGAACATCGCCGAGGTGTTGCTATTGTGTACAAAGATACTGTCGGCATCCTGAGAGAAATACCAGTCTTGGGAACGGGTGTTGGTAAACTCCAGCAGTTCCTGTGCTATCTCCTCTATG
>CADCAG010000045.1 GCA_902799355.1 uncultured Bacteroidales bacterium
CAGACAAATAAATCAGCTGCATAGATACTCAAATGTTAAATATATAGTTAAATCGCATAATATGTTTGGAATTTACCATAGAATGCGGTTCTTTTTGTGTACACAAGTCGTTGTTCCCGCAAAATCCTCAATCTCTTCAAGGACTCGTTGCGCGAAAGCGGATGAGTTTTCCAATATGCCACTTTCGCCATCTTGATGGCATTCACATTCTTGTGGTAATCGTTCAGAACAATCTCCATTCATTGAATCTTTTGGTTTTACACTGCAAAGATAGACATTTTTCTCAAATCTTCCAAATTTTAAAATAATTATTTGATAAACAGGGACCTGGGTCCTGCTTTCTCATCAAGGAAAAACTTCGGACCTCGCGGTCCGAAAAACAAGGTTACCAAAAAGCGCGGAAAGATTCGTGAGATTGACTTTCCCTTCGGCCGTCGAGCTAAACCTTCGTAAGATTCGTGTTCAGAAAAGACGTGAAACAGGTAGGTCCCTATTTAATTCTTCTTGTTCATAATAGTATGGTAAGATTCTATTCGATTTATATTTATCTTTTTATCCATTTTATTCGTTTTATATTCAAAATCATAGTACCTTTGAGATAAATCTCGAAGGTACTCTCGTTCGAGAAAACTCAAAAATGATTTGGTTTTCTTCTCACTTATTCGTACCTTTGCATTGTTTTTCTTCAAGGAGATACAAATAATGACACACAACTATAAAATGAAACAAATTAAGAATTGGAACTGGATGATGCTCTTAGTGATGATAATGCCGCTGATAGTATCATGTTCAAAAGATGACGATGACTCTGCTGACATTCACAGTTACATCGTGGGTAAATGGTATACCTCACATTATGAGGATGTGATTGATGACAAACGATCAACCTATGAAATCACTGCAACAGATAAAGAGCAATATAGGGAAATTACATTTAACAAGGATAATACTATGACAATCGGTTGTTGGCATATTAACCATGAAGGAGAGTATTATTGGAGTGAACATACCTACAGATACGCTATAAATAATAACACAGTAAGCACCATTGATGAAGATGGTAATTCATACAAAATAAATGATAAGCTTTATGATAGTAAACAAAAGACGCTATGTCAACATATAAGAATCCCTATTGATTATCTGACGATAGCTGCAATATATCTATATAAAGATCATTATTTATATTACAAAAAAAAGAGGTAAGAGTTAAGAGTTGTAGGGCTGAGGGCTGAAGGCTGAGGGCTGAGGTGTTGTAAGATGTTATATAAGACGAAATCAGAAATAGTAGATGCGGGCATTCGTCCCGTCTCTTGACAATAAATCGCATTTATTGATGGCTGACGAGAACTCAAACATACATAAGAACGAGACGTTTACGTGGTTGGAACCTGGAGCATGGCGCAAGCCGTGCATTGTACATGTGACAATGGTGGCTAACGCACCGCAGGCGTTGTTCGGCAAGCTATCGCATAACGGTTCTGAGGCGATGGTGGAAAAGACGCCAATAGGCTGGGCACTCGTCAATCGGCAGCGGCGGTTGTTGGAGTTGTGTCCTGAAATAAAGATTCTTGCTGACAAGGTGATGCCGGACCATCACCATATGGTGCTGCAAGTGCAGCACACGATGCCGCGCAGCATCAGGGAGGTGGTGCGTGGTCTGCAGTTTACGTCAATGGGTAACCATTTCTTGCTGGAATGGCCTGACAGACAGCTGGTGGAGATGAGTCGGAGTGCCAGTGATGAACAGGTGGGAAGCAGGCTGCAGGAGGTGTTGGCGGCTGCTCATAACGGGGCCGTGACTTATACGGCGGCGATTAGTAAAGGTGAACAGAAGATTGCCAGGACGGTGCGCGAACAGGGATATCCGTTGGTGGTGTTGCTGAACGATGGTTTTCCAGCAGCGGGCTCTTCGCAAGAGCGCTTCTATAAACCTGGCGGGGCATACTTCGAGGCTTGTTCTAAAGGACAGCTGTTGCTAATGGAACCTGACGAGAGCGCTTATGTCAACGAGACCATCATGCCGGCTACCGAGGAGACGTTAAAACGAAAGGCTGAGGCGAAGCATTATAGTTACGCTCGTGTTCCTGTGGAATCGCAACGGTACCGATTCGTGGCCTTGAACGAGATTGGACGGTTGTTGGTTGAGAGATAACAACAGAGGGGGGCTGCGGATGGAATCCGCAGGGAAGAGACGGGACAACGAGGAGGCTGAAGTAAGAGGGATGAGGGCTGAAGGATGAAGGATGAAGGCTGAGGGATGAAGGCCGCAGGGAAATGAACGGGGCATCCGACGTTAAAGTCTGGATGCCCCGTTTGAGTTATTCAGTTCCTGCGGCTTACAGCTGAGGGAGTTCGAACCACTTCACGTAGCAGAAGTCCTGGCGGTGAGGCAGGTTCTTGTTCTTCGGATACATGCGGATGGCTGACTTGTACTGACCGAACTGATGGGGAGTGAGGTCGGCCTCGAAGATGAAGTTGTTGCCTTCGCGACCTGTCACGTTCAGCTGCTCTACATTGTAGACCTTCTCATTGCCATCCTTGTCGAGGCATACGTTGACCTTCTCCAAGCCGATGGCATCGTCGAGGCCCTGCTCGTTGATGACATACTTGATGTGGTAGGGCTGGCCTGCCTCACAACCTGTTGCGGGGAAGTTCCACTCGCAGCTGACGACGTTGATGGCATCCCAACGCTCAGCGACGGTCTCCTTCCACAGTGCGATGTCCTTAGCCAGACGGTAGTCGTTCTTCTGCAGTTCCTTGAAGCGCTTAGCCTGCTTCTCGTAGAACTTAGCATAGTAGTCGTCGAGCTGGCGCTTCATGGTATAGTGAGGAGCAATCTGGGCGATAGAGTTCTTGACGACCTTTATCCAGCCCTTAGAGATGCCCGTCTTCTTGTCCTTATCGTAGTAGAGAGGTACAATCTCGTTCTCCAGCAGACCATAGATGGTAGCGGCGTCGAGCTTGTCCTGATAGCCCTGGTTCTGGTAGGTGCGCTTCTCGGTGAGTGCCCAGCCGGCACCCTCGCGATAGCCCTCGAGCCACCAGCCGTCCTTGACGGAGAGGTTGACGACACCGTTCATCTCGGCCTTCTCGCCAGAGGTACCTGACGCCTCGAGAGGACGTGTAGGTGTGTTCATCCAGATGTCGACACCTGACACGAGGCGGCGAGCCAGCAGGAAGTCGTAGTCCTCGAGGAAGATGACCTTGCCCTGGAACTGAGGCATCTGACTGATTTCGAAAATCTTCTTGATGAGACCCTGTCCAGCGCCATCGGCGGGGTGAGCCTTACCGGCGAAGAGGAAGATGACGGGGCGCTCGGGATTGTTGACAATCTTGTCGAGGCGCTCCAGGTCGGTGAACAGCAGGTGTGCACGCTTGTAGGTGGCGAAGCGGCGGCAGAAGCCGATGACCAGTGCGTTGGGGTTGAAGCTCTCGACGAGTTTCACGACGCGCTGAGGATCGCCCTGGTTCTTGAGCCATGTCTCCTGGAACTGAACCTTGATATACTCGAAGAGCTTAGCCTTCAAAGCCTTACGAGTAGCCCAAATCTCCTCGTCGGGACAGTTGTAGATGCCGTGCCAGATGTCTTCGTTAGACTGGTCGCTCATGAAGTTCTTGTCGAAGTACTTGGCATAGACTGCACGCCACTCAGCAGCAGCCCATGTGGGGAAGTGGACACCATTGGTAACGAACCCTACGTGGTTCTCGCTGGGATAGTAGCCCTCCCAGATGGGGGCGAACATCTTCTTCGAGACCTCACCATGGAGCCATGATACGCCGTTAACCTCCTGACAGGTGTTGCAGGCGAAGGTAGACATGCAGAACTTCTCGTTGTGATCGTCGGGGTTGGTACGTCCCATGCCGATGAACTCATCCCACGTGATGCCCAACTTCTGAGGATAACCGCCCATGTACTTGCCGAAGAGACCCTCTTCGAAGTAGTCGTGGCCAGCAGGAACAGGAGTGTGAACGGTGTAGAGACCGCTGGCACGTACCAGTTCGAGAGCCTGGTTGAAGGTCAGTCCGTCCTCTTCGATATAGTCGCACAGACGCTGCAGGTTGCAGAGTGCTGCGTGGCCCTCGTTGCAGTGGTAGATATCCTTCTTGATGCCCAGCTTCTTGAGCAGCAGCATACCACCGATACCCAGCAGGATTTCCTGCTTCAGACGGTTCTCCCAGTCGCCGCCATAGAGTGCGTGGGTGATGGGCTTGTCGAACTCAGAGTTCATCTCGTTGTCGGTATCGAGCAGGTAGAGCTTCACACGACCTACGTTGACACGCCACACATAGGCATGCACCTGATAGTTATTGTAAGGTACGTCGACGACCATCGGGTTGCCGTCCTTGTCGAGCTGGCGCTCGATGGGCAGTGAGCCGAAGTTCTGCGTCTCGTAGTTAGCAATCTGCTGACCATCCATCGACAGGCTCTGTGTGAAGTAGCCGAAACGATAGAGGAAACCTACGGCACACATGTCGACGTTAGAGTCGGAAGCCTCTTTGACATAGTCGCCGGCGAGCATGCCCAG
The DNA here is from genome assembly GCA_902799355.1 of uncultured Bacteroidales bacterium. GTDB lineage: Bacteria > Bacteroidota > Bacteroidia > Bacteroidales > Bacteroidaceae > Prevotella. The sequence goes on from CADCAG010000045.1 coordinate 4,530, forward strand.
ACCACCTGAATAGATCTTCAGGGCAGAGTGGATGCCGTACTCCATGCAGAAGTAGGCCACTGAGGGGCGCTTGCTGTCGGGCTTCACGTCCATATAGGCGCGGAACTGCGCATAGACATCGTTGACACGCTTCATCAAAGACTTATCCTTCAGGATCTGCTCTTTGCGGTCGTAGGTCAGGCGCTCCAGCAGCATGACGGGGTTATGCTTTACATCATGATAAATCTCAGGGTCCAGGTCGCGGAACAAGTCGCGAGCCTCGAAGTTCCAAACCCACCACATGTTGTGGGCAATCTCGTCCAAACACTTCAGTTGCTCAGGAAGACTTGACTTAACGGTCAGATCCTTCCACATAGGAGCATTTGCATAGTCTGCTTTAATTTTCATAAAAGTTCTTTATTTAGATTGGTTTTTTATTTCTTTCTTGCTTCCGCTTTGGCCAGTGCCATGTCGTAAGCTTCGTGGTAGTACTCGATGAAGTGGCTCCACAGCGCCTTCTTCGACAGTGCTTCAGCCTTCTTGCGACAGTCGTCGACTTGCTTCTGCGTCATTGCAGAGAAGTCGGCAACGGCATCCTTGATGGCATCAGCGACTTCCGAGTAGTTGTAGTCGGTACGATGGATGACCTTCACACCGTCCTTCAGTTCGCCGTCGTGTCCGAACACCTTGTTGGCCCACAGTCCGAAGCCAGCGAGGTCGGTAGTGATGCAGGGCACCTTGAAGGCCACCGCCTCCAGGGGTGTATAGCCCCACGGCTCGTAGTAAGAGGGATAGATGCAGAGGTCGTTGCCCAGCACGACATCGTAGTAGTGCATGTTGAGAATGCCGTCCTTGCCATCGAGATAGCACGGCAGGAAGATAACCTTCACATTCTCGTCCTTGCGGTTATGCATGTCGTAGTACTTCATCATGCTCAGCACGTTGTCATGGCTCATGTTGTGAAGCCAGTGGGTCAGCTGAGGAACCTCCAAAGGTTCATTGAACGATGCATGCTGAGCCAGGCGCTCCTGCAAATCCTTGCGGGGCTCTCCCACCCAACCGGGCACCTCGATGAATGCCAGCACCTTCTTCTTCAGGTCGCGGTCGCGCAGCAGGCGGTTCATGGCCTCGACGAAGACGTCGATGCCCTTGTTGCGGAACTCATAGCGTCCACTGGTAGAGATAATCAGTGTGTCGTCGTCGAGTTGCTCGCCCAGCAGTGCGTTGGCCACCTCCAGCAGGCGCTTGCGTGCTGCCTTGCGCTTCTTGGTAAACTGTGCGCCCTTGGGTACAAAACTGTCGTCAAAGCCGTTGGGCAACACCACGTCGACGGGCTTGTCCAACAGTTCCAGGCACTCCTTGGCGGTGATGTCGCTGACCGTCGTGAAACAGTCCACGTGCCATGCCGTCTGCTTCTCGATAGAGTGCTTAGACTGCATGTTCAACTCGCCCGCCATCTGGTCGCCATTGTAAGCGAAGAGGTAGTCGTAGAGGGGTTTCTGGTTACCGGCAATAGAGCGCCCGATGCTGGTAGCATGGGTGGTGAAGATAGTACCGATCTCTGGCAGTTTGTTGTTGATGTAAAGAGCGCCAAGGCCGCACATCCACTCGTTGGCGTGATAGATAACCTTGGTACTGCGGTCGAACGTGCCACGCTCGACATTGAACTTGTACAGGCTCTCCACCACCAAGGCAGCAGCATACGAGAACATCGAAGCCTCGTCGTAATCGCCATAGGCATGCAGTGAATCGACCTGATACTTTTCCCACAACCAGCCATAAATCTCGTTTTTCTTCTCAAAGAAAGGAATGAAGTCCACCAGGATAGCAATAGGCTCACCGGGGATGGTCCAACGACCCACCTTCACCTTCAGGCCTTGCTCCTTAGTCTCCCATTGCCACTCGGCAAGGAGAGAATTGTCTTCACGGAAATAGGGACACTCATTTTCCTTCCAGCAGTCAGGACCAATAAAGATGATTCGATCCTTCATCTCGTCCTGTAATGTCTTTGCACGAGTGGAAAGGACGGTATAGATGCCACCGACCTTGTTACATACTTCCCAGCTCGATTCAAAGATGAAATCAGGCTTTAATTTAATATTTCCCATTGTAATACATGTATAACGCCTGCAAAGATATATAAAAAATTTAAAATCTTGCCACATTTATCGAGATATTTTCACGTAAACGATGTTTTATTGATTTAGATTTAGTAACTTTGCCACGCAAAACATGATATCGGCATGAGGAACTTTCTGCTATTCATCCTACTCTCGACGGCTGTCTGGAAGGGTTACGCCCAGCAAGACAACACGGCATTCCGTGCGTACCTCTATAATAATGAGTACGACGTCTATCTGCGCATCAACTTCTACGACCAGGACGTGACGATTCCCGGCCAGGAGCTCTATGGCGAACTGCCAGGCTATCTGGGCAAGAAGAACAACTCGTTCTGCTGGGTAATCACGTCGTGCAAGGTGGAGAGTAAGAAGAAGGCCACCCTGCAGCTGATTAACGACTTCGGCAGCGAAGACCTCACCGCCACGCTGACGCGCAAGAACGACTCTATCTACGTGCTGCGCCAGGGCGACGGCAACCCCATCAAGGTGCCTTCCAAGGGTAAGTGGCAGAAGTTGCCGAAGACTATTGAACTGAAAAGAAGATGATTACATTCCCCGTAGCAAAAATCAATCTGGGTCTGAACGTGGTAGAGAAGCGTGCAGACGGCTATCATAATCTGCAGACGGTGTTCTACCCCGTGCCTATCATGGACGCGCTGGAGATTGTCCCGATGAGTGACGGTTTCCCCTCGGACGTAGACTGCGACCTGAAGGTGACGAATATCACCATTGAGGGTGACGAGCAGCGCAACCTCGTGGTGCGTGCCTACCAGTTGCTGAAGGCAGACTATCCGGACCTGCCGCGCGTGCATGCACACCTGTGGAAGGGCATTCCCACACAGGCGGGAATGGGTGGCGGCAGCAGCGACTGCGGCTACATGATACGGCTGTTGAACGAGACCTTCGACATGGGGCTGAGCAGTGAGCAGATGCAACAGTATGCTGCCCGACTGGGGGCCGACTGCGCGTTCTTCATCGAGAGCCGTGCGTGTTATGCCGAAGGTATCGGCGAACGTCTGCAGCCCATCGACCTGGACCTGAGCGGCTGGCACATTGGTGTGGTGCGCCCCGACATTCCCGTGCCCACCAAAGAGGCCTTCTCGCGCATCCATCCCCACTACCCTGCCCTCAACTGCCGTGACGTCGTCAAGCAACCCGTAGAGACGTGGCGCGACAGGCTGACCAACGACTTCGAAGAGAGCGTCTTTGCCCTGCATCCGGAGATTGGCGCCGTCAAAGAGCAGCTATACAAGATGGGCGCCACCTATGCCGCTATGTCTGGCTCAGGCAGCGCCCTATTCGGACTGTTCAAGGACGAGCCCGACGCGTTGCGCCAGGCTTTCCCCGATATGTTTACGTTCAGTGGAGTGCTATAGGCATTGGCGGGGGAACCGCCAATCGCGCTACTTGTCCTCCAATAATGCAGAGGTACGCACGCGCGACAGCGTCTCGGGCGTCATCTGCAGATAGCTGGCAATGTACACCAGCGGTGCGCGCAACACCAGCTGCGGTGCACGCTTGACGAGTTTGGCATAGCGCTCGGGGGCAGACTCGAAGCGCAGCATGTCGGCACGAACCTGGGAAAGGATGAGCGACTCCTCCAGAATCTTACGATAGAGCATCTGGATGTTCACATTGCGAACAGCCTCGCGCTCCAGCTTGTCCTTAGGAAGTGCAAAGACAATGGTCGGTTCAAGGGCATGAATCTGTTGGTGGCTTGGCTGATCTTTAAACAGGCTCTCGATGCTCATGAAGATGTTGTTCTCCACAGCCATATACTCCGTCAGCTCCTTACCGTTCTTGATATAGAACTGGCGTACAAGGCCTTTGACAACCCAGTATATGTTTTTGCACACCTCACCCTCTCTCAGGATGAAGTCGCCCTTCTGAAAACGCATGGGGATGAGGATGCTCTCCAGCACATCCAACTCATCGTGAGTCATCGTGCTGTAGCGTCTGGCCAATTCTCGGGCCACATCGCGTGTTGTTAGTCCAATTGTTGTCATCGTTGTTTTCTTTCTGTTTATTAAGACTTAGGCAATTATTTAGTCCAGTTTCAAGACGGCAAGGAAGGCCTTCTGCGGTACTTCCACATTGCCAATCTGCTTCATACGCTTCTTACCGCGCTTCTGTTTCTCCAGCAGTTTACGCTTACGGCTGACATCACCACCATAGCACTTGGCAGTGACATCCTTACGCACCTGCTTGACGGTCTCGCGGGCTATAATCTTCGCACCGATGGCAGCCTGGATGGCGATGTCAAACTGCTGGCGCGGAATGAGCTCCTTCAGCTTCTCGCACATGCGACGGCCAAAGGTGACGGCATTGTCCTGGTGGGTCAGCGTAGACAGGGCGTCGACGGGTTCGCCATTGAGCAGGATGTCCAGCTTGGCGAGCTTCGAAGGACGGAAACCATCGATGTGGTAGTCGAAGGAGGCATAACCCTTGGAGATGCTCTTCAGCTTGTCGTAGAAGTCTATCACGATTTCGCCCAAGGGCAGCATGAAGCGCAGTTCCACACGATTGCCCGAGACGTACTGCTGGTCAATCAGTTCGCCACGCTTATCAAGACAGAGCGTCATGATGGGGCCGATATAGTCGGCAGCGGTAATGATGCTGGCCTTGATATAGGGCTCCTCGATGTGGTCTATCATCGTCTGGTCGGGCAGTCCCGAGGGGTTGTGCACCTCTTTCTCCTCACCCTGCTTGGTGTAGCACATATAGGTTACGTTGGGCACAGTGGTGATGACGTCCATATCGAACTCGCGATCCAGACGCTCCTGCACAATCTCCATGTGCAACAGTCCCAGGAATCCGCAACGGAAGCCGAAGCCCAGAGCGATAGACGTCTCGGGGGTAAAGGTCAGTGAGGCGTCGTTCAGCTGGAGCTTCTCCAGCGAGGCGCGCAGGTTCTCGTAGTCTACGGGGTCGATAGGATAGACGCCCGCAAAGACCATCGGCTTGACCTCCTGGAAACCCTCGATGGCCTTGTCGCAAGGTGTCGCCACGTGGGTGATGGTGTCACCCACCTTCACCTCCTTGGCATTCTTGATACCCGAGATGATATAGCCTACCTCACCCGTCTGCAGTTCCTTACGGGGAATCATGTCCATCTTGAGCACGCCTACCTCGTCGGCCACATACTCCTGTCCGGTATTGAAGAACTTGACCTTGTCGCCCTGACGGATGGAACCGTTGGTAATCTTGAAATAGGCGATGATGCCTCGGAACGAGTTGAAGACAGAGTCGAAGATAAGTGCCTGCAGGGGAGCCTTCTCGTCGCCCACGGGATGGGGGATGCGCTCCACGACAGCGTTGAGGATATCTTCTACGCCCTCGCCCGTCTTGCCAGAGGCACGCAGAATCTCTGAACGGTCACAGCCTATCAGTTCTACGATTTCGTCCTCTACCTCGTCGGGCATGGCGCTGGGCATGTCAATCTTGTTGATAACGGGGATGATCTCCAGGTTGTTGTCGATAGCCAGATAAAGGTTCGAGATGGTCTGTGCCTGTACGCCCTGTGTGGCGTCGACCACCAGCAGAGCGCCCTCGCAGGCGGCTATGGAACGGCTGACCTCGTAGGAGAAGTCAACGTGTCCTGGAGTATCGATTAAGTTCAGTATATATTTCTCGCCCTTGTACATATACTCCATCTGGATGGCGTGGCTCTTAATCGTGATGCCGCGCTCACGCTCCAGATCCATGTCGTCCAGCATCTGTCCTTCCGTTACCTGGATGGTCTTGGTAAACTCCAGCAAACGGTCGGCCAGTGTAGACTTTCCGTGGTCGATATGTGCAATGATACAAAAGTTTCTTATATGGTTCATGTTTACCTAAAAGCACTATTAGAGTGCAAAGGTAGAAAAAAAAATCGAGAATCTATCACAATTCCCGATTTTTTATCATTTCTTTACTCAGCTTCAGGCGTTATCAACTTGTAACCCTTACCGTGGATGTTGATAATCTCAATCTGCGGATCGTCTTTCAGGTGCTTGCGCAGCTTGGTGATATACACATCCATGGAACGGGCATTGAAGTAGTTATCGTCAATCCAGATGGTCTTCAGGGCGAAGTCGCGCTGCAGGATTTCGTTGGCGTGAGAGCACAGCAGGGCCAGCAGTTCGTTCTCCTTGGTGGTCAGCTTGGTCTGCTTGTCACCGATAACCAGCAGCTGCTTCTGGGTGTCGAAGATGAACTCGCCGATATGATAGACGGAGCTCTCCTTGTTCTTCTTGCCACGTACACGGCGCAGATACCAGCTCCTCCATAGAGAAAGGCTTGGTGATATAGTCGTCGGCACCAATCTTGAAGCCTTCGAGGATGTCTTCCTTCAGCGTCTTGGCGGTCAGGAAGATGATGGGGATCTCTGCATTGGCCTGACGGATTTCCTGAGCCAGCGTGAAGCCGTCTTTCTTAGGCATCATCACGTCGAGCACGCAGATGTCAAACTTCGTCTTCAGGAAGGCCTTGTAACCAGCCTCGCCATCGGGACACAACTCAGCCATATAGCCTTTGGCTGCCAAATACTCGCGGAGCAACATTCCGAGGTTCTCATCGTCTTCACAAAGAAGAATTTTCAGTTTCTCATCCATAATCTTAAATGTTTTATCGTTAATAATATTGTGTTGCTTATTTGTTGTCTTCTTTCAATATCGGCAGACTGATGGTAAACTTGGTGCCCTTACCCAGCTCACTCTCTGCCTTGATCTCTCCCTGATGCAGGTCGATGACCTTCTTGACGTAGGCCAGACCCAGTCCGAAACCTTTCACGTCGTGCTTGTTACCTGTATGCACGCGGTAGAACTTGTCAAAGATTTTCTTCAGGTTCTCCTTCTTGATTCCCTGACCTGTATCGCGGATGGACAGGTAGAGTTTCTCGTGGTCGTTCCACGTGTGGATATAGATGTCGATGGGCTCGTCGGGCTTGCGGTATTTCACCGCGTTGTCCATCAGATTGGTGATGGCATTCTGGAAATGTACCTCGTCGACAAAGATGGCTGAGTCGATAGCCTCAATCTCTGTATATATCTTACCGCCAGTATGTTCCACGCGCAGGTTAAAGGATTGCGCAATGACTTCTACCATCTCGTTCAGGTCGAGTTCCTTCTCCTGGAAGGTCACGGTCTTCTTGTCGAACATAGACATCTGCAACACCTTTTCTACGAGGAAGCGCAGACGCTTGGACTCGTCATTGATAATACCGCTCAAGTGCTTCGTCATATGCTCTGTCTTGGGCACGCTCTCGTCGTTCATCATCTGGGCAGCCAGTGAGATGCTGGCGATAGGTGTCTTCAACTCGTGCGTCATATTGTTGATGAAGTCGTTCTTTATTTCTGAGTAGCGCTTCTGGCGGAACACCACGACAATCGTGAACAGGAACGTGATGAGCAGCACGATGGTGAAGATGATGGAAGGAATCATGAAGCGGACACTGGAGAAGATGTATGAGTTCATCTCCGGGAAGTGGATCTTCACTACTCCACCCTTCGACTGCGGGTCGTTGCGGAACAGCTCCATGGTATAGGTAAACTCCTTACCTTCCTCTTCGTAGTCCGGACAGCGGTATACCTCGCGGCCATCCGTTGTAGCAACGGTGAAGTGGTACGGGATATTAATGCCGTTGTTCATGAGTTCCACGCGGATATCCTTGTCGAGCATGCGGAAGTTGACGCGCTCTTTCAGTGGCTTGTCGCTGGCGGTATACAGGATGTTATAGACCACTTCGTCGAGCAATGCCTTCTGGTAGACATAGCGCTGACGGACAATCTCCTGCATGGTCTTCGTGGCGTCGGCCAGCGAGTTCTTATCCCTTCGCATAATCATCGCCTTGGGAACAGAGGCAGGCTTCATCTTCAGCGCTTTCACCTGGAAAGAATGGTAGAAGGTGCCGTCGTCGGCAGACACCGAGAACTGGTGGGTCTGCTGGATGGAACCCAGTCCGTCGACAATGACGGAATCCTGCGTAAATGCTCTGCGCTCAGTCTCGTTGACGTCCTTCTCCAGATAGCGCTGGGTCTCGTTCATCTCCAGATTGCGCGAGGCCTGATAGAGCGCACGGTTCACACTCTCGTCGAACTGCTCCTTCTTCATCTTTACCATCTCCTCAACGTAGGAGAACTGAAGGAAGAGCAATGCAAGGAATGACACCCCCATGATGACTGCTATGGTCCAAATAGTTGACTTCTTCATATCGGGGGCAAAGATAATACATTTTATAATACGCAGCGGCAAATTAGTTAATTATTTCCGTTAAATTTAACGATATTAACTAATTTGCCGATATTTAGTTATAAATGTATATTTAAGTCGATACCCAACTGCAGCGGATTACCACGCTGGGCAAAGCGCAGCGCTTCGCCGGTAGCCTTGCTCTCTACGGCAAAGGTATTGTACTTGGCATCGGTGAGATTGCGGCCCCACAGTTTGACCTGGCAACTGCCGAAGTCGTAACCGACATGGGCGCCCAACAGCACATAGGCCTTCTGGCCGAAGGTGTTGGCTTCGTTCCATTCTGTATAGCCCTGACCCTTCACGTCGGCGCCTACAAGGAAACGGTCTATGCGGTAGTTGCCGCCCAGCGAGAACGTCATGGAGGGCACAAAGGGGATGGTGTTGTCGTTATACGTGTCGTACTCGTCGAACTGCGCCTTCACGGCACCCACATTGCAGAACCAGTCCAGGCGGTCGTCAAAGGCTCGTCCGCGCAGGGACAGTTCGAAGCCCATGGTGTGGCTCTTGCCGGCATTCACCATGATGCGTCCGAAGTTGTTGTCCGGGCTCATCATCGACAACTGCTGGTTCTTGATTTGCATGTAGTAGAGGGAGATGTCGGCATGCAGCTTACCGTCCAGCATGTTCAGATGCGCTCCTGCCTCATAGTTCCACGACTCCTCAGGGTCGTAGCTGATGGTCTCGTCAACAGCCCGATAGTCGTCGTCGGTGTAGCTGATGGTGACGTCGCCCGTACTCAGCGTCTTTCCCTTCTTCATGAATTCCGACTGGTAGATTTCAGAGAACATCTGGATGTTATAGCCGCCAGCGCGATAGCCCTTAGAGACCGTTGCGTAGAGGTTCGACCCACTGTCGTCCAAGCGGTAGGTGGCCCCCACCTTTGGCAACAGCTGGTGGAACGAGCGATCGCTGCCGTTCGCTATCACGGCAGTCAGCCGGTTGGTCTGGTCTATCGGCGGTATGGAGTAATGCAGCGCCACCAGTCCGGCGGTGTTGTAGTCTATCTTTACCTTGCTATACTCATAGCGCAGTCCGATGGTGACGTCCAGGCGGTCGGTCAGCGACAGCGTAGACTCGTGGAAGGCACCCACACTGGCTGAGGGGGTGTGGAACGTCTCCGTGACATTAAACTCCGGAATCTCAAAGACTTTGAACATCGACACCACGTAGTCGGGCATCATCTTCAAGATGCGAGCCGCCGTCATGTCGTTCATCCCCTGACCGAAGGTCACAGGAGCGTCAGTGCGCAACCACTGATACGAGCCGAAGACGCCAAAGGTCCAGTGCCACTTGCGCTGTCCGTGACTGCGCATAATGAGTTCCTGGGTCAGTGCCTGCTGCTTCTGTATCTGCGTCAGGTGCATGAAGTCTGCGGGCTGATAGTCCTGGTCCATCTCCATGTGGTCACGCAGATACTGCCACGATGTCGTCGAGCTGAGCAGCCAACTGTCGGCCTTGTAGCTGACGGTCAGTCCCGTATTCACCATCTGGCGCTTGTAGCCGTTCATCAAGGTTGTCGACGGGTCCTGCACGCTGTTAGCCTCTTCGTCGTACACACCATAAGGGAACGCGTTCTGACGCGTCCATTGGTAGTCGGCAGTCAGGTCCAGCGTCAGTCGGCGCGTGGGCTGGTAGACAAAGCGCATCTTTCCGCCAGCCTCCTGCAGCTTGTCGTTCCACTCGTCGAGTGCCTGGTTCTTGAAGAATCCGCGCTGACCGTTCCAGAAGGCTGCTGCCGAGAAGGCAAACTGCTCTGTGGGACGATGGAAATGGGCTATCTCCGCATGGGATGTCAGTGCGGTACCGATACCCATGTGGATGTCGGTACCCTGATAGACCATCGGGTTCTTGGAGTAGATGTGCACCAGTCCGCCCTCCGTATTCATGCCGTACAGCGTGCTCTGCGGACCACGCAGCACGTCGACACGGTCGATATGGTAGAAGTGGTGGTTGAAGGCGGCCTTCGACATCAACGGTATGTTGTCGTAGTAGATGCCTACCGCGGGATTGTTGATGCGCGACCCGATGCCGCGGATATACATCGACGAGGTCAGTCGCGAACCATACTGCGGCATGGAGAACGACGGTACATATTGCGACAACTGTGCGAGGTCGCTGACACCCAGCATCTGCATCTCGCGCTGGGTCAGCACGGTAGAACTCAGGGGCTGGTGGCGCAACAGACGGCCGTCCTTGGGTTGCGACACTACGACCACCTCGTCGAGGTCTATCACCTTCGATGTGTCGTTAACCTCTTCAGCGCCAACCGTTGTGGCGCTGAAGAGTAATATTCCTGAAAACAATAGTTTACCTATCATAGCTATATGGCGATAGTCTGTGTGTTGGCTCTAATTATTTCTTATAGTCATCTTTGCGCTTTGGGTTCATGGGAAACCATCCCTTCTCCACGCGCTTTTTCTGTGCAAAGAGTTCACCGATACCCCACAATGCCGAGGCGCCAAAGACGCCCAGGAACGACGACAGGTAGATGTTGGACGTGAACAGTGCGCCCACGCAACAGCTGACGCCCACCAACAGGTAGACCACCCAGGGACGTGTGCCCCAGTAGTACTCTGTCTTGATGACGATGGGATGCCATATACCTATGGCTAGAAACGTCATAAAGGCGATGATGATACCGGTGAAATACATATTAGCGCAGGAAATATTTCTTACCACCCTTGATGACAATACCCTTGTAGCCGGCACCAGTGCGCTGTCCTGCCAGGTTGTAGGCGGGAGCATCCTTCTGCTCGGCGACCTTGACGGTCTCTACGGCTGTCTCCTTGTTGCCGGGGAAGGTGCTGACAATCTGGAAAGGCATCTTGCCGGGGTGGAAGGCATTGGTTACCTTGATGTTACGACCTTCGTAGACCACCAGGATGTTGTTCTCCATCTCGTTCATCACGTAGTCACCGTCCATGCCTGTCTGTCCGTCCTTGACAGACTTGAAGTGCATGGTCAGTCCGTCACCGACATAGTCGCGGTAGTAGCCACCCTGCTGATCGTCCATGGCCAGACCCTTGACGGTGTAGCTGCCAATGGTCAGATTACCCAGTGGTGTACCTTCCAACTCGTAGCTGGGCACTGTCACGTCCAGCAGTGTGTTGCCGTTCTCCGGATAGGTGCGCACGCTGTAGGTCACATTGTCTGCAGAGTAGTTGAACATGCCACCGATGCTGACGTCCAGCTTGTCGGTATAGTCCTTGATGTAATAGGCTGTGATGCTGTAGGTCAGCGGCATGGGCATAGCGCCATACATGAAGCTCACCTTCAGCGTAAAGGTATTGTAGGCGTCGTGGGCATAGGAACCTGTCAGCGAGGTGCCGATGATGGTCTTTTCTACGCCGTCAACGGTGATGGACTCCTGGAACTGCTGCTCGGGGAAGGTCACTGTCATGGTCGACATATCCATAGAGAACTGGGTACCATGAATGGTGAACGAGGGGATGACAAAGTTGCCATAGCGCATCTCGGGGAGTGTCACGTCGGCACCCGCATATATCACGGTGTCGCTCTCCAGCGTAGCTACCGTAGACCCTGAAACCTCGATGGTTGCTTTTCCTGAAAACTTCATAGGGGTATGTCCGCCCTGTGCCATGGCTGAAAGCATGGCTGTGGTTAAGAGAAATAGTGTAAAAATCTTTTTCATTGTGCGTGTATAGAATATATGTGATTAAAATCGGGTGCAAAGGTACTATTTTTCCTTTACACCCGCAATCCTCATTTATATGGATTTTTGTGTTGGCTATACGCTCACATGCCCATGGGCTGTCCACCATAGCCGCCAAAGCCGCCACGGGGACCGTCGAAGCCGCCAGGGCGTCTGTTGCCCCAGCGTCCACGACCGCCACGTCCGCCACCATTGTTGTCGCCAGCACCGAAGAGGTTCAGTCGGTAGCTGACATGCAGCATGGCATAACTCGTGATGGCGTTGACTTCCTGGTCGCGCCAGCCGTTGGCATTGACGGTGCGCGAGAAGGTGGTCTGCTCGCGCAGGATGTCGTACCACTGCAGCATGATGGTCAGCGGTTTGCCACGCAGGAAACTGTGCGACAGTTGCATGTTCCATATCATCTCATTGGTGTTCAGCGTCTCGTCGCTATAGCCGCGCTTGCTGTACACGTGGAAGTCGGTACTCAGGTTGGTGCCCCAGGGGAAGGTTATCTTGGTGTTGCCGCCATAGGAGAAGTTCCACGTCGTCAGGTTGTTAGAGGCCTGCAGACGGTTCTCTGTGCGGGCATAGGTGGTGCGCTCGTTCAGCGAGATGCTGAGCCACGAGTTGCGATAGCTGAGCGATATCTCGGGCGACAGGTTGTAGGTGTGTGTCACGTTGCGGTCAGGCTCTGCCGTGCGGTTCAGGTTCACATAACCGATGCGGTGGTCGTAGCGTCCGTTGATGGAGCCGCTGATGTCCCAACGGTTCAGCGTGTCCAGTCCGATGTTGAACGTCAGTCCCAGGTTGGCATTCCAGTTGCCGTTGATGTTCTCCGGTCGAGTGATGCGTCCACCCGTCTTCTCGTTATAGGTGACGATGTTACCTATCGAGTTGCTGGTGGTCTGCCACGAACCGTTGACGCTGAAACTCCAGTGGCGCTGGTTCTTAGGCACCTGGAAGCCGGTCTCCTCGTCGGTGACAAACTTCGTCTGGCGCATCATCTGGAAGTTGGCGCGCAGATTGGTGGTGAATGAGGGTTTCAGTCCGGGGTTACCCATCGTGATGCTCAGCGGATTGGTGTCGTCGTAGATGTCCAGCAGCTGGGTGATGTTGGGCTGTTGCGTCTGTGCACGGAAGTTTACCTGCAGGTTGGTCTGCTGGTTGAAGCGCACGCGCAGGTCCATCGTCGGTGACACATTCGTCACGGTGCGCACGGTATCTACGGGGCGGCCCAGATACTGCTGGATGTAGTGCGACTTCTCAGGTTGGAACGACACACCCATGCTCAGGTTGACCTTATTATATATATAGCGCAGCTGCACGTCGGCATTGTGTCCATGCTCCGTGCGTTCGGAGTAGCGGCTGAGGTCCTTGCTGAGATACGACTCGTAGGGGTTGTCCAGATATCCGAAGAGCGCCGTCCACGAGCGGTAGTCGTTCAGCACACTGGCAAACGCCTCGTCGCTGAAGTCGGGGAAGTCGTAGGTCGACGGATCGTTCTTCTGGTGACTGTACCGATAGCGGTAGTTGAGCTGCAGGAAGAGTCCCTGCTGTCCGAAGGTCCTCGTGCCACGGCCGCGGCCACCACCACCGCCGCCTCTGCCGCCAAAGGGACCGCGCATCTGCGGCATACCTGCTGCAGACTGTTCCTGCTGACTTCTGAAGAGCAGCAGGGGCTCCGTATAGGTGATACCCAACGAGTAGCTCAGCTGGTGGTCTGCCGAGGTGGTATAGCGGTTGGTCTGATAGGTGGAGTCTTCGCCCGTCTGCGTCTTCTGCTGATACAGGTGGACGGCCGACAGGCTGGCATTCTGGTTGCTGCCGTCGCGCCAGCTGAACTGCGTGCTGAGTGCGATGTTGCGCCCGTTAGACCCCAGTCGGCGGTATATCTGCAGCTGTCCGTTGACGTTCTTGTTGTCGTTATATCCCAGTCCTTTGTTCTGTCTGCTGTTGACCACCAGTCCCTGCTGGTTCATCTGCTGCAAGCCCTCGGCACTCAGCGGGTCAGTGACGTAGTCGTAGGGATTGCTGTTGAAGGCTGCTGATGTCGAGAAGTTGCGACTGTCGCTGGTCTGGAAGCTTACATCAGGGCGGAACGAAAGCGTCGTTACCGAGTCGATGGTCCACTGCAGATTCATGTTGCCCGTCCAGTTGTTGTTGCGCGAATAGTTCTGACTGATGCTGTTCGAGAAGGCTCCGCCACGCGTATTGACAAAGTTCTCCGAAGCCGTCTTGTTCCAGTTGTCGGTGTCGCCACGCGTCCACGTCACTCGCCCACTCCACTTCACCTTCTTGTTTTCGTAGCTGGCATCCAGCGCTGCCGTCTTCGTCTCGCGCTGACCTTGGTTGTTGCCGCGACCACGTCCGCCACGTCCTGAGAAGTTGCGGTCGTTGACATTGTTGGCATTACCCATAAACGTGTAGCGCATGGCACCAAAGGGTTTCATGGCCGTCAGTCGGATGCCGTAGCGCCCGTCCGTGCCGATGCCAAGGTCGGGATTGGCCTGCAGACCTTTGCGCACGCTTCGCTTGGTCACAAACTCCAGCACGAAGTCGTCGTTGCCGTCGTCCAGTCCCGTCATCCTTGCCAGGTCGCTCTTCTCCTCGTAAGCCTTCACCTGGTCAACCACATACGACGGCAGGTTCTTCATCACCGCATCGTTGTTGCCCGTCATGAAGTCGCGACCGTCCATCTTGAATTTCCTCACGCTCTTGCCGTTGATGCTGATCTTGCCGTCGTCGTCAATCTTCGCACCAGGCAGTGCCTCCACCAGCGACTCGATGACGCTGCCCTCGGGAACACGGAAGGCGTCGGCATTGTACACCACCGTGTCGTCCTTCACCAGCATCTTCGGCAGATTGGCGGTTATCACCGTCTCTTTCAACTGCTGTGCGTCAGCCTCCATACGGATTCTGCCCAGCGCTACCTGGTCGGAGCCATTAGCGCGGAAGGATTTGTCGACTGCCTTATACCCCAGGAATGTCAGTCGCAGCAGATAGCTGCCTGCTGTCAGGTTACTGAACGCGATGTTTCCACCAGCATCCGAGAACTTACCCGCCACGAATGTCGTGTCGCGGTGTCCTCCCTGACGACTATTGATACGATACAGTTGCGTAGTGGCTTTCACTAAAGCCTCATTGTTTTCAGCGTCTACGACACGAGCTGTCATCGAGGCGTTCTGCGCGCTCCCCGACAAGATGCCATACCAGCAAAACAGCAGAAGGGTTGATAAACGATTAATCACACGTATTTAGTTTTTAAGCGTTGTTTTACGTTTTGACGCTCAAATCCTCCCACGGTTCAATACATTTTTGATTATTTAACTTTGTTTCGCTGGCGCACGGCCTCGAACATGAGGATGGCGGCAGAGACGGAGACGTTGAGGGAGTCGCCTATGCCTAGCATGGGAATCTTGATATGGGCATCGGCTGCTTGACGCCACTTATCGGTTAGTCCGGTAGCTTCAGTGCCCATAACAATGGCTGTGGAACGGGCCATATCAGTTTCGTAATAATAGTAAGAATCTTGCAGCTGGGCGGTGAGTATCTGGATGCCGTTGGCCTTGAGCCACTGGATGCACTCTTCGGAGCTGCAGGCGACAGTGGGCACGCTGAAGAAGGCACCTACGGAGGCTCGGATGATGTTGGGATTGTAGAGGTCGCACTGCGGGTCGCAGACGATGACGGCATCGACATTGGCGGCATCGGCAGAACGCAGAATGGCACCGACATTGCCTGGCTTCTCGACACTCTCAAGGACGACGATGAGGGGGCGCTTCTGCAACTGCAGGCTCTGCAGGGTGTGCTGCAGGGTGACGACCTCGGCAATGATACCTTCGGTACCACCACGATACGCCACCTTATTATATATATCGGCAGAAACCTGAAACACGCGAGCACCATCGGCTGCGGGCTCTTCAGGGCCGAAAATCTCAGGGCACCAGAAGATGGTGTCTATCTGATAGCCACGATTCAGGCAACGCTCTATCTCTCGCCTACCCTCTACGACAAACAGGCCGTGACGGCGGCGTTCCTGTGACTTCTGCTGCAACTCGAGCAACAGCTTGACCTTCGGATTCTGGGCGCTTGTAAGCAGTTCCATGTCTGGTTTCAAGTTTCAAGATTCAAGTTTCAGAGTTCTTCACATTCTTTGAGCCACAACGTGCTGCAGGCATCACTCGGCATGCGCCAGTCGCCACGAGGAGACAGTGAGATGCTACCCACCTTAGGACCATCGGGCAGACAAGAGCGCTTGAACTGCTGCGAGAAGAAACGACGGCAGAACGTGGTAAGCCACTTCTTGATGGTCTCATCGTCGTAAGCGCCCTTAAAGGCTCGCTGTGCCAGCATGAAAATCTTGGCAGGACGGAAGCCGAAGCGGAGCATATAGTAGAGGAAGAAGTCGTGCAACTCGTAAGGCCCGACAAGGTCTTCCGTCTTCTGCTTGATATTGCCCTGTTCGTCGGCAGGTGTCAGCTCTGGAGAGATGGGGGTGTCGACAATGTCTATCAGCGTGTCGTGAACGGAAGCGAACTGTGGCAGCTGGGCGTTATAGCGCACCAGATACTGGATGAGCGTCTTGGGAATACCGCCATTGACGCCATACATCGACATGTGGTCGCCGTTGTAGGTAGCCCAGCCCAGCGCCAGCTCAGAGAGGTCGCCCGTGCCCACCACCAGTGCATTGCACTTGTTGGCAAGATCCATGAGAATCTGTGTACGCTCGCGGGCCTGCGAATTCTCGTAGGTGGCATCATGGATAGAGGCATCGTGACCGATATCCTCAAAATGCTGATTGACGGCAGCGGCAATGGAAATCTCCATCTGCGAGATGCCCAACGACTGCATGAGCGAGGCAGCATTGTCGTGGGTACGATTGCTGGTACCGAAGCCTGGCATGGTGACACCGATTATTCCTTTACGATCCAGTCCCAGTTTGTCGAATGTGCGCACGCAGACCAGCAGAGCCAGCGTAGAGTCCAGTCCACCGCTGATGCCCAATACGACGTGCTGGCAGTGGGTGTGCAGCAGTCGCTTGGCCAGTGCCGCTGTCTGGATGTTCAGTATCTCCTCACAGGTGTCGCTCATCTCCTCGTCAGAAGGAATGAACGGGTGTGGGTCGACCTGACGGGTCAACTCGAAAGGCTTGCCAAGGGTAGTCTTTGCCGCAATATGTTCAGCATGGGCACCACGTTGCGCATTGATGAACGTAGAGTTGGCATAACGCTCGGTGCGCAGGCGCTCCACATCAATCTGTGCGCTCTTCAGCTGGGGCTGGAACGAGAAGCGGTCGCCCTCAACGAGCAGTCGGCCATTCTCGAAAATCATGGCGTTGCCACCATAGACGACGTCCTGTGTAGACTCGCCAAAGCCACTCGATGCATAGACATAGCCACTCATGGTGCGCGCACTCTGCTGGGCAATCAGCGAGCGCAGGTAGCGATGCTTGCCAATGAGTTCGTCACTGGCCGAGAGGTTGACAATGATGTCAGCACCCGCCATCGTCAGGTTGTTGCTGGGTGGAATGGGTGCCCAGACGTCCTCACAGATCTCTACGCCAAACTTCACGTCGCCCATCTGGAAGAGCTTGGGTTCGGCAGAGAGCGTGATAGGCGTGCCAGCCAGATAGATACTGGTGGCGTTCAGGTCTTGCGACGAGGCAAACCAGCGCTTCTCATAGAATTCGCCATAGTTGGGCAGGTAGGTCTTTGGAACCACACCCAGCAGCGTGCCGCTCTGGATGACAGCAGCACAGTTGAGCAACAGTCCACCTGCCTGTACGGGCAGTCCCACCACGCAGACAATGTCGAGCTGGCGCGTGAAGTCGAGGAGGCGCAACAGCCCCTCTTCGGACTTCGTGATTAACAGTTGTTCCTGGAACAAGTCCTGACAGGTGTATCCTGTCAGCGACAACTCTGGGAAACAAAGCAACTCGACGCCTTCGCCCTCGGCAAGGGCTATCAGTTTCTCTATCTCCTGTACGTTGTAGGTCACATCGGCCACACGTACTGCCGGCACAGCTGCGGCAACCTTGACAAATCCGTATTTCATAATCTTTAAGGTATTAACAATGACGAGTCACCATAGCTCAGGAAGCGGAAGTCGTGAGCCAGGGCATAGTCGTAAATCTTATGCCAGTCGCCCTTGACGAAGGCGCTGACCAACAGCAACAGCGTAGACTGCGGCTGGTGGAAATTGGTGATGAGCATCTTCACGATATGATAGGTATATCCTGGTGCGATGATAATCTGTGTGGAAGAGTGCAACACCGTCAAGTCGTTGCGAACCATCCAGTCGAGCAAGGCTTGGATAGCACATCTTACATCAGCCTTCTGACATCCCACATCGTACGGCTCCCACTGGTTGACATGCAGCTCCTCTTCGCGGATGTCAGGGTTCTGCACGACCTTCAGTCCCATGTAGTAGAGACTCTCCAGGGTGCGCACGCTGGTGGTACCAACGGCTATGACTTGACAGTCGTGGGCCAGCAGTCGCTCCAGGGTATGACGGCGCACGGCGATATACTCGGTATGCATGGGGTGCTCGCCAATGGTGGCACTCTTAACGGGCTTGAAGGTGCCAGCACCCACGTGCAGCGTGACTTCCTCGCGCTCAATGCCACGGGCATCGACGTCCTTCAACACACGTTCTGTGAAGTGAAGGCCAGCAGTAGGAGCAGCCACGCTACCCTTGATCTTGGAATAGACCGTCTGGTAGGTGGTCTTGTCGCTCTCCTGTGTCTCACGATTGAGGTATGGCGGAATAGGCAACTCGCCCATCACATCGAGGATCTCGGCGAAGGACATACCCCCACTCCATTCAAAGTCGATCCACTGGCTGGTACCGTGTTCGCCACGACGCGTGGCAGAAACTCTTACTTCTTCATTCTTAACTCTTAACTCTCTTGTGAGCGTGCCCTCTTTCCATTTCTTCTGATTGCCTACCAGACAGAGCCACGAACAGCGCTCCGTCTGTTGGAACATCTGCTCGTAGTCAGCAGGTTCAGCAGGCTCCAAAAGGAATATCTCGATGAGCGCTCCCGTCTCCTTGCGAAAGTGCAGACGAGCCTGAATCACTTTGGTATTGTTGTACACCATCAAAGCACCTTGTGGCAGGTGGCTGGGCAGGTTGTAGAAGATGTCCTCACTGACCTGACCCTTGTCGTAAACGAGCAGCTTGGAATGGTCGCGCTCTGCCATTGGGAACTTGGCAATGCGTTCGTCGGACAACTCGTAATTGTATTCGCTAATATGTATGTCTTTCGTATTCACGGCACAAAGGTACAAAATAATGTAGAAATCATAACGCATAATTCATAATTATTTTGTAATTTTGCACCCGAATATGGAAAATAACAGTATCTTACAGAAACTCGACGGTTTGGAAGCACGCTTCGAGGAGGTATCTACGCTGATTACCGACCCCGACGTGATAGCCGACCAGAACCGTTTTGTGAAACTTACCAAGGAATACAAGGATCTGGGTGACATCATGGATGCCCGCAAGCGTTACATCGCCTGTCTGAACAGCATCCGTGAGGCCAAGGATATACTGGCCAACGAGACTGACCCAGAGATGAAAGAGATGGCTCGTGAGGAGCTGTCGGAGAACGAGGCCCTGCAGCCCAAACTGGAGGAAGAAATCAAGATTGCACTGATTCCGAAGGACCCTGAGGACGCCAAGAACGTACAGATGGAGATTCGTGCAGGAACGGGTGGCGACGAGGCTGCTTTGTTTGCTGGCGACCTATTTAAGATGTACAAGAGCTACTGCGACTCAAAGGGGTGGCAGCTCTCTATCACCAGTGTCTCTGAAGGTGCTGTAGGTGGTTTTAAGGAGATTGACTTTGCCGTCAGTGGTGCCGACGTCTATGGCACGCTGAAATACGAGTCGGGAGTACATCGTGTACAGCGCGTGCCTGCCACAGAGACACAGGGACGCATGCACACCTCTGCCGCTACCGTTGCCGTACTCCCTGAGGCTGACAAGTTTGAGGTACATGTCAACGAGGGCGAAATCAAGTGGGATACCTTCCGTTCATCAGGTGCTGGTGGTCAGAACGTGAACAAGGTGGAGTCTGGTGTCCGTCTGCGTTATATGTGGAAGAACCCCAATACTGGTGAGACGGAGGAGATTCTCATCGAGTGTACAGAGACGCGCGACCAGCCCAAGAACAAGGAGCGTGCTCTCTCGCGCCTCTATACCTTTATCTATGATAAGGAGCACCAGAAGTATATGGACGACATCGCCAGCCGCCGTAAGAGCCTGGTATCTACGGGCGACCGCTCGGCAAAGATCCGTACATACAACTTCCCACAGGGTCGCGTGACAGACCATCGCATCGGCTACACCACTCACGACCTGCAGGGTTTTCTGGCTGGTGACATCCAACCCATGATTGACGCCCTCACCGTGGCTGAGAATGCCGAACGAATGAAAGAAACAGAACTATAGTGGTCAGCGGTTTTCCCGCTGACATTTATAATTATGACCAGAAAAGAACTAATTCAGCAAATCCGCGAGAAACAGTCGTTTCTCTGCGTGGGTCTCGACCCGGACATCAAGAAGATTCCACAGTGTGTGATTGATGAGTGCAAGGCTGACCTTGCAGCAGACGACGAGGAGTATGACGAGTCGTTGGCTATCATCCTCTTCAACCAGTACATCATTGACGCCACAGCGCCCTACTGTGTGGCATACAAGCCCAACCTCGCCTTCTACGAGTCACTGGGTGCCAACGGACTGGTGGCTTACGAAGAGACTGTCAGCTACATCCGCGAGAACTATCCCAACCACTTCATCATTGCAGATGCCAAGCGTGGCGACATTGGCAACACGTCAGCTATGTATGCACGCTCATTCTTTGAGGGCGATGCGCAAGCTGACGCAGTAACGGTAGCTCCCTATATGGGCGAAGACTCCGTAACACCTTTCTTAGGTTACGACGGCAAGTGGGTGATCCTGTTGGCACTGACCAGCAACAAGGGTTCGCACGACTTCCAACTGATGCAGGATGCTCAGGGCGAGCGCCTCTTTGAGAAGGTGCTGAAGACCTCTCAGCAGTGGGGTACGAAGGACAACATGATGTATGTCGTAGGTGCTACTCAGGGGCAGATGTTTGAGGACATCCGTAAGATTGTGCCCGACCACTTCCTGTTGGTTCCTGGCGTTGGTGCTCAGGGCGGTTCGTTGCAGGAGGTCTGCAAATACGGTATGACGAAAGACTGTGGACTGCTGGTGAACTCATCTCGTGGCATCATCTTTGCCTCTAATGGCAAGGACTTCGCTGACGTGGCTGCACAGAAGGCCAAAGAGCTGCAAGAGCAGATGGCTGCAGAGCTCGCTAAGATTTGACAAACAACAAATAACATAGAAAAAAGGCTGCGGAATCTCGTTTCCTGCAGCCTTTCTTCATTTATTGGTTAATTGTTTGGGTTATTGTTCACATTACTCATAATACTCGATGGTACGGGTCTGTTCCATCTCCTGACCCATCATCGAGGTCTTGCGGCTGATCCAGTTGCCCTTGGCATCGTATTTGATGTCGGTATATTCCATCTTCATCTCCTGGCCACCCATATCCATGGTCTGAGCAACAACAGCACCCTTGTCATTATAGGTAAACTTGAAAGTCATAGGATTACCCATCATATCCAGAGACTGAGTAGCGAGTTTACCGTCCTTCCAGGTGTACTTGATGACAACATCCTGTCCTTGGAAAGACATCTTCATAGACTGCAGATAACCATCAGCATCATAAACGGCATCTGCAACGCCCTCACGCTGCATCTTTCCATCCTGTGTAAAAGTGGTTGTCTGGTCACGACCCATCATGCTCTGACTGATTTTCTTTACAGCTCCCTGAGCTTCGTTAGCCTCTACGTCATGGAACTTGGCTTGTGCATGCATGGCAAATGGAATAGCCATCAATGCGAGAATCATCAATACTTTTTTCATACTTTGTTGTACTTTTAAGTTGGTTAATGTAAGTTAGTCATCAGTTGTTAGACGATTCTCAACAGAAAAAGATTAATCGACACTGCATTTTTTTTTGAAAAAATCCACAAAGATAAAAAAACGGGAAAGGGTCGCATGTTGGCCCTATCCCGTTCTTTTGCTTTCACTATCGCAGCTCTCAAAGAGTGCAAGCGCTAACTCCCAGTGTGGTGGTCAGTGCCGTCAGCACCGTCACAACAATCTGAATCACCGTCTTCCAAAATTCCTTGTTCTTCATAGAGACTCACCCCCATCCCCTCCCTGTGAGGGAGGGGCGTAGATACCTATGGGGCTCCTTTTGTTTTTAATTAATAATACTTGGTTTCTAATAACTCCCCTCCCTCACAGGGAGGGGCAAGGGGGAGAGTCTACTCCCCTCCCTCCTGATCCTTGTCGACCTTGTTCTCAGGCAGCTCTTCCACCTTCACGCCCTGCAGGAACTGCTTGGTGCGGTTGCCTGCCTGGTCGTGGCTACGCTCGGGGGTGAACACCACGTGCATGCCCTCGATGTTGTCGGTGATGGTGAACGCCTTGGCAGAACGGGCACCGCGACAGTTCAGACCGATTTTGAACGAGCCGAAGCCGTCGAGCTTC
>CADCAG010000046.1 GCA_902799355.1 uncultured Bacteroidales bacterium
TCAAGGAAGGTGGGGATTGTATTACGCTCGCAAGAAAGAAATGGTGATAGACCCACAATATGAAGATGCTTTAGGACTAAGTGAAGGACTTTTTGCTGTAAAGAAAGATGGGAAATGGGGATTCGTAGACATTTTTAATCATGAGGTAATCGCATTTGACTATGAATCTGTAACACTTTTCCGTGGAGGTTATTCTTCTGCTGTAAAATATTCCTTCATGGAGAATGATGGTTCCGTTTTGCTTGACCATTGTGGTAACGAAACGTTTTTCAAGAATAGCAAATTGGCAGATAGTGAATACAGGGTCAAAATTAGTATAAAGGAGTCATATGATAATCATAACCGATATTATTATGCTGTAGGACCAGATAAAGAAATCGTGATACCTAAGAATAAGTATCGTTATCTTGGGGGGTATCGCGAAGGGCTCTTTGCCGCTTCACTTGATGGGGAAACTTATGGTTATATTGACATAAACGAGGAAATTGTAATTCCATTCCAATACCAAATGGAACGCTATCCAAGTTCATTTGGTGGTAGAGAATTTCATTTCGGTTTTACTTGTGCTAAATTGAACAATAGCAAATATAGTCGAGAGTGTATTTTAATCAATCATCTTAATGAACAAGTATTCCCATATACGTTTCATAGTGACATCCTCTGTTATAGCAATGGATGCTTTGAAGCTACAGGGTTGAGTAAAATTGGCGATAGATTTAAATACAGCCAAATCTCTTTGTATGATCTTGTTTGCTGTGAAAAAGGCAAGGATATGTCTCACATAATTAGGACTGACGCAGAAATTGAAGTTGAACGAAGAAGAAGAAAACGACAACGCGAAATGGAAGAACCCTATCAGTGGACAGAGGAGGATACATGGGATGCTATGACTGATGGCATGTATGGCGATTATCCCGGTGGGGATGTGGATTATGAGGACTTAGGGTTTTAATTCATATCAATATGTTTGTCCAATCCGTCAGCGATTCGCCTTTGACCGTCTCAGACCGTGCGGTTTATTTGGCTAAAAATAGTTAAGAATGAAGCAAGTGATTGAAAATCAGTATAGAATCGTCGGAAACCAAGTTTTCAACGAGGATGAGTATTGATCATTTAATTCGGCTTAGAAAAGCGTAACTAATTGAAAATAAGCAGCATGGATAAATCACCAAGATTTTCCATGTTGCTTTTTTCGGCCATTTTAGGCCAAATAAAATGATCAAAAAATGAAATTTAGCCTCAAAATGAAAAGAGCTATGGTGGAATAGGCGAGACACGCACTACTCCAGACATAGACTACTAATACTACAATGCTTTTCTGCCTGGAAAAGTAGGTTAATAGTTTTGAGCGCCTGCTCTGTAGCTAATAAGAAGTAGGTACCACGACCTTTTTACCACCACGAATGTAGAGCCCAGGGCGAGTAGGGGTGCTGACAGGGCGACCAGAGAGGTCGTAGAACTGGGAACTTTGAGCGCTGAGCGCTGAACCATCAACACTCAACGGCTTTATGCCTGTGGTAGAAATATCCTCCTCAGGGAAGGTGCCACGGACATAGACGCGGTAGCCCTTGGCCTCGAGGGTGAGGGCCTGTGTGGCAGAGAACTGCTGTTGGCGGCGACTGGTGCCCTGGCTGATGGTCTCGCTGGTGAGCCACTGACTCCAGGAGCCTGCAGTGAGACCTGTGAGGGTGGCATTGGTAGCTGTGGTAGCCAGATTGAGAACGACGAGTACCTCGCTATCGCCCTGTTTGCGGGTGAAGGCCAGCACATTGGCAGCACCAGAGGAGAGCGTCACCCAGTTTACAGCTACCTTGTCACCGAGAGCGGGGACGGCATGCTTCAGCGCTGTGAGCGTGCGGATGGTGTTGAGCATCTTAGTATCAGGGGACGACCAATTGATTTTGGTGTCGTTGAAATAGTCGAGGGCCTGATTGCCGCCCACCTCCTGTCCGTTATAGATGAGGGGCATACCATAGAGCGTATAGGCGAGCACGGTGAGGGGATAGCGGTTGAGA
This sequence comes from uncultured Bacteroidales bacterium, assembly GCA_902799355.1. GTDB lineage: Bacteria > Bacteroidota > Bacteroidia > Bacteroidales > Bacteroidaceae > Prevotella. The sequence goes on from CADCAG010000046.1 coordinate 2,016, forward strand.
CCATACTTCTGCGTGAGAGTCTTCTTGCTCTCGTTGAAGTTCTGGTCGTGGTTGGTGACATAGAGCATGCGGCTGAAGGAGACATTGGCAGAGGCGTTGAGCATGGTGTTAGCATTGGCCTTGAGCGAAGCGGAGTAGACGCCACTGCTGCCAAAGTTGTCCAGGCTGCTCTGATAGGCCCAGGCATAGTCGTAATCGAAGCCAGCCGTCTTGAGGCGCGTCACATCCTGTGCAATGTCGCCTTCGCCAAGGAAGGTGATGGTCTTGCCACTCTTGTAGTTCTTGATAAGTGGAATAGCCGTCTGCCAGTAGTTGGTGGGAATGCGTGAACTACTGATGTAGTCGCAGCGATAGCCATCGATGTCGGTCTGGTCTATCCAGAACTTCAGACAGTCATTCATGGCATTGACCAGTGCGGTGTTGTTATAGTCGAGCTGCCACACGTCGTTGTAACCGTTGGGGTGAATCATCTGTCCACCACTCTTGGCGTAGTACTCCGGATGGGTGGTCACCCAGGTGGCATTGGTGGCAGTATGGTTAGGCACCCAGTCAAGCCATACCTGCATATTCAGCGTGTGGGCAGCAGCCACGAAATCCTTGAGGTCGCTGATGGTGCCATAGGTAGGATTTGTCTGCTGGAAATCGGTGGCAGCATAGGGGCTGTTGATGCCTCCGCCACGCGGATAGATGGGCATGAGCCACACGATATCTACACCTAGTGCCTTGAGGTTACCCAACTTGGCCTGTGCAGCGGTGAATGTTCCTTCGGCAGTGAATGAGCCTACATTCAACTCGTAGATAACCTGATGGCCTAGCTCATTATTGGCATCAAGATTGATGTCATCAACGTAGTCGGAGGCCAGCAGGGGGCTTCCCATCAGCTGACTGGCCATCAGCAACATTATTATCAGTACTTTTCTGCTAATCATACTGTTTGAAGTTAAGAGTTAAGAATTAAGAGTTAAGAAAGAAAGTGAAGAGTGAAGAGGTAAGAGGTAAAAGGAGCGGCCGTTCTTCGCAGAGCAGCCAGCTCCTAAGAGAGTCAACTCTACTAATCAGTAATACTTATGATGAAGCAAGTAATTACTGTTTGACATATACGGCATAGCCCTTAGCCTCGAGAGCGATGGGCTCTGACGACGCAAGTGAGACCGCTGTGCACGCGGGAGCGATAGCAATGGTCTGGCTGTTGAGCCACTGGTTGTAGTCGCCCTCGTCCAGACCATCGACGAATACCTTAACATCCGTCTCAGCCAGGTTAACGACAGCCACCACAGCACCACGGCGCCATGCCAGCACACTGGCATTGTGGGTGGGCAGGAACTCCACGCCAGCATCGGCAGCCAGCGAGGACTGCTGATGGTGCAGGGCAATGAGCGTGCGGATGGTGTTAAGCATCTTGCGGTCTACCCTATCCCACTTCACCTTGGCATCAGTAAAATAGTTCAGCGTATCGGGGTCACCAATCTCCTGTCCGTTATAGATGAGCGGCATGCCGTAGAAGGTGAAGTCGAGGACGGTGAGCGCATAGCGGTTGTCGCCATAGAAGTCCTTGAGCGTATGCCCACCATCATTGTAGTTCTGATCGTGGTTGGTGAGATAGACCATGCGGCGGTTCTTCACCTTGCCTGAAGCTGCGAGGAAGTCCTCGCAGATAGCCTTCAGCGAGTCGGCACTTGTGCTGTTCTTGAATTTCCACGCCAGCGTGCCCTGGAAATCCCAGGCATAGTCGTAGTCGAAGCCGCAGCTGTCGATGCGGATATTCTCAGGATTGGTGATGTCCGTCTCGCTGAGGAACTCGACAGTCTTGCCACTCTTGCTCTTCAGCTCGGCAATGATGTTCTGCCAGTAGCTGACGGGGATGGTGGGACTGCTGACATAGTCGCAGCGGAAGCCATCGACATCGCAGGAGTCTACCCAGAACTTCAGCGCGCTGTTCATCTCGTTGACGAGGCCCTCGTTCTGATAGTTCAGCTCGTAGACGTCGCCCCAGCCGTGCGGGTGAATCATCTGTCCCTTGGCATCCTTAGTGAAATACTCAGGATGCGACGTCACCCAGGGATTCTCTACAGCCACATGGTTGGGCACCCAGTCGAGCCACACCTTCATGCCCAGTTCATGGGCACGAGAGACGAAGGCCTTCAAGTCGGCAACAGTACCATAGTCGGGGTTGACGGCACGGAAATTCATGGAGGCGTAGGGGCTGTGCATCGTGGCACCACGCGGATAGACGGGCATGAGCCAGAGGATGTCGACACCCAGCGTGTCAAGACGGTCGAGCCCTTGCTGTGCTGACTGAAACGTTCCTTCAGCAGTGAAGGCGCCGACGTTCATCTGATAGATAACGCGATTGGCATCGCTCAGCGGCTGTGTGCCGTCGACTGTAAAGTTCTGGGTACCCTGTCCACAGGCTGTGAACAGGAGTACCAGAGAGAGAAGTGAAACAATATTTTTCTTCATGTGTTGGGATTATTCCTAATTAGTTAGCGGTGAACTGATAGCTCTGGTTGGCCACCACGGCAGAGATGTCTTGTTGGGTGCCAGCATCGCTGTTGAGGATGAGGTTGTAGGTGCCGCCATCGTTAGGCAACGGGAAGACGAGTACGCCATTTTCATTGCTGGTGGGCTTGATGCCACGCCAGCCGCCATAGATCTCGCCATCGCCCCAAGCATAGAGACGTGGGTCTGTGTAGCCAGCATTGTTCTGGATAGTCACCGTATTGGGAGACTCTACCCATGACTCGTTGACGTCGAAGAAGCGCGAACCAGTGTTGGTGACGGCAGGGCCATCCAACTGCAATCCGTTGCCATTGTTGTTGAGGATGAGGTTGAAGGTACCCTGTGAGGGCAACTCGAAGAGGTACCAGCCATTGTCGGTAGTCTTCACAGGAGCTGCTCCTGGCCATGAACCACAGGCCTCGCTGTCGCCCCAGACATAGAGGTGGGGGTCTTCATAGCCAATGGTGTTCTTCACAGCGATGATCACCTTCTCGGCAGTGGGCTCTGGTTCGGGCTGAGGAGTGGGCGTATCGCCACCACCCTGATAGTCCTTGCTGATCACCTCGTAGCCACCATCAAAGATGCGGATGTAGATGTCGTGGTCGATGGTGAAATTGAGGTCACCGCCTTCCCACTGCACACCACCATTATTGTTATTGGGGATAAGGTTTACATTCAAACCTGTTCTACCCTCGCCCAGGTCGAAGTATGTGTACTCCAGGCCATTGATGGTCTGTGTGCCCGTAGGAGCCATACCTGGCCAGCCACCAAACAAGTCGTTGGCATCACTAAGGCCGTCGCCCCAGGCATAGAGTGCCAGGTCAGTCTGGCTGGACTCATTCAATACGAACAGGGCATAGCCGTCGTGCTTGACGCTGGGTTCCAGTTCTATTTCCTCCACGCCATCAGCGGTGATGCGCAAATAGACATCGTGGTCGAGCGTGAGGTTGAAGTCAGGCAACTGTGAACCGCCACCATTATTATTGAAGATGAGGTTCTCGTTGAGACCCATGTTCTCCTCGCCTAGATCGAAGTATGTCCACTTGACACCGTCCTTCTCCCACTGTCCGCTGGGCTGCATGCCAGGCCAGCCACCATTGAGGTCGTTGACGTCTCCCCACATGTAAAGAGTCAGTGCGTCCCAGCCTGTCTGGTTGTCGACATAGACGCGTACACCATTATGGTCAGGTTCGGGTTTCTCGCCACCACTCCAGTAGTAAGCCTCCCAACGCTGTCCCCAGACATTGGTGAAGGTACCAACAGTAGGGTTGTCGTAGTGAACGGCATAGATAGCCGTTGCACCCAGCTGAGCCTCGTTGCCCTGTGACTTAGAATAGAAGCGGAAACCGTCAGCCAGCGACTTACCACCCTGGAAAGTGGCTGGATCCAAATAGATACCCCACTTGACGTCGCTCTTTTCAGCCTTAGTCAACTTGAAAGCATCGTCGAGTACGGGGTCGGCATATTTGCCTTCCTCGTCGGGAGTTAGTGTATTACCATTGAACGGGCCAATGATGTAGACCTCCTCATTGGCGGTAGTGCCAAAGGGAGCAATGAATTCTAACAGGATGCGGTCGGCGCGTGTCTCAAACTGCTGGCGCTCGTGGTCGAACGTGATGTCGTCATCGCTCTTACAGCCTGTCAGCAGTCCTGCCAGGGTCAGCAGACCCAACATCAGACTATATATTTTCTTATTCATAACTTTCAATTGTAAATGATCAATTACTTAATAGTTGGGATTCTGAATCAGTCCCGGATTCACAGAGATAGCAGTCTGTGGTAAGGGGTACCACTCATACTTGCGGTTACGCTTAGCAGGCAGATCAATGCCATCCTCGGTAGCACGTCCCCAGAACCACCACTGGCCCTGTGTGAACTTGTCGAAACGGCGCAAGTCGGTACGACGGCGGTTGCCCTCGCCAAGATATTCCTTACCCCACTCAGAGAGCATCCAGTCCATATCGAAGGCGTCGAAGCCAGGACCAGGAATGCTGAGGGCACTGTTGACATCGGCACTATTGAAGTAACGCTTGCGTACTTCGTCAACATACTTCTTAGCCTCTGTGCTATTGCCCTTACGCATCTCACACTCAGCAACATTGTAGTAAGCCTCAGCCAGGCGGAACTGTACGTCGTCGATAGACTTAAAGCCCTGACTGGCATCAGCGGGATAGAGCGGATACTTCACCAGACGGACACCAGAGTTGGTCTCGCCCCAGCGAGGACTCATGACCGTCTCCAGTGCACGACCTTGACCAAGGAAGGTTCCCAGCTGGTCTACATAGACAAGGTCCTGACCATCGCGATCTGCATCGGCCTTCAGCACGTCGCCAGCACCAAAGTTAGCACGTACGGTACCCTTAAGGAACATGCCAGGACCATGGGTCTGTGTGGCAACGTCGTAGACGTAGTTCTGCTTACGGATGTCGCGATCATCGAAACGCTCATAGGGGGAACCCAGTTTATCGCCGTAGTCCAGGAACTTCTTGGCACCAATGGTACCGCCAACAGACTGTACCGTACCAGAGTTGTCGTAAGAGGGTACCATGCAGACACAGTTCCAGGCGCCAATGCCGTCGTAGGACTGTCCGAAGTAGTCGGCATAGCCATACCACATGCCTACCATCGTGCGGACGTTAGAGATGGCATTAGCAGCTCCTTGTCCATCCTCTGCAGCAAGTGCGAAGATAACCTCAGGACTCTTTACATTGTCTATGCTGTAGAGATTGCGGTAGTTGCTGTCGAGGCTGTAGTTACCATAGGTGCCGCTAATAATTTCCTTAGAGAGCGTCTCACACTCGTCGTAGTGGCTCTCGCCAATGAAGACCTCAGCATTGAGCAGCAGGCGGGCCTTGAGCAGACGGTTCATAGCTTGGTTGGCACGATTCACCATAGTGTGGTTGGCATCGTCCTTAGCCAACGCGCCAGCAGTCTCGTCGAGCTCGGTAGCGATGAAGTTATAAATTTTCTTACAAGAGGTGTTCCAGTCAGGGTCAGCAGTACCAGGTACCTCGCTGCTGGCAGAAGTATTGAGAGGCAGTGCACCACCCCACAACTCGAAGATACAGTAGTAGTTCCAAGCACGTAGTGTGCGAACCTCGGCAACATACTGAGCCAACTTGTCGGCAGACATGCCCAAAGAGGCGGCATCAAGACTCTGCAAGTCGCTGAGCAGCAGGTTGGCAAGTCCGACAGCTGTCCAGGCACCATTCCATGCGTTCTTGATGATGGTAGACTCTGAGTTCCAGTTATGCCATGAGAGGACGGTCTTCTCGGCCTCGTCCCATCCCCACAGACCACCATTCCATACGCGCCAGGTAATCTGGTCGGCAGGATATTCTGACAGGTGGAAGAAGTTCTCACCAGCCAGCGTCTGTGAGGTCTGTCCGTAGATAGCGGCCACGGCACCCTTGATACTTGTCTCGTTCTGGTAATAGGCACTGGCGTCAACACGGTCGTAGACCTTTTCGTCAAGGTCGGTACAAGCCGCCATTCCCAGTCCTAGTGCCATTGCTATGATGCTATATTTTATTGTTTTCATAAGATTATCCATTTTCTAATTATCCATTATCAATTAGTGAAAACGCACTGTTACACCCAGACTGAGCTGTGTGGCCTGAGGATAGGCGCTATTGGAGTCAACACCTGGGGTGATGCCAGTAGAGGTGACGATAGACGGGTCGTTGCCCTTGTAGGATGTCAGCGTAAAGAGGTTCTTGGCAGTCAGATAGACGCGGAAGCTGTCTACAAGCTGGCGCTTCTTCGGGGTATAGTTGTAGCCCAGCGTGACATTGTCGAGTTTGAAGTAGTTACCATTCTCGAGGAAGTAGCTGGAGATAATACCACCACTGGAGAGCACGTTAGCATCGTCAGTATAGGCTGTACGCAACACATTGTCGGTGCCACAGCCGATGAGGCCCATGCCATACTTACGCATATTGAAAATCTTGTGACCAAAGGCGCCACGGAAAAGGGTACTCAGGTCCCAGTTCTTGTAGCGGAAAGAGTTGCTCCATGACAGGAAGTGCTTGGGAGCACCATTGCCGATGTTGCGCTTCCACGAAGGATCAGCCTGTGCTGCAGGCTTAGCATTACCATCATTGTCGTAGACCAGTAGCAGGCCATTCTCGTCGATGCCAGCATGCTCGTAGCCATAGAACTGTCCTATCTTGCCTCCCTCCTCAACACGGAAGAAATACTCGTTGGTACCTACGCCTGGCTTGCGATAGAGGTCGAGGTAAGCCATCTGGTAGGCATCGCTCGACAACTTAGTGAGCTTGGTGTCGCCCGTGCTCCAGTTGACACCTGTGGTCCACTTCAGGGCACTCTTCGATAGTACGTCGTACTCCAAAGAAACCTCGAGACCAGTGTTCTTGGTAGTACCGACGTTTACCAGAATGGTGTTATAGATAAAGGGAGGCTGCGGAGCGGTATAGTTATAGAGCAGGTCCTCAGAACGACGATCAAAGTACTCGACGCTACCACGTAGGCGGTTATTCAGTGTGACAAAGTCCAGACCGATATTGAAGGCCTTCGACTTCTCCCAAGCGAGGTCGGGGTTAGCATTCAGTGAAGGAGCATAGCCATTAATCCACTGACCATCGATGAGGTATGCGCTGTAGCCGCTATAGGTAGCGATAGACTGATAGGCGTTGAAGTCAGAACGACCCGTGACACCATAAGAGATACGGGGCTTCAAACTCTGGAAAATCGGGCTGACAGCCTCTTTCAGAACTGGTGTGTTGGTGACTTCCCAAGCCAATGATGCTGAGGGGAAGTTACCCCACTTGGTATTGCTACCAAACTTGGTGCTACCCTCACGACGGAACGAAGCAGAGGCGTAGATCATATCGTTGAAGTTATAGTTCAGACGGCCAAAGAAACCAATCAGCGTAGACTCCGAAGAACCAGCCCAGAGGTTTGCCTTACCATCCTTGAGATAGGTACCGTTGGCAATGCCGTGATAGGACAGGGCATCGTAGACGAAGCCCATGTTCTCGTTGCCACTCTGCTCCCACTTGCTGCGCTCCCAAGAATAACCTAAGACGGCCTTCAACTGGTGCTTGTCAAGCGTCATGGTGTAGTTGGCAAGCCACTCCAAACGGTTGGTCCACCACTTCTGGTAGTTGATGCGTGCACGTCCTGCATAACCATTCCAAAACGATTCGCTGGATGAGGTTGGCGTATAGAAGTTCTCCTTCAGATCGTTATACTGCAGGGCATAGCTCAATGAGGTGTTCAGGTTGTGCTGCTCCATCTGCAGTATGTTCAGCTTGACATCAGCATTGCCCAAGAGATAGACGCGATCACCCTGGTTGACATTCTCCTTGAGGTCATTGACAGGATTATGGATATCCGTGGGAGAGTTAGGCTGATAATAGGTGCCATTAGGATTCTTCACCGGAATGGTGGGGTTCATGGTCAAGGCAGTATCGAACAGTCCGTCGTTGCCCCACTCCTCGTGTACCTTGCGGGCAGAGAGTGAAGAGTTGAACTGCAGGAAACCATTGAGGACGCGCTGCTCACCAACGAAGCGGGCACCATACTCCTCACGACCAGAAACGATGTCGAGACCATTACCTTTCTTATAGTTAAGAGATAAACCGAAGAAACCGTTCTTCGTAGATGAGTCGATACTCAGATACTGGTTCAGGCTGTAGCTGACAGGACGGGTAATCTCGTCCCACCAGTTGGTATCAGCTCCGTAGTCCTGACCACGGCGTGAACGACGGAACTCATCAGTGGAAAGTATGTCGGGCTTCTGCTTCTGGATGTTCAGTGCGATATAGCTATCATAGGTGACGTTGGTGACACCAGCCGTACCAGAGCCTTTCTTGGTGGTGACGAGGATAACGCCATTGGCACCACGCGTACCGTAGATGGCTGCAGAACCAGCATCCTTCAGAACAGTGATAGACTCAACATCCTGAGTGGCAATGTTGCGAAGGTCACCACCTGCAATACCGTCGATAACCACCAGCGGACCATTGCTGGCAGAAAGTGAACCAGCACCACGCACCTGGATATCAGTCATGGCGTTGGGGTTGGCATCAGCAGAAGAGGCCACATTGAGACCAGCCACCTTACCGGCTACTAGTGCCATAGCGTCGCTAGCGGCACCCTGATTGAACTGATCCTTGGAAATCTGAACCACAGAGCTGGAGATTTCCTTCTTGGCCATAGAGCCATAACCTACGACGACAACCTCATTGAGTTGGGCAACGTCTTCTTTCAGCGTCACCAGCATGCCGTCCTTGGCAGCCACCTCCTGGGGGGTGTAGCCAATGTAGGTAATCACGAGTTTGGCACCAGACTGACACTTCAGCGTGAAGTTACCATCGAAGTCAGTCACCGTACCATTCGATGTTCCCTTGACAACAATGGAGGCACCGATAACAGCCTCACCCATGTCGTCTTTCACCTGACCATTGATGGTGGTCTGTGCAGAAACATCCAAGGCAAAGAACACTACCGCCAGCATCATGAGCAGGCGATAACAAAGATTTTTTGATCTTTTCATCTTCATTTGGGTTTTTGTTAATAATTTTGTTGGTTATAGTATTAAATAGTCATCTTTTCTCTATTCTAACTGCGGCGCCTCCACTGCGTGCCAGCTGCAGATGCAGGGTGTCTTTGCTAGTAACAACTACTTGACGGATGGTCATAGCATACGGATTGTGCTCGTAGTCAGCATCAGCGGCATCCTCGTAGATGATGGCACGATAGGTAGCATCCGCGTCCAAGAAGTTGAGCAACACATCAATGCTTCGTGCCTCTTCATTGGTGATGCTGCCAATGAACCAGCGGTCACTGCCCCGTTCTTTACGGGCAATGGTGATGTATTTCCCTATCTCTCCATGGGGAACGATGGTTTTGCTCCACGTCGTCGGACAACTCTCTATGAACGAGAGAGCGGGCTGACCTTCGTAGTTTTCAATGGCGTCGGCAGCCATCTGCAGCGGACTGTAAATAACCACAAACTCGCCCAACTGCTTAGCCAACGTGCTGTGGGGATGCGTGCCAGGAACGATCTCAGAGAAGTTGAAAATGGCCGGGGTGAAGTCGGTGGGACCTGCCAAGCCGCGCGTGAAAGGCAGTGTAACGGTGTGGGCAGGAGGATTGCCTCCTCGTCTGTCCCAAGCGTTATACTCCTGTCCACGCACACCTTCCTGTGTCATCAAGTTGGGCCAGGTGCGCTGGATGCCTGTGGGCATGGCGGGCTCGTGGTTGTCAATCATGATATGGTGCTTGGCGGCACACTCTATGACGCGGCGATAGTGGCGGATGCCATACTGTGACTTAGCCAGTTCCTTGCCATCAAGGAGATGGCCCACATAACCAGTCTTCACAGCACGGATGCCCATCTTGCTGAACCAGGCAAAGGCTGCGTCCATCTGACTCTCTAACAACTGGGCGTTGCCCCAGGTTTCGGTATGGCCAATGAAGCGTACGCCTTTGGACAGTCCGTAGCGACACACCTCCTCCATGTCGAAGTCTGGGTACGATTGGAGGTAACTGATTTTCTCGCCCTTGCCCCAGCCAGGGTTCCAGCCTTCTGCCAATACGCCGCTAAAACCGTGGCGAGCAGCAAAGTCCATATATTTTTTGACGTTTTGTGTGGTTGCTCCATGTGTGGGACCCATCTCCCACGTGTTCTGCTTTTTGTGAATGCTCCACCAGATGCCGATATAGCGGCCTGGCTCTATCCACGACGTGTCGTCAATCTTGGAGGGTTCATTCAGATTAAGCATCAGATTTGAGGTCACCAGTCCACCGGCAGTCTTGCTGATAATCATAGTGCGCCAGGGTGATTTCTTCTCGCCTTTAGCATAAACCTTTACTCCATTCTGCCAAGGGGTCAGCGCTGTTGACAGGCGTACACCACCGTTCTTGGTCGCACGGGGCGTGAGATTCAGACTGGCATAGTCCTCAAGGGCTGCCTCATGAATAGCAAGAAAGAGGTTTGGCTCATATTCTATAGTAAGAGGTGTACACACAGTATCTTTCTTGCTGAGCAGATCCTGCGTATAGATACCCTCGAAATACTCAGTATGGTTGGAAGGAATAGACCATGCCTGGGCGTCATGAACCAGATGGAATTCTGTCAGTTCTTCCATAATCATATATTCCTTACCTTTATAATTATCTGGCAGGATATATCTGAATCCAAATCCATCGTTGAAGACGCGGAAGACGACCTGCATGGTGTGGCCTGTTTGTTCTTTATAGTTGACTGTTAGTTCGTTGTAGTGGTTGCGTGCCGTGTCCTCCTCGCCCCAGAGCTGCTGCCAGGTCTCGTCTTTCGACGCGCGGCTTACGGCGCCCACACGCGTACGGGTTCCAATCTCACCATCAGTGAGAACAAAACCCAGACGCGAGGGACAGACAACCTCTTTACCTTGATAGCTAACCATGTAAAATGCTTGCTTGGACTTCACACCGACGGTCACCGTCACGGCTCCATCGGGCGAAGTTACAAACTCATGGGCGTTACAAACAGTAACGTCCTTACTAACCATTGTACTAACTGTTATAAACAAACTAACAAAAAATCTTTTCATCGTTATTAAGATAAGAGATTATACCATTGTTTTGGTTTTCGGTTGCAAATGTAGGCGGTATTTTGTTACATTCCAAGTTCAACAAACAAAAATCAAAGTTGTAAAATCTGCAAACATCTAAATAACAGAATGTTATATTTTTGAATCCACAATTAAATCTAAACGTTTTCAATCCTTTTTTAGTCCAAAAAGTACCTTGATATTTGGAAGTATAAGAAAAAAAATGTATCTTTGCCAAACGAAACTTGAAACTAAACAAGATATGAAACGTATATGTTTTATCTTACTTCTGTGCATACCAACACTGTGCAGCACAGCAAGAAGCAACAAGGAGCTATACAAGACGCTTGACAGTCTCATCAGTTGCTACAACAAGCTGACGGCAGAGAAAGAACAGCGCATCAATAGCATCAAACAAAGCACGGGAAGCATTGCACTGACCCCAGAGCAGACTTATGACCTCAACATGAGGCTGTACGACGAATACATGGCCTACAGGTTTGACTCTGCCTACCACTATATCAACAGGAACGTACAGGCACTGCGTGGCACTGCCGACAGACAGCGTTTTGCTGCCAGCGCTATTCGTATGGCACACATTCTGTCGGTTTCCGGACTATTCGGACGCGTACATAACCTATTGGGCGAGATAAACCCTGATTCGCTGAGCGACGAACAAAAGATTGCCTACTACAATCAGCAGAGTGAGCTGAACCTCTACCGCTCGGAGATGGCACAGTATACGGACTATTTCACAGAATACATTCAACAGGCACAGTACTATCGGCAGTTGATCATCCAGATAGCTCCACAAAACAGCCAAGACTATATCTTCAACCAGGCGACCTACACCAGCGAACAGGGAGATAACGACAAGGCGATAAAGATGCTCGAAAACAACCTGCTGAAACTGCAAGAAGGAACTCGCGACTACAGCATCGTCACCAGCACACTGGCCTACTTCTATCGGAAGAAAGGAGATGTCAGCCAACAAGAACACTACTTGCTGCTCAGCGCCATCAGCGACGAGAAAGGAGCCATCCGCGAGAACAACTCGCTGCGCTCGCTAGCAGAAATACTAATGGAACGGGGATACAACGATGAAGCTTACCACTACCTTTTCCAGGCTATCAGCGAAGCAAAGTTCTATGGCAGCAGACTGCGTATGATGCAAGTGGGACGCATGGCTCCGCAAATCATGCAGCTCTACGACCAGAAGCGTTCACAGACCCAACGAAACACCTATATCTATTTGGGCATCATCTCCTTAATATCTCTCGTCCTGCTGATTATCATGTATGACACACTGAAACTTTATCGCAAGAAACAGGCGGCAAGCAAGAAGATAGAAGAGATGAACCAGGAGTTGACAGCGCAGAATATGCAGATTCTGGGCACCAATAACGAGATGAAGGAGGTAAACCGCATCAAGGATGAATACATAGGGCGCTTTCTGCAACTGAGCAGTAATCTCATCAAGCGCGGAGAGGAGCATGGCAAGATGCTGAACAGACTGGCACGCGACCGCAAACTCGACGATCTCTATGCCGAACTGAAAAGTCAGCAATTCCTCAATGGTGGCATCCGCATGTTCCACCAGAACTTCGACGAGGCGTTTCTGAACATTTATCCAGACTTTATTGCTGAGGTCAATAAACTCATGACGGAAGAAAACCAGTTTACGCTTAGCGAGGACGGCTATAAAAAACTGACCACAGAATTACGTATATTAGCTCTTCTCCGTCTTGGAATTGCCGATAATCAAGAGATTGCAGACATTCTACGTTCTAGTATTACGACTATCTATACCTATCGTTCTAAGCTCAAGGCAAAGGCCATCAACAAAGAGGCATTTGAGGACGATATCCGCCAAATTGCTACCTACTAACAGTCAGACGAGGCCCCTCTTCTGTTGTTTGAAGGGTCAATTTCCCACAATTTCCCATAATTTCTTTTTAGTCCAAATAAAATGATCAATAAATGAAGCGGTTAGTACAGCTGCTTGGTTTTCAACAACGTCGCTACATTTCAACGAGGATGAGTATTAAGAAGGCATCTTAGAAAAAAGCCCTGGCATCATGTTGGTGCCAGGGCTTTTTTGCTAACGGATGTAGATGTCTAAGTCTTCGTCGCTTTGAGGAATCGCTAACTCGTCGTCTATCAGATTGCTATCCAGCGATTCATACAGACTGGTACAGATAATGCCACTGCTTTTCAGCTCGAGTACTACAACGTCAGGTTTTATATATTGTTTTTTCATATTCTTTTCTGTTTGAGAAATTACCATTCTTTATCAATAATCACTTAACCACGACTACTTGTCCATTGTGGATGTAGAGACCCTTTGACAATTTACTATTTGAAATCTGACGGCCCTGCAAGTCGTACCAGCGGTTGGCTCTGTTGTTGCCTTTTTCTTGTTCGATGGTGACGATGCCAGTAACGGTGTCTCCGTCGAAGTTCATCTCGAAGGAACGTACTTGGCTGGCAATGCTGGTGTCGACCTTGAAAATGGCGCGGAAGGCATTGACGGTCTTGT
>CADCAG010000047.1 GCA_902799355.1 uncultured Bacteroidales bacterium
GCCAGTTCGGTAGTTCACATCCAGATTGTTCGTCAGTGTGTGCCCATACTGATAAACGCCACCGAGGTTATCCTCAAAACTCAGGCCCTCGCCCTGTGCTTTTTTCAGCGTGATGCGAACGACGGCCTTTACCGAGGCGGCATAGCGGGCTCCGGGATTTTGCACCACATCGACGTGCTGAATCTGGTCGGAGCGCAGACGCGAGAGTTCCTTCATGTCCTGCACCCGTCGACCATTGATGTAAACCTCGGCATCGCCACGCCCCAGCACCTTCACACCACCGTCGCGCTCAGCCTCAAGCGACGGAATCTTCGAGAGCGCATCGCTCACCGTTCCGGCTTTCTCCAGTATCGTACCAGCGATGGTGGTGCGCATGGCGTCGCCCTTCACATGAGTCTTAGGCAACTGGCCTTTTACTACGACTTCGTTCAGCAGTTGGGTGTCCTCCTTCATCTGGATTGTCAAGTCCTGACCTGCCTTTATATATAAGGTCTGATAGCCCACGCTGGTCACCTTGAACAGACCATCGCTTATATCTGTCACAATCTTAAACTCGCCCTGCTCGTCAGTCATCGCACCCTGTACGAAAGCAGAATCGGGCAGCGACAGCAGCACCACGTTCACATAGGGCATCGGCTTGCCCTTCTCATCCAATACTCGTCCGCCAAAGTCTTGTGTCTTAGCGAAACTCATCATTGTCATCATCATTGCAGCCATCAGAACTGCGAATCTTGAACTTACTCTTTTCATCTTAAATACTTAACTCTTAATTCTTGATATCCACGCCGCCGAGGAAATTGCTGGCGATGATGTGGACGGTTGGTGCCTTCGGGTCAACAGTATGTGTGGCATGATTGCCGACACCGCCAATGAAGCTTTGGCTTTTTACCTCTACGTTGACCGTCGTGGGCACGAAGAGTTCGATGCCGCCACAGAAGGTGTGGATGTCAATCTCCTCGTCCTCGGTAATCACGGCCTCGCGCAGATCCAGTCGGATGCCGCCGCAGAAAGCGTCGAGCCGGGCACCGTGGAAGGTCTCGCCATGATAGACGTACTCGTCGCCACCATAGTGAACCGAACAGCGGATACGCTTGCCGTCCTCACCGATAGGCAGCGGTCGCTGTAGCCACTGGTCAGGGTCACGACGGTAGCTGTCGATAATCAGATGTATGCCCACACATAATAATATGAAGATGCAGAAATACATGGCCCACGGGCCTTCCGACATCGTTTCAAACCAACTCCAATGGAGTATGCCCCACAACGTACCGATTTTCAGCAGACTAGCTACAACAAAAAGGACGCCGATAACTGTTCTTGGTTTCATAATCATATTTCTTTTAAATGGTTCTTGCAAAATTGCACTACAAAGGTACATGGCACTTCTTGACCCTCCAAATTTCTGGGATAAACAGCACGGAAATGTGACGGATGGTGTGACAAATGGCAAAAATTTGAGGAATGATTTGGTTATTCGCTCGTTTCTCAGTACCTTTGTTGCTTGTATGAAACAGGGACGTATAGAAACGATAACAACGAGAATTATCAGCACTACGTTTATGGTGGTGGCGCTGGCTGTATTCAAACCTTTCGGATTAGATACATGGCTGTGGCAGGGCTATGTGCATCTGATAGCTTTGGGGGTGATTGGTTTCTCGATCTGCATGATGACAGACATCATTCTGAAGTATATCGTCAAGATGCCGAGGTCGTTCAAGAAAGGCGTCGAATACATCATCCGCCGCAATCTCTGGTTTCAGCTTATCAATACGCCACTTGTGGCTCTGAGCATCTGTCTCTACCGCCATTTCGTACTGAATGACCGCGTAGAGGGTAATCAGTTTTCTATTGTCAATTTCCTTGAAACCCTTATCATCATCGCCTTCTGCTCCTTCGCCATCGGACTATACTGGCGTTTCAAGTTCCGAAGCAAGTATCTGGCGATGGAACTGGAAGAAACGAGACTGCTGAACGATGAGTTGAAAAAGATGCAGGAGAAATCCTTGCTAGGTATGTCTTCGGACAATCCAATAGTTGATATAAATGTCAATTCCGAGGTTCACAAGCAGGATATTTCTGCGGTGAACGAAGTGAAAGAAATGAGCGAGAAACCACGCCCGCAGGAGCTAACCCTCACTGGTACGACCAACGAATCGGTGACGCTCCAGATTTCTCACCTATTATATATTGAGGCCGTGGGCAACTACGTGAAGGTGTGTCATCTGCGCAACGAGAACGTACGTACCGATATGCTTCGCGCCACGATGAAACAGATGGAAGAAACGTTGCAGGACTATCCGATGATTGTCCGCTGCCATCGCGCCTTCCTGGTCAACCTTGGTCAGGTCGAGCAGATCGTCTCACATTCCGGCTCCATCCAGTTGCTCATCAAGCACTGCCACGAATCACTCCCCGTTTCTCGCAGTAACATGGCGCAGATAAAGGAAACTATTATCATTCATTTACCCGAATGGCTGAAGTGACCCCAATTCGTGACGGTAGTGACAGAAATGACAGCACTTTTCTTAAACTTCTTGCGTACACATGTATATAATAATGTACACAGGTACGCGTAAAAGTTATAGATTTATAAGAATTACTGTCACTACTGTCACCAAAGATATTTCAAAAATATCTCACTGATTTCTTCTTTGTTTCAAGAATAATTCCTATCTTTGCAATTGAATTATGTTAGATAGACAGGAATGTATAGACAAAATCAAGGCAAGTTCCGAGTATATCGTTAGTCAGTTTGACGTTCGCTCACTTCGCCTGTTTGGCTCTCTCGCACGTAATCAGCACAGAGAGTCAAGCGATGTTGATGTCTGTGTAGAAATGCCTGCCGACATGTTCCAATTGATAGGTCTAAAACAATACCTTGAGGAGTTGTTAGGCTGCGATGTAGATGTCATCCGCATCCATCGCAACATGGATAGCTTCCTCATGAACCAAATAGAAAAAGATGGAATATACATCATCAGAGAATCTTCCCATCATATGGCATACGCTTGAGAAACTCGAGTTGGCTATCAACAGATTGCAAGAGCGTACTGCAAATATCGGATCAACAGACGATTTTCTGTTGTCCCCTTCAGGTATGGAGAAGCTCGATGCTGCTTGTATGGTACTTATTGCCATCGGTGAGTCTATCAAGAATCTAGACAAGCTGACCAATGGGAAGATGTTGCCTACCTATCCTAATATTCCATGGAAAAGGGTGATGGGCATGCGAGACGTGATAGCTCACCACTACTTTGATGTTGACGCTGACGTCGTTTATTCTGTCATTTCAAAAGAGTTGTCTCCTCTAAAATCTGCAATAGAGTTTTTCAAGGAGCAACTTACCAAATAAGACAAATGTCTAACCAAATTAAACTGTAGATGCCTATGGGCTGAGAAAGAAATAACTGAAAAGGACATATAGGATGAATATCCACTTTTAGATTCTTGTTTTCCGACAATTGGGGAATTAGACGAAAACTGCAAGAACAGAAGTAGGAGTTCACGCCGTACGGCGTGGGCATTTACTCGTTTAAGCAGTTAAGGTTATCCCCAATACCTCGGAAAACGTAGACGAAGTAAATTGTCCACGTTTTCTTTTTGTGTGTATTTGAAATAACTTTATTAACTTAAACTATATGATTATGAAAAAACAACTACTATTATTTGTGGTGATGATGCTACCATTAACAGCAAGTGCAGATGCAGTAGAAATTAATGGTATTTGGTACAACCTTGTCGGTAAAGCGAAAATTGCGGAAGTGACAAGGAATCCAAACGTAGATTCTGGGGCTGAATGTTACACTGGAGATATTGCGATTCCAGCAAAAGTAACTTATGAGAGTATTGAGTATAACGTAACATCTATTGGAGATAATGCCTTCTATGTAGGTTATCCAGGGAGAACTAATTTAAAATCAGTTGAACTTCCAAACAGTATAACTAATATCGGTAGCTCGGCATTCTCTCATAATAAAGGATTGACATCCATAATAATTCCTAACAGTGTGACAAATATTGGAAGTAACGCTTTCTATAATTGTAGTGGTCTAATCTCATTAACGTTATCTAATAATATAACAAGCATTGAGTCAGGCACATTTTATGGTTGTAGTGGTCTGACAACTATTGATATTCCCAATGGCGTTACAAGCATTGATAGTCAAGCATTTTATAATTGTAGCGGCTTGACTTCAATTAATATTCCCAATAGTATAACGACAATGGATGGCGTTTATATATTCTCTGGTTGCAGTAGCCTAATTTCCATTAGACTTCCAAACAATTTATCAGAAATTGGAGGATATGCTTTTATGAATTGTATAAAACTAATTTCTATAGATATTCCCAATAGTGTTACATCAATTAAGAGAAGTGCGTTTGATGGCTGTTCTAATCTAAAATTTGTAACGATTGGTTCAGGTATAGAAGACATTAAAAAGAATAGCTTTGCCAATTGTGACGAACTGGCTGATGTCTATTGCTTTGCGCAGAGTGTACCTACAACGGTAAGCGATGCATTCGAGAATTCTTATGTTAACTTTGTTAACCTTCATGTTCCAGCTGCCTCTGTAAGTACATATGGTTCGTCAGCCCCTTGGAGTGACTTCGGAACTAAAGTTGCAATTACCTCTGAAGATATTACCATTGGCGATTTAGGTATTGGTACATTCTGTGGTTCTAATCCTCTAGACCTCTCTGGTACGGAGGATGTCAAGACTTATGTAGTTTCCTCTTATGAGTCTGCTACAGGTCAGGTTACCTTAACTCGTACATATTATATTCCTCCCTTCACTGGCGTAGTAGTAAAGGGTAATAAGGGAGTTCATACTATTCCTGCAGGTGTCGGTCAGCCAGTTTTCCCGAATATGATGAAGGGCGTTACGACAAATACTGCTCTGAATAAGGTAAATGGCGACTACACGAACTATGTGCTAGCTAACAAGGGTGGTAATCTTGGTTTCTATGCTGTTAGTGATGGCTCAACGCTGGGTGCAGGCAAAGCATATCTGCCTCTACCTACTGCCGACCTGCCAAGCGCAGCTAGAGAGTTTACACTGATTTTTGACGATGGAGAGACAACAGAGATTATGAAGGTCGCATCTCAAGAAAAAGCGTCACAGGGCTATTATGACTTGCAAGGACGTCGCGTTGCCAATCCAACATCTGGACTATACATCGTGAATGGTAAAAAGGTAATCATTAAATAAGGAATACTATGAAAAAGAAGATATATACAATACCCCAAGTAGAGGTATACAAAATGGATATACAGAAAACCTTGGCAGCTTCACAGTTCCAGTCTGGAGTGAATGATCCGACTGACGAAGTGGACGCAGAAGATGCCCTGTAAAGAGAGATTATTTCGACTTCGAAGAATAGAGGAAGGATGAAAAATACGACAAGACCTACCACTTAGTACAAATGAATGTAAGTCGTTTGTATAGAGGAACTTCTGGAGGGTACCTCTTATGATGAGAGGTACCTAAGAGGTAGTCGAGAGGTCGGGCTTTCCCTATGCCATTCACAGTATTCACAATTCACAGTTTAATTTTTAAGGGGTACCCTTGGATTTTTTCTAATTATATTTATATAATTATATATATATTTAAATATATTAACACTTCCCATGCAAGTCTGGAGAGGTTAGGGCTCGAAAAATAAACTGTGAATTGTGAATCTGTGAAACTCAATGTGTAGGTAGGGATAAGGTAGGGATGATGGTAGGGATTGAAATTATGGGGTGTTTGTAAGATGTTGTAAATGAGCGATTTGTAAAATGTCAGGTAGGGATGTTAGGTTTATTGCGAAAAGCAAGGTTTTCCCCCACGAAGTTCACAACAAAATGCATTTGCCAGAAATACAGCTGATACAGACGCGGGAACAGCTAATACAGACGCGTATTAGCTGTATACGGGGTGTAAATACAGCTGTCTCGTGCACGTACTAGCTGTATAACTCCGACTAGATTAACAAAAACCATTGTTTATATCCGAAACTTAATTGAGTTAATTATATATTAAATAGGTGTAAATGTTACCATAATTCACTTTTTTTTCGTAATTTTGCAGCGTTTTATCGATTAATTGTTATCAATTTATTCAACTATATGCTTATGGAAAGAAAACTAACCATTAACAACTCTGTGTGCGGACGCAGGTTTCTGTGCCTCATCGCCCTGTTTTTGATGTCTGTAGGGATGCAGGCTGAAAACTACGGCATCACCGTCGCCGGTGTTGAAGTAACTGATGCTAACGCTAGTAATGTGCTAGGTGATAACATTACTGCTGGTACGGTGTCTTTCAATCCCCAAACGAATACCCTTACGCTGAACAATGTCAGCATGAATGGCAATGTGGTTTCGTCGCTTGCTGCTCTGAATGTCAAGCTCGTTGGCGTATCGACATTCAATATTGATAACAGTGACGGAGAATATCATTATCTCTTTCAAAGTTCCAATACCTCCGCTACGCTGACTTTCAGTGCTGATGAGTTGGGTGCAACACTACAAGGCTATGGTACAACGATAAATTATAAGCTGGACTTGACGTACTGGTTTGATGTTGCCTATGATAATATAGACTATTGGTCTTCAACTACTACCCAAATGGATGATAAGGACTATTGCCAAGTCTCTAAACCTTATGTGATTGTTGACGGCTCTGCCATCAATGACGCTAATAAGGACAACCCGGATAGAAGCGGTGTAAGCTTCGACTTAACCAATAACAAGGTCACGCTTTCTGGTTTCCAACGTGAGAATCAGAGTTATAATTCCTATTCGCTGATAACAAGCAATATCGCCAATCTGAATGTCGATATTCAGGGAGGATTGAACTATATTTACCTGAATACCAAGAAGACCAATGAAGAAATTACAAGTAGGGGCTTTGTCTATACAGGAGCAAGTGGACAGGAGAGCTCTCTGAATGTGACGGTGGCAGAAAGCAGTAAACTGCTACTCTCATGGTCGGGCCAGACTGCTACCACCAATTGGTTGCAGGAAGGTTTCTCACAAACCAATATGGCTCTCGATAAGACGAAGATGCAGGAAGCCGGTGTCCTTGCCGAAGCCGGAGTCCCTTACGATTATCAGATGACGATATCCAACTATACTCCTCCCGTGAGTTACGGCATTACCGTCGCTGGTGTGGAAGTGAACAGTGAGAATGCATCAAACATCACTGGCGTTAACATTACTGCTGGTACGGTGTCTTTCAATCCCCAAACGAATACACTGACGCTGAACAATGCGTCAATTAGTGCATATGATGCCCCAATCGTTAGTGGTTTAGAAAATCTTACGGTATTCCTTGTTGGTGAAAGCTCCATCTTTGGCGGTTCTCCTACATTTAGTAAAACTTCTGATGTGGAAAATGCGACAATAACCTTTACTACTGACGGAGAATCGAATGGTAGTCTGTTTATCAACAATGTGCAAGAAAATCTGTATGGAGAGGGATTAACACCGGTTTATTCCTATGTCTTCATCAAGGATGAGGGTTATAGTCAAACAATTACTAGCCAGTTGGGCGTTCGTGTGGCAGGTATCGATGTGACGTTGTTCAATAAGGACAATGTGCTGGGCGATGGCAAGGTGAGCTACAATCCAGAGACATACACGCTGACGCTGAACAATGCAACGATTGAACCTGAAGAAGAGACTTCTGGTATTGATTTTTCGCATGATGAGGACTTCACGATTGCGCTGATTGGTGACAACAGCGTTCGGGGTGGAGAAGGTTGTACTGCTATCAGTCATTCTTACGGAGTGGAAACGCCCAATTTGTATTTTGCCAAAGGAAATGCTACTCAGCATTTCTCGTTGACGCTGATTGCCCAAAGTAAAGATGACCTGATTGCCCGCTTCTATGCTAATTACGGTGATTTCTTTGTATTTGACAATGAGGATGACGGTACCTATACTTCGACTATCAGTTCAAGTGTCTTTGGAGGAACAGGAAGTGCTGATGAACCTTTCTTAATCAAGACGACAGAGGACTTGAAAAACTTTGCCTACCACTATAATGAGGGTCGTTTTTCGAATAATGTCCACATCCAGCTCTTTAACGATATCGATTGTAAGGATGAAGAGGGCTTCTCGACTATTGCCGACAATACTGATGCCACTTTCTATGGAGTGTTTGATGGTAACAACAAGACTATCAGCAATCTGACCATGACGGGCGTGGGTTTCTTTGGCTTTGTTTCAAAGGACGATGAATTTGGTGTGGGAACTATCAAGGATCTTACATTAAGCAATTTCAACTTAACTGGGAAATCAGACTGTGATGCAACAGGTGGTATTGTTGCAGAACTGTCTGATGGTGCAATCGTCTCCAATTGTTCTGTTGAAAACAGTATCATTACTTGTGCATCAAACAATTCTAATCCCGAAGTAGGTGGTATTGTAGGACGTTTGAATAACTCGACTGTTACTGGCTGTACTGTCAATAATGTTCAGGTGAAGGCAGAAACCACCTATACCGGAGGATATGGAACCTCAAGCAATGCTGGTGGTATTGTAGGTTACATCTTTCAGGGTACGATTTCTGCATGTGAAGTTGAGAATGGAACCATAAGAAGTAGTCATGTCGCTGCCAATGGCTATCAGTCTGCAGGTGGTATTGTTGGCAGTTGCGACATAGATGAAGTTATCACCATTAGTAATAATATGGTGAAGGGCTCGACTACTGTTAGTGCCCTGGACAATACTCCAGAAGGTGTATCGGGTACTCCAATAGCAGGAGCGATTGTTGGTCAAATTGGTAAAAGTACAGCGCTGTCCAATAATACTTATGAGTACTCAGTCACTGTCTCTACCAAACCGTCAGATGCTGTTGCAACAGCAGTTAGTGGTTATACTCAGCGTGGCTCTGGCAATAAAGTAGAGTTTGAAGGAACTGACAATTATCCTGAGCTATATGTAGAACTAAATGACCTCTTTGAGGATAATGGTGCAGTCATGTACACCAAGTCTGTGGCTCTTCCCTCAGGAAGTAATCATGCAACAGTAACTGGTAAGCAAGGTACTTATTATGCTACAGTTGATGGTGGCATCCTGGTCGCTCCTAATCAGACAGCAACTTTAAATGCTATAACTGAGAATGGGTATGTTGTTGCATCGCTGACAGCAACGAATACTACAACGAGTGAGACAATAACAACTACTGCTTCAGAAATGGAGGGCAACGAAATGCAATACACCTTCGCAATGCCTGATGCACCTGTAACTGTTGCTGTGACAACAGCTACTGCATATGGAATTTCGATTGCAGGTGTTACTGTTACGGAACTGAATGCTGCTAATATCCTTGGTGATGGTACTGTTAGCTATAACGCATCTAAACATACACTGACGTTAAACGGTGCGACGATAGGTAACGATGGCTCTGGCTCTGATCCGATGGAGGCTTGCGGTATCGACTATAGTGAGACTGCAGACCTGACCATTAGCTTGAAGGGAACAAATACGATTTATGGCATGGGAGGCTGTAATGCTATTCGCTATAATGGCCAAGGCGATGTGGCTCCTAAACTGATATTTACAAAGGGTGACGACCAGGAATGTTCCCTGCAACTGAATACCTCTTCTGACTATGAAAGAACGGCCATCTCTGGAGGCTTTAGCGAAATACAAGGCGTCTGGGGTGTCGGCACTACAGATAACGGTTTGGCAATCATTGCTGACAAGGAGGTGAAGTATGATTCTGAAGATGGATTGACGATAGAGAAAGTGGTCAATTATACTGTCAACTATGTACCTCTCTCTTCTACTCTGATTACTTCATACTATGGATTGGCTATTAGTGGTGTGCCTGTATATGAGGGCAATAAGAGCAATATCACGGGTGAAGGTATTTATGGTAATGGTACAGCTTCTTTTGACCTGACAACAAATACGCTGACGCTGAACAATGTCAATCTGAATCCAGACTATGCTCAGAACGATGGAGATCTGCGAGTTAGCATCGTTACTTCACTCGCACAACTGAATATCAACTTGATTGGCGAGAGTCAGACTTACGCCATCAAGACTACAAATGAGAGCGGCACGCTGACCTTTAAGTCGGCAGAAGCCAATCGTGGGGCTGCCCGTCTGAACTTCTGGTATAATGCAGAGCCATACTATATTGGTTTTGGTGAGAACAAGGTGACATACAATGATGGTCTTTGTCTGCGTAATAGCAGTTCTAATAGCTCGTTCCCAAAGGTTGTTGCGCTCTATGTTCCAAAGGTAGTCACAGAGGAAAAGGAACGCGGACTGTATTATCCTGACCACGAGTTTACGTTCTCTATGGAAGAGGAGGTAGAAGGTTTCGATATTTATTATGCCAACATGTTGGGTGGTGACCCCGTGAAGACCACGAATGGTAAGTTTACGCTTGCAGAAGGAAGGTACACGCTACGCGTTTATCCTATCTATCCAGGTATGGATACTGATCCAAGCAGGAATAGCCAGTTTGCTTCTGAGAGATATGCCAAGGTAATAGCAAAGCCGACTTTCTCAAAAGAGAATGGTACATACAATGAAAGCTTTACATTGACACTGCAGAACGTTCCTGAACAGGATGCAAGAGAAGAATGGGCAGAAGGTTTGTCAGAGAATATCATGGTGCCTCAGGTTTGGTACTTCATCAATGATAACAAGAATGACTCCATACGCTATGATGCAACGAAGGGTATTTCTGTAACAGAGTCATGTAAGGTTTCTGTCTATGTCATTGATGTTGACTCTGCCAAAAAGCTGAAGAGTACTCCCGTTGAGGCTCACTATGTGATTCGTCAGGATGCTGGTCTTGCATATACGCAGAACAATGAATCTGTTGAGGTTGCTGAATATACTATTGGTGGTGCGAATAATCCTGCACTACCCACATTGCAGAATGAAAACGAGTTGGCTGTGACATTCAGCAGTGAAGACGAGAATGTAGCGACTGTGAATGCTGAGACTGGTGCTGTAACCATCGTTGGGGTGGGTAGAACCACTATTAGTGCGACTTCGGAACAGACGGACGTCTTGTTGGCTGGTGAGGCTTCGTATCTGTTGACAGTCTATAAGGACTTGAGCCATGAAAGCATTACGGTGACAGTTGCTGATATGACCTATACTGGTGAGGCTGTAAGTCCTGAGGTTACGGTAATGGATGGCGAGACGAATATCACCGACTATGTCACAGTGGCATACAGCAATAACGTGGCCGTTGGTACAAGTGCTCTGGTAACGATTACTCCGAAGACTGCTGACGTAAACTACTACGTAGGTTCGACAACGCAGACGTTCAGCATCGTCAACCGCACGCTGGAGATTGGCAAGGATGTGAACTTTGCCAGCGGTCAGAAGTGGGCTTCGTTCTATACGACAACAGAGAATCTGGAGCTGCCTGATGGCGTGATGGCATATATCGTGACAGGAGTAAGTACGGAAGCAGTCACAGTGAAAGCAATCAATTATGTGCCGAAGAATGTGCCAGTGCTGATAGAGAACGAGTCGACGACAACGACAGACAATACGAGTGCTGAGGGCAACCAGTTGCAAGGTACTTCAGAGAGTACTGCCGTAAGTGCTATCGAGGGTCATGTCTATGTGCTCTATAATGGTGGCTTCACGCGTGCTACGAGTGGGGCAATACCTGCTGGTCGTGCCTATCTGGTATTGGAGCAGGAGGCCGGAGCTCGCCTGTTGATTATTGAGGAAGAGGCTACGGACATTTCCGAAATAGAAAGAATGAGCAATGGCGGAAATGAGAGTTGGTACTCACTGGATGGTCAGAAACTCCAGAAGAAGCCAACGAAGAAGGGCATGTATATTGTGAATGGACAGAAGGTGGTAATTAAGTAAACAAGGAGGAAACAACTATGAGATATAGCATCAAACAACTTGTAATGACTGTCGCACTGCTGTTGTCTACTACGATGGCGTGGGCTGCAGGCGAAGTAACGATCATTAAAAAGCTGAATGGCTCAACGAGCAGTAGCGCTGGTACGGTGACACAGAGCATTTCTGGCGGTAAGTGTACACTGACCGTAACGCCTGCTGAAGGCAACTACATCACAGTAGATTTCATTACTGCCGAACGCACCGTGTCAGGTGGAATAGCACAGGCGCCTCGTCGTCGTACCCCTGGTATGGATAATAATATTACGGTGACAGCAGAGTCATCGTCTGCTGATCCCAGTGGCGTCACTAAGTATACGTTTGATATGCCTGGTGCAGACTATGATGTGGAGGTCGTTGCAGATTTCCAAAAGCGTTCCAGCATTTCTGGAGCTGTCATCACGCTGACGGAGACCTCGTTTACTTATACTGGTCAGGAGAAAACGCCTGCCATCCAGAGCGTGGTTGTTAGTGGAAAGTCTCTCAGTACGAACGAGTATTCTGTTGAGTATAGCAATAATACGAATGCTGGTAAGGGTACCGTCACCGTTACTGGTCTGCGTACTTATAATGGTACGGCTACTGCTGAGTTTACTATCTCCAAGGCAGCAATCACTCCAACAGTCTCTTTGCAAGGCTGGACTTATGGTGGAGATGCTAACACTCCAGTTGTGAGTGGAAATACTGATAATGGTGAGGTCACTTACACTTATGCTATTAAAGGTAGTACTTCTTATAGTGCAACCGTTCCAACAGCCGCTGGAACCTATACCGTCAAAGCGACGATTGCTGAGACTACCAACTATCAAGCTGCTAAAGCCACTGCTGACTTCACGATTGGCAAGGCAACGATTTCTCCATCAGTCACTTTGCAAGGCTGGACCTATAACAGTCAGGCTAACACTCCAGTAGTGAGTGGTAACACTGGTAATGGTACAGTTACTTACAGCTATGCAGTCAAGGGTAGTTCTTCTTATAGTGCAACCGTTCCAACAGCCGCTGGTACTTACACTGTCAAAGCTACGATTGCTGAGACAGCTAACTATCAGGGTGCAGAGGCCACATCCGACTTTACTATTGGCAAGGCAACCATCAGCCCGACAGTCACTCTGCAGGGCTGGACTTATAACAGTCAGGCTAATACTCCTGTCGTTTCTGGTAACACAGGTAATGGTGCAGTAACATATACTTATGCTGTTAAGGGAACTACTTCATATAGCTCAACCGTTCCTACTGCCGCTGGTACATATACTGTAAAAGCAACAATCGCAGAGACTGCTAACTATCAGGGTGCAGAAGCCACTGCCGACTTCACTATTGGTAAGGCAACAATAACCCCAACAGTCACATTACAAGGCTGGACTTATAACAGTCAGGCTAATACCCCAGTCGTTTCTGGTAACACTGGCAATGGTATAGTAACATATGCTTATGCTGTTAAGGGAACTACTTCATATAGCTCAACCGTTCCAACAGCTGCAGGTACCTACACCGTGAAGGCTACGATTGCTGAGACTGCAAATTACCAGGCAGCTGAAGCAACCGCTGACTTCACGATTGGCAAAGCTACAATAACCCCAACAGTCACTCTGCAAGGCTGGACGTATAACAGTCAGGCAAATACTCCTGTCGTGAGTGGAAATACTGGCAATGGTGCCGTAACATATACTTATGCTGTAAAGGGTAGCACTGACTTCAGTGCAAATGTTCCCAGTGTCGCTGGTACTTACACAGTCAAAGCTACGATTGCTGAGACTGCTAACTATCAGGGCGCAGAAGCTACAGCCGACTTTACTATCGGCAAAGCAACAATAAACCCAACCGTCTCTTTGCAAGGCTGGACTTATAACAGTCAGGCCAATACTCCAGTCGTGAGTGGAAATACTGGTAATGGAACCGTGACTTATACCTACGCTGTCAAGGGTAGCACAACCTATACTTCAACCGTTCCCACAGCCGCTGGCACTTACACTGTGAAGGCTACGATCGCTGAGACTACCAACTATCAAGCTGCTGAGGCAACTGCCGACTTCACTATTGGCAAGGCTACAATTACTCCAACAGTCACTCTGCAAGGCTGGACTTATAACAGTCAGGCAAATACTCCAGTCGTTTCTGGTAATACTGGTAATGGAAGCGTGACTTATACCTATGCTGTAAAGGGGACTACTTCTTATAGCGCTACCGTTCCCACGGCCGCTGGAACTTACACAGTCAAAGCCACGATTGCTGAGACCGCAAATTATCAGGGTGCAGAGGCCACAGCAGACTTTACCATTGGCAAGGCAACGATTACTCCAACGGTCACTCTGCAGGGCTGGACTTATAACAGTCAGGCTAATACCCCAGTAGTATCTGGAAACATAGGAAACGGTGCCGTAACATATACCTACGCTGTCAAGGGTAGTACTGACTTCAGTGCAACAGTTCCCAGTGCCGCTGGTACTTACACAGTCAAAGCCACGATTGCTGAGACTACCAACTATCAAGCTGCTGAGGCAACTGCTGACTTCACCATTGGCAAGGCAACAATTACGCCTACTGTAACTTTGCAGGGTTGGACTTATGGTACAGATGCTAATACTCCTGTAGTGAGTGGTAATACTGGTAACGGAGCTGTAACATATACCTACGCTGTTAAGGGAACTACTTCATATAGCTCAACTGTTCCCAGTGCCGCTGGTACTTACACAGTCAAAGCTACGATTGCTGAGACTGCTAACTATCAGGGTGCAGAGGCCACAGCAGACTTTACCATTGGCAAGGCAACGATTACTCCAACGGTCACTCTGCAGGGCTGGACTTATAACGGCCAGGCTAATACTCCTGTCGTGAGTGGAAATACTGGCAATGGCACTGTAACTTATACTTATGCTGCTAAGGGTAGCACAACCTATACTTCAACCGTTCCCACAGCCGCTGGCACTTACACAGTCAAAGCCACGATTGCTGAGACTGCTAACTATCAGGGTGCAGAGGCCACAGCAGACTTTACCATTGGCAAGGCTACGATTACACCAACCGTTACTTTGCAGGGCTGGACGTATAACAGCCAGGCTAACACTCCAGTCGTTTCTGGTAACACAGGTAATGGTACTGTAACTTACACCTACGCAACCAAGGGTAGCACAACCTATACTTCAACTGTTCCCAGTGCCGCAGGTACCTATACTGTCAAAGCCACGATCGCTGAGACTGCTAACTATCAGGGCGCTGAAGCTACTGCTGACTTTACTATTGGCAAAGCAACTTTCACTCCTACAGTAACGCTGCAGGGCTGGGCCTTTGGTGCTGAACCTAATAGTCCTGTAGTAACAGGTAACCTCAGCAATGGTGCCGTGACCTTCACCTACAAGGCTGCCAGTGCTACAGAGTTTACCGCTACAGTTCCCACCGCAGCAGGTACTCATACCGTGAAAGCAACGATAGCTGCTACAGATAACTATGAGGCTGCTGAAGCAACAGCAACGTTCTCTATTGGCAAGGCATCGTTTACACCTACAGTCTGACGAACAACTTAGGCGGTGGCGCCGTGACGTTTACTTATAGCAAGGCTGGTAACAACGACTTCAAAGCCACTGTTCCGTCACTCGCAGGCAACTATATCGTTAAAGCAACGATTGCTGAGACAGCCAACTACCAAGGCGCAGAGGCTACCGCTGAATTCACGATTGCCAAGGCAACGTTCACTCCTGTTGTGACTCTTCAGGGCTGGGCCTTCGGTGCTGAACCTAATAGTCCTGTAGTGACAGGCAACCTCAGCAATGGTGCAGTGACCTTCACTTATAAGGCTGCTGGTGCTACAGAGTTTACCGCTACAGTTCCCACCGTAGCAGGAACCCATACCGTGAAAGCAACGATAGCTGCTACAGATAACTATGAGGCTGCTGAAGCAACAGCAACGTTCTCTATTGGCAAGGCATCGTTTACACCTACAGTCGCCAAGGCAACGTTCACTCCTGTTGTGACTCTTCAGGGCTGGGCCTTCGGTGGTGATCCCAACACTCCTGTGGTAACAGGTAACCTCAGCAATGGTGCTGTGACCTTCACCTACAAGGCTGCCGGTGCTAATGAGTTTACCGCTACTGTTCCCACTGCTGCTGGTACCCACACCGTGAAGGCTACGATTGCCGCTACAGATAACTATGAGGCTGCTGAAGCAACCGCAACGTTCTCTATTGGCAAGGCATCGTTTACCCCAACAGTCACGATAAAGGGCTGGACCTACGGTGATCAGGCCAATGCTCCTGTTGTGACGAACAACTTGGGTGGTGGCGCTGTGACGTTCACTTATAGCAAGGCCGGTGATAACGACTTCAAAGCCACTGTTCCGTCAATCGCAGGCAACTATATCGTTAAAGCAACGATTGCTGAGACTGCCAACTACCAAGGCGCAGAAGCTACAGCAGAGTTTACGATTGCCAAGGCAACGTTCACTCCTGTTGTGACTCTTCAGGGCTGGGCCTTCGGTGGTGATCCCAACACTCCTGTGGTAACAGGTAACCTCAGCAATGGTGCTAGAAGGTTGGACCTACGGTGATCAGGCCAATGCTCCTGTTGTGACGAACAACTTAGGTGGTGGCGCCGTGACGTTTACTTATAGCAAGGCTGGTAATAACGACTTCAAAGCCACTGTTCCGTCAGTCGCAGGCAACTATATCGTTAAAGCAACGATTGCCGAGACAGCCAACTACCAAGGCGCAGAGGCTACCGCTGAATTCACGATTGCCAAGGCAGCGATAACTCCGACAGTTACGCTACAGGGCTGGGTCTTTGGTGATGAACCTAATACACCAGTTGTTGAGGGCAACTTAGGCGATGGTCAGGTGACATTTACTTATGCTGCTCAAGGTACGGAACAGTTTAGTACGGAGATACCTACAGCCGCAGGTAAATATGTTGTCAAGGCAACGATTGCAGAGACTGAGAACTATCTTGGTGGTGAGGCCACTGCTGACTTCACCATCGAGACGGTATGGCTGCTGGTTAATGGTATTAAAGTTACTGAACAGAATCGTCGTGATATCCTTAACGATAATGGTTCGGTGACGTTTAACGGAAATGACAAATTGGTTCTGACTCAGGCAACCATCAACGGTGACATCCAGTCGTATATCGACAAACTTGTTGTCTATCTGAAAGAAGATAACAAGATAAACGGTTCAATCATTGGCGAGCAGTCAGAACTGGTATTTACCACGGATGGTAACTCACCTGGTAAGTTAGCTATTCAGACCGAAACTGGTAGTAGAGTTATATCTGGATTCAACCTAATCATCTTTGAACAGAATCTGACATTGTTGTCTGGTAGTTATGATGCACAGGAAGCTGTCATTGGTACGGCAGTGAAACCTATTGTAGATGAAGATGAACCAGAGAATACCGTCGATCTGGCTGATACTGGTGGTGAGGAAGACCTTAGTAATACCATCATTAATGATGTGCTCTATACGCTAGACTCTGATAATGATGATGGTATAGACCCTGAAGACAACAGTGTGGTATTAGGTTCTACGATGGCTGATGAAGATATCGATGATGTTATCGAAAATTATACGCCTGGTACGGATGAGTTTGCAGAACACTTTGCGGGTGTGACCTTTATGATTCCTGCTGGTACAGGTGAGGTAATTATTACCGCTAAAACCGGTGAGGATGGTATACTGCATGTGAAGATAGGCTCTTCGGAACCCAAAGTCTTCACAGGTATCTTAGAGTATACTGAGTTTAGAATCCCCTATGCTTGTACCCAGGCAACTTATGTGTACATCTATAATGCTAGTCCTGCAGTTGAGACTACTGAGGCCCCCAACCATCGTGCTGTTAAGAAGACTACGGTGACCGTAGGTCTGTCGAGTGTTGGTGTCAATGCTTCTGGAATGCAGTCATCAAATGATGAAGGTAATGTGGATGCTGATACGAAGGTGTTGTCAGATGATGATGTGACGTATGACTTGGAGAATGGTACACTCTATGCTATTAATAGTGAGGTTACGACTATTGCTGATGAGGCGTTCGTCAGTTTCCCATTCCTGAAGTTCATTGACCTGCGCAATACACAGATTACAGGTATCAATGTCAGTCGTGAGGAAGGACCCTTCAAGGGCGTTTCAAAGAATACGTTTATCTATCTGCCTACGGGTAACACTACTGACGAACCGAACGTTATCATTGGTAATATCTGTGAGAGCGTTGTCTTGGATGGTGATATGCCTGAGGAAGAGTCATTTGGTCTCTCTGAGAGTTTTGTTGCCAGCAGCATCGAGTTCAATCGTATCTTTAAGAAGGACGAGACTACGACGCTTTGCCTGCCGTTTGATATCTGTGCTTCGGATATGTTATTCTTCGGTCATCTCTATCAGGTGAAGACTGTTGAGGGAACTTATGTGAAGATAGAAGAAGTTACTGACGGACTGAAGGCTCATGTGCCGTATCTGTTTAAGGCGTCTACTAACGATACACAATTGTACACTTTGGATGTTGTGGAGATGAGTATGCCGCAAGTACCTACTGCACCACAACACCGTGCAGGAAACTATGCTGAACTGGTAGGTTGCTACGAGCCGTTCTCTGGTGAGGGTGAGACGCAGGTGTTCCTCTTCTTGCCCAACGACGATCCTGAGCAGATTAGTTTCGTACGCATTCATGACGAAGACATTATCAAGCCCTTCCAGGCTTATCTGTTTACCGATGCTGAGGGTGATACGCTGGGTGTTACGGACAAAGAGATTACAGCTATTGATGGTATTGCCAACAGCCAGCAGTCAGCTAATGACCACTATTATGACCTGCAAGGCCGTAGAATAGCCAACGGCAAAAAGCCAACAGCTAAGGGCGTATACATTGTTAACGGACAGAAAAAGTATATCCGCTAATTTTCATGACAGAAGAATTATTACAACAACTCAATGAAGGACAACGTGCGGCCGTCACCTATTGTGACGGCCCACAGTTGGTTATTGCGGGCGCAGGTTCTGGCAAGACGCGCGTGCTGACATATAAGATTGCCTATCTGTTGGCTCAACATACTTATCAGCCTTGGAACATCCTGGCGCTGACCTTTACCAATAAGGCAGCCCGAGAGATGAAGGAGCGTATAGGACGTCTGGTAGGACAGGAGCAAGCGCGCTATCTGCAGATGGGCACGTTCCACTCTGTTTTTGCCCGTATTCTACGTGCTGAGGCAGAGCATATCGGCTTCAACTCTAACTTCACCATCTACGACCAGGCAGACTCGCGGTCGCTGGTGAAGAGCATCATCAAGGAGATGCAGCTCGACGACAAGACCTATAAGCCGGCCTCGGTGGCCGACCGTATCTCGATGGCCAAGAACCATCTGCTGTTGCCACAGCAGTATATGCAGAGTTCGTGGGCTGCTGACGATGCTCAGAAGAAACGTCCACAGGTGGCCCATATATATAATAGGTACGTAGAGCGCTGTCGTCAGGCTAATGCGATGGACTTTGACGACCTGCTGGTGCAGACCTTCCTGTTGTTCAAACGCCATGAGGATATTCGTCTGAAGTATGTGGACCGTTTCCGCTATGTGCTGGTCGACGAGTATCAGGATACTAACTACGCCCAGCAGGAGATTGTCCTTCAGCTGACACAGCAGCACGGTCGTGTGTGTGTGGTGGGCGACGATGCACAGAGCATCTATAGCTTCCGTGGTGCCAATATCGACAACATCCTTGACTTCCAAAAGATGTATGAAGGTACGCGCCTCTTTAAGCTGGAGCAGAACTATCGTTCCACACAGCTTATCGTGCAGGCTGCCAACAGTCTGATACGTAAGAACGAACGACAAATCCGTAAGGATGTGTTCAGCGAGAATGAGGAGGGTGAGCGACTGACGCTGAAACCTGCCTACAGTGATAGGGAAGAGGCCATCATTGTGTGTAACGACATCAAGCGCATCCGCAGACAGGATCAGGCATCATATGGTGATTTTGCCATCCTCTATCGTACCAACGCCCAGAGCCGTTCCTTTGAGGAACAGATGCGAAAGGACGGTATCCCGTATCGCATCTATGGTGGTCTGAGCTTCTACCAACGTAAGGAAATAAAAGACGTCATTGCCTACTTCCGTGTGGTGGCTAACCCTAATGATGAAGAGGCGCTGCGCCGTATCATCAACTATCCAGCTCGTGGCATTGGTGACACAACGGTAGCTAAAATCGTTGACACGGCAAATGTGCATCATGTGTCACTATGGAACGTTATCCAGCAGCCCATCGTCTTCGACCTAAAGTTGTCTAAGGGTACGCTTACGAAGTTAGAGGCTTTCAAGGAACTCGTAGAAGGGTGGGGCGCACGCCTCGCTCAGGAGAATGCCTATGAGCTGGGACACTCTATCATTATGGAGAGTGGTATCAGCAAGGATATCTATAGCTCTAACAATCCCGAGGACCTGTCGCGCCAGGAGAACCTGGAAGAGTTCTTAGGGGGTATGCAGGACTTTGTGGAGTCGCGTAAGGAAGAAGACCGTGGCGACGAGATAGCACTCAGCGATTTCCTGCAAGAGGTGGCATTGCTTACCGATCTCGACAGCGAGGGCGACGAAGAACAGCCAAAGGTGACGTTGATGACCATTCATGCTGCAAAGGGACTGGAGTTCCCCACGGTGTTTGTGGTGGGACTGGAAGAAAACATCTTCCCATCACCAATGTGTGTAGGTTCGATGCGTGAGTTGGAAGAGGAGCGTCGCCTGTTGTATGTCGCCATCACGCGTGCTGAGAAGCACTGCATCCTGACGTGCGCTCAGAATCGCTTCCGCTATGGTAAGATGGAGTATGATACACCATCACGCTTCATCAAGGACTTTGATCCCAGCTTGCTGAGAATAGAAGGAGGCGCAGGGATTGTTGGGCTGCCGAACATCTCCAGAAGTTCTAGTGGCCCTAGTGCTTCTAGAGGTTCTAGTATATCTAGTGGCTCTAGTTGGACATCCCGAAGCTATGCGCAGAATCCGCGTCCTGTCGCTACGCAGTTTATCGCTGATGTGAAACCTCGGTTGGTTCCTGTTCGTAAGGAGACACCTCTTCCACAGTCTGCTATTGGCGATATCGGCCTGCGTGAGGGTAACGTGATAGAGCACCAGCGCTTTGGCATCGGTACAGTGGTGAAGGTAGAAGGTAGCGGTGAGAATACCAAGGCTACGGTGAACTTCAAGAATGCAGGAACCAAGCAACTGCTGCTGAAGTTTGCAAAATATACAATTATTGGCTAGAAGTTATAATGCCTCATCCTCTGGGCGTTCTAGAGGACGAGGCATTTTTTTTAGGTGTTTCTTCTTGCGGAGATAAGCGGCCTTACGCGCTTCATACTCCTCATAGTGTTTCTCTAAGAAGTTGTCTGCCATCTGCAAGACTATTTGTTGACGTTATAGATGACACTCATACGGATAGGCGCATGCTTGTTGGCAGAACCGCCCACCAGACGTATGCTGTTGACATTCATCTCGTTGGCAATACCAGATGACGAGGTGGCTGTCGTAGTCGTCGTATTGGAAGTCTGCACTTCTACGGGAATGAGTACGGCCTTGTTCCAGTTCTCCGACTTTCCCTTGCGGGAGTACATGTGGTTTACCAGATAGGAGATGTTGTTGAAGCTATAGGTCTTCTGGTTACTATTGTAGGTAGCCAGATAAGCCCTCATGTTGTCGGGTGAACCATTGTTCTCAAAGAAGGTGTAGAGACTATCCTTCTCAATGAGCAACACCTTGGTAGGCTCTTCAAGGACGACCTCAGAGATATTGTTGCGAGGACGCATACGTGTGAAGGTCACCTTTGCAGATGTGATGGTGTCGTTCTCGTGGCCTTTCTTGATGTCATCAATGGGCAGTGTCACCTCTGTGTAGATGCCTGCAGGCGTCTTCAGATAGGTGCAGGTGTCAATAGATACCAGCTTGTCAATACCTATATGGTTGTAGCTGACGTGTGTGGCCTTCAGCACCTCGTCGGTAGAGTTCAGTGTACATAATGTGGTGTAAATGTTCTCGTCCGACTTATAGCGATAGTACATGTTGAGCTGGGTGAAGGCGACCTCAATAACGAGTCCCTGACCATCGACAGACTTGATGTAGAATCCTGGACATACATTGCGTGTAAAACTGTTGAAGTTCTTGAATAACGCAGGATTCTCATAGTACTTACGCATGATGTAGGTACCGTAGTTGTTATACTTCTTGCCGTCTTTGTCGATGTATTCCTTGTTGAGGGGCACCTTGACAAAGGCGTAGTTCTTTCCCTGACGGTAGGTGTTGCGAAGACTGTCGCTGACTGTCAGATCGGCGGCAGCATATACTTTATCACTCTTGACGGCACCGACGGCAGTGCGGATGAGTCCTGCGGCCTCTGGGTCATAGTCGGTATAGATCGCATCTGTACTCTTCATGGGGCTTTCAAGCTCCATGAGTGAGAGCTTCATGGCTGTCAGCGAGTCGCCCTGATAGGTGTTAATCAGGATGTGTACGTTACAGGAGTCAACAATGGGTT
This sequence comes from uncultured Bacteroidales bacterium, assembly GCA_902799355.1. Lineage (GTDB taxonomy): Bacteria > Bacteroidota > Bacteroidia > Bacteroidales > Bacteroidaceae > Prevotella. Next base: position 22,375 of record CADCAG010000047.1, read on the forward strand.
GCTCATCCTCGTCGAGACTCATGACAAGGTCTTTGCTTCTGAAGAGACTAGTGGCCTCTGACTCCAGCAGAGAGAACTGTGTGGTATAGTCACACTTGATATAGGTACCTGTCTCTGGGTCTTTGATACATCCTAAATAGGAATAGGCATTACGCGACAATACGGCACCAGAGGCTATGGAGCGGGTGGTGACCTCAAAGGTGTCTGTTTCTGTAGTGAATCGGTCTACATTGCTGGTCAGCGAGTAGCCCAGTGTTGATGTGTCTTCACTGCATGACGAGATTGCTGCTATGACAAGCGCAATCCCGACCATTATCCAATTTCTCATTTCTTTTCCTTACTTATATCTTTTCGTAAAAATCCTCGTATGCACTGTAGAAGTCCTCACCAGGATATGCAAGACTGGGGACATTGTTGGCAGCAGCATACTTCAGCAGTTCGGGATTGACATCCTTGTGTGCTGCTATCACGCCGTCGCTGTAGTCAATGGCCATCTTGTTCAACTCGTCAAAGTCGAAGTTGTCTTTGTATTTCTTCAGCAGGTCGACGGTTGCCTCGCGGAACTCTACGCACTGCTTGAAATTGCTGCCCAAATCAGAGGTGATGGTCTTGGGGAAGAGTGATGTCACCACCTTCGTATTGGCGAATGAGGGCTCCTCGTGGTAGGCCGTCTTGATGTAGAGGGGAACTACGGCACTCATCCATCCTTGTACATGGATGATGTCGGGTACCCAGCGCAGCTTCTTGACAGTCTCCAGAACGCCACGAGCAAAGAAGATGGCACGCTCACCGTTGTCGGCATAGTCCTTACCATTCTCGTCCTGCTCCATCTTGCGCTTCGTGAAGTAGTCTTCATTGTCGATGAAGTAAACCTGTATGCGTGTGCCTACAATGGTAGCCACTTTGATAATCAGTGGATGGTCTGTGTCGTCAATAATCAGGTTCATGCCTGACAGACGAATCACCTCATGGAGCTGTCCGCGACGCTCGTTGATGATGCCCCATTTGGGCATAAACGTGCGAATCTCGTGACCTGCATCCTGCATCGCCTGGGGCAATGCCTTACCCATCAGCGAGAGGTTGCTGTCGGGAACATAAGGAACTATCTCCTGATTGATGAATAGAATCTTCTTTGCCATATGGTACGATTTTATCTTTGCAAAGATACATAAAAAAACTCACAAAAACGCAAAAATGTGCATGTTTTTGATTTTTTAGCCTTGTTTTTGGCATATTTTTACGATATTTTTTTCTTATTTGGTAAAAATGTTGTTATTTTGCACTCGATTTTGTACACTATCAATTTAGAATGAAAGTATTTAATAAGATTGTAGACCTTCAGAACCAGTTGTTTGAAGATCGCAAACAAGGGAAAGAAATAGGTCTTGTACCTACTATGGGAGCACTGCATGAAGGACACGCCTCGCTGGTGCGTCGTAGTGTGAAGGAAAATGGGATAACGGTGGTGTCGGTCTTTGTCAATCCGACTCAGTTTAACGACAAGAACGATTTGAAGAACTATCCTCGTACGCTCGATGCCGACTGTAAGTTGTTGGATGAGTGTGGCGCTGACTATGTGTTGGCTCCCAGTGTCGAGGAGATGTATCCAACACCTGACACCCGTCAGTTTGAATATCCTCCTGTGTCGACGGTGATGGAGGGCGCTCATCGTCCAGGTCACTTCAATGGTGTCTGTCAGGTAGTCAGCCGCCTGTTCTATATTGTCAAGCCGCATCGTGCGTATTTCGGTGAGAAGGACTGGCAGCAGATTGCTGTTGTGAAGGCGATGGTCCACCATCTGCAGTTGCCAGTCGAGATTGTTGAGTGTGATATCATCCGCGATGCCGACGGCCTGGCTCGTAGCTCACGTAACACGCTGTTGTCCAAGGACGAACGTGCCATTGCTCCTGCTATCTATAAGGCACTGAAGGATAGCTTGGCGTATGCTAAGAAGCATACCGTCAAGGAGACACACGACAAGGTGGTTGCTGACATCAATGCTGTTGACGGTCTGGATGTCGAGTACTTCTCTATCGTTGACGGTAACACGCTGCAGGATATTGAGAATTGGGAAGATACACCCTATGTGGTCGGCTGTATTACCGTCTATTGCGGTAAGACACCGATTCGTTTGATTGACCATATAAAGTACAAAGCCGTATGATGATAGAAGTACTGAAGTCGAAGCTGCACTGTGTGACGGTGACAGAGGCTAACCTTAACTATATGGGTAGCATCACGATTGACGAAGACCTGCTGGATGCCGCCAATCTGATTGCCGGTGAGAAGGTGCAGATAGTTGACAACAACAACGGTGAACGCTTTGAGACCTATATTATAAAAGGTGAGCGTGGCAGCGGCTGTGTCTGTCTGAATGGTGCAGCAGCCCGCAAAGTTCAGGTAGGCGATGTATGCATCATCATCTCCTATGCCTTGATGGACTTTGAGGAGGCCAAGACGTTCAAGCCTACCGTCGTATTCCCCAAGGAAGGCAACACACTGTAAATCGTTTCGAGCTATATCATAAACAAGCCGCCCAGCAAAACTGAGCGGCTTATTTATTGTTGTCAAGTGTTAGCTTACTCGATAACTACGAGGGCATCGTCTTCCATGACGCTCTGGCCTGGTTTTACCAGAATGGCGGCAACCTTACCAGTCTTCTCTGCCTCGATGTTGTTGGCCATCTTCATAGCTTCCAGCACGAGCAGGGTGTCACCAGCCTTCACCTCGTCACCAACAGCTACCTCAATAGAGGTAATAACGCCAGGCAGCGGAGCCTTGACAGCGTTGTTGGTATTGACGTTGGCACTGCTTGCGGAAGAATCCTCAGAAGTTGTGGATTCTGCTGCAGCGGGCTTACCCAGTACAGGCTTCTTCTTCTCAGGTTCTGCCTCGGGTTCCCATTCTACCTTGTACTCTTCGCCATTGACGTTGACGGTAGCTACGGTTCCCTCAATATCTCCAATGGTCACCTCATACTGGTTGCCATTGATGGTGTACTTATATTCTTTCTTCATGATAGTTTATTTTAAGGGTGTGCTGTCATAGTCTGGGCATAGCCGTTCCACTGAGTCTGCTTCTCACTGATGGTGATGATGCCTGGCTCCTTGTCGTGTACGTTGTTGCCTTTGAACTCGTAGAGAGCCATAGCGATGGCAGCATATACTTCGTTTTTCATGCCTATAAACTTTAAACTCTAAACTCTTAATTTTACATCGGAATGTTACCGTGCTTCTTGGCGGGCAGCGAGTCACGCTTGGTAGCCAGCTGAGCCAGTGCGCGGCAGATACGGAAACGTGTGTTGCGAGGCTCGATGACGTCGTCGATGTAGCCGTACTTGGCAGCCTGATAAGGATTAGCGAAGAGCTCGTTGTACTCTTCCTCCTTCTCAGCAATGAATGCCTTAACGTCTTCACCAGCTTCCTTCTTGGCCTTAGCTTCCTTAGCATACAGCACGGCGGCAGCACCTGATGCACCCATGACGGCAATCTCGGCCGAAGGCCATGCATAGTTCAGGTCGGTGTGCAGCTGCTTAGAACCCATTACGATGTGTGAGCCACCGTATGACTTACGCAGGGTAACGGTGATCTTGGGAACAGTAGCCTCACCATAAGCGTACAGCAGCTGAGCACCGTGCAGGATGACAGCGTTGTACTCCTGACCGGTACCCGGCAGGAATCCAGGAACGTCTACGAGTGATACGATAGGAATATTGAAGGCGTCGCAGAAACGTACGAAGCGGGCACCCTTACGGCTGGCGTTCACGTCGAGCACACCAGCATAGCAAGAAGGCTGGTTGGCAACGATACCTACGCTCTGGCCGTTGAAGCGGGCGAAACCAACGATGATGTTCTTAGCGAACTTAGGCTGTACCTCGAAGAACTCGTGGTCGTCGGTGATAGCCGAGATAACCTTATACATATCGTAAGCCTCGTTGGGGTTCTCGGGAATAATCTCGTTCAGTGAATCCTCCAGACGGTCGATGGGGTCTGTGCACTTCTTGCGAGGAGCCAGCTCCATGTTGTTAGAAGGAATATAGCTCAGCAGGGTCTTAATCATCTCTGCAGCCTCTTCCTCAGTCTTAGCAGTGAAGTGAGTTACACCAGACTTAGAAGCGTGTACTGATGCACCACCCAGATGCTCTTGGTCGATGTCCTCGCCAGTAACGGTCTTTACCACCTTAGGACCAGTGAGGAACATGTATGACGTACCTTCCATCATCAGGGTGAAGTCGGTGAGGGCAGGAGAGTAAACGGCACCACCTGCGCAAGGACCGAAGATACCACTGATCTGAGGAATCACACCTGAAGCCAGGATGTTACGCTCGAAGATCTCAGCGAAACCAGCCAGGGCATTGATACCTTCCTGAATACGTGCACCACCTGAGTCGTTGATACCGATGACAGGAGCACCCATCTTCATGGCCATATCCATTACCTTGCAAATCTTCTGTGCCATAGTCTCACTGAGTGAACCGGCATGTACGGTGAAGTCCTGCGCGAAGATAAATACCAGACGACCGTCGATAGTACCTGAACCTGCTACCACACCATCGCCAAGGAAGTTCTTCTTCTCCATGCCGAAGTTGTAGCAGCGATGCTCTTTGAACATGTCGTATTCCTCGAACGAGCCCTTGTCAAGCAACATCTCGATGCGCTCGCGGGCAGTGTACTTGCCTTTCTCGTGCTGCTTCTGTATGGCTTTCTCTCCACCACCGAGACGTGCCTGTTCGCGCTTCTCGATGAGCTGTTTAATTTTTTCTAATTGTTTGCTCATTGTTTTATTTTACTATTTGACAATTTACTATTCTACTATTGATTACTCTGGGTGCTCACACAGTTCTGTGAGGATACCACATGTTGATTTCGGATGCAGGAAGGCGATGTTCAGACCTTCGGCGCCCTTGCGGGGCTTCTCGTCGATGAGGCGTACCCCCTTCTCGCTGACCTCTGCCAGTGCGTTGGCTACACCGTCCTCTACGCAGAATGCTACGTGGTGAACACCCTTGTTGCCTTTGTCCAGCCATTTCTGGATGGTGCTCTCTGGACTTGTGGGCTCCAGCAGCTCCAGCTTCACTTCGCCACAACGTAGGAAGGCGGTCTTCACCTTCTGGTCTTCTACCACTTCTGTTGCATAACACTCTAAGCCCAGCACGTTCTGGAAGAATGGCAGGCTCTCCTCGATACTCTGGACGGCAATGCCCAAATGCTCAATGTGAGAAATTTTCATACCCTCAATTATTAATTGGTTATAATAATATTGTGCAAAGGTACAAAAAAAAATAAAGATTAAAGATGAAAGATTAAATAATTAAACATTATTAAAACTCTACCAACACTTTTGCGTTGATTTGTCGTCCCGTCAGGTAGTTGGGTACGGCATACTGGTGGTTGGTGACGTCGGTCACCCAGTAATAGCTGTTGACATTCGAGATGCCGAAGATGTTCAGACCGTCAATGCCCAGCCATACGCGTGGCTGTCTGAGTGATGGGCGACCGTCTGTTTTGCCTACAGCCAGATAGCTCATTCCGATGTCGGCACGCTTGTATGCTGGCGCACGGAACTGCTGGTATTCCAGACCGCGGTGGGGCGCTCCGAAGGGCAGTCCGTCGGCAAAGGCCAACTTAAGTGTCATCTTCCAGCGCTCGGTGCCGGGGAAGTAGTCGGTAAAGTGCAGGTTGATGCCCCAGCGTTGGTCGGTAGGCATCGGCACGCTGACGCCATTGATTTTCTGACGTGTAGACATCACGGAGAATGTGACCCACGAGTCAGTACCTGGCACAAATTCGCCAAACAGCTTCAGGTCGAGTCCTGCGGCATATCCGCTGGCCTTGTTCTCACCGTAGTATACCACTTTCATGTTCTGTACGTTGTAGGGCACGAGGTTCGACATCAGCTTATAGTAAGCCTCTGCGGTGAAACGGAACGGACGGTCCATCATGCGGAAACGGTAGTCGAAGGCGCCCACAAAGTGGATGCTTTGCTGACTCTTGATTCTCTTGTTCAGCGTGACGACGGTCTGTCCGTTGATGGTCGATGTGTCGCGCAGCTCCTTGTAGAACGGTGCCTGATAGTAGAGTCCTGCTGACAGTCGGAAGGTCATATCCTCATTCCACGACGGGATGGCGGCCAGCGAGACGCGAGGCGACACAATGGTCTCCTTGTTATAGCTCCAGTTGGCCATGCGCACACCGTAGTTCAACGTCAGATACCAGGGCTTCTCGCCGCCAGTCTGCAGGCGGTAGGTGTCTTGCAGGTAACCTTCGATGCGTGTAGAACTCATATCGTTCTTCGATGCCAGTGAGTAGATCATGTCCAGACGGTCGGCGGTGTGGGGTATCGAGTAGCCGCTGCTGTCGCGCATCTCGTATTCGCGGGCCTGCTCTTCTATCTTCTCCCATTTGATGGTTACGCCAGCCTCCCAGTCGTGGTGTCCCGTCTTGTGGTTGGCCATCAGTTTCAGACTCTGCACGTTGGCTGTCAGGTAGTTGCGCGCATGCTCCATATACGTTCCCACACCCAGCTGCTCCTGCGTCTGGGCGTCGTCCAGCCAGTATTGTCCCTGGATGTCGTAGGTCTCCTGTTCCTTGGTGTGGAAGGCGGAGTAGAGTAGGCTTACCTTGCTGTTCTGCGAGAAGTGGCGCGTCAGTCGGGCGGTGGCGAAGAGCGTGCGGAAGATGTCTTGCTCCTGACCGTCGAAGTACACCTTGAAGGTCTTCACGTTCTCCATGGTACCAAACGATGTCTCGCGGTCTGTAGGCTGGAAGTTGTAGTGGTTTTCCGAAATGTTGCCGATAATGTCTAGCGACCAGCGCTCGTTGGGCTGATAGGTGATGTAGGTCTGGTAGTCGAGGAAGTTGGGGCGGTATTCGCCTTTCGTCTCCAGCGAGCCCAGCAGATAGCGTGTCGTCTTGTAGCGCAAACCGTGCGACATGGTGAACTTCTTGTTGCCATAGCCGATGAAGATGCCTCCACCCAGCAGCGAGGCTTGTGCGGTACCCTCAAAGCGGGTAGGCTTGCGGTATTGGATATCGAGTGCACTCGACATTTTGTCGCCATATTTCGCTTCGAATCCGCCACTAGAGAACCCAATTTTCTCCACCATGTCCGAGTTGATGATGCTGAGACCTTCCTGCTGACCGCTACGGATGAGCAGCGGACGATATATCTCTACATTATTGATATATACAGAGTTCTCATCGAACGAACCGCCTCGTACGTTATACTGTGATGATAATTCATTATGGGTAGAAACGCCTGCCTGCTGTTGCACTAGCTCCTCGACGGCATTACCTATGGTTGATGGCGTTTGTCTGATATTTTTCACGTCCAACTGCTCCGTTCCCGTGGTCTGTCGGCGACGCTCTGTTACCACCACTTCCTTCAGTGCCTCCATGGGTTGCAGCTGCACTTGTAGCTTCTGGTTGCCACGTGGACGGTGCAACACACGTGTCTTTGTCTGGTAGCCCACCATCGAGAAGCGTACTACCACCGAGTCCTTCGATTGCAGCTTCAGCGAGTATTCGCCCTTGAGGTTGGCCATCGTCATGGCACCCTGTTCCAGACACGACACCGTAGCCAGTTCTATGGCATTGCCGTCCTGGTCGCTCACCTTGCCGGAGAGCGTAAACTGTTGGGCGCTGACACCCATTGCCAGCAGCAGGAATATCGTGATAAGATGTAGCTTCTTTGCGTTCATTCCAATTAATAACGCAAAATCTACTTTGTTATTGTTTATTGGTTATGGTTTATTCCCTCCACAGCCACGATGCCAGTTTGTTGGCCCAGCGGAAGCTGATGCGGAACCAGCGTAGCGTGCTGACCTCCTTACCGCCAAAGCTGAGAATGAATTCGCGGTAAGGGTTATGGCGGAAGGGGAGACCTACATCCATAAAACGGATGTGCTGACAACCGTCATTGTATGTGTAACGGATAGTGTTCCAATAGGTTACTGCATTTGGATGCAGTGTTGCATAGCTCTTTCTCCTGGATGCAGAGTACCACAGATAGGCGTCGCCGTCAGAGTACACATAGATAGCGCATCCCAGCGTCTTCCCCTTATATGTTGTGATGAGCATCTTGCAGCGTCCCGACTTCTGCAGCTCTTTGAAAAAAGTATCTGTGGGGATGTATCTGCGAGGCTTGAACCAGTAGTGGTGGTGCAACAGTCGGAAGAAGTTCTTATAGTCTTCTTCGCTCTCTACCTCGTGAGTCTCTATGCCACGATTGATGGCTGCCTCAATGCGTTGCAACTGACGCTCGTTGATGCGCTCCTCAGGAGCATGCGAGTGGTGCGAGTTGTGGATGCTCATCCAGCGTACGGGGAAGTAGTCAGCAGCACGCAGAGGGGCGTAGCCGAACATCTTCTGCGACAGGTGGCTCACCTCCATATATAAGGTACGGTTATGCAGTCTTCTCGTCAGCGCGTCAATCATCATGGAGAACAGCATGTTTTTTGACGGTTCGTCACCACCGTCTGGCATGGTGCGGTAGGCACCCTCTCCCAGAATGCGTACGTGGCGATGCAGCAGAGCGGGCAGCCACGGATACCGGTAGCGCACTACCGCCAACAGATTGGCCACGGCCTCTCCGTTGTCATCAGTCACCACCGCCATGTACGGCTTATGGTGGGGCGTACGCAGACAGAGTTCCATCAGCTCACGGCTATGAAAGTAGCTGCCGTCGGGTAGGGCAGGCAGCGTGGCGATCTCTGTATGTATGGTAACTTTCATCCTGCATGCAAAGATATAAAGAAAATTATATCTGACCAAGATTTTGACGAAAATTAATCATACTCATACTGGAGTAGAGATAAAGAAAAGAGGTGGAACCAGCGGCTCCACCTCTTTTAATGTAATATGGAAATGTGTCAGCGGAAAACCGCTGACCACACGGTTTCGGATTAATCCTCCCAGTTTTCCTGAGACTTGCGGATGTAAGTCTTGTAGCGCAGCTGAGCCATCTTCTGTGCCTCGGCGAACAGCTCCTCGGCCTCGTTAGGATAAGCCTTCTTGACAGAGAGGTAACGAACCTCACCGAGCAGGAAGTCGTGGAAGTTCTCCCAGTTAGGCTCCTTAGAGTCGAGAGAGAATGGGTTCTTGCCTTCATCAGCCAGAGCGGGGTTGTAGCGCCACAGGTGCCAGTAACCGCACTCAACAGCCTTCTTCTCCTCAGCCTGGCTCTTACCCATGCCGCCCTTGGCCTTCAGACCGTGGTTGATACAGGGAGCGTAAGCGATGATGATAGAAGGTCCGTGCCAAGCCTCGGCCTCGCGGATAGCCTTCAGGGTCTGAGCGTGGTCAGCACCCATAGCAATCTGAGCGACATATACATAGCCGTA
>CADCAG010000048.1 GCA_902799355.1 uncultured Bacteroidales bacterium
AAGGTACGACTTTTTCCCGAATAACCAAAACTTTTCCAAGAAAAAATTCAATTTTTATAGAAAAAAGTTTGAGGACTTGATTTGCGTCAAGGACAAATACAGATTACACCTTATTATATATTATAGGGAAGCGTTATTTACTCTCTTCGGGAGCCTGTCCGATAAGCTCCATAAACTCATCCAACTTCGGTGTGATAATAATCTGGGTACGGCGGTTGCGCTGTTTGCCTGTCTCGGTCGTATTGGGCTGCAAAGGATTGTATTCACCACGGCCACCAGCAGTAAGACGCTTGGGATCTACACCATAATCATTCTGAAGAGCCTGAACGACACTTGACGCACGCAAGCAAGAGAGGTCCCAGTTGTTACGGATGTTCTCACGAGTGATGGGCACATTGTCGGTGTTACCCTCGATGAGCACGTCATAGTCCTTGTAGTCCTTGATAATCTTGGCAATCTTAGAGAGTGTTGCTGCGGCACGATCGTTGATCTCGTAAGAACCACTCTTATAAAGCATGTTGTCGGCCAGCGAGATATAGACGACACCCTTCAGCACCTGCACATCGACCTCCTTGAGTTCTTCCTTCGACAGCGAACGTGTCAGGTTGTTGGTCAGCACCATGTTCAGCGAGTCACTCTTCGACTTCACCTCTACCAGGTGACGGATATACTTGTTTGACTCGTTGATCTGATCAACCAACTTATCGATGCTGACATTGTTCTGACTTGCATTGGTCAGGCTCTTGTCCAACGAACGCTGCAGGGCCTTGTAAGCCTTCTCCTGCTGCTTGAGCTGATCTTCCAGACTCGTCACGCGAGCAGTAGAAGCCGCCAGTTTTTCCTTCGTATCCAAATAATTAGCCTGCAGCGACTTATTCTCCTGCTGACAGGCCTCTAAATCCTTTTTCGACACGCAACTGGTGAGCAATGTAGCAGCCACCAGTGAAATCATAAATACATTCTTTTTCATATTCTTATGAGTCCTTTTTAATTTGACGGCTGCAAAGATACTAAATAATTCTTATTTCTTCTTTTTTATTCTTTTATTTTTTTATTCTTTTATTTTTTATTACCTTTGCACCGCAATTTAATAACAATAAGGTATAAAGGACATGATTCTCTTTTTCAAGACCCCACAGCAGAGCGTTATTGCTACGCAGGTGGACCACCAACTCAATCAAGAAGAAGTAAAAGAACTTTGCTGGCTCTATGGCGAAGCTGAGCTGCTTGCCAACGAGACACTCGACGGTTACTATGTCGGACCGCGCCGTGAAATGGTGACTCCTTGGTCGACGAATGCCGTTGAGATTACTCAGAACATGGGACTCAGCGGCATTTTGCGTATTGAAGAGTACTACCCCGTCACTTCCAAGGATGCCGAGCACGACGAGATGCTGCAGCGCATGTACGACGGACTGAACCAGGACATCTTCACCATCAACATCAAGCCAGAGCCCATCAAGTATGTGGACAATCTGGAGGAGTATAACGAGAAAGAGGGTCTGGCCCTGAGTCCTGAGGAGATTGAGTATCTCCACGGACTGGAGAAGCAGAACGGTCGTCCTCTGACCGACTCAGAGATTTTCGGTTTTGCCCAGATCAACTCAGAGCACTGCCGTCACAAGATCTTCGGCGGTACCTTTATCATCGATGGTAAAGAGATGGAGTCTAGCCTCTTCGCCATGATCAAAAAGACCACGCAGGAGAATCCCAACAAGATTCTCTCTGCCTATAAAGATAATGTAGCCTTTGCTCAAGGCCCTGTCGTTGAGCAGTTTGCTCCGAAAGACCAGAGCACCAGCGACTACTTCCAGATCAAGGATATTGAGAGTGTCATCTCGCTGAAGGCTGAGACACACAACTTCCCCACTACCGTAGAGCCTTTCAACGGTGCTGCTACTGGTACGGGTGGTGAGATTCGCGACCGTATGGGTGGTGGCGTTGGTTCATGGCCTATCGCTGGTACTGCCGTTTACATGACGGCCTATCCCCGTCTGCACGACGATGAGGGTGCAGCACGCGACTGGGAGGACATCCTGCCCGTTCGTCAGTGGCTGTACCAGACGCCTCAGCAGATTCTGACCAAGGCTTCTAACGGTGCCTCTGACTTCGGTAACAAGTTCGGTCAACCGCTGATCTGCGGTTCTGTGCTCACCTTCGAGCACCAGGAGGGTCAGGAGAAATACGCCTACGACAAGGTCATCATGCTGGCAGGTGGTGTCGGCTACGGCACCAAGCGCGACTGTCTGAAGAAGGAGCCTCAGCCAGGCAACAAGGTGGTCGTTGTTGGTGGTGACAACTACCGTATCGGACTGGGTGGTGGTTCTGTATCATCTGTTGATACGGGTCGCTACAGCAATGGTATCGAGCTGAACGCCGTTCAGCGTGCCAACCCTGAGATGCAGAAGCGTGCCTACAACCTGGTACGTGCACTGTGCGAAGAGGATGTGAACCCCGTTGTTTCTATCCACGACCACGGTTCTGCCGGTCACTTGAACTGTCTGTCAGAGCTCGTTGAGGAGTGCGGTGGTGAGATTGACATGACCAAGTTGCCTATCGGTGACAAGACCCTCTCTTCAAAGGAGATCATTGCCAATGAGAGCCAGGAGCGTATGGGCTTGCTCATCGACGAGAAGCATATCGAACATGTCCGTAAGATTGCAGAGCGCGAGCGTGCTCCGCTGTATGTGGTTGGTGAGACCACTGGCGATGCCCACTTCTCGTTCAAGCAGGGCGATGGTGTGAAGCCATTCGATCTGGACGTTGCTCAGATGTTCGGTCACTCTCCCAAGACCATTATGAAAGACAACACTGTAGAGCGCCACTATGCTGACGTGACCTACAGTCAGGATAAGATTAACGAGTACCTCGACCGCGTACTCCAGCTGGAGGCTGTGGCTTGTAAGGACTGGTTGACAAACAAGGTAGACCGCTCTGTGACTGGTAAAATTGCCCGTCAGCAGTGTCAGGGTGAGATTCAGTTGCCTCTGAGCGACTGTGGTGTTGTTGCCCTCGACTATCGTGGCCAGAAGGGTATCGCTACAGCCCTTGGACATGCACCTCAGGCTGGTCTGGCCGATCCTGCAGCTGGTTCTGTACTCTCTGTTGCCGAGGCTCTGACCAACATTGTCTGGGCACCATTGGCTGAGGGTATGGATTCACTGAGTCTTTCTGCCAACTGGATGTGGCCTTGCCGCTCTCAGGAGGGTGAGGATGCCCGTCTGTACGAGGGTGTCAAGGCGCTGAGCGACTTCTGCTGCGACCTGCACATCAATGTACCCACTGGTAAGGACTCGCTGTCACTCTCTCAGCAATATCCTAACGGCGAGAAGATTATCTCTCCGGGAACCGTGATTGTATCTGCTGGTGGCGAGGTAAGCGATATTAAGAAGGTGGTATCACCTGTCGTCAAAAACGACAAGAACGCCTCACTCTATCATATCGACTTCTCGTTCGACGAGCAGCGTCTGGGTGGTTCTGCTTTTGCCCAGAGTCTGGGTAAGGTAGGCGACGATGTGCCTACTGTTAAGAACGCCGAGTACTTTGCCGATGCCTTCATGGCTGTTCAGGAGATGATCAACCGTGGCTGGATTCTCGCTGGTCACGATATCTCTGCCGGTGGTCTGATCACTACCCTGCTGGAGATGTGCTTCTCCAACACGAAGGGTGGTATGCACATCAACCTGCACGACATCTGTGCCGATGGCGATGTTGTTAAGACGCTCTTCGCTGAGAACCCCGGTGTTGTCATCGAGGTTAGCGACGAGCACAAGCAGGAGTTCAAGGACTTCATGGAGGAGCAGGGTGTTGCCTTCGCCAAGATTGGTTACCCCGTAGAAGATGCCCGCACCATCGTAGTGAAGGCTGGTGATGTAGAGAAGACCTTCGACATCGACGCACTCCGCGACACATGGTATAAGACTTCTTACCTGCTCGACCGCAAGCAGAGCTTCAACGGCAAGGCTGCCGAGCGCTTCGAGAACTATAAGAAGCAGCCGCTGGAGATGAAGTTCAATAAGGACTTCACTGGTAAGCTGGCTCAGTATGGCATCTCTGCCGATCGCCGTCAGCCTTCTGGCGTCAAGGCAGCCATCATCCGTGAGAAGGGTACCAACGGTGAGCGTGAGATGGCTTACTGCCTGTACCTCGCTGGCTTCGACGTGAAGGACGTGATGATGACCGACTTGATCTCTGGTCGCGAGACACTCGAGGACATCAACATGATTGTCTTCTGCGGTGGTTTCTCTAACTCCGACGTACTCGGCTCTGCCAAGGGTTGGGCTGGTGCTTTCCTCTTCAACCCCAAGGCTAAGGAAGCACTGGATAAGTTCTATGCCCGCGAGGACACCCTGTCACTGGGTATCTGTAACGGTTGCCAGCTGATGGTGGAACTCGGTCTCACCGGCGCAGCAGGAGCAAAAATGCTGCACAACGACTCTCATAAGTTCGAGAGTGAGTTCATCAGTCTGAGCATTCCTCAGAACAATAGTGTGATGTTCGGCTCACTGAGCGGCAACAAGCTCGGTCTGTGGGTAGCTCACGGAGAGGGAAAATTCTCTCTGCCAGAAGCAGAGAGCACGTATAACGTAATTGCCAAGTACAACTACGCTGGCTATCCCGCTAATCCTAATGGTTCTGACTACAACGTAGCCGGTATCTGCTCTGCTGACGGTCGTCATCTCTGCATGATGCCTCACCTGGAGCGTGCCGTATTCCCCTGGCAGAACGCCTGGTATCCCGCTGACCGCCGCAATGATGAGGTGACGCCTTGGATTGAGGCCTTCGTCAACGCAAGACGTTGGGTAGAAGCCCACCAGGCCCATTAATCCCATTAGCCCCATGACTAATATCTATTGGGAATCCTTTAAGACCTTCTTTAAGATTGGCATATTCACCCTCGGTGGTGGATATGCCATGATACCTTTGATAGAGGAAGAGGTGGTCAACAAAAAGCAGTGGGTATCCAAGGACGAGATGCTCGACCTGATAGCCATTGCCCAGAGTTGTCCAGGTGTCTTTGCTATCAACATCGCCACATTCATTGGCTATAAGCTGAACAAGACGCGCGGGGCCATCGCCACCACCATCGGCACTGCCCTACCCTCGTTCCTGATCATCCTGCTCATCGCCATCTTCTTCCACCAGTTTGAGGACAACAAGGTCGTTGCCGCCATGTTCCGTGGCATCCGTCCTGCTGTGGTAGCATTGATTGCCGTACCCACCTTCAACCTGTCCAAGCGTGCACAGCTGAACAAGTGGACACTGTGGATTCCCATCGTGTCGGCGCTGGCCATCTGGCTGTTAGGCGTGTCACCTATTTGGATTATCATCATTGCCGGTCTCGGTGGCTATATTTATGGGAGGATTGCCGTATGATTTTCATCTACCTCTTCCTTACCTTCTTTGAGATAGGACTCTTCGGCTTCGGTGGTGGCTACGGCATGCTGTCACTGATACAGAACGAGACCGTCGAGCACTGGCACTGGCTGACATCCTCGCAGTTTACGGATATTGTCGCCATCAGTCAGATGACACCAGGACCTATCGGCATCAACTCAGCCACCTACTGCGGCTATACGGCCGTCGTCAATGCCGGCTACTCCGCACCTATGGGTATCCTCGGCTCTGCCGTTGCCACCTTCGCCCTGGTGCTGCCCTCACTGATTCTGATGATTCTGATCAGCAAGATGTTTATGAAGTTCATGCACCACCGCAGTGTAGAGAGCGTCTTCCAGGGTCTGCGCCCTGCCGTTGTCGGACTGTTGGCTGCCGCCACCTTATTATTATGTACCGCCGACAACTTCTCGACGCCCACCACCGACTGGTGGCAGTTCATGGTAAGCTGTCTGCTCTTCATTGCCGCATTCATTGGTGTCATGTTCATCAAGATCAATCCCATCCGCATGATTCTTTACTGCGCTTTGGCAGGCCTGATATTGCTATACTAACGCCCTTTTTTGCGGTAAAATAGAACAAAATAGAAGAAAAATGCATTTTTTCTTCTATTTTTATTTGTTAATTAAAATTATTTACTTATATTTGCCCTGTCAAACACAATTTATTCACTAAAACTTACAACTATGAAGAAATTTATGATGTTAGCAGCCATGATGCTCATGAGCATTGGCGCATTTGCACAAGGTAAGTACGCTATTGGAGCTGAGGTTGGTTTTGCTTCTTTCCAGAACAGCTACAGTCCCACCAAGTTTGGTGCTAAGTTCCAGATTGATTTTGACGAGAACTGGCGTGGTGAACTTGCTGGTAACTTGTTTACCAAGAAGAACGATGTTGGTTTGTGGGATATCAATGCCAATATCCACTATGTATTCAATGTAGCCGACAAGATCAATGTCTATCCTCTCGGCGGTCTCGCTGTTGTTAGTACCACTGGTGCTAAAGACTATGAAGGCAAAGACGACAACAAGATCATGGTAGGTTTCAACCTCGGTGCTGGTGTTGAGTATTTCCTCGCAGACAACCTAAAGCTGAACCTGGACATCAAGTATAAGTACGCTAAAGCTGAAGAGACATACACTTTCATGGGACAATCCACGACTATCGAGTACAAGGCTAATGGTCCTGTCATCTCAGCTGGTATCGCATACGTCTTCTAATATTATAAAAACACAAAAAGAAAAGATGCCCTCAATCTATTTGAGAGCATCTTTTTTATTTGTGCTTCCTACTACTTGTGTTTCCAGTAGTACTCCAAGGCTCGCTTGACGTTTTCCTTCACGGCATTCGACGTAAACGTAGCGCCAGTGACGCCGTCCACCTCGATGGTCTTGCCCTTGGCGACTTTCTGGTTCTCGTAGCTGGGCAACATCTCTTTCTTGACACGTGCGTTGTACTTGGGAGTCTCCTGACTCTTCAGCATCACCACCTTCACCACCTTGTTCTTCTTGATATACACCTCTACGGGCGTCGGACCGATATATCCGTCTACATCCTGAGCCAGTGTGGTGGTATTGACAACGTATGTGCCGTCCTTCTCTTTGCGCATGACGTCGTCAGCCTGCACAGCAGTGAATGACGCCATCAGCAGCATTGCTAACAATATCTTTTTCATCCTGATAATTATTTAAATCCGGCTGCAAAGGTAGAAAATAAAAACTAATAACCGTTCATGTGTTATGAATTATTTGCAATTAGCAAATATTTTGTTATATATCTATAAATAATTTGGTCAGTTAACAGATTATGTCTACTTTTGTGTATTGCAAACACTTAAAACAACGTTATATATGACCAAAAGAATGACTATCGCTGCCCTCTTAGCGGCAGCTACACTGGGCCTCAACGCTCAGAAGCCGATGACTGCCCCTAAGGGTGGTAAGGCCATCAGTGACGAATTAATCGGCATCTTCTTCGAGGACATCAGCTCCTCTGCCGATGGCGGTCTTTATGCCGAGTTGATACAGAACGGCTCTTTCGAGTTCAATCCCAACGAGAAAGACGGCTGGGGACCTTCTACCGCTTGGAAGATGGTTCGTCCAGGTCACTCACTGGGTAAGCTGGACATCCGCATGACCGACGGTATCCACCCCAACAACCCCACCTACATGCGTCTGCACACCGAGCGCTCCAAGGAGTACTACGACTACAAGGGCTGGAAGGGCTTTGGCTTGGAGAACGGCGGTTTCGACGGCATCTCTGTCAAGGCTGGTGCCAAGTACGACTTCTCTGCCTTCTTCCGCAATGTCGACAAGACCAAGCAGGTACGTGTCGTCCTCGGTGTTCCTCAGGGCTGGGGCAAGGACCCCAAAGTGCTTGACGAGGCTACCATCACCGTCAGCGACAAGCAGTGGAAGAAGTACGGTGCCGTGCTGACTCCCTCAGAAGACTGCAAGAATGCCATTCTGCAGATTCTGGTCTTGAACGTCGGTGACCTCGATGTGGATATGGTGTCGCTCATGCCAGAAGACACGTATAACGGACATGGTCTTCGCAAAGACCTCACCCAGGCACTCGCCGACCTGCAACCCAAGTTCATGCGCTTCCCCGGCGGTTGCGTAGTACACGGTGGCGGTGACGGTTTTTGGAACACCTACCGCTGGAAGACCACTATCGGTCCTAAGGAGTCACGCCGCCAGCTGAAGAACACCTGGGGTTACCACCAGAGTGTAGGTCTGGGTTACTACGAGTATTTCCAGCTGTGCGAAGACCTCAACATGCAGCCCGTGCCCATTCTGCCTTGCGGCGTCAGCTGTCAGGGCACCAATGGCGGTTGGAACATGTGGCCTACACAGGCGCAGGATGTTTGTCCGATGTCCGACATGGACGAGTGGACCCAGGATGCCCTCGACCTCATCGAGTGGGCCAACGGCGACCCCGCCACCTCCAAGTGGGCCAAGATGCGTGCTGACCAAGGTCACCCCGCACCCTTCAACCTGAGGTATCTGGGCATTGGTAACGAAGAGAAGATTAGTCCCGAGTTCAACGAGCGTTTCAAGTATATGTACGAGCGCATCACGAAGGCTCACCCCGAAATTGTCATCGTCGGTACTGCCGGTCCTGGCTCTCACAGCGGCAACCCCGACTTTGAGGCTGGCTGGAAGCTCGCTGACGAGTTGGGCATGCCTATCATCGACGAGCACTACTACGAGCCCAACGCCTACTTCCTCTCTTCACGACAGTACGACAAGTACCCCCGCGACCGCAAGACGAAGGTTTACCTCGGCGAGTATGCCGCCAAGGACAAGAAACTCATCGACGCCTTGGCCGAGGGTCTCTATCTGTTGCATGTTGAGCGCAATGCCGACATCGTCTGCATGACCAGCTATGCGCCCCTCTTCGCCAAGAAGAACGCCACCAACTGGAATCCCGACATGATTTACTTCGACAACGAGCGTCCTTACCTTACCTGTAGCTACTACGTGCAGCAGCTCTTCGGACAGTCTAGCGGTCAGTACTACTATGGCGACTGCGTACAGATTGAGAATCCCGATGCTGCTCCCCGTTGGCAGGGACTGCCCAAAGACCAGGAGAGCGGCACCCTGCAGGGACAGAGCGTCGTACTCAATGTCAAGACCCGCAAGCTCTATGTCAAGCTGGTCAACGCTGGTGCAGAGGTTAAGAAGGCCAACATCGACCTGAGCCGCTTCGGTGTCAAGAAGAATGCGATAATCACTACCATCGCTGGTAAGGCCGACGATGAGAACAACTACGAGAAGCAGCCTATCGCTCCTCAGAAGCAGATCATCAAGGCCCAGAAGAAGTTTACCCTCGATATGGAGCCCTACTCAATGGTTATGCTTGAGTACCAGCTCTAAGCAGCTGTCTTATTACAAACCATGCATGCATCACTACGGTCTGAACGAGACCATAGTGATGCATCATTATTTTAAAGCGCTCCTTCAGCGAGTCGCGGTGGTGCTGTGTGGTGTCGCCACCCTCCTCAAAGTTGGCCAGGATGGTGTGGGTGTTGACCAGCGCCAACTGCTGGCGCTCAACGTCCTTCATCACGCGGATGCACCAGTCCACATCGGCCGAGTGGCGGTACTGCAGGTCGTAGGGTATCTGACGGGCTAAACTCGTCAGCACATAGAATGCCTGGTGGCACACCAGCATGCCCTGCTTAAACGATTTCCACGTCAGCTGTTCTGGTGGACGGTGGGTACGCAGGTGCAGGAAGTTGCCCTCTGCATCCGTAATGGCGGTGTCGCCGTAAATACAACCCACCCCCTTCCCCTCCGTACGGGAGGGGAGTTCGGTATGCTTCGCTACCGTCTCGATGGTGTCGGGGGCATATAGCGTGTCGCCGGCATTCAGGAATACCAGGTAGTCGCCCGTCGCCTTCTGCAGTCCTTTGTTCATGGCGTCATACAGGCCGTGGTCAGGCTCCGACTGGATAACCACCTCGTGGCGGCTCTTCTGCTGGTAGCGCTCGGCAATGGCCACCGTGTCGTCCTTCGACGCACCGTCAATGATCAGGTGTTCGATGTCCGCATACGTCTGACAGACCACGCTGTCCAGCGTGCGCTGCAGCGTGCGGGCTGCATTATAGGTGATGGTGATGATGGAGACTTTCATATACTTCCAGATATCGGTTTGCTACACTCTGTTGTGAATAGTTGTGGGCCACCTTCTGCAGGCATGCCTTCCTTACGGCGTCGCGGTCGGCCTCAAAGAGTGTCCACCAGATGCCGCGTGCCAGGTCATCACTGCTCCTGTAGTCTGCCACATAGCCATTCTGCTGGTGGTCAATCTCCTCGGGGATGCCTCCTACCCTGAAACCTACGCTGGGCACGCCACAGGCCATGGCTTCCATGATGGTGTTGGGCAGGTTCTCCGACAGCGAGGGCAACACAAAGACGTCGGCAGCATTATACACGTCGACGATGCGCTGTTCGTCGTTCACATAGCCCAGCGGACACGTGCGGAAGGGTAGTTGTCCCACGATGTCCTCGGCATGTCCGCCCAGGATGGCCACCGTGATCTGCTCCTTCTGTTCCGGATGCTGCTCGGCCAACAGGCGGCAGGCCTCCAGCAGATACTGCATGCCCTTGCCAGGGTTCGTCACGCGCTGCGAGGCAAACAAGATGATGCGACCCTCCGCAGGCAGTCCCACGCGCTGGCGTGCCTCTTGCTGGTTCTGCGGTGCATAGATGTGCGTGTCTATCGGATTCGGTATGCTCTCCACCCGCTGTCCTTGCAGCAGCCCACTCTTCTGCGCCTCGCCGGCCAGCCACTGGCTGCATGCCACAAAGGTTATCTGGCGCCCTGCCAGCATCCGTTGCTTCTTGCGCCACACCTGTGCTGACAGGTCGTTGTCGCCACCACCGCCAGGCAACAGGCGGCAATGGCCACACTGCTGTTCAAAGTGTCGGCAGTCCAGCGTCACGTGGCACACGGCTGTTGCCGGCCAGATGTCGTGCATGGTCCATACCACGGGCTTGCCACTATCCAGTATCTTGCGGATGCCCTTCAACGACAGCATGCCCTGGTTCACCCAGTGCAGGTGGATGACGTCGGCCTCCTGGAATTCGCGCAGCTGTGTGATGTCGGCGCCACAGTTGGCGATGTCCACCTCAAACAGGTGCTCACGCCTCATGTGCAGCCTCAGCCACACCACCAGGCGCTCCCACAGGAAGCGCCCCTGCATTCCCTTCTGTCCAGGCACCGCCGCTACTGTCAGCCGGTCCGTCTCCTTGTCGCGCACCAGCATCTTAGCCTTCACACCGTTGTTGTTCAGTGCCTCCATCAGCCTACTGGCAGCCACCGCAGCACCACCCGTCCGCTCACTTGTATTAACTATGAGTACTCGCATGCTGCAAAATTACGGAAAAACGAGAGAAAAGCCAAATTTTCAAACATTAATTACCACAAATTATCCGTTAATTCTCATTAATGATAAATTATATGATCGATTAATGGCAATTATATGTTGACATTGCTCACGTAGCCATTGTTTCTCTGTTTTTTGTATTATATAAATCTACGAGATTTAAAAAATAAGCTAACCGCTTGGCTATCTCGTTTTTATTCCGTATCTTTGCAAAGAAGTTGGAAATAGTCTTAACCCCAATTAAATAATTAAACTAACGCTTTATGAAAAAAGATTTATTGAAGAGCTTGTTTGCACTGATGTGTGCATGTTTGATGGCCACAGGTTTCGTAGCCTGCGGTAGTGACGACGACAAAGGAAAGGATGGTAGTGACTCTACTCCTAACTACATTGGAGTATGGATTGAGAAGGACACTCAGTCGGCAATGTATGTCCTCACCTTGGCTAGTACTTCTTGGGAGCGCGTGGAGTACGGCTCTGATGATAAGGGTCCAAGGAAAAAGGTTTATTCTGGCTCGCTGTCAGTTAGCGGCAATACCCTCTCCATCAGCGGCAATGCTCCTTTCAACAAGGCAACATTCTCTATCTCTGGTAACCAGATGACCATCGTTCCTGAGGGTAACCCCGACCAGAAGATGATTGTCACCCGTGCTACTGATGCCCAATCAGAGAAGATTGTCGCTTGGGAGTTTATCATTAGCAATTACAACAAACAATAGACACTCCCTAGATTAACTGAACCATAGTTCAAAACTATCTGCGTCATCTGCGCAATAATAGCGCAGATGGCGCAGATTTATATATTGACATTGCTCGCGCAGCCATTGTTTTTCTCGGTTTTCGTATTATACCTTAATTCCGCAAAACCATTATAAACTATACTTTTTAAGCGCCTGAGCAACAAAAAGTTGCTCAGGATTTTGTCATGTCAGAAATTTTACCTATCTTA
>CADCAG010000049.1 GCA_902799355.1 uncultured Bacteroidales bacterium
TGTCTATCAGACAAATAAATCAGCTGCATAGATACTCAAATGTTAAATATATAGTTAAATCGCATAATATGTTTGGAATTTACCATAGAATGCGGTTCTGGGTAGATATGACAGGTACCTGGTACCTGTCATACTCGTTTTCTTTTCTGCGGAAACCCAGGCTGCTGCCCGCACAGGTTTCCTGCAGTTGGTCTGATACAGACCTCTTCAATAGAATTAGTGTTGTCATTGTTTTTGTTTGGATAGTTAATAATTAGGCTCTTTAAAAGAGCGTGAGACACCTATGATACAACAAACGTTTCAGGGCTACCACACCCTTCAACTGTAGAATGCCACCAATGCCCACGCCGTATTGAGTGAGCTTTGGTAGCCTCCGCAGTTGATAAAATCTCAGTAAGAGAGGATATGACAGGTACCTGGTACCTGTCATATCAGAAACCTGTCATACTATGTGGCATCGGATATATATGGAAATTCTTTCTTGAGTTTATTAGGGAAACAGGTGACACTTTATACATTAGGGGGCAATATTGCCAGAAAAGACGGCTTCAAGAATAAAATGCCATGACTTAATCAATTTCATTGCATACTTGCGAGTCGTTTGTGGTTCAAAAAAGATAAATAATCGTCTTTTCCCCCATAATAGAGAAATAATTAAGAAAAATGCTGTCACAGTCACACGTAACGTTCAGTAGTACAGGGTGTTAGATGTGACACCTGTTTTCGCTGTTGATCATGGGACAGACAGACCTCTAAGAGTTTTTTGTAAATCAGCTGTATACGACTGAAATTCTCTAGAGAATTTGTCGTTTCTATAGCTAATATGCGCAAAAGTATAGCTGATTTCTAGAGCAAATGTTGTCAGTCTTGTCAGTCTCTAAAAGACTGTCAATAGACTGCAAACGCCCTGTACATGGGGCCTTTGTCAGTCTGGCAGTCTTGTTCAGCCGTTTGCAAAAGACCTAACATCCCTACCATAGATCTTCTGAAACCCGCGTAAATAAAGGGAAAGTGGAGTCTGGACGGCTCGCCATCCCTACCATGATGGTAGGGATGATGTTAGGGATAATGGTAGGTCTATAAAAGAAAGGACTTTTGTAATGAGCTGTATTACAATAATTTGCAAATATCATGTTAGGGATGTTAGGTCTTTTTGAATACCTTCCTAAAAAGAAGCAGAAATACAGCTGATACAGACGCGAGAACAGCTATTATTTGATGCGCTCCAGCTCTTCCTTGAGGAAGCGGGGCGTGTAGCCCTTGTCGCTGTTGGCGACCTCCTCAGGTGTGCCGGTAGAGAGGACGGTGCCACCACCACGACCACCTTCTGGTCCCATGTCGATGATGTAGTCGGCCTGTCGGATGACGTCGAGGTTGTGCTCGATGATGATAACGGTGTTGCCGCGATCTACCAGACGGCGGATGACGGTCATGAGGATGCGGATGTCCTCGAAGTGCAAACCCGTGGTAGGCTCGTCGAGGATGTAGAGCGTCTTGCCGGTATCCTTCTTAGAGAGCTCGGCAGCCAGCTTGATGCGCTGGCTCTCACCGCCAGAGAGGGTGGTAGAGGGCTGGCCGAGTTTGATGTATCCCAGTCCGACATCCTGTATGGTCTTGATTTTCTGCAAGATGTTGGGTACGTTCTCGAAGAATTCGCAAGCCTGGTTGATGGTCATGTCGAGCACGTCGGCAATGCTCTTACCCTTGAAGCGAACCTCCAGCGTCTCGCGGTTGTAACGTTTGCCGTGACACTCCTCGCAAGGTACCTGGATATTGGGCAGGAAATTCATCTCGATGGTCTTGTAGCCGTTGCCGCCACACGTCTCGCAGCGTCCGCCCTTCACGTTGAACGAGAAGCGGCCAGGCTTGTAGCCACGAATCTGCGCCTCGGGCAGGTTGACGAACAGCGAGCGGATGTCGGAGAAGACTCCTGTATAGGTGGCAGGATTGCTACGTGGTGTACGACCGATGGGCGTCTGGTCGACATTGACCACCTTGTCGATATGCTCCAGGCCCTCGATGCTGTCGTAGGGCAGGGGTGCCTGCAGTGAGCGGTAGAAATGCTTGGAGAGGATGGGGTAGAGCGTCTCGTTGATGAGCGTCGACTTACCAGAGCCCGATACACCTGTGACCACGATGAGCTGTCCCAAGGGGAACGCCACGTCAATGTTCTTGAGGTTGTTGCCGCGGCAGCCGTGAAGGAGCAACCCCTCCCCAGCCCCTCCCGAAGGGAGGGGAGTTTTTGCTGCGACAGAATCGCAGCACACGGAACCATTTAGGTACTTGGCGGTTAACGTATCGGTCTTCAGTAGTTCGGCGGGAGTGCCTTGGAAGACCACTTCGCCACCTTTGCGACCAGCACGGGGACCGATGTCGACGATGTAGTCGGCATTGAGCATCATGTCGCGGTCGTGTTCGACGACAATGACGGTATTGCCCAGGTCGCGCAACTCTTTCAAGGAGCGGATGAGTCGGTCGTTGTCGCGCTGATGCAGTCCGATGCTAGGCTCGTCGAGGATGTAGAGCACGTTGACCAGCTGCGAACCAATCTGCGTAGCCAAGCGGATGCGCTGGCTCTCACCACCCGAGAGGCTGGCCGACTGGCGGTTCAGCGACAGGTAGTCGAGACCTACATCCAAGAGGAAGTCCAGGCGGGTGCGTATCTCCTTGAGAATCTCAGTAGCTATCTGGCGCTGCTGGTGGTCCAGGTGTTCCTCCACCTCGTTGAGCCATTGGCGCAGGTCGCTGAGGTCCATGGCTGCCAGTTCAGAGATGTTCTTGTCCCATACCTTATAAGATAATGCCTCGCGGTTCAGTCGCTGACCATGACACTCAGGACACTGGCACTCAGCCAGGAACTGCTCGGCCCACTTCTCAGAGCCCAGCGACGGTCCACGGCGCGAGGCGGGTGTGCTGTCGTCATCGTCCATGACGGAGCGCAGGTATTTGATGACACCATCGTAGTCGACGAAATAGTCGCTGGAGGTGTGTACCAGTTCCTTGTCGATGCGCACGGGTTCGAGGGTGCCATAGAGTATCTCGTTGAAGGCATCGTCGGGGATGTCCTCGATGGGCGTCTTCAGGTCGCACTCGTAGCCAGCAAGGATGGCGCTGATCTGCCAGAAAATCATCTGGTTCTTGTACTTGCCAAGGGGCGCGATGCCACCGTCGTGGATGGACTGCTTGCGGTTGGGAATGACCTTGGAGAGGTCTATCTCGTTGATGAAGCCCAGACCCTTACAACGCGGACAGGCACCTTGTGGCGAGTTGAACGAGAAGGTGTTGGGCGCTGGGTCGCCATAGGAGATGCCCGTGGTGGGACACATCAGGCGACGCGAGAAGTGCTTCACGCTGCCCGTCTCGTGATCCATAATCATCAGCAGACCTTCGCCCTGCTTCATAGCAATAGAGACAGACTTCTTCAAGCGGTCGTCTGGGCTTGATGGGGTTAATGGGCCTGATGGGCTTTTTACTGCAAGACGGTCGATGACCACCTCGATGTCGTGGTTCTTGTAGCGGTCCACCTTCATGCCTGGCAAGAGCTCACGGACTTCGCCATCGATGCGAACGTGGAGGTAGCCCTTGCGACGCATGGACTCGAAGAGCTCGCGGTAGTGGCCCTTGCGACTCTTGACCAGTGGCGCCAGGATGAGAATCTTCTTGCCTGCATAGTCTTGCTGAATCATCTCGATGACCTTCTCCTCAGTGTATTTCACCATCGGCTCGCCAGTGGCATAGCTGTAGGCACGGCCTGCACGGGCAAAGAGCAGACGCATATAGTCGTAGATCTCCGTGGTGGTGCCCACGGTAGAACGCGGATTCTTGTTGGTGGTCTTCTGCTCGATGCTGATGACGGGCGAGAGACCCGTTATCTTGTCGACGTCAGGACGCTCCATGCCCCCCAGGAAGTTGCGGGCATAGGCCGAGAAGGTCTCGATATAGCGACGCTGTCCCTCGGCAAAGATGGTGTCGAAAGCCAGCGACGACTTACCGCTACCGCTGAGACCGGTAATCACGGTCAGCGAGTTGCGGGGTATCTCGACGTCGATATTCTTCAGGTTGTGGACACGGGCACCGAAGACTTGGATCTTTTCCATTTTATGATGGGGCTGATGGGGTTAATGGGCTATTTGTTATGGGTTGGTGTTGTCCACCGTATTGAAGTTGCGCAACAGGTTGACATCGCGGCGGATGTTGTATTCCATGCCGTCGGCACCACGGGCCTTGACATAGACAAAGTAGACACCATCCTTGACGGGATTACCATTATGGGTGCCGTCCCAGCCCTTCTTCTCTGTAGACCAGTCTGTCCAGTCGTAGATTTTCTGGCCGTGGCGGTTGAAGATGTAGGCGTGGAACTCGACGATGCTCTTCGTATTGGTCTTTGCCTGGTAGTAGTCGTTGATGCCGTCACCATTCGGCGAGAAGGCGTTGGGCATCTCCAGATGGCTGTCGCTAATGGTGATGGTGATGCTCTTCGTATCGACGATGTCACCGTCGAGCACCACGTTCAGTGTTATGACATTCTTGCCGGCAGCGGTGAACGTGTAGCTGGTATTCTCCTCGTAGCGCGTCACGTTGATGCCTGCCGTCGAGTTGGTGATGTGCCACTCAATGGAGGCCCCGGCATCCAGACTGGTGGGGTTCGATGTGAACTCTACATAGAGCGGTGCCTCGGCGGTGAAGTTATCTGTCTCTACGACCTCTACACCTTTCTTATCTGTGTATGTCGCCTTCAGTTCGATGTCTGCATAGGCCGTTATGGTCAGCAGACAAAAGGCAAAAAGGGTTAATAATCTACCTATTTTCATGTTGATGTGCGAATATTTGTGCAAAATTAGAAAATAATTATGAATTATGCATTATGCATTATGAATTATTTCGTAATTTTGTAGCGCAAAAATGAAAATTAGTGTTTATGAAACGATTCTTAAGATATTTTTTCATGCTGACAGTGCTATCGTTTGTCGCTGAGACAGCGTTGGCACAGACACAGAAATTCAAGGAACTACATAAGGTCAAGCGCAAGGAAACCATCTTTGGCATAGCTCGTGACAACGGTCTGACCATTGATGAGCTGATAGAGGCCAACCCAGAGATGAAGACGCCAGGCTATGAGTTGCGCAAGGGCGACTACATCAAGATTCCTTATCCCCCCAGGCACCCAGAGTTGGAGAGCGCCACGCCTCAGCCTCAGATGCCTACCAAACCCACCGTTGTGGAGCGCGACATGCGCAACCGCGAAATCAGGGTGGGCGTCATGCTGCCCTTGCACAACGACAATGGCGACGGCAAGCGTATGGTGGAATACTATCGTGGCGTACTGATGGCCTGCGATAGTCTGCGCGTCAACGGCATCTCTACCGATATCCGTGCATGGAATGTTCCTGAGAATGCCGACATCCAGAAGGTGCTGAAAGACCCCAAGGCTGCTGAGTGTGACCTGATTATCGGTCCGCTGTATACCAAGCAGGTCAAGGCACTGGGTGACTATGCCGTGAAGAACGACATCCGTGTGCTCATACCTTTCTCTATTAATAGCAACGAGGTGTTCGACAATGGCAACCTCTTCCAGGTGTTCCAGAACGGCAACCAGACTAACAATAGCTATGTGTTCCGCTTCTACCAGCGCTTCAAGGACAGTCATGTGGTGATTATCGACTGCAACGACTCGACGAGTACGAAGGGCAGCTTCACCACGGTGTTGCGCCGTAAGCTGGATCAGGAAGGTGCCTCGTACTCACTGACCAATCTGAAGTCGGGTGAGACGAAGTTCAAACAGAGCTTCTCAACGACCAAGCACAATGTGGTGGTGCTGAATACCAGTCGTTCGCAGGAGTTGAACGTGGCCTTTGCCAAGCTCAACGGACTGTTGATGACATCTCCCACGCTGCAGATATCGATGTTCGGTTATCCAGAATGGCTGATGTACATCCGTCAGCATCTGGACAACTTCTATAAGTTCGACACCTTTATCCCGTCAACCTATTATATGAGTCCGCTGTCGCATCGCGGTGAGCATTTCAAGAAGAAATATCGCTGGAACTTCCATCAGGATATGCAGCCCTACCATCAGCGCTATGCCGTGACGGGCTTCGACCAGGCATACTTCATGATAAAGGGTCTGCACATGTATGGCAAGCAGTTTACGGGAGCCTCCGGCATGGTGGGCTACACACCGCTACAGACGCCACTGCACTTTGAGCGCATAGGCAATGGCGGCATGCAGAACCGTGCCATCCTGTTCGTACACTATACGAAGGATAACAAGATAGAAACGATCAACTTCTAACGGCATGCGACGCATACTATTTATATTATTGTTCTTGCCGTCGCTGTTATGGGCTCAGGTGGGTGATTATCGTACCGACCTGGCCATCGGTGGTAGTGCAGGATACGTGATGGGGAATGTGGGCTTTGTGCCTGACGTGCCTCAGAAGATGTTGGGAGGTTACACGGCAGGTTTCACGATACGCTATACCTGCGAGAAATACTTCACCAGCGTCTGCTCTATTATTGGCGAGGTGAACATTACGCAGGGCGGATGGAAGGAAGATATCCGTGATGCCGACAACAATCCTGTATACTATGCCGACGATGTGAACAAAACATCACCATTGAGTTATGAACGCTCGATAACCTATCTGCAGATACCTTTCCTGGCTCGTCTGGGATGGGGCCGTGAGCGCAAGGGCTTGCAGGCATTCTTTCAGGCTGGTCCACAGATAGGTCTCTATCTGGGCGAGTCCACCAAGACGAATGTCGTGTTAGGTTATGGCACCGCCAACCAGCGCGCCTCGCAGGTTGTCGCTCAGGATACGCTGGCCGTGCAGAACAAGTTCGACTATGGTATTGCCGCAGGTGGTGGTATTGAGCTCTCCATACCCAAGGTGGGACACTTCATTCTGGAGGGTCGCTACTACTATGGTTTGGGCAACATCTTCAAGAACTCGAAGAGCGACTATTTCGGCAAGTCCAACCACGGGCAGATTGTCATTAAGGCAACCTATCTCTTCGATATTGTCAGAACAAGAAATCCTAAAATAAAATAAGAATAAGTTATGTTTGAAAACCAACCGAAAGGTCTATTTGCGTTGGCATTGGCCAACACTGGCGAGCGCTTTGGTTACTATACCATGCTGGCTGTCTTCGCCCTGTTCCTGAGAGCAAACTACGGATTGTCACCCGCTATGGCAGGTACCATCTATAGTGCGTTCCTCATGTTAGTGTATTTCTTCCCGCTCATCGGTGGTATGATGGCCGACAAGTTCGGCTTCGGAAAGATGGTGACAACGGGTATCATGATTATGTTTGCAGGCTATCTGCTGTTGTCTGTTCCCTTGGGTGGCGACAGCGTGGCACTGGTCGTGATGCTGGCAGCCCTGTTGCTGATCGGTTTTGGTACCGGTCTGTTCAAGGGTAACCTGCAGGTGATGGTGGGCGACCTCTATAACGATCCGCAGTATAAGGACAAGCGCGATGCAGGTTTCTCTATCTTCTATATGGCTATCAACATCGGTGCCCTGTTTGCACCTACTGCTGCCATTAAGATTAAGGAGTATGCAGAGACAGCGCTGGGCTACTCGTCAAACGATGCCTATCACTTCTCGTTTGCTGTGGCTTGTGCTTCGCTGATTCTGTCTATCGCCATCTACTACCTCTTCCGTAGTACGTTCCGTCATACAGAGGGTGGTGCGAAGAAGGATGCCAAGGCAGTGGACAGCAGTTCTCCTGCTGTCGAAGAACTGTCAAAGGAGGAGACCAAGCAGCGCATCGTGGCTCTCTGCCTCGTATTTGCTGTGGTTATCTTCTTCTGGATGGCTTTCCACCAGAACGGTCTGTCGTTGACCTATTTTGCTGACGAGTTTACCGCTCAGTCTGCTGAGGGTCTGCAGGCTATGTGCTTCAACGTGTGGAACCTCGTAGCCGTTATCTTTATCGTCTATGCACTGTTCTCGCTGTTCCAGAGCAAAACCGCTAAGGCCAAGGCTATTTCTGCCGCTGTGATTGTGGCTGCCGGTGCTTTCCTCTGTCTGTCATACGATGCTGATGGCAGCGTGACGGTTTCTGCACCTATCTTCCAGCAGTTCAACCCGTTCTATGTGGTAGCCCTGACGCCAGTGTCTATGGCTATCTTCGGTTCGCTGGCAGCCAAGGGCAAAGAGCCTTCTGCTCCTCGTAAGATTGCTTACGGTATGATTGTGGCAGCTATTGCCTATGCGCTGATGGCCTTCGCTTCATTCGGTCTGCCCATGCCTCAGACGGAGATGGGAGCCGATGGCAATCCTGTGGCTGTTCATGTGGCCGACGTCACACCTAACCTGCTGATTAGCGTCTATCTCGTGCTGACCTTCGGTGAGCTGTTGCTCAGCCCGATGGGTATCTCGTTTGTTTCTAAGGTAGCACCTCCCAAATATAAAGGTATGATGATGGGTGGTTGGTTCGTGGCTACTGCCATTGGTAACCAGCTCGTTGTCGTTGGTGGTCTGCTCTGGGGCGCCGTTCCCCTCTGGGTATGCTGGAGCGTATTCCTGGGCGTCTGCCTCGTTGCTGCCATCTTCATGTTTGCCATGATGAAGCGCCTGGAGAAGGTATGCTAAGCTTTATCCCATTCCTCGTACTGATAGTACTCGTCACGTGTTGCATTGCCGTTTTTGGCAATGCAACGCTTGATGGTGCCTCACAGGTGTCGCTCATGGTGGCGGCAGCCGTGAGTGTGCTGATAGGGCACTTCTCAAAACGACTGGAGTGGGAGAGTCTGGAAAAGGAGGTCTCTGAAAAGATAGCCAGCTGTACGCCGGCTATTATTATTCTGCTGCTTATCGGTGCCATTGGTGGCACATGGATGGTGGCAGGTATCGTGCCTACCATGATCTATTATGGTATGCAGATTATACAGCCAGAGGTTTTTCTGGTCAGCAGCAGTGTGCTCTGTGCCTTGGTCAGTCTGATGATTGGCTCGTCATGGACAACTGTGGCTACCATCGGTCTGGCGCTGATGGGAATAGGTAAGGCCCATGGTTTTGATGATGGTTGGATAGCTGGTTCTATCATTACCGGTGCCTATTTTGGTGACAAACTCTCGCCGCTGTCCGACACCACGGTGCTGGCATCGAGCGTGTCGGGAACGCCACTGTTTACGCATATCCGCTATATGCTCTACACCACTGTGCCGACATTCTGCATCTCGCTGACCATCTTCCTCATTGCTGGTTTCACGATGAATGTCTCTGGACACGGCAACGTTGCTGAGTTTATGGATGGCTTGCAGAATACCTTTGTCATCTCACCATGGCTGCTGATTGTTCCCGTGTTGACGGGAGTCATGATTGCACGCCGTTGGCCCTCGATGGTGGTGCTGTTCATGGCTATCTTGCTGGCTGTCGTCGTCGGACTCGTGGTACAGTCTGAACTGGTGCTTCGCATAGCAGGCAATGATGGACAAGGACTGTTGACATCGTATAAGGGAATGATGCGTGTGTGCTATGGCAGCACAGATATTGAGACAGGTAACAGTGTGCTGAACGAGCTGGTGCATACCAGTGGTATGTCAGGTATGATGCCAACCATCTGGCTGATTATCTGTGCACAGACATTTGGTGGCGCACTGACGGCTACTGGTCAGCTGCAGGATCTGATGCGCCTGCTGTTGCGCTTTGTTCGTGGTACCGCATCGCTGGTGGCATCAACGGTAGGAACCGCGTTGTTCTGTAATATCGCCACTGCCGACCAATATCTGTCTATCATGCTCTCCAGCTCGGTATTCAAGGATTCCTACCGTGAGCGTGGCTATGAGCCCCAGCTGCTGAGCCGTTCTTGTGAGGATGGTGCCACAGTCACCTCTGTACTCGTGCCTTGGAATACTTGTGGCTTGACGCAGAGCACTGTGCTGGGTGTTGCCACGCTGACCTATCTGCCTTACTGCTTCTTTAACTACCTGTCGCCGCTGATGAGTATCTTCATCGCATCGATAGGGTGGAAAATCAAGAGAAGATGTTCCTAAGTCTGTTGTTAACGGGCTTTCTAACCCTTGTCGAGCTGAACTGTGAGAACATGTTCGATTGTCAACATGACTCACTGAAAGACGATACGGAGTGGATGCCTGATGGCAAGCGCAAGTGGACACCTGCTCGCTATTGGCGCAAGCTGAACCATATTGGTCAGGAGATACTGTCGTGTCAGCAGGAGGGAGTGCCAGACCTCGTGGCACTGGTGGAGGTGGAAAACGACTCTTGCCTTTTCGACCTGACACGTCGCTCACTGTTGCGTGGTGCTGGTTATGAGTATCTCATGACGCAGTCGGAATGCGGCCCACGCGTGACATCCTTTATGTAAAAGGTGAAACGCTGCTAGGCGATACGCTACATGTCTTCGTGGTTCATGCCCCCAGCCGTTATGGTGGTGAGAAGCAGTCGCGTCCTAATCGTCAGTTGATAGCAGACCGCTTGATGAGTGTCGTCAGACAATTGCCTGTAGATGCTAAAGTCATTATTGCTGGTGACTTCAATGATGGGGCTACTGACCCTGCTTTACGCTTCTTGGAAGACAACGGTCTGCATAATGTTACTGCGAAGGCCACAGGCTCACATGGTGCCAAGGCCACCTACCGCTATCAGGGAGTATGGCAGAGCATTGACCACGTCTTCGTCAGCACTGTGCTGCTCAATTCCGTTGAGCAGTCCTTTATCAATGAT
>CADCAG010000050.1:0-696 GCA_902799355.1 uncultured Bacteroidales bacterium
CTCGGACGTCATGGCCGTCATCGAGGAGCTCGTGGAGGTCATGAAGGACCAGATGCAGGACTCCAAGCGTGTGAAGCTCGACGGCTTCGGCTCGTTCAAGATTGGTCTGAACTGTCGCGGTGCCCGTTCTGCCAAGGCCTTCACCATCACCGACAACATCGAGGGCATGCATGTGGTGTTCACCCCCGAACGTACCCACGACCAGGCGGGCAACAAGGTGAAGCAGTTCCTGCAGGGTGTCAAGGTAGAAGAGCTGCCTGAGAACAAGGTGGATAAGGATCAGGAGGGAGGGGAGTGACCCTCCCCCTAACCCCTCCGAGGAGGGGTGTTCTAAAGAAAAAAACGAAAAAGAATCTATGCTATGAAAAACAAGGAATTTTGGAAGACGGTGATTCAAGTCATCGTGACGGTGCTGACGGCACTGACGACCACACTGGGAGTAGCCAGCTGTATGTAACATTTACCCCTCGAGAGTCTTGAGTAACTCTCGGGGGGTATTTTCATGAGGCAGACATGGGACATTGATATGCCAGGAAAATTATTCTCTTAGCATAATTTTATTTACATAATTCAGAATTATTCCTTATCATTGCAGCGGACCGTTATGTGCAGCGCATCACCTCTTCTGACTTTGTCAAGCGCCACCATCTCAAGTCTGCCAGTGCCGTACAGTCTGCCGTCAAAAGACTTCTGGAC
>CADCAG010000050.1:728-1988 GCA_902799355.1 uncultured Bacteroidales bacterium
CTTGTGCTGTGCCTTCTGCTGGGTGCGCTGGCGTTCGTTCAGCTGGTCTTCCTTCATGTCCTTCCAAAGCGGATGGAGTGCAGGTGCACCATCGTTGGTTTCCAATTCCAAATATGCCAGGAAAATTATTCTCTTAGCATAATTTTATTTGCATAATTCAGAATTATTCCTTATCTTTGCAGCGGAATACTGAACTTACAACGCTATATGGCTATGAATATCAATCCTTTTGTGCTCAGCCCAGCGATACCTGATGAGCTGTTTTGTGACCGCCAGAAAGAGTCTGCATTACTGATAAAAAGTGTCAGTAATCAAGAAAACGTGGTACTGATTTCTCCTCGAAGGGTCGGAAAAACAGGGTTGATATATCACTGCTTTAACCAGCCGGATATTCGCGACAACTTTATTACCATCTCTATCGACATACTCCATACGACTTCTTTTCAGGAGTTTATTAAAGAATTGGGAACAGCAGTCTTCAATACCATAGCCAAGCGAAGTGAGTATTTGACAAAGCTTTTTATCACTACGCTCCGTTCACTAAGTGGTAGTTTTGGCATTGATCCAGTAACCTTTATGCCAACATTCGACTTAAAGTTGGGCCAAATAAACATGCCTGAATATACGCTGGACGAGATTTTTACCTATCTGGAGAAAGCAGACAAGCCTTGTATTGTGGCCATTGACGAGTTTCAGCAAATCACCAGATACCAAGACAGTAATATTGAGGCTCTGTTAAGAGGACGAATACAGAAACTGGTTAATACTCATTTTATCTTCGCTGGTTCAGAGCGTCGCATGATGAACGAGATGTTTTTCTCGGACAAACGCCCTTTCTTTCAAAGTGCCACTCTACTCCAATTAGAACCTATTGACCTGACTGTCTATACGAATTTTGCCGTTCAACAGTTTGTGGCCGCTAATAAGAATATTGAACCTGAGGCTATTGAGTGGGCATACAACACGTTCGATGGTGTGACGATGTATATACAAAAATTATTGCACGACACTTTTGCTGACACCTTGCCAGGATCCACCTGCACCCTCACAGTGATGAAACAGGCAGCAGAGCAACTACTGCAGCAAAACTCCAAGAGGCTACAGGAACTATTAGCCTACGTGACCGAGCAACAGAAAGAATTGCTATATGCCATTGCAGCAGACCGTTATGTGCAGCGCATCACCTCTTCTGACTTTGTCAAGCGCCACCATCTCAAGTCTGCCAGTGCCGTACAGTCTGCCGTCAAAAGACTTCTGGAC
>CADCAG010000050.1:1996-11423 GCA_902799355.1 uncultured Bacteroidales bacterium
CTTGTGCTGTGCCTTCTGCTGGGTGCGCTGGCGTTCGTTCAGCTGGTCTTCCTTCATGTCCTTCCAAAGCGGATGGAGTGCAGGTGCACCATCGTTGGTCTCCAATTCCAAATCAGGAATCTCTATCTCGTCAGTAGGCAGGAAGGGTACGACAAAGGCGTTGGCTTTCGATACAAAGACAGTAGCCACACCCTGCCCAATGATACCCAATTTTTTAGCAGCAAGCCACGACAGGTCGATGATTCTGCCACGGACATAAGGGCCGCGGTCGGTGACACGCACATTGACGCTACGACCATTGGCTGGGTTGTAGACATTCAAGAGGGTGCCAAAGGGATAGCTCCTATGCGCACACGTCAGACTATCGGGGTGCAGACGCTCACCACTGGCGGTCTTACGCCCATGGAAGTGCTTGGCATAAAACGAAGCCTTACCTCGCTGCAAGACTTGTCCTTGCAACGAGGTAAAACATATCGTTAATAGTGTCGCGATAAGCGCTATCTTTGTTTTTATCATACTATTCCCTGCGCCAGCATGGCCCAAATAGATCTTGGCTTCGCCGAGCTCTATACAATGCCCTGCGCCAGCATGGCCTTGGCGACCTTCATGAAACCGGCGACGTTAGCACCTTTGACATAGTTTACATAGTTACCTTCCTTGCCGTACTTCACGCACTGCTCATGGATGCCCGACATGATCTGATGCAGACGCTGGTCGACCTCTGCGGCACTCCATGCCATGCGCATCGAGTTCTGCGTCATCTCCAGACCGCTGGTAGCTACGCCACCGGCATTGACAGCCTTGCCAGGGGCAAAGAGCTGACCGGCAGCAATGAACTTGTTGACAGCCTCGGCGGTACATCCCATATTTGACACCTCTGCCACACACAGCGGCTTATTAGCAAGTATCATGTCGGCGTCGTCACCATTCAACTCGTTCTGGGTAGCACATGGCAGATAGATGTCGGCTTTCTGCTCCCAAGGCTTCTTGCCTGCGAAGAACTTCGAGCCGGGGAACTCCTCAGCATAAGGCTGGCAGACGTCGTTGCCACTGACTCGCAGCTCCAGCAGATAGTCAATCTTCTCGGCATCCAAGCCTGCGGGGTCATAGATATAGCCGTCAGGACCACTGATGGTAATCACCTTGGCACCCAGTTCGGTGGCCTTCTTGGCGGCACCCCATGCCACATTGCCGAAGCCTGACAGGGCAACGGTCTTGCCCTTGATGTCGAGACCGTGGGTGTCCATCATCTGATGTACAAAATACAAAGCGCCATAGCCTGTAGCCTCTGGGCGCAGGATGCTACCACCCCACTCCATGCCCTTACCCGTCAGGGTGGCACCGTGGAACTGGCTGGTCAGCTTCTTATACATACCAAAGAGATAGCCTATCTCGCGACCGCCGACACCGATGTCTCCGGCAGGAACGTCAACGTCAGGACCTATCACCTTATATAATTCACACATAAAGGCCTGGCAGAAACGCATAATCTCGGCGTCGCTCTTGCCACGCGGTGAGAAGTCGGAACCACCCTTACCGCCACCCATGGGCAGCGTGGTCAGTGCATTCTTGAAGGTCTGCTCGAAGCCCAGGAACTTCAGAATGCTCAGATTCACTGAGGCATGGAAGCGCAAGCCTCCCTTGTACGGGCCAATGGCACTGTTGAACTGCACACGGTAACCGATGTTTACCTGTACCTCACCCTTGTCATCAACCCAAGGCACTCGGAAAGTGATGATGCGCTCCGGCTCTACGATGCGCTCCACAATCTTTGCCTTTTCAAACTCCGGATGCTGGTTGTAAACGTCCTTGATAGACTCCAACACCTCGCGTACTGCCTGTAAAAACTCTACTTCGCCTGGATGTTTGTGCTCCAGGTCTTGCATGATTTTCTCTACGTTCATAGTATAAAGGATTTAAAGATCGTTTTAGTTGCATTATGTCAGTTCGACAACGCAAAAATAATAAATATCTTTGACATAACAATGAAAAAATGGAATTATTTTTCTAAAAAGGTTACATTTTATTAAAAATGTTGTATCTTTGTGCCACAAAAACCGATTATGATGAGTGATAATATCCCGCAGGAGTTTAATAATTTCTTTCTGAAAGACGTCTCGTTCATCAACCTGATGACGCGCCGCATCTTCAACGTTTTGATAGTGGCCAATCCCTATGATGCCTTCATGCTGGAGGATGACGGACGCGTCGATGAGAAAATTTTTGACGAGTATATGGAACTGGGTATGCGCTATCCACCCACGTTCACCCAGGTGTCGACCACAGAAGAGGCCTGCAATGTATTGGAGACCACTGATATAGACCTCGTCATCTGTATGCCTGGCAATGCCGACAACGATGCCTTTGCCGTGGCCCGCGACGTGAAGATGCGTGCGCCCCACGTCCCCTGTGTGGTACTGACGCCTTTCTCGCATGGCATCACCAAACGCATAGAGAACGAGGACATGACCGCCTTCGACTATGTCTTCTGCTGGCTGGGCAACACCAACCTCATCCTGTCTATCATCAAGCTGATAGAAGACCAGATGAACATTGAGCACGACATCAAGGAGGCTGGTGTACAGATGATTCTGCTGGTGGAGGACAACATCCGCTTCTACTCATCGGTACTGCCAAATCTGTATAACTACATCCTCGCACAGTCGAAGAACTTCTCGACGGAGGCCCTGAACCCCCATGCTGCAGCACAGCGCAAGCGCGGACGTCCGAAAGTTGTGCTGGCAACAACCTACGAGGAGGCCATCCACTGGTATGACATGTATCACGACAACGTGCTGGGTGTCATCAGCGACACACGTTTCCCATTATATGGTGTCAATGGCCGTTTGGCACATGTAGAAGAGGGCGACCCCGAGGCGGGTCTGAAGCTGCTGCGCGAGATACGCCGTCGCGACGAGTATGTCCCCTTGATACTGGAGAGCTCGGAAATTGCCAACCGCGACAAAGCATGGGCTGAGGGTTTCGACTTCCTCGACAAGAACTCCAAGAAGTTCAATGTCGACCTGCGCCACATGATTGAGGAGCACATGGGCTTTGGCGACTTCGTCTTCCGTGACCCCAAGACGCACGAGGAGGTGTTCCGCATCAAGTCACTGAAGGAGTTGCAGGACAACATCTTCAACATCCCTGCCGAGTCGTTCCAGTATCACGTGTCGCGCAACCACATGAGCCGCTGGCTCTGTGCCCGCGCCATCTTCCCCGTCAGCCAGTTTCTGAAGACGGTGACATGGCACAAGCTGCAAGACCTCAATGCTCACCGCCAGATCATCTTCGACGCCATCGTGCAGTATCGTCGCATGAAGAACATCGGCGTCGTCGCCGTCTTCGACCGTCTGAAGTATGACCGCTTTGCCCACTTCGCCCGTATCGGTGATGGTTCGCTGGGCGGCAAGGGCCGTGGTCTGGCATTCCTCGACAACATCATCAAGCGTCATCCGGAACTGAACCAGCTGGAGAATGCCACCGTACAGATCCCCAAGACCGTGGTGCTTTGTACCGACTTCTTCGACCAGTTCATGGACGAGAACAACCTATGGACCATTGCACTCAGCGATGCCCCCGACGAGGAAATTCTGCAGCACTTCATGCGTGCTCAGCTGCCTGATGCACTGATTGCTGACTTCTTCACCTTCTTTGAAGCCATCAACTCACCCATCGCCGTGCGCTCGTCATCGCTGCTGGAGGACTCGCACTACCAGCCTTTCGCCGGCATCTACAGCACCTACATGGTACCCTACCTCGACGACAAATACGAGATGCTGCGCATGGTGGCCTGCGCCATCAAGGGTGTCTATGCCTCTGTCTACTATAAAGACTCCAAGGCGTATATGACGGCCACGTCGAATGTCATCGACCAAGAGAAGATGGCCGTCATCCTGCAGGAGGTGGTGGGCCAACAGCACGACACGCGCTTCTACCCCACCTTCAGTGGTGTGTTGCGCTCGCTGAACTACTACCCCATTGGCGACGAGCTGGCAGAAGAGGGTATCGCCTCGCTGGCCTTGGGACTGGGTAAGTATATCGTGGATGGTGGACAGACCCTGCGCGTCAGTCCCTATCATCCCAAACAGGTGCTGCAGACCTCAGAGATGGAGACGGCACTGCGCGAGACGCAGACGCGCTTCTATGCTCTCGACATGTCGCACGTTGGCGACGACTTCAAGGTGGACGACGGCTTCAACATCCTCAACCTGCGTGTCAAGGAGGCCGACAAGGACGGTTCGTTGCAAGGCATCGCCTCGACCTACGACCCTGTCGACCAGATTATCCGCGACGGCATCTATGAGGGTGGCCGCAAGGTTATCTCGTTCTCTGGTGTCCTGCAGCACGGTGTCTTCCCACTGCCCGAAATCCTGCAACTGGCTCAGAAGCTGGGTTCCGAAGAGATGCGTCGCCCCGTAGAGATAGAGTTTGCCTGCAACCTATATAAAGGTGAGGGACAAGAGATCAAGGGTGAGTTCTACCTGCTCCAGATACGTCCTATCGTCGACTCCAAGCAGGTACTCGACGAAGACCTCGCCGCTATTCCTGACGAGCAGTGTCTGCTGCGCTCCTACAACTCGCTGGGTCATGGCATCTCCGAGGATGTCGTCGATGTGGTATATGTCAAGACGGACGATGACTTCACTGCCGTCAACAATCCGAAGATTGCCGACGAGATAGAGCAGATCAACCGTCGCTTCCTCGATGAGGACAAGAACTACGTGCTGATAGGTCCAGGGCGTTGGGGCTCCAGCGACTACTGGCTGGGCATCCCCGTCAAGTGGCCACACATCTCTGCCGCCCGTGTCATTGTCGAGGCAGGACTGAAGAACTACCATGTAGACCCCTCGCAGGGCACGCACTTCTTCCAGAACCTGACATCGTTCGGCGTAGGCTATTTCACCATCAACACCTATACAGGCGATGGCATCCTGCAGAAAGAGCTGCTCGACCAGATGCCCGCCGTTGAGGAGACGGAATTTGTGCGCCACGTACGCTTCGACCGTCCGCTGAAAATCATGATGGATGGCAAGAAACAGCACGGTGTCGTCCTGCTACCCGAAGATAATATTTAATCTTTAATGTAGAATGTTTCGCTGGCTCGTCTGGTTAAGTCGCATCCATTGCTGTCGGGGCTTCGGCATACAGTCGCCCACTGACTACGCATTCGTTCGCTACGTGGTGAACGAGCACTGGCCGTACTATGCCTACGACGTGTTGCACGAAGACGACTGGCTGCGCGAGAAGCTGGGACGGCTCTACATGCGGTTAGCCAACTGGCGACAACCCACTGTCATCCTTTCTGATGACTACCTGCAGTGGTTCCATGCTGGCTGTCACCAGTCAGACATCATACCTCTTACATCAGACATCAGACATCAGACATCGAGCATCGAACTGGCTCGCATCACCATCGACCAGTGGGACCGTTTCCTTCCACTGCTACCCCACTGCGACCAGCAGACGGTATTGGTTATTGAGGACATCTGTCGCAACAGGTCGCTATGGCAACAGATAGCCAGCGACCCACGGACAGGCACCACCTTCGACCTCTACTACTGCAGCATCGTCTTTTTCGACACCAAACGTTATAAACATAACTATAAAATTAACTTTTAACCGACTATGAAAATTACAAAGGTATACACCCGCAGGGGTGATCAGGGACAAACATCGCTGGTAGGTGGCCAGCGCGTATCGAAAGCCAGCGTCCGTCTGGAGGCCTATGGCACCGTTGATGAACTCAACTCCCACCTGGGACTCCTTGCCGCCATGCTACCCGATGGCCATGAGAAAACGTTCGTAGAGCGCATCCAGAACATTCTGTTCAACGTCTGTACCAATCTGGCCACCGACCAAGACGAGTCAGAGCTCCTCCCCTCAGCCTATCTTCCTGACGGTGCTGTCAAGGAAGTGGAACAAGAGGTTGACGGCATTACCCATGAGCTGCCAGAACGTCTGGGATTCATCCTTCCTGGAGGTACACAGGCCGCTGCCCAAGCACACGTCTGCCGCACCGTCTGTCGTCGTGCCGAGCGTCGCATTGTCGCCCTTGCCGAAACGGCTACTGTCACCCCCGAAGTGCAGCAATACGTCAACCGACTAAGCGATTATCTCTTTATTTTGGCAAAAAAGTTGAATTTTATTGCCGGTAAGAGTGAAAAAATATGGGAGAATGCTTGTAAATAAGAAAAAATATATTACTTTTGCGGGCAAATTAGAAAACAAGAACCGAAAACAATAAAAAGTTAATCATTAAATTGTAGATTTATATGTACTGGACACTAGAACTAGCATCAAAACTGGAAGACGCTCCCTGGCCCGCAACCAAGGATGAATTGATAGATTATGCCATCCGCTCGGGCGCACCCCTCGAAGTATTGGAGAACCTGCAGGAAATAGAAGATGAGGGCGACATCTACGAGAGTATCGAAGAGATATGGCCCGACTATCCCACCAAGGAAGACTTCCTGTTCAACGAGGATGAGTATTAAGCATCTTTTTGACTCGTAACTAATTGAAAATCAACATGGTGTGCAAAAAATGAAATTTTGCACACCATGTTTTTATGCCCTAAAGTGCCGTTTTTAGTGGCTCAATAATGATACATCACGTACTGAAATAAGTCGCCAATGCCCACGCTTTCGGTGTTATGTCTCTTTTCCATACTTCTGATAAGCCAATCGTTCATCTCCTGACAGCAGATAGATGATTCCACAATAGGTGAAGCCATGCTTCAAGATGTTGTGCTGCATGATTTTATTGTCACGATGGGTATCAATGCGGATGTTATGATCATGCCTGAAACAGTAGTCCATGATACTGCTAAAGATACCATGAGCATCGGGATAACTGGCAATACGATGGACTACATGATAGGGTTGAGTATCGTTCAACCACTTACCTTTATATATATTATAATAGGTAGGTTCTGGGGATGGCAGGAAAGCAAAGTAGCCGACAATGCAACCATCATCCTCGATGACAAAGCCGCCATTCCGTTCCATGTCTGCCGTTATGACAGCCTCAGACGGATAGCCATCTCCCCATTGGTGCAAATTGCCAGACTGCCGCATAATCTTCTTTGCAGCATCCATGACTGCCATTATATCAGCCATGTCATCTGGTCTCGCTACTCTTATAATCCTCTCCATCAATTCTTCTCTTTAATGTTTGGCAGCAGATATGTTACTATACCCAACAACGGTAGAAAAGCCGTCAGTTGGAATACATACTGAATGCTCGTAATATCAGCCAACCAGCCAAAGATAGCGGAGCCAATACCTCCTAATCCAAAGGAAAGTCCGAAGAAAGCCCCGGAAATCATACCAACATTGCCAGGCAAAAGCTCTGTTCCATAGACAAGAATAGCCGACATAGCCGATGACATAACCATACCCACGAGGATGACAAGGATAATCGTCCAAGTCAAATCACAATAAGGCAGCAACAATGCAAACGGTGAAGATCCAAGGATGCTTACCCAAATCACATATTTGCGTCCATACCTGTCACCTAGTTCTCCACCTATCAGTAGTCCGATGGCCGTAGAAACCAGGAAAGCAAACAACACATATTGCGAGGCTGTAACAGATAGACCGAACTTGTCTATCATGTAAAATGTCAAGTAGCTTTGGATATTGGCTGTGTAGAAGTCCTTGGAGAACATCAATACCAGCAACACCAAAAGGGCAACAACGATCTGATGTCTTGACAGATGGCTTTCGTTTTCAACGTCGAATTTTGACTTACTCCGTCCATACAACTCTATCTGTTTCTTATACCAACTGCAAATCCTAGCCAAAACCCAAATTGCCACAACTGCAAGCAGGGCAAACCATCTGATGCTACCCTGTCCGTGAGGAACCACAATCAATGCAACTGCTATAGGGCCAAAAGCTCGTCCTACATTTCCTCCAATCTGGAATATCGACTGAGCCATGCCCTTTGCTCCCCCAGATGCCAGTCTAGCAACCTTTGAGGATTCAGGGTGCAGGACGGATGAACCTACTCCCACAAATGCTACTGACAATAGAACCAATGGGAAACTCTCAGCCATAGACAGCAACAACAGCCCTATCAATGTGAAGCACATACCTACAACCAAACCGTATGGCCTCGGATGCTTGTCTGAGAAATAACCCACCATCGGCTGTAAGAGCGAAGAGGTTATCTGGTTTGTCAGCGTTATTGCTCCAATCTGCATGAAACTCAGTCCAAGTGACTCCTTAATCATTGGGTAGATAGCAGGGATAACCGCCTGAAACATGTCATTTAGAAGATGTCCCAAACTGACCATCAAGAGGATGGATAACGCTGCTTTTTTCTTTAAGTCTCTCATTTTACAAAGTGTGGGAAATCAGCTTCACCAAGTTTAGGTTCGTATGTAAATCCCTCATAACCGAAGGCACAGAGATCTTCGGGCTTGTCGATACAGTTCTCAATGATGAATCGTGTCATGGCTCCCCGGCATGTCTTAGCCCAAACAGCCTGAATCTTCAACTCGCTGCCTTTTCTAATGTAGAACAAAGGCTGTACTATACGGACTTCCTTACGGACTCGCTGCCAGTCAAAAAGATGCTGGTATTCCTCTGTAGCAAGATGTACCAGAGTTCCTCCATCTGCTTTCACGGCATCAATCAATATGTCAGTTAGACGGCTTTTCCAAAAAGCAAACATGTTCTGTCCCTCTCCGCTTGGTAGCTCCACATTTCCCTCCATCCTATACGGAAGAATGGCATCTAATGGGCGAAGCAGTCCATAGAGGAAAGAGGTAATCCATAACTTTTCCTGAGAATAATTGAGGTCATCGACATTCAAAGTGTCAGCCTTCAGATGCTTGTATGCCTGACCATGATAGGCAAGAATGGCAGGAAGCTTTGGGGTATCACCAAAGAAATTCATGTATCGCAATCTGTTCTGGGCTGCAATCTGACGGCTACAACCCAGCATGTCGGCGATTGTCTCTACCGAATATTGTGCCATATCCCTTGCAAAGTCCCCGGCCTCTTTCTGAAAGCGAGGTAATGATAGGCTAATGTCGGGAATAGACTTTAGTTTGTCATTCATTATCTTTGCGGAAGCGAGTATTATCTGCATATCTTACCCTTTCAACTGTTCTTCCAAAAACTCTGCTGCATCGGCTACACAGTTAGGACACTCACGGAGTACCACTTTTGTACCCACACCTTTCAGTAGCTTGCATTGGGTGGCTCCGTTTCTTTCCTGGAACTTGGTCATAATCTGCCGCATCTGTTTCATGGACTTCACCTTGTCCTTGTTGACCAATCCTAAGACAAGACCAGACCCAACAAGTGCGCCACAGGTTCCTTCCATGTTTCCCATACCACCACCGAAAGCTCCGGCAATGTTCATGGCATCATCTTCACTTATCCCTGCTACGTCCGCATAGGTATGAAGAATA
>CADCAG010000051.1 GCA_902799355.1 uncultured Bacteroidales bacterium
GCCAGCGTATAGGGAATCATGACGATCAACAAGTCCTGCCAGTGTGCCAGACAGGGGAAGTGGAACATGCGTGGTACGATCACGGTAAGCCATGTCACCATCAGGATATAAATCATCAGGTAACACATCGTCTTGCCCAGCACCACGCGGAACATGCCATGATAATAGCTCTTGGGGGGTACCAAGTCCTGGAAGCGGTTGCTCTCGCGGGCAGTACCTGCGGAGAGTCCAATACCCAGCACCAGTGTCTGTTGGATAATCAGGATCAGCACAGCAGGCAACACAAACGAGCCATAGCCTCCTGCCGGACTGAACAACGGCTGTCCGTCAGTCTCCAAGGGTTTCGCCTGTATCTGTTCCTCGCGTTTGGTATACTTACCAGACAGCTGAATCTGTATCTCGCTATTCATCTCCTGCGACACCATGAGTGCCGTCTGGTAGGCAGCCTTATAGGCCAGCACCAGACTCATGTCACAATAGACGCTGATGGTAGCCTGCTCCATACGGTAGATGCGTGTCTGGAAGTCGGAAGGGATAAAATAGAGTGCCCTCGCCACGTTACGTCCTATCAGCATCTTGGCCTCATCCATATCGTCCACATAGGCCACCACCTTGACGTCGGGTGAGGCATTGCACATGCGGATAAACTTACGGCTCAGCTGAGAGTGGCTGTTGTCGACGACCACCACAGGCACCTCACGTACTACCTCATTATTATATATCCACGAATAGAGCAACGGATAAACCAAGGGCACGACAAAGAAGAAGATGATGACGCCCTCATCTTTCAGAATCCGACGCAACTCATCACGCCAGATGCGTGCCGCATCGCGACAGCCGTCCTTGATGGTGGTTAGGATATCTTCTACTTTCATGCTTCTTAATCGTTAGGGGATATATACATAGGTATGCATGGCGTTCTTGATCTTTCCTGCCACCATCATCGGCAACAGCATAAAGGCCAGCATTGCAGCCACATGCCACCAACACTCAAGCAGCGAGAAGTCGTTGAACACACACGTCTGATAGATCACACTATAATGATGCAGGGGGAAGAGCCATGCCAATGCCTGCAGGGGAGCGTCCATTCCCATGATGGGGAATGCCGTGCCTGCCATGGAGAAGCTGAGCACTGCCCACAACGAGCTAATACTCATTGACA
This sequence comes from uncultured Bacteroidales bacterium, assembly GCA_902799355.1. Taxonomy (GTDB): domain Bacteria; phylum Bacteroidota; class Bacteroidia; order Bacteroidales; family Bacteroidaceae; genus Prevotella. The sequence goes on from CADCAG010000051.1 coordinate 1,163, forward strand.
TACGCAGGGAAGGCATCAGACCAAAGGCAAAGACACCAAAGCCCATGGCAGCAAAGACCATCAGCAGGTTCAGCAGCACAATCATTCCCGTACCTCCTGGATGTGGGAATTCGAGGATGCCAAAGACATAGAAGCTATAGCAGAACGTCAGCGTGAGCCATATCAGCAGATGCGGCAACAGCTTACCAACGAGTGTTACCCAGATGCGGTCTCCTCCCATCTGCATAATCAGCTGGCCGTGATTGAACTTCAGCTCCGTACCAATGGCATAGGTCGTAATGAGGAAGATAAACAGCATCATAATACCAGGAACCATCATCGTCGACAGGAAGGCATTATAGTCTGTCGTAGGGTTACCTATCTGGTGCAGGTCAATGGCAATAGGTTGCAGGAAGGTTCTGATCTGAGCGTCAGTAAATCCTCGGGCACGCATCGTGGCCTGTCCTACAGCGGCAGCACCCAGCGACGTGACAGTCTTCAGGTCACGGAACACCAGTGAACCGGCAGTCACCGACGTCATGGTATAGTAGAACGACACCTTGGGCTGGCGACCACTCAGCAGTCGTTCAGTAGTTCCTTTGGGGAAATAGAGGAAGCCGTAGATCTCATTATTCTGGATGGCACTACGTGCCGCACTGACAGATGGATAGCTGGCCACCACCTGACTGGACTGGAAAGCATCCAGTCGGCGTATCAAGGCACGTGTCGTCGACGAATTGTCCAGGTCTACCACACCCACGGGCATTCCCTGCGGCTGTCCGTTCTCCAGCATAGAGGTGAAGAAGAACATCACTGCCAGCGGGAACACCACCATGCAGAACACGTAGATGGGGTTGCGCATGAAAATCTTGCACTCCCTCAACGACAATTCGTATATCCGACGCAGCACCAGCAACATCGTCAGTTCTTAATAACCAGACTCATTCCAGGACGCAGGCCCTCAAACTTCTCCACAGGACGAGCCTTGACCTCAAAGGTCTTCAGGTCGTACTGACCATTAGCCTTCGTGGCACGCCAAACGGCGTAGGAGCCCTCGTCTTTCAGAGAGTACACCTTCAGCTGGATATCCTTGTTGAAGGCAGGAACAAAGGCAGTGAACGTGTCGCCCACCTTCATGTCAGCCAACTGGTCTTCACGGACGCTGAACGTTCCCCACATATCTTTCATGACAGCAATGGTCATGATAGGCGAACCAGTACCTACCAACTCACCCTGCTTGGGGTAGATGTCCATGACCTCTCCCTCCATTTGGGCAATCTGTACTGTCTCGTGGATATACGAGTTCACCTCCTGTACGGCACCCTTGGCACGTCCCACCTGGGCAGCAGCAGCGAGCTTGTCCTCGCGACGGGCACCATTCACCGCCATGTCATACTGGCTCTGGGCAGCCTGCATCTGTGCCTCCATCGCCTTATACTGGGCATACACCTCGTCACGTTTCTGTTCACTGACAACACCCTCATCGAAGAGGCGCTGTATACGCTTGTACGACTTCTCGGCAATCTCCACACCAGCCTTGGCCTGCTGCAAGACGTTGTAAGCTCCGCGAATCTGCTCTTCGCGGGCACCGTTCTGTGCTTTCAGCTCAAGAGCCGAGGCTGCATCCTGTGCACTCTGGGCCTGTTCCATCTTGGCACGTACCTCAGGAGCATCCAGGATAGCCAGCGTGTCGCCGACCTTCACGAAGTCACCCTCCTTGACACGTATCTCCAGGATACGGCCAGGCACCTTGCTTGACACGCGATACTCACTGACCTCTACCTGTCCCTGAATAACCTCTTTCTGGCGCGAGAAGGCAAAGAATCCAATGACACCAACAATGATCACCACTGTGGCAAAACCTATAATGGCCAGCAGGATGTTGTTATGTTGCGTTTTTGCATTCATATCATTATTTGACAATTTGACGATTTACTATTTTTCAATTTACCGAAGCGTACCCAGCGACTTCTGCAGGTTCACACGACTCAGCTGTACATCAATCTCAGCATCGATAAACTGCGACTGTGCCTGTAGCCAGGCAGTCTGAGCCTCCATGACCGTTGTCGACGAGATGACGCCCTCCTGGAATCCCAGGTTGGCTGTTCGCAGGTTCTCTTCAGCTTTCTGCTGACTGGCCTTCGCCAGTTCCAGCTTCTTGGCAGCCTCGCTGACGCGGAAGTTGCTCTGACTCAGCTGTAGCTCCATCTTCTCGCGGGCTTCCTCCAGTTCTAGGGTGGCAATAGCAGTAGCGCCCTTGGCGGCACGCACCTTGTAAGCCACGTCGCCCCAGTTCCAGATGGGCACGCGCATCAGGACGGCAATATTCCATGCGCCGCTTAATCTGCGCTGGAAGCCGTTATACACATTCGGGTTCGTTGCCGAATAGCCACCCACCAGCAGCACCTGCGGCAGATTGCCAGCCTTGAGGAGGTTGGTGGTCTGGTGACTGATGTCCACCACGTTCTGCAGCATCTTCAGCTCCGGACGGTTCGAAAGCATCAAGTCTGGCTGGACGGCAGGCGATGCCTCACTCTCCACGACCAGCTCTTCCTTCTCTTCGTCAGCCAGCGTCACCTGTTCGTCGACGGGCAGTCCACAGAGCTGGCACAGCAGCATCTTCGACAGCGTCAGTCCGTCGTTGACCTTCATGACAGCCATCTCAGCCTCGTTGACCTTCACACTGACACTCAAGCCCTCCGAACGGGTAGCAACGCCCTCGCGAATCATCTTCTGTACGTCACCATCCAGCTTCTTCACCAGGTCGAGGAATCCCTCGGCCAGCTTCTGCTTATGGCGCAGCGATACCACCTGCCAATAGGCCTTGTCTATCTGGTAGAGCGTCTCCTGGCGACGAGCATCGGCAGAGTTGGCTGCCAAGTCCTCACCGATGTCTGCCATCTTGTTCAGAGCGACGATGGCACCACCCATAAAGATGGGTTGAGTCACGAGGACTGCACCACCAAACATATGGCGTGTATCCGTATGGAATGCATCAACGATGCCCTGACCAATCCCGTTCAGTGCGCCTGCAGCATCAGTCATCATGGATGTCACAGGCCCCGTACCACCAAACAAGGCGCTCAGCACGGGCATGGCCGTAGCCATGTTCGTCTGCAGTTGGTTGACGCTGTTGGTACCCAGATTCGACAGCTTATCCTTGGTGTCGTCGCTGAGCAGCGATATCTCCTTGCTGGTATATAGGTAGCCACCTGCAGCAGACACATGCGGCAGGTATTTCGTGCGTGCCGACTTGCGGATGTTCTTGGCAACCTCCTGCTTGACACGCTGCACGCTCATCTGCTTGTTGTTGCGCAGCGCCATGGCCCTACAGCTATCAAGGCTCAGTACGCGCTGAGCCTCAACAGGATGTATGCCAACAGCTAACAGCCCTAAGCAAATAGCTATTAACTTATTCATTTATTTCTCGAAGGTGAAGTTTCTTGAGCCAATCATATTACCATCGGCAAAGATGCTGACGTTATAAGAGCCACCAGGCAGCGTCTCGTTGACGGGCCACATACCTGTTACTGAGGTCTCCTCACCGCTATAGTCGATAGTACGCTTCATGGTGTATGCCAACTGGCGGTCTTCATACTGGAACGAGCCACCACCGTTGAGCACCTCACCCATAGGAGTGGTGACGCGGATGAAGATCTCGCGGGTGCCATTGGCAGCCGTTACGTTGCGGGCGATATTGAAGCCAACGAGCAGTGTGCGGGCCTTCTTCATCGTCTTGTTGTCCTTACCCTTCTTGTTCAGCGGAGTCAGCGAGATGTTCGTAGCATTCAGCTGTGAGGCAATAGCCACCTTCTCTGACAGCGTCATGTTGCTTGATGCCAGCGCCATGTTCTGCTGGTTGGTATATTCCAACTCTGAGCGTACACGGTTGTTCTCGTCCATCAGCTCGGCATTCAACTGGTTCAGCGAGTCAATCTGGAGCACATAGCTACGCAGCACGGCACGAACGGTAGCCAGCTCTTTCTTCAGACGGGTAATCTCAGCAGCATCGTTAGCCTTGGTCTGACGCAGTTCTTCCAGCAACTGCTTGGTGCGCTCCTGCTCACGAGTCAGCTGATTGATGATAGAGTCGTTGTTGATACGCGTCTTCATCTCGCTGTACTGATCAGCAAATTGCTGATACTCATTCTCCATTTCCTGTTTCTCAAGAACAGCCAGTTCCTGCATGTCCTTGTTTACCTGTTTCTCCTCATTGAGAGAATAAGCGAGATAAGCAACACCTGCAACCAGCAACACGATGACAGCCACTAAGGGCAGTACAATTTTCTTATTGTTCATAGTCAAATAGATATAGTTGTTTTCGAAAACACGCTGCAAAGATAAACTTTTTCTACGAAATACCAAAGAAAAATTTGTAGTTTTGAAAATATTTACTATATTTGCAACATTATTAACGCAAAAAAGGAGTATGCCTATGGCTCGAAATGGGTGGCTATATAAGTTTTATGACCTCTACAGAGACGGCTTCCGTCAGATGACGTTGGGGCGAACACTGTGGGCGATCATACTGATTAAGCTGTTCATTATTTTTGCCATACTGAAGGTATTCTTCTTTCCGAACTATATCAGCACTCATGCCGATGAAGGCAAGGAGTCTGACTTCGTGGCTACCAAAATCCTAAAACAATAATGCTATGAACAACTTATTTTTAACCATTGACAGCGGGTCCATCGACTGGGCAAGAGCGCAATTCGCACTGACAGCCATCTATCACTGGCTCTTCGTGCCCCTGACGCTGGGTCTCGCCGTAGTGATGGGTATCGTCGAGACCTGTTGGTACCGCACCCGCGATACCTTCTGGCGCGATGCGGCCCAGTTTTGGCAGCGTCTCTTCGGCATTAACTTCGCCATGGGCGTTGCTACAGGTATCATTCTGGAGTTTGAGTTTGGCACCAACTGGTCTAACTACTCCTGGTTTGTAGGTGACATCTTCGGAGCGCCACTGGCCATCGAGGGTATCGTGGCCTTCTTCATGGAGTCCACCTTCGTGGCCGTCATGTACTTCGGATGGAAGAAGGTATCGCCAGGCTTCCACCTCGCCTCGACATGGCTGACAGGCCTTGGCGCCACCATCTCTGCCTGGTGGATTCTCGTGGCCAACGCATGGATGCAGTATCCAGTGGGCTGTGCCTTCAATCCTGACACCATGCGCAACGAGATGGTCAGCTTCCTCGACGTGGCACTGTCGCCCTTTGCCGTCGACAAGTTCTTCCACACCGTTATCTCCGCCTGGATCATCGGCGCCATCTTCGTCGTTGCCGTCTCATGCTGGTACCTGATGAAGAATCGCGAGATTCGTCTCGCCAAGGAGAGCATCAAGATTGCTGCCATCGTAGGTCTCATCGCCTCGCTGGGCGCAGGTATGACGGGTCACAAGTCGGCACAGAGCGTCGCCCAGGTACAGCCCATGAAGCTGGCAGCCATGGAGGCGCTGTATGATGGCGGCTACGGTCAGGGACTGACGCTGGTTCCAGGCATTGAGGTTCCTTACGCCCTGTCGTTTATGGCCACCAACGATTTCAAAGGTTTCGTTCCTGGCATCGACGACCTCCTCAACGGCTATACCAGAGCCGACGGTACCGAGGAGCCTTCTGTCAACGAGAAGATAGCACGTGGCAAGCTGGCCATCCAGGCTCTTGCCGACTACCGCAAGTCAAAGGCCGAGGGTGCTCCCGACGCCGTTCTTACGCAGCAGTTGCAGACGCTCAACGAGAACATGCCTTACTTCGGCTACGGCTATGTGAAGGATAAACAAGACATCGTACCACCCATCTGGGTCAACTTCTGGGCTTTCCGCATCATGGTGGGTGCCGGCTGTCTGTTCATCCTCTACTTCCTGCTGCTGGCCATCCTGTCGTTCAGGATACCGTATCTGTCTGTCATCACACGCCGCCTGTTGGCCACCATAGGCATCCTGCCAGAGACCCAGGCCGACAGCCACGACATTGCAGGACTGCCCGCCTGGCACTATTGGCTGGCCATCCTCTTGGTACCCCTGGCCTATATCGCCTCAGAGAGCGGCTGGCTGGTAGCTGAGTTCGGTCGTCAGCCATGGACCATTCAGGACATGCTGCCCACATGGGTGGGTGTCAGCGACATCGAGAGCTGCTCGGTGGCCCTGACCTTCTTCCTCTTCCTGTTCCTCTTCACCCTGATGCTCTGCGTGGAGATAAATATCATGCTTAAACAAATCAAGAAAGGACCCAAATCATGACATACGATTTCTTGCAACACTACTGGTGCTTCCTGGTATCTCTGCTGGGAGCCCTGCTGGTATTCCTGCTGTTTGTGCAAGGTGCCAACTCCATGGTACGCTCATTAGGATATACCGAGGAAGGCCGTCGACTCATCATCAATTCCACAGGTCGCAAGTGGGAGCTGACGTTCACCACGCTGGTCACCTTCGGAGGAGCCTTCTTCGCCTCCTTCCCCCTCTTCTACTCCACCAGCTTCGGCGGAGCCTACTGGCTGTGGATGGCCATCCTGTTCACCTTCGTCCTGCAGGCCGTCAGCTACGAGTTCCAGAACAAGCTGGGCAATATCCTGGGCGCCACGACCTTCCAGTGGTTCCTCATCATCAATGGTCTCGTAGGTCCCCTGCTCTTGGGCGGTGCCGTCGCCACCTTCTTCGAAGGCTCTAACTTCATTGTCTCTAAGAGTTCTATGCTTTCTCCCCTCCTTTTGGAGGGGTCGGGGGAGGCTATCTCCCACTGGGCCAACGCCTCGCACGGCCTCGACGCCCTCCTCAACCCCTGGGTACTTGTCTTCGGACTGGCCGTGATGTTCCTGTCTCGTGTGCTGGGCACCTTATATATTATTAATAATGTCAACGACGAAGACATCCGCAGTCGTGCCAGCGTGCGCCTCATTGGCAATGCCGTGCCCTTCCTCATCCTCTTCGTCGCCTACCTCGTCCACCTGCTCTTGAAGGACGGCTATGCCTACAACGACGAGGGCCTCATCTTCATGGAGCCCTACAAGTACCTCCACAACTTCATCGATATGTGGTATCTCACCATCGTGCTCCTCGTGGGTGTCGTGCTGGTACTCTTCGCCATCGGCAAGACCATCGTCTCCAAGGACTACATCCAGGGCATCTGGCCTGCAGGCATTGGCGTCGTACTCGTCGTGCTGCCCCTGCTGCTCATGTCTGCATGGAACCACACGGCCTACTACCCCTCTACTGCCGACCTGCAGTCGTCGCTGACCCTTGCCAACTCGTGCTCCAGTGAGTTCACCCTGCGCACCATGGCCATCGTCAGCCTGCTCATCCCCTTCGTGCTGGCCTACATCGCCTATGCCTGGTATGCCCTCGACAAGAAGAAGCTCGACAAGGAGGAGATTGCCGACGGCCACGCATATTGATCAACAAAGCGCATCAAAAAAAA
>CADCAG010000052.1 GCA_902799355.1 uncultured Bacteroidales bacterium
GATGTGCGCTCCATAATGATGTACATGAATACCTTCAACATCTTCACAATAGACATTACCCCCCACATGTGTCCTACGATCAATCACGACACACGACTTGCCTGCCTGACGAGCTCGCCATGCGAAGGTGGCACCAAAGAGGCCTGTACCAACTATCAGATAATCGTATTTCTTCATAAACTCTTACAGCTGCTGCATGTCATACAGACGCTTGTAGTAGCCATTCTTGGCAATCAGTTCGTCGTGCTGTCCGCATTCTACTATCTCACCCTCATAGAGCACGTATATCTTGCTGGCATTCTTGATGGTCGACAGACGGTGGGCAATGGCGATGGTAGTACGCGACTTCATCAGGCGCTCCAAAGCTTCCTGTACCAGACGCTCCGACTCGGTATCCAGTGCCGATGTTGCTTCGTCGAGAATGAGGATAGGTGGGTTCTTCAAGATGGCACGGGCAATGCTGACACGCTGGCGCTGACCACCGCTCAGTCTGCCGCCACGGTCACCAATCATGGTGTCGTAGCCGTGTTCCGACTCCATGATAAACTCATGGGCGTTGGCAATCTTGGCGGCCTCAATGACCTGTTCCATTGTGGCATTCTCCACACCGAAAGTGATATTATTATAGAAGGTGTCGTTAAAGAGGATAGCCTCCTGGTTGACATTGCCTATCAGCGCACGCAGCTCAGAGATGCGTACCGACTTGATGTTCTTGCCGTCGATGAGCACTTCGCCGTCCATCACGTCGTGATAGCGGGGAATGAGGTCTACCAGTGTCGACTTGCCAGAGCCCGACTGTCCCACCAGTGCGATGGTCTCTCCCTTGGGCACTTTCAGGTTGATGTTCTTCAGTACGGGACGGCCCTCTGTATAGCTGAACGACACGTTGCGCAGTTCGATGTCCTTCTCGAACGAAGGCATGGGCTGTGGCTCTGCAGGTTCCTTGATAGGGTTGTCAGCCTTCAGAATGAAGTCGATGCGGTCCATAGAAGCCAGTCCGATAGGTATCTGGTAGGTAGCCTTCGACAGGTCCTTTAGCGGGTTGATGACACTATACAGGATAACCATGAAGAAGATAAACGTTGGAGCATCTATCAGGTTCGACGCGTTCAGAATCAGATAGCCGCCAAACCACAGGACGACAACGATAATGATGGTACCCAGGAACTCCGACATGGGGTGTGCGGCACTCTGGCGGATAGCCATCGCGTTGACATCATTTCTGTATTCTTCGTTGATGCTGATGAAGCGCTGCAACATCTTGTGCTCGGCAATGAATGCCTTGATGATGCGCAGACCGCCCAGCGTCTCGTCAAGCTGCGCCAGCATATCTCCCCAACGGTTTTGTACGGTAGCCGACTGCGACTTCAGCTTACGGCTTACCTTACCCATAATCCAACCGGCCAGTGGAGCTACCACGATGACGAATACCGTCAGCTGCCAACTTACCGTCAGCATGGTGGCGAAGCACACGATGATGGCGATGGGCTGGCGAATCAGCATGTCGATACTGCTAGTGATGGAGTTCTCGACAGCGCCCACGTCTGCCGACATACGGGCAATGATGTCACCTTTGCGCTCCTCAGAGAAGAAGCTCAAAGGAAGCTTCAGCACTTTCTCATATACCTCAATACGGATATCGCGAACGACACCAGTGCGTAGCGGTATCATGATGGCTGACGAAGCAAAGTAGCCAAACGTCTTCAGGCCAGTCATGATGATGAGTGCCAAACCCATATAGACCAGTGTCAGGAAGGCACCGTTGACAGCTATCAGCTCCTGTACCCATGCATAGGCATTGTTCACCACAAGGTCTTTGTCCAGCGTGTCCCATGTCCAGGGCTTATAGGTATAGACGGCTGTGTCTATCTTAAAAAGGATGTTCAGAATAGGTATCAGCACAGCAAAGGAGAACACGTTCATCCACTGTGACAGGAAGTTGATGACTACCGACCAAGCCAGATACTTTCTGTATGGCTTGAGGTAGCGATCCATGACGGAGAAAAACTGTTTAAGCATATTCTTGATGTCTTTTGGCTACAAAGGTAATAATTAATTATGAATTATCAGTTACCAATTGAGTATTTTTCAACTATCAACTATCAATTTTCAACTATCAACTACCTCAGTCTGTCCTGGGTCATTCGCTCCATATACTGCTGGATGATGGCTTTCAACTCACGCTCCATCTGTGGCTGGATGTTCTTGCCGTCTTCCGTCTTCCATCTTCCGTCTTCCATCAGGTTGTGCTTCATCAGCGAGTCGCTGAGGGCATAGATGCCACGGGTGCTCTGACCGTCAAACTGCAGGACATGACCGTGTTTCACATACTGGTAGATGCCACCCATGTAGTTCACTGCCCACGTGTCCTCTGCAGGCGTGGTCAGCAGGTCGATGCCAAAGCCGAAATAGGGCTTCTGATAGTGCAGCATGCCCATCACGGTTGGCAGAATGTCAATCTGTTGCGCTATCTTGTCGAACACTTCAGGCTCTCGTCCAGGCTCGTATATAATAATAGGTGAGCAGAATCCGCCCAAGTCGGTCTGATATTCCGCATGGTCACTCATGTTGGTATGGTCGCTGGTCAATACAAAAATAGTGTTCTTGAACCAGGGCTCACGGCTGGCGGTCTCAAAGAACTTGCCAATAGCCATGTCGGTATAGCGAATGCACTTGTGAATCTCCAGATTCTCCTCGGGGAACTGCTTCTGGTACTTCTCTGGAATGGCAAACGGATGGTGGCTCGACGCGGTGAAGACGGCAGTCATAAAGGGTTCTTTCATCTCCGAAATCTTGGCGGCATAGTATTGCAGGAACGGCTCGTCCCAGATGGCCCACATGCCATCAAAGTCGTCATCGCCTCCGAAGCGGTCATCGGCATCATAGTCCTCCCGACCATAGTATTCCTGAAATCCTGTACTGCGGGCAAAGGCCTGGAAACCCATTGAGCCGCGCTGGGCACCATGGAAGAAAGCTGTCTGATAGCCCTCGCCAGCCAATAGCGAGGCAATACCATCCACATGATTCATGGAGGCTGGCGTCAGGAAGAACGGCTCCACGAACATGGGGATGCTGCTCAGGATAGATGGCATACCGTCTATCGACTTACGACCATTGCAGTAGCTATGGCTGAACGTGATGCTCTTGGCTATCAGTGAGTCTACGCAAGGGGTATAGCCACGATAGCGACCGTTCTCCAGCGTCTTGTTCAGTGCACCAATATACTCTCTGCCGAAGCTCTCCACGATGAGTACCACCACATTCTTCTTCGTCATCGGCACCGTGTCGTTAGGGACGTGTACGGGATTGTAGATGGCTGTCATCTCCTCTTTATTGCTATAATAGTTGGGCACCACAAAGACGGCTTTGCCGATGGTGCGATACAGGGAGAACGGCGTGTTCAGCACCAATGCCGCCTCAGTAGGGTGGTTGACATATTGGTTGGCATTGCTGATGGTGATGGGGCGGACGGCTGTGGTGAATCCACCGCGGATGCCTGCCACTGCAAAGGGTGCTATTAGCAACAGCGACAAGAAACTTGCCACATTATAGTGCCACAGGCGGACTCCGTTCAGCCAAACGATAGTGCTCTTCCGATAAAGGCGATAGACGCACCACATCAACAGCACGAAAAGAATCAGCAGATAGAAGTGCCTGAATGTCTCCGTCAGGAAGATGCTGCCCAGATTGCCTTCGTTGGAAAACTCGTCAAAGATGGTTGTCGTGGTGCGTCGCATAGTAAATTGGAAGTACACCGCGTCGCATAGGTTCATGGCCAGTGCCAAGCCGTTGACAGCAAGGAATACTCCACGACAAATCTTCTGGTAGACGGGTTTTGCCACCACCTGGTGTACGGGCAATAGCATCATGACGATATAGAGGGAGTTGGTGAGCATGATGGCACTGGTGTCAAACATCAGTCCACCACTCAGCATCTCCAGCAAGTGGCTCCCTGTCAGGTTTGAAGAGAAATAGCTCCAGTTCTCCAACAAGAAGGTGATACGCGCTATGAAGTATAGCGCATATGCCAACAGCAGGTTATACAAGGTAGCCGCCAGTGGCGCCAACAGCCTCAATCGTCGGTAGTTCATATAATCTCACCTAATAGTGTTGCACTCGTGCTTCCTGTGATGCGCACACGCACCGTCTCGCCGATGTGGTGCGAACCCTTGTTGACGACGACGGCCTTGTTCTGCTCCGTACGTCCCATCAGCTGTTCACGGCTACGCTTTGAGAAGGCCTCTAGCAGCACGTCGAACTCCTTGCCCTCGTCCTTCTTGTTCTGCTGGGCAGAAATCTCCGTCTGCAGGGCAATCATCTCGTTCAGTCGACGAATCTTCTCCTCGTCAGCGATGTCGTCAGGCAGGTGCTTCGAGGCGTAGGTTCCTGGTCGCTCTGAGTATTTGAACATAAAGGCAGAGTCGTAGCCCACTTCGCGCATCAGCGACAGCGACAGCTGGTGGTCTTCCTCCGTCTCCGAGTGGTAGCCCACAAAGATATCCGTCGACAGACCACAGTCTGGGATGATACGACGGATGGCAGCCACACGGTCCAGGTACCACTCGCGGGTGTACTTACGGTTCATCAGCTTCAGGATGCGGTCCGAACCACTCTGCACGGGCAGGTGGATATGCTTGCAGACGTTGGGCACCTCAGCTACCACGCGCAGTGTGTCGTCGCTCATATCCTTTGGATGACTCGTGGTAAAGCGGATGCGCATCTCTGGTGCTTCCTCAGCCACGCGGCGCAGCAACTGTGGGAATGTCGTTCCGTCGTTTCCATGATAGCTGTTCACATTCTGTCCCAACAGCGTCACCTCCTTGAAGCCACGGTCGCGCAGGTCGCGCACCTCTCTGAGGATACTCTCCACATCGCGGCTACGCTCGCGACCACGGGTGTAGGGCACGATGCAGTAGTGGCAGAAGTTGTTGCATCCACGCATGATGCTCACAAAACCGCTGATCTTCGCACCGTGCAGGCGCTGTGGCACCACGTCACGGTAAGTCTCCGTTGTCGACAGTTCAATATTCATGGCCTTATGTCCCAGCTCAGCCTGTGCTATCAGGTCGGGCAGCGACATATAGGAGTCTGGACCAGCCACCAGGTCGCAGTGGTGGTTCTCCAGCAGGTCATCCTTTACGCGCTCAGCCATACAGCCCAGCACGCCAATGATAAGGCCGTTAGCTGTTGGCCCTTCTCTCTGTGAGAGTGTGGCGTTGCGAGGGCTGTTAGCTTTCTGGCGCTGACGCTTGATAGCATCCAGCGCATCCAGGCGGTGATATATCTTCTGTTCCGCATTGTCACGTATCGAACAAGTGTTCAAGAATACGGCATCAGCCTCATCCAACACCTCTGTCGTCTCGTAGCCAGCCATCTGCATGACCGATGCTACGACCTCTGAGTCTGCCACATTCATCTGGCAGCCATAAGTCTCAATATACAGTTTCTTCATAAATAGTCTTTTTCAAGGTGCAAAGTTACGAATAAGTGAGCGAAATGCCAAATTTATTTGAGCATTTCCGAGCGTGCAGCCTTCGCAGATATAAAAATAAATCGCAATTTATTTTGCATTTCGCTCGATTTGCACTATCTTTGCATTCAAGTACGGCTAATCGCTGTAAACAGCGCAAGCTACGGCTTGGTCCCTGAGAGTAGGGTGGCGGTATTACTTTAGTGGAAATATAACAAGCGTTTGCTGTTATTCGGAATTGCTTCAAGAACCTAGGAAATTCAAAAAGTTCAGTCCGAAGAATAAGTCGCAAACGCCTATGCGAATGCATGGGCGTGATTTATCTGGACTGGTGGGCTGTTCCTAGGGCCTTTGAAGCATGGATGATGATCGTCCGTGCTTTTTTGTGCCCTGAGCCTACCTCCGAAGATAAGCAGCGCATAAAAGCATGACGTATGGCTAATACTAACCTAGCAAATGCCAAGACTGCGAAGAACGATGAGTTCTATACGCAGTATGCTGACATACAGAAGGAAATCAACGCTTATCTGGACTATAATCCGGATGTATTTCGTGACAAGACGGTGTTACTACCTTGTGACGACCCTGAGTGGAGTAACTTTACTAAGTTCTTTGCTCAGAACTTTGAACTGCTTGGGTTGAAGAAACTGATTTCTACAAGCTATGCACCTGAAAGCAAAAAGTACAAGATGCCTTATCAGCCCACACTCTTTGAGACTTCACAGCCTTACTTTAATCCAGATAAGAGCAAAACGAATGGTAAGATATTTGTTCTTGAGCGTGATGTTACTGGTGACAATCGAATAGATATCAATGACCTTGAATGGCAATATCTTGAAGGTGATGGAGACTTTCGTAGTAAAGAAATTCGGAAATTGCGTGACGAGGCAGACATTATTGTGACCAATCCACCGTTTTCCTTGTTTCGAGAGTTTGTCGCGTGGCTAATGGATTCAGGAAAGCATTTTGTGATAATTGGTGGAATGAATGCAATTACCAACAAAGAGATATTTCCGCTGATAGAAGAAAACAAGATGTGGATGGGGAATGGTTTTCAGAATGGGAATGCATATTTTAGGGTAGAGGCTCCAAGAGAAAGCTATGCTGATGGTGTGTTTGATGAAAACACCAATCTTGTTAAATTTCGGAACTGTTGTTGGTATACTAATATAGACCATGGACGTCGTCACCAACCACTCAAACTAATGACTATGGCAGAGAATTATAAGCATAGTAAGCACAAGGAAATTAAAGAAAGAAAAGAATATCTACACTATGATAATTATGAAGCTATTGATGTACCATTTACAGATGCTATTCCATCAGATTATGAAGGGGCAATGGGGGTACCTATTTCTTTTTTAGACAAGTATTGTCCAGAGCAATTTGAAATATTGGGACTCACACAATTCGGATGCCATGATAAATTGCCAGATATTCGTCGATACAATGATTATAAGGAATATCTTGTATTGGGAGATATTGAAACAGGTTCCTCTGGAGCAAAGACAAATGAAAATGCGGTAATATTAGGAAAAGGAAATAAAAAGACATATTATAAAAATGCGGAAGGTCGTATTGTTCATTCTGAGTATAAAAGATTACTAATCCGCAAAAAGCAATAGCCTATGAAGACTACACGAGAAATCTATACCGTCGAACAACTATGCGATGGTTTCGAATATAACGAACTGGAAGGTAAAGGCTTGTACGGTTTGGCTGGTAAGTTAACCATTCAGCCAGAGTATCAGCGCAACTACATCTATGCAGATGGCAAGAGAGATGTCGCAGTAATAGAATCTGTGTTGAAAGGCTATCCCCTCGGACTCCTATATTTTAATAAAGTGGATGGCGGTAGGCTTGAAGTATTAGACGGACAACAGCGTATCACATCGCTTGGTCGTTTTATCAAGAATAAGTTTGCTGTTAAGATAAACGATTTAGAGCAAATCTTCGATGGACTGAATGAAGGTCTGCAACAGAAGATTCTAAAGACAGAATTGTTGGTATATGTCTGTGAAGGAGAAGGCGAGCATGCGGAAGAGGAAATCAAGAATTGGTTTAAAACAATTAATATCGCTGGTATTCCGCTAAATCATCAAGAAGAATTGAATGCAGTATTCTCTGGTCCTTTTGTCTCAGCATGTAAGGCAGAGTTCTCTAATTCTCAGAATGCCAATATACAGAAGTGGGAATCGTATGTGAAAGGACCTGCTAATAGGCAGATGTTCTTAGCTACAGCGCTAGAGTGGGTGAGCAAGGGCAACGTGGATGGATATATGACTGCCCATCGTCGTGATGAGAATATCAATGAGATAAAGACCTATTTCAATACTGTTATTGACTGGGTCGACTCAAAGTTTGATGATGTATATGATGAGATGCAGGGATTGAATTGGGGCGACCTTTACGAACGTTTCCATCATTTACCATTAAATCACTCTGAATTGTCTGCAAAGGTTCACGAACTGATGCACGATGACTATGTAACAAATCGACGAGGTATCTTCGAGTATGTACTTGGTGGATGTCAAGATACGAAACTTCTGAATGTGCGTCTATTCGATAAGCCTACTATGCGTAAAGTCTACCAAGAGCAGACAGACAAAGCAAAAGTAGAAGGTACAAGTAACTGTCCGTACTGCGCCATCGGCCATGATGCTAATCGTCAGCGTATTTGGAAACTAGAAGAGATGGATGCCGACCATGTGACTGCATGGAGTAAAAACGGGCCAACGGATATAAAAAACTGCCAGATGCTTTGCAAGACGCATAATAGAGCAAAAGGAAATAGATAAAAATATACTTTATATCTTGCAATTATGAGAATCATTTAATATCTTTGTGTGCACAGGGGGACTGTCCTGAAGTGAACCCCAAAGTTTGGACAGATTAAACACTATTGCCCATATGGAATTGAGTCCGGTACTGTACTGGACTCATTC
>CADCAG010000053.1 GCA_902799355.1 uncultured Bacteroidales bacterium
ACAGGAATTCCTCCTGAGGTACTTCTGTGTCTGTTGCAATACGGTAGCCGTCCAACTTCAACAGTGTTGGAGATACCGAGGGTGCCGTTGCCTCTGAGGTCAACAGCTCCTCTACATTAGCTTGATTGTCGTTCATCGTTTCATTCTTTATTGCTTTACATTCTTTTCGTTTTCGTTTACGTTCACTAAGCCGGCTTTTCGTGATGTAAAGGTACAAAGAAAACGCCACACCGTAAGTGAGTGTGGCGTTTTGTCGATGATTTGTCGATGTTTAGTCGATAGCAGTCAGTTATTTTGTTTTAGTACATATTCTAATGCTAAAGCCACGTCACGGCACTTTACGAAAAGGTTACGTTCTTGGTCATTAGGTTTAAAATCCGCCCAACTATTGAAACCTGCTTTGACAAAGTTCCACGTAGCATAAACACGGATGCTCTTATACTGAGGCATATATTCCAATGGTTCTTTATAAGGAAGTACAGCTAGTCGACGGCAACAAGCATCAAGGTCAATCGGATAGCCGCATTTAGCACTGACATAGCAGCATACGCCCAGCCATTTCTGATACTCGTCGAGCATCTTTCCCTTACCGTTGATGTTACTGATAGCATTGGACAACTGTTCGTCGGTTGGATAGTTCACACTATAGGACAGACTCTGCGGCGTTCCTAAATACTGTGTGTGTATGGTTTCTACATGCTGTGCCCCAGAGGCGACATAAACTATTTGGAGGTGGCTGCCAAAATTCGTCAGATCTGCTTGATGCAGCCTTTCAAGCAGACGGTTTAGTAAGCCTATGGCTTCATCGTATGAACATCTTCTCACAGGTATTACCACACACCTCGACACAGATGAATACCGCTAAAGCCCACACCCATATTCGAGTGTGAGCTAACAGCAGTCTTCCCGTGTCTCATCTTCTGTGGTAATTTCGTGAGAAGTACAGAAAGCTGTCGCTCTATCTACTATATTTCGAGGTGCAAAGATAGTACAAATCTTTCACGCATCCAAATATTTGAGATTATTTCTTCTTATGGACTCATAGTTTTTTCTTTATTATTTAACTTGAATTTACAGACGACCCTTTTCTGCATTACCAGCACCGGTTCCCTTATACTTTGACGGTGTAACGTTGAAGCGGTAACGAAGCGAAAGAGAAACGCAACGGGAATCATTGTCCTCTATCTTACGGAACATCATGCGATTGCTATAGAGTGTGAAGCGGTTGATGCCACCATTAAAGAGGTCGTTGCCTGAGAGCTTGATGTTTAGGCGACGCTTGAAGAAATCCTTGCCAATACTGAGCGAGAGGATGGGGTTGGTGCAGTCGAAACGGGCATTCGAGCCAGTGTCGCCGTGGGTATGCACGTTGAAGTCTGCTTGCACAAGCCAGTCGTGAGGCAGGGTGACTATGTTGCCCAATTGTAGGGACAACATAGGATGATTGAAACACTTCTGCTCACCTAAAAACTCCGCTTTGAGCCAAGGCTTCATCAGTGATAAATTGTATTGCGGAGTCCATGTGACTTCGTGACCCAATTTGACATTCTTCTGTGCGCCCAGCGTGATCGTAATCCAATCGGCATATTCGTAGTTCTTGTGGGTCACAAGGTTCACCTTGCTGTCACCCTCCAAACTTTCTACTGTGTAGAGGATGGGGTCAACACAATGGCTAAAGTTGACGTTGAGATAGAGCCACTTCCACATAGCCATCGTATTCACATTATGATACTTGACGGGCTTCAGATAAGGATTTCCCGTCTGCATGTTCAGACGGTTCTCATAGATGACATCACTGCTCAACATCCAGTAAGACGGGCGTGAAGTGCGCTTGGCATAGCTGAAGGATAATTGCAGACTCTTCAAAGACGTTGATAGTGATACCGAGGGAAAGAATTCATCGTAAGTACGGCTTTGGTCATCTCGACGGATGCCGCCTACAAAGTATTCTGATTCCACGTGCTCATAGCGCAGGCCAGCCGACAAGCGGAAACGGCCCACTTGCTGCTGCAACTCCACGAAGGGAGCGATGGCTTGCTCATGTTGTTCGTTGTTGCTGTTGGCAATATATCCTTCTTCGTTTTCAAAACTGCTGTTCCATCTGGTATTGGTGTACTCCTCACCAACTTCTATCTGCCCTTTCCCAAACGGATACGTTACGAAAAGCTTCTCTGCCATCAGACGACTACACGTCAAAGCGTAGGTGTTCACATCGCGATTTTCCTGACTTTCACTCAGTTCCTGCTGCTGGTTGCGGTTACGCTGGTTACGATAGGTATAGTCTGCATTGAAGTCGATGCAAAACTTTCCTATCTTTCCCGTGTAGTAGAGATTCACTTGGTGTTTGGGTGCACCTTCGGCTCTGTTGATACTGCTATTCTGCAAATGGTCATACATGGAACCGTTGGCTTGCAGGTCATCGTCATAGTCACTCCAAGTTTTCACGTAGTCGTAGGTGTGCTGATAGAAACCGCCAAAAGAGTTGTTATCGTTAAGCTGGTAGTTGAAGCCGAAGCGGCCTTCAAGGAATGGATTGTAAACCTTGTCCTTCTGCTTGTTGGTAATTACCCACAGTGTGTCGGCAAAAACAGTCTGTTCGAACTCGCCTTTTTCCCACCGCTTATTGTAAGCGCCGAAGAGATTTGCAAATAAATCTAACTTTCCTGTGCGGTAGGTAAGGTTAATACGTTCATTGTTCGCAAAACCATGTCCCTTACGACTCCATGAGGTCAGTTCTACGCCAAGGCCTTCGCCCGCCGTACGTTTGGTGCGAATGATAATGACAGCATTGACCGAAGCTTCATATCGGGCTCCTGGATTCTGAATCACCTCGACGTTCTTGATGTTGTCCGACTGGATGTTCTTCAGTTCTTGTAAGTCGGTCAACTTTCGGTTGTTCAGATAAATCAAAGGCACTCCCTTACCTAATATCTCGAAAGTCTCACCTTTCTTTGAAATGGTCGGTACACGGGACAGCACATCTTCAGCGGTGCCCATCCTTTCCATCACTGTACCCTCCACGTTCATCACGAGAGAGTTGCCCTGCAGTTGCACCTTGGGACGCTCGCCTGAAACCACGACGCCTTTTATGGTCATCGTTTCGGGCTTTATCTGAATGATCCCAACCTGTTCATTGTTACATAGGCGATAGACGGTCTTGTAGCCCACGTATGAGATACGGGCAAGAACGGTAGGTTGCTCATAGGGAATGACAAAAACGCCAGCCTCGTTGCTCACGCCTCCACCGATTACTGTTGAGTCTGATGGATGAAGCAAGTAAACATTGGCATAGGGCACTGGCTGGCGGTTCTCGTCGATAATGGTGCCCGTCAGATGGCGCTCGGTCTTATGGGTACATTCTACATATATTTCCCTTTCCCCACTTTTATAAATACGAACAGGATAGAAGCCTGCAATTTGCATCAGTGCATCTAGGACAGACTTATGCTGCACATACGATGTCACACGGAAATCTTCAAGTTCGTCGTATATAAAAGTGATATCGTAGTTAGTAGTCTGCGACTGAATGTACTTCAAAGCCTCAGAAAGAGAAACGTCACGGAAGTCATGGCTAATGCGCTGTGCACTAACGGTCATACATGTCAGCCACAGCAAGATAATCAAAAAATGTTTCATGGCTGTGGCTCTACGGTTGATGAGACATACAGGGTATCATTCTCCAATTCCAGTTGCAGCCACTCGAAATTGTTCAGCATCTCTACAACTTTCTCTAACGAGTATTCTGGCTTCCATTGGTAGAACAGACGAAGTTGTGGTGCATCTTCGTTTCTATACACTACCTTGACGTGGTAATAGTCCGACAGCTCTTTGAATATCACGCCTAATGGCACGTTGTCGTAGAGTTTGGGCCGTGGTGTCGCTATCGTATCGTTCTCTACTGGTTGAGGGTCGGCAGTTGAGAGATGAGAATTTGCTTCAACGACTATGTTCTGTTCCTTGGGAGTGTTATCATAAGTAACAATGTGGATAGCTGCAAAGGCAATACCCGACAGCATCAAGATGCCGACAAACATGGCAGCGAACTTCCTGAATTGGAAATAATGATGCCTTGTCTTCAACTGTTGCCATTCGGCATCAATCATTTCGTCAGTGATATCCTCGTCTGCATGAGAAGCATCAATGGCACTCTTTGTCTTCGACATCAGCGTGTAGAGTTCACGGCACTCGTCATCAGCAAGTATCTCCTGCCATTGGTCGGCCGTGTATCGATGGGGCTGTTCCATCATTTGGAGCAATTGATCGGTCTTGTTCATACGCTCATTGGTTTTTTAGATGTGTACGTAATTGACTAAGCGCACGGCGTAGATGCTTATAGACGGTAGTCTCGCTGACACCCAGACGAGAGGCAATCTCTTTAAAGGTGATACCGTCGCAGAAGTGCTGCAAGATAATGTCTCTACAAACAGGCGGCTCCAATAGGTTGATACCTATACGCAAGGCTTTCAACTCTTCTTCGAGTAGTTCTGTTGGTGTGATGGTCGTGTCGAGGTCAAGAAGATAGAGGTGTTCTACACGCTCTTGTATCTGTCGGCTACGAATCACATTCATACATCGGTTTCGTACGCTTGTAAGCAGATAGGACTGGGCTGTCTCTTCCCGAAGGTCACGATGATCGTCAAGAAGTTGGGCAAAGATGTCGTGCACCACATCCTTGCTCTCCGCATCGTCGTGCAGAAGTATGGTGGCCAGCCGATACATCTGACGGTAATGCTGTTTGAACAGCTTTTGAAGTTTCCTTTGGTCTGTCATACACTCTTAATACACACGAAAACGGATTTACTAAACCCTTAAACGGTATTATTTTCAAAATACAACATAAAAAGTCCTCTTGTTGACCTCTCATCAACAAAAGTACACAATTACACGCAATGGTTACTCCTTGAAGCGTGACTTTTACAGATTATTAAAAGATTGTTTGTCTTTATCCGTAAAAAACGTGGGTCGGTTCCGAGTGATCCACTTTTTGCAACAACCAATACGGGCTGAAGTCACAGTGCTTCGCCCGCGTTTCATTTATTTTCGTTTTTTGCATACTTTATTGGTAGAAAAGTTGTAACTTTGCATAGCATACAGTTAACAACGGATCATGGGCAAGGACATCAGAAAGCCGACAGTGCATAACATGAAGCGGCGTAGCTATTCACATGACTATAGCCGCAGCGGCTATTACCATATCACTATCAGCACGGCAAAAGCGCTTCACCAGCCACTCGGACAGATGGCTGGGCGACTGGACAAGCCCGATGGTGACAGCGATGCTCCGCACGTGGAGCTATCGCCCCTGGGACAGATGGTGGAACAGGAGCTGAGGGAGAGCATCCAGCGGTATTACCCGATGCTAGAAGTGATGGATTATGTCGTTATGCCTGAGCATCTCCATTTCCTGTTGGTAGCACATAGAGACATTGTGTCGAATGGTGGCAAGCCCACGCATCTGGGGCATGTCATTGCCGGCTTCAAGTACGGGTGCAACAAGCGCTATTGGGCCATGACCGGAAGGGCCAAGCCCACAAATACAGGCAGCACACCGGCGGTCGAACCAAACAGCACACCAGCGGTCGAACCAAACAGCTGCCCAGCGGCCGAACCGCTGGGCACCCGAGGCAGTGTGCTTAGCGATTCGGTCGCCAAGCAGGAAGCGGCAGCCAAGCTAGAAGCACCGCCCCTCTTCGATGCCGGCTATTGCGACGTAATGCCTATCGACGAGGAACAGCTCGCCACGCAACGGGCCTACATCCGTGCCAATCCGCGCAGCCGTCTGCTCAGAACGACGAACCGCCAATGGCTGCAGCCACAGCGCCACACCGTCAATACCGCCGTAAGCATCCGTGCATTGAACGGTTATTTGCAGCGTGAAAGCCCCTGGCAATTAACGCCCGACAGTTTTGCTGCGATAACCCAGCGGCTGTTGCAAGAGGATGGCTTCGTAGTTTGCGACAGCTATGGAAACATAGAATTGTTACACAGGAAGTTACTCCCCGTTGTCTGCCACCGCAAGGACGCCGCCCTGTTTGAACAGCAGAAAAACCGATGCCTATCGGAAGCAGCCTCTGGCGCGGTGCTGGTCTCTGCGCGTATATCGCAGGGCGAGCAAGACATCATGGATGCCGCAAGCACGCTGGGGTTCCCTGTGATTAGGATTGAGGACAATGGTTTCCCAGACATCTACCACCCCTCAGCCCAACGTATGGACGACTGCGCCTCTGGCCGACTGTTGCTGTTAACACCTTGGTGCTATCAGCTCAGAAGCCATACAGAAGACATTACCACACTGGTCTGTAAGACCATGAACTGCATTGCCCAGGCCGTATGCAAGCAAAAGGATGACTGGTGGAAATGACAAACAGCTAAGCCAGTGATGGCTTAGCTGTTGTTCTATCTGTATCAGTTGTAAAACAGTAGAGAGGTCAGCGTTTCGCTTTCTCTTTAAGATACTCGGCAAAGATGCGGGCGGCACTCTCTACCTTGGCAGCACAGGGACGCGTCTTGTAGTACTCGGCAGTACGAGGAGAGGCAACATAGCTAGCGGGGGCCTTCTCGTGACCCTCGATGCCAAGAATCTCGGCACAGATAAGGCTACCATTGTCAGCTTTGGACTTGGCGAGGAGGTCTTGTACCACCTTATAGCACGCCGACTTGCCCTCGCGGTCGGAGCCTTCTGTCTGTCCGCAGTCGAGACCTACGAGCATGACGATGCCTGACACGGCGCCACACATCATACGCAGGCGCCCTACTCCACCGCCAAAGCCGGCACCGATGCGCTTGGCCATAGTTTCGTCGAGACCATAAAGGTCGGAAAAGGCTGCCACCACACTTTGGCAGCAGCCATATCCGGCCATGAAATTATCGACTGCGCGCTGTACGCGCTGGTCTAATTCTATTTCCGTCATCATTGAACTTCGTTCGAGCCTGCTCACGTTCGGAAATGTAAACAAGCTTCCATTTCACTCACTTACTCGCAGCCTTAAGCCTCAGCCTCTTCGTTGTTTGCCTTGAATGAAGCCAAGTCCTCTACCTGGAATGCCTTGATGTAAGCAGACTTACCGAAGACATCCTCCTCCGTCATGCGAACATAGACGTTGGCAGACTTCTCGAACAACTCAGGAGCCTTAGCGGCATCGCGGATGATGAGCAGCGACATCACGAGCTCGGCAGTCATATCGTAGAGACGACGAGCCAGGAAGTCGTGAGCATCCTGATTTTCCAGTGCCTTGACAGCAGCGAGAGCCTCCTCGTAAACAGGGATGAGCTTCTCAACACGGGCCTTGAGAGCAGCGTTAGCGTCAGCAGGCAGTGCAGCCAGCATGTCCTTAATGTTGTTGAGCATAGTACCGTTAGTGATGTAACGGATGGCGGCAACAACCTGCAACTGCGTGGTACCCTCGTAGATAGAGAAGATACGGGCGTCGCGGAACAGGCGCTGGCTCTTGTACTCCATGATGAAACCTGAACCACCGTGGATGCTGATGGCATCGTAAGCGTTCTGGTTGGCATACTCAGAGTTCATACCCTTGGCAAGCGGTGTGAAGGCATCAGCCAGGCGCTGGTACTTCTTCAGCTCTTGCTTCTCCTCGGGAGTGAGCTTGCGGTCGCGCTCGATATCCTCAAGACACTTGTATACATCCACATAAGCAGCTGTCTCGTACAGCAGTGAGCGACCAGCATCGAGCTTGGCCTTCATGCGAGAGAGCATATCGTAGACAGCGGGGAAGTTGATGATAGCCTCACCAAACTGCTGGCGCTCCTTAGCGTATGCCAGACCCTCGTTGTAAGCCTCCTGTTCAACACCTACAGACTGTGCGGCGATACCCAGACGGGCACCGTTCATCAGCGCCATCACGTACTTGATGAGACCCAGACGGGTGCTACCGCAGAGCTCTGCCTTAGCGTTCTTATAGGTCAGCTCACAGGTGGGTGAACCATGGATACCCAGCTTGTGCTCGATGTGACGAACGTCAACACCGCCCTGGCGCTTGTCGTAGATGAACATTGACAGACCACGTCCGTCCTTGGTGCCTTCCTCAGAACGAGCCAGCACGAGGTGGATGTCGCTATCACCATTGGTGATGAAACGCTTCACACCATTCAGACGCCAGCAGTTCTCCTTCTCGTCGAAGGTAGCCTTCAGCATGACACGCTGCAGGTCAGAACCGGCATCAGGCTCAGTGAGGTCCATAGACATACCCTCACCAGCGCAAACGCGGGGGATATACTTCTGGCGCTGCTCCTCGCTACCAAACTCATAGAGGGTATCGATACAGCTCTGCAGGCTCCAGATGTTCTGGAAACCGGCATCGGCAGCAGAAATCATCTCAGAGAGCATAGAGAACACGGTGTTAGGCAGGTTCAGACCGCCGTAACGACGAGGCATAGAAACACCCCACAGACCAGCCTTACGGGTGGCATCGAGGTTCTCGTAAGTCTTAGAGGCGTAGATCATACGACCGTTCTCGAGGTGTGGACCTTCCAAGTCAACGCTCTCAGAGTTTGGCTCGATGATATTGGCAGCCACGTCGCCAGTGATGTCGAGAATCTGCTTGTAGTTCTCGATGGCATCGCCCAGGTCGACGGGAGCGTAGTCATATTCTTTCGCATCAGCGAAACCCTTTTCTTTCAGCTCAACGATACGAGCCATCAGGGGGTGGTTCAAGTAGAACCCGATCTCA
>CADCAG010000054.1 GCA_902799355.1 uncultured Bacteroidales bacterium
GACAGGTTGTAAGTCTCCTGGACAACCATCAGTTGCTCACCCTTGAAGGCTGCCAGCACACGATAGTGCTCAGCAGGCGATGCCAGCACGACATTGTTGCCGCTGTCTGACGCTGCAGAGTCGACAGCAAAGCCACGAGCTGCCATAGAGTCTACAAACTGGCTGACAGGCATAGTAAATGCCAAACCACGATAGTTAAAATCAACGGGTGCACCACTCTTCTGGCAGGCACACAAGGCAGCTACAGCCACCAATGCGAAAACAAGTTTCTTCATATCAGTATTGTTTAGTTAGTTAGGTTATTCTGACAACATGGTGACCTCTATGCAGCGCTTAGCACCCAGCAGACGCTGGGCCATGCGCTGTATCTTCTCGGCCGTCATCTCTTCCACCATCTTGCAGTAGTCTTTGTCAAAGTCAGCATCGTCGTCCAGCTCGTGCCAGATAATGTAGCTCCAATAGTCGTTGGTGATAGCTGCCTGACCATACTGTTTGATAAGGTATTGCTTGACCTTCTCCACGCTGCTGGCCACAGGACCGTATTTGGCGATATTCTCCAGCTGCTGGTAGATGATGGGATTGAGTTCTTCGTAACGCTGCGGATCAGCATTGTAGGAGATGCTCAATGTAGCATTGGGCTTATCATCCTTTGACAGGTCGAAATCAACGCTGACACCATATGTGCCACCCTTTTCCTCACGGACAGAGTCTGTATAGGCGATAGCCAGACAGCGCTTCAGGAAGTCGAGTTCCAAATCACTCTGTGGCGTAAACGGCACATCGGCAAAGTGGTATATTCCCACATTGGCCAGTGGCGTAGCCATCTTCTTATTGAAGCGGTGTACTGACGAACCTGCCACAATCTGGGGTACATTCTTCCAGTTGGTCTGTTCATGCTTGCCCGTAGAAGGCAGCGATGCCAGATACTGGCATACCAGCTGACGCAACTGTTGTTCGTCGTAGTTACCAATGATGACCGTCTTGAAGTTTGACGCATCACTGAAGGCATGACGATAGATTTCCAGGATGCGGTCGTAGTTGACCTTCTCCAGCGTAGCCTGTACGACAGGCTCCAGTCGTGGGTGATGGCCATAGAGAATGGCACGGATAGAGTCATTATAGTCCACTCTGGGCGAAGCGTTACGGTTGGTCAGGAAGGCATGGGTGCGATTGACGAGACTGGCAAAAGCCACCGTATCACGACGCGGCTGTGTGAAATAGAGATGTGCCAATTCAAAGAGTGTAGGCATATCTTTCAGCGACACGCCACCACTGATAGTCTCTTCGCGATTAGTTACTGAGGGCTGCACACGCACAGACTTACCAGACAGCATACGACGCAAGGTGGTAGCATCAAACTGGCCCACACCCGCATCGGTAATAGCGCTGTTGATGAGAGGAAAATTGGGAATATCCTCATCACCAAAGACTGACGTACCACCATCAGCCTGCATACGCATAGAGACTGCGTCGGCTGCGAAATCGGTCTTCTTGGCATACACCTTCATACCATTAGACAGCGTCCACTCTACGAAGCCGTGCTTGTAAGGCTGCTCACGGACAATGCTGCCTGCCTTAGGCAGCTGAGGCATGAGCTTGTCAGCAAGCTGACGTTCTGCGTAGGGAGCATACGACAGCTGCTGGGCTGCCAGGATGACATCCTCTATCTGTTGTTCTGTGGGCAACACAAGACCTTCCTTATCAGGAGCATAGAGGATAGCCACCTGATTTTTGTCGGTTATCAGTTCACGAACAGCCTCGTTGACTTCAGCGAGTGTCACCTCACGATCGAATCGCTGTGTCAATTGCAACTGCTGTTCCATAGAGAGCAACGGCTCACTATTGAGGAAGTGCTGGATGCACGCAGAAACATATTTAGAGTTACGACGGTCGTCACGCTCACGGTACTTACGCTCGTCATGATTCAGCTTCAGGCTTTTGGCCATATCCAGTTCTGACTGTGTAAAGCCGTGCTGGCGGATGCGTTCTGCCACGCCGACAGCAGCTATCAGACCACCAAGGATATTATTCTCCCTACAGCTTACCGACAGAGAGAACGACTCCTTCATACGGCTGAGGAAGAAGGTAGTAGCACGTCCCGTAGCACTCTGATAGGGAGGCATGGCCTGCTGGCGCAACTCTGCCAAACGGTCATTGACCATCGTACCTATCAAGTCGTCAATATAGCTGGCACGCAGATACTTCTCGTCGTTCTTCTGGTCGTCAGGAGTGACATCACGCTTCTGATAGAGATGGCACAACACCACGGGCTGTTCCTTGTCTTTCTCAATATCGACAATCATCTTGTCGTTATCGCTGACAGGATAGTATTCGCGCTTGGCAGGATTCTTGGGAGCAGGAATCTTCGAGAACAGTTTCTGAATCTTCTTCTCCATCTTGTCGACGTCGATGTCGCCCACAACGACAATAGCCTGCAGGTCTGGACGATACCACTTATGGTAGTAGTCGCGCAGGTCCTGATAGGGGAAGTTGTCGACGATATCCATCGAGCCGATAGGCATACAGTCCTCATACTTGGTACCCTTATATACCTTGGGCATTGCCTCTTCCATCAGTCTCTGCACAGCACGGCCAGCTCGACGTGTGCGCCACTCCTCATGGATGACACCACGCTCCTTGTCAATCTCTGCATCTTCCAACAGCAGGTAGTGACTCCAGTCGTTAAGGATGAGCAGACAGGAGTCTGCAATACCTTCACGCTTCAAAGGTACAGAAGAGATGTTATATACCGTCTGTTCCACGCTGGTGTAGGCATTGAGGTTGGCACCAAACTTCACACCAATGGTCTCGCACCAGGGCACGATGCCCAACTGCTTGCCCTTGCCAGGGAAATGCTTCGTACCGTTGAACGCCATGTGTTCCAGGAAGTGAGCCAGACCACGCTGACGCGGTTCCTCCTGAATGGAGCCCACCTTCTGGGCGATATAGAAATCTGCCAGTCCTTGTTCCTTAGCATTATGACGCAGGTAGTATGTCAAGCCATTCTTCAGCTTTCCGACACGGATGGACTGGTCCTGAGGCAATGGCTGTGCGACAACTGCTGCGGTTACCCATATTAATAAAAACGTAAATACAGTCTTTCTCATTATCATCAAATTTGGGGCAAAGGTACGAAATACAGAGCAATTAAATGCAATAATTAAGAATTATTTACACAGATACCTATAGTTAGGTATTGGAAAATCGGCAAAAACTTCGTAATTTTGCAGCGAACAAATTACATATATGTATAAAAGGTTTATCCTCTTTTTCCTCATTATCGGATGCGGACTGACTGCGCTGGCTCAGAATGTCGTCGTTGCAGGTCGTATTACTGATGATGACACTCATAAACCCATTGCCTTTGCCACTGTGCTGATGAAAGAAAACGGATACTGGGCCATCACTGGCGACGATGGTGCGTTCAGCATGAAGAACATTCCTGTAGGCAAGGCTACGCTGACCATCCAATGCCTGGGTTATGCCACACGCCAGCTCACCCTCGACATCATTAAAGATATTCCGCGACTACGCATCACGCTGAAACAGGAGACGTTGAAGCTCGACGAGGTCACTGTCACTGCCCAGCGTAAGAATAACGAGTCGACCACCAGCTATACCATTGACCGCACAGCCCTTGACAACCAGCAGATTGTCAGTGTCAGCGACTTGTCGACACTGTTGCCTGGTGGCAAAACGGTCAATGCCACGCTGATGAATGATACGCGTATGGCCCTGCGCAGTGGTTCACAGGAAGGCGGCAATGCCTCGTTCGGCACAGCTATCGAGGTCGACGGCATCCGTATCGACAACAATGCTGCCGCTGGCGAGACCGCTGGTGCATCGACACGCGCCATCAGCAGTTCGAATATAGAGTCGGTAGAGATTGTCACTGGCATTCCTTCTGTAGAATATGGTGACCTCTCAAACGGTGTCGTCAAGGTCAACACCCGCAAGGGTAAGTCGCCATTCATCGTGGAGGGAAAGATGAACCAGCACACCAAACAGATTGCCCTGAACAAAGGCTTTGACCTAGGCCCCAACAAAGGTATACTCAACGCCTCGATAGAGCATGCCAAGTCCTTCAGCAACATTGCCTCCCCCCATACCGCCTATCAGCGTAACATCTTGTCGCTGCACTACATGAATATCTTTATGCGCGAGACGACGCCCCTGACGTTGAATGTGGGTTTGACTGGCAACATTGGAGGTTACAATGCAGAGGCCGACCCAGACAACGAGCTCGACGACTACAGTAAGTCGCGTGACAATGCCTTGCGCGCTAACTTCGAACTGAACTGGCTGCTCAACAAGCAATGGATTACCAACCTGTCGCTGCGTGGCTCCTTCTCTACCACTGACCGCACGTCAGAGAGCAGCACGCACGCCAACAGTGCCACCACCCTGGCCTACATCCACGCCATGAACGAAGGCTACTTCATCGCCACCAACTACGACAGCAATCCTGACGCGCCTGTCATTCTGGGGCCTACAGGCTATTGGAATGTCAAGCAGTATCAGGAGTCGAAACCCATGAACTGGTCGCTACGACTGAAGGGTGACTGGACACACCGTTTTGGTGGATTGATGAGCCGGCTGATGGTTGGCGCAGAGTATACGGGCAGCCGCAACAATGGCCGAGGCACCTATTACGACGACCTGCGCTATGCACCCAGCTGGCGTGAGTTCCGTCATGACGACCTGCCGACATTGAACAATATCGCCCTGTATGCCGAGGAAAAGGTCACCATCAAGACCAACAAGCTGTCGAGAATGGAACTGACAGCAGGTCTGCGTAACGATATGACCATCATCAACGGTTCTGAGTATGGTACTGTCAACTCGCTGTCGCCACGCTTCAACGGACGCTACATTTTCTGGCAGAACCGTCGCAAGCACTTGATTACCGACCTCATCGTACATGCCGGATGGGGCAAGAGCGTCAAACTGCCTTCTTTCCAGGTACTCTACCCCAGCCCATCGTATTACGACATCGAGGTATTCCGTTCGCCATCCACTGCCGACAACACCACTGTCAGCGCCTGGTACTGTCGTCCGTCAAAGGCTGTCTACAACCCTGACCTGAAGTGGCAATATACCAACCAGACAGATATCGGCATCGAGATGAATATAAAAGGTACACGCGTATCGCTGTCCGCCTTCCACCATCGCACCTATAACCCCTATATGGCCACAACGGAATATACGCCATTCAGCTACTATTACACTCCCGTCTCGGCCTTAGAGGGTCTGACGATACCTACCGATGGACGCACCTATGCCATCAACCCTACCACAGGTACCGTTACCGTCAGTTCGGCAGACGGTTCTACCGCCACCGTTCCCAACAACGAGCGACGCTTCTACCAGACCAACACGCGCTATGTTAATGCCTCGCCCCTGGATCGCTACGGACTGGAGTGGATTATTGACTTCAAACAGATCAAGGCGCTGAACACCAGTCTACGCTTCGATGGCAACTACTATTACTACAAGAGCGACGACGAGACGCTCTTTGCCAGCATGCACAACAGCAATACCAAGATGACGGGTACTGGCGAACCCTACCAGTATATCGGATGGTATCGTGGCACCAATGGAACAACATCCGCACAGACATCCATTGCCAATGGCGCCATCTCGAAGACCCTCAACCTCAACACCACCATCACCACTCACATTCCTAAGATTCGTCTCATCATGGCCCTGCGCATCGAGAGTACGCTCTACAGCTATCGCAAGAGCCTCAGCAACTTCGATGGCGATGTCTATCCAGAGTACTACACGACGTGGGACGATCCTAACACGATGATACCATTCGCTGAGAAGTTCCTGTGGGCGAAGGGCAACGATCAGACGCTGTATAACGACCTGCAGAACCTCGTGGTGCACCCTAACGCAGCGTATGTGATGAATGCCAATCGCATCAGCGCCTACTATTCAGCCAACCTCAGCGTGACTAAGGAGATTGGCGACCACGTGTCTATCTCGTTCTATGCCAACAACTTCTTCAACAACATGAAGACTGTTCACTCCTCGCAGACCGACCTCGACACGTCGCTCTTCTCTAGCAGCTATATTCCCAGCTACTATTACGGACTATCACTCAGACTCAAGCTATGAAGAAATACAGCATTTGGCTCTTGGCTCTTGGCATTTGGCTCTTGGCAGCCTGCTCCGAACAGGCCGCGCCCTCCGTTGACACCAGCGAGGTGAGCATTCTGTTGACAGGACTGGATGACGACCTGTCTGGTCTCGACGTCCAACTGCGCAACATCAATACGGGTAGCGTGTTCATTGAGCAGACAAATGCACAGGGCATTGCTACGTTCAACGTGACACCAGGACTCTATGAAGCGCTGACCTCACAGACGCGCAACACTGATGGCAACGAGTACTACAGCTATAATGGCACCTCAGGACAGATTACCGTTCTTGTGGGCAGTCCCATCACAGCCAGCATTCCTATGAAACGCACCACCATCAGTCGACTGGTCATCAAGGAGCTCTACTGCGGAGGGTGTATGGCTGACGATGGCGTTTCTTCCTTTCAGCGCGACAAGTGCATCATCCTCTATAACAACAGCCCAGAGCCTGCCTCCTACGACAACCTCTGCTTTGGGGTATCGGCACCAGCCAATGCTCAGGCCACGAACAACAACTATCTTGCCAATGGTCGTCTGAATTACGAAGGCGAAGGCTTTACCCCACTGTGGAACGGTATCTGGTATTTCCCTTCTACACTGACCATAGCACCCTACTCGCAGGTGGTGGTCAACGTTCATGGTGCCATCGACAACACGCAAACGTATAGCCAGTCTGTCAACTACGCCAACGCCGACTACTACTGCATGTTCGACCCAGAGAGTGGCTACAACAGCCCAACCTACTGCCCCACGCCATCGGAGGTTATCCCTACATCGCACTACCTTAAGGCGGTCGTTTATGGGCAAGGAAATGCATGGCCACTGAGTGTCTTTTCTCCAGCTTTAGTGCTGTTCCAGACGAAAGAGGTGGCTCCAGCCGACTTTGCCCAGAATACAGAAAACTATTGGTATGATGGTGGTGGCACCAGTATTGCCAAACGTTGCGTGAAGGTTCCCAACAACTGGATTATCGACGCCATCGAGGTCTTCTCCAGCGACTATGCCACACAATGCATGAAGCGCCTCACGGCT
>CADCAG010000055.1 GCA_902799355.1 uncultured Bacteroidales bacterium
CAACAATGTCGTGCTGGCATCGCCTGCTGAGCACTATCGTGTGCTGGCAGCCTTCAAGGGTGAGCAACTGATGGTTGTCCAGGAGACTTACAACCTGTCGACGAACGACAGCACTCGTCAGATGTGGCAGGAGATTCGAGATGGCTTGGAGAAAGAACTGGGTGCCTGGCCCGACTGTCCTGTTCTCAAGGACGACCATAAGGAGGCCAACTTTGATGCTGGCGAGGGGCTCATCTCTGTTCTTTTGGAGAACACCTATACGCCAACGCTTACTGTCCGTTATGCCAAAAAGAACGCTAAGTAAGCCAGCGGGAACAAAAAAACAAAAAGCGACCTCTTGAAAGGTCGCTTTTTTGTTGGTGCGCCTGACAGGACTCGAACCTGCACGTCGCGAGACACTAGATCCTAAGTCTAGCGCGTCTACCAATTCCGCCACAGGCGCTGCAAAAAGCCAATAGCAAACAGCCATAAGCTAAATTTGCGGATGCAAAGGTAATGCTTTTTGGCGAATTCGCCAAATTATTTGACTAAAAGTTGGCGAGCAGCCTCGATGATGTCGTCGCGAGAGTTGCCAATGGTGATGTCGTTGACGAGGTAGACCTTCACGTCAGGGTCTATACCAAATTCTGTCTGCTGTTTGTTCTGGTCGTACATCGGACACGCTGAGTAGCGGACACTCCAGCCGTTGGGCAGACTATTGCTCATAGGCATTCCGCTGCCACCACCCGTATGGTCGCCAACAAGGGTGACGTTAGGCAGACAGTGCATCCATACTGCAAAGGAGTTGGCAGCACTATAGACGCTGCGGTTCGTCAGCACACACACCTTCTTGTGCCAGCGGACGTTGCTCGATGGATCCAGATAGATTTCTTTCATCTCCGAGAAGTCGTTATGGCCTGCTCCCGTCTTGTGCTGCATATAACCCACCAGCGTCTTCTCCTGTACAAAGCGGGCTGCCAGTCGTTCGGCAGTCGTCAGGTCACCGCCTCCGTTGCCACGTATATCGATAATGAGTCCTCTGCAGAGCAGCAGGTAGGAGAGAGCCTCGTCAAGATTGCCTTCGCCGATGGGCGACTCGAAGGATGCACAACGGATGTAGCCGATGTTGTCGTCGAGCACCCTGTAGCGCAGTCCACTGGCTATCTTGTAGTCTGTACCCAGATATTGGCGTATCAGACTGTCGCTATAGTTATAAGGATAGTTCTCCTGCCATTTCCAGTAGCGGCCGTAGTCCATCGAACTAGACAGGTTGACATGGCCGTCGCGCAGTTCGCCCAGCATGTCACACAGCACTTCGAAAAGTTGTACGGTACTCATGTTGTCGTTGACGCGTACCTTATATTTCGTATAGACGTTGTTCCAGTCGAGACCATACTCCTTCTGCTTGTAGTCAAAGAAGCAGTAGTGCTCGTCGAGTATCGTCCACAGCGCCTCGAAGTTGCCTGTGGCGGTGTCATCGCGCTCCTCAGTATCTACGCAGGATAACAGGAGCCAAGAGCTAAGTGCTAAAAGCCAATAGCTAATCTGTTTCATAGTGCATGAGGAGTAATGCTGAATCGCTTAGTGATACCTATCAGAAAACGGTGAGTCCAGACATGCTGGCGGATGTTGTTCACCTTCGATTGCTGGATATTGCCCAGATAGCCGATGCGGAGGGTGACCTTGCTGGTGAGTGCTGCATCGAGTGTCAGCAGGTTGCGCCATTCTGGTGCTGAGACAAAGGTGGTGGGTACTACGTTGTGGTCGTAGTCGCCACGATTGAATATCTCGTAATAAGACTGTCCGTAGTTGGGCGAGAAGCAGACTCCCGCCAGGGGTAGTGCCAACTCGTAGCGAGCGACAAAGGTCTTGTTGAACAGCTGGAAGCGATAGCTGGCAACACCTGTCGGCATAAGGTTCAGATGGGCGCGAGCCTGAGCAGGATTGTTGCCGTTGGAGGTGTTGTAGATGAATCCCAGCGAGGCATTCACCAGTCCGCCAGCTTGCAATGTCAACGCTCCGTCAAGCAGCTGCCAACGGTATAGCTTGCCCCAATAGAAGTTGTAGGCACCCTCCAGCTCCTGTTGCGTGTTGCGACTCTTACACAAGGAAAGGTTGCCCTCGTGCTCCATCAGCGTGGACCATCGACAGCTCTCCTTCTGTCGTTCGACAGTTGACAGAAAGCTGATGCCCGTGCCTGTGAAGTGCTCGTCAGAGAGATAGGTGTCAAGGATGTTGGTGCCCCCGATACCTACCATCGTACTGCGCGTGACCACCTTTTGGCTATTAGCTATTAGCTCTTGGCTATTGGCTGGTGTGCCAATCGTCAAAAGCAAAAGGCCAAAAGCCAACTGCCAAAGGCTAACAGCTCTTTTACACATCATTGTCATCATCAAACAGTCGCAGTTGTCCTGTCATCTCGTCAAGTACCTGCTGCTGGCTCTTGCCGGAGTCTGGGTCGAGGTTCTCTTCTTCCTCTTTCTCGCTGTCTTCCTCCTCGCTTGTGGGTTCAGGGAAGCGCAGGGGCTCCAACTCTTCTATAGATGCTATCTGCCAGGTGGTGAGACGCTTACCTTTGGCCTTAAAGCCCTTGACGGCAATGAACTGCTCGACATCTATCTCTTCGCTGCCGCGGAAGGCATCGTTGCCACCATAGGTTATCTGCAGACGTGGATAGACGGTGTCTGTCAGCAGCAACTGCTGCGAGTTGACATTCTCGCCAATATAGTTCTGCTTGCGCTTGGTAGCCTCCATCTGGAAGCGCTTCAGATACGGATAGCCCTGGTTGTCGGCATCGTAGAGCACGCAGCTCCATACCTTCTCCGGCTCGTATTTCTCTATGCGCTGGATGTTGTCCTCGAAGTGCACGTTGGGGTCGAAGCCTGACAGGTAGTAGTCGCCGTTCTGCAGGATGACAAGGATGCTGTCGCCATCGAAGAACTCGCCCAGCAAGCGTCCGTGCTCGTCGTAGTTCAGACGGTTGACGTCTGGGTCGTACCATACCTTGCGACCACCCAGCGTAGAGTGGCCGTGACTCTTCAGTCCGATGCGGTGTATCTGGTACTTTGTCAGCAGGTTACCCTTGGCGGCACGTCCCTTGATGAGCACTTCCGAGAAGTCCTTGTCGAAGAATATCTTTTTCAGCTTGGGTGCTGGGTCGAGGGTTACCTTGATGACCTCCGCCTCGCCATTGGGGTTGGCAGTGAAGTAGACTACGCGCGAGCCTTCTGTGCCTGCCGTCAGGTCGTATTCGCGGTCGCGGGTGATGGAGGCTACGTTGAAACGCTTGATATAGTAGAAACCCTTGCGACCATCGCGGTAGACGGCATTGTAGATGGTGCGCTGGTCGTTCTTCTTGAACACACTGATCCACATGACGTTCTTGCCCACAAAGAGCTTGTCGGCTACGCGAACCACCTTGAACTTACCATCCTTATAGAAGATGATGATGTCGTCGATGTCCGAACAGTTGCAGACGAACTCGTCCTTTTTCAGACCTGTACCGATGAAGCCGTCCTGGCGGTTGATGTACAGCTTCTGGTTGGCCTCGACGACCTTGGTGGCCTCGATGGTGTCGAAGTTGCGAATCTCCGTCATTCGGGGGTGATCTTTGCCATACTTGTTCTTCAGGAACTCGAACCACTGGGCAGTCACCTCTACAAGGTTAGCCAGGTCGCGGTCTATCTCTTCTATCTCCGCCTTGATGCGTGCCATCAGTTCGTCAGCCTTGTCCTTGTTGAATTTCAGGATGCGCTGCATCTTGATTTCCAGCAACTTCAGGATGTCGTCCTTCGTGACCTCACGCACCATCTGCGGATAGTAGGGCGTCAGTCGCTCGTCGATATGTTCGCAGACGCTGTCGATGTCTGGTGCCTGTTCGAACTTCTTATCCTTATAGATACGTTCCTCAATGAATATCTTCTCCAGCGAATAGAAGTGCAACTGTTCCAACAGCTCGCCCTTGCGAATCTCCAACTCCTGACGTATCAGGTCCTTGGTGCGGTCTGTCGAGTGGCGCAGCACGTCGCTGACTGTCAGGAACTGTGGCTTGTTGTCCTCGATGACGCAGCAGTTGGGCGATATGTTGATTTCGCAGTCAGAGAAGGCATACAGCGCATCGAGCGTCTTATCGCTGCTGACGCCAGGTGCCAGCTGTACCTGTATCTCTACCTTCGCTGCTGTCAGGTCCTCCACGTGGCGAGCCTTGATCTTGCCTTTGTCAATGGCTTTCAGAATGGAGTCAATGAGCGTCTCCGTGGTCTTGGAGAAGGGTATCTCGCGGATGACGAGCGTCTTGGAGTCCAGCTTCTCAATCTTGGCACGCACCTTCAGCACGCCGCCACGCTGTCCGTCGTTGTATTTCGAGACGTCGATGCTGCCGCCTGTGGGGAAGTCGGGGTAGAGGTGGAACTCTTCGCCATGCAGATAGCTGATGGCAGCGTCGCAGATGTCTACAAAGTTGTGGGGCAGAATCTTCGACGACAGTCCTACGGCAATACCCTCGGCGCCCTGAGCCAGCAACAATGGGAACTTCACGGGCAGGGTGATGGGTTCCTTGTTACGACCATCGTATGACATCTGCCACTCCGTGGTCTTGGGGTTGAAGACGGTGTCCAAGGCAAACTTGCTGAGGCGGGCCTCGATATAACGGGGCGCTGCGGCGCGGTTGCCCGTCAGGATGTTGCCCCAGTTACCCTGTGTGTCGATGAGCAGGTCCTTCTGACCCATCTGCACCAGAGCGTCACCAATAGAGGCGTCGCCGTGAGGGTGGAACTGCATGGTGTGACCCACAATGTTTGCCACCTTATTATATCTGCCGTCGTCCATACGCTTCATGGAGTGCAGAATGCGGCGCTGTACGGGTTTCAGACCATCTTCGATATGTGGCACGGCACGCTCCAGAATAACATAGGAGGCGTAGTCCAGGAACCAGTTCTGATACATGCCGCTCAAGTGATGCACGGCAGCAGCGTCAAAGCGGTTGACGGGCTTGTAGTCGGAGTGTCCTGCACCCTCTGCTGACTCTTCCTGTTGTTCTGAAGCGTCCTGCTCCAAGATTTCGCTGTCTTCTCTTATTTCGTCATCCATAAAAATGCAGTAGATTTTGATTTTCCTGCAAAATTATAAAAAAACAGCGAGAATGCCAAATTTTATGCTAAGAAATCATTTTTTTGATGCGCCGATAGAACATGCAGCCGATAGCGAGGAGAATAACCAATGCAGTAACAACGAACGCCCAGACGTTGGTGACTCGCGAGATAATCGTCACATCGTAGGGGTGGGGAATCAGTCGTTCACCTGAGAACCTATAGCGAACTACGTTGCCTTCTACCACGCCATTGCCTGCATCAATCACCTTGCCAGGCATCATATATTCCAGCATGGGTTTCATCCTGACAAGATTTTCATAATTCTCGTACTTTATTTCAAGCAGGCGTTCCCATCTGGTGCTGTCGCTAAACAGCGGGGTATAGGCGTCAGACTGATAGAAGTCCTTGAGGATGTTGCTGATCTGGCTGAAGTTGCCGAACAGATTGAGGTTGCGCACGGCGGGCGACATGACAACGGAATCCTTTAAGGCCCAGAACTGTTCCTCGCTGACAGGTGGATTCTTGACTTCATCATAGTTTTTCCAGACATGAGCATAAATATTGGACATGGTGCAGGCACAGAACCACTGACTGATTTTCGTTTCTATTTCGTCTAGCATCTCTTTCTGTTCTGCACCAGTAAGACCTGCTGCCAGATTAGGCTCACCTGTGAACCAATAAGATGCGGAGTCGGCACTGACAAAACGGTCTAAGGGAACAGGGAATATCTGGTTGAGATCCGTGCTGGCTAGTGTCTCCTTATAGGTGTAATCGGTATAGAACCACTTGAAGTGCTTGTCGAGCGATGCTGTGGCCTTGAATAGATGGTGGACTGCTTGGGTGAGCGAGTCGCTCATCTCGTTGACATTCTGGTACTGGCACTTGAGATGCATCAGGATCTTTTCGGGTACATTCTGGTCAGAAAAAACATTCTGCAGACTGTCCCACTGCTGCTGTGTCATAGGGCAAGCATGCTGAATAGAGTCACCCATGACCGACCAAGTGCGCTCCCAATCGGTGTTGTAGTACAAACCGTGGGTCTGAATGGTCTTGTTGAGTGGAGCCATCACGTCTTCTTGGAATGGGTGGAACGACATCTCACGACTGCAACTTCCATCTTCGTTGATGATAGTGAGCATTCGCTCGTCGCGATTATTGCATGAGGTCAATAGCAACGCAACTGCTGCCACAATGGTAAGGATTCTATTTGTTTTCATAAGTCATCTTTTTTATTTGTTGGTAAAAATGAGGTTGAGCCTTGCGCCGTTCCATATAGCACATCAGTATCTCCCGGGGTGTTCCTTCTGTGCAGTAGGACGTTGGCGGTGTCGGCTTACCTTGATTGTATGCTGTTTCTGTTTTCAGTTCGGGAGTCTTTTGCAGCCAGAAGAACAGGCCTACCAGATAGATGGCTGCTATCGACGAGATGGTGCGGAGTACAACCAGTACGGCAGATGGCTTCTTCTGCTCTTGCTTGCGCTGCTCCATGATGGCGTCGTATTCAGCCTCGCCCATGGTCAACTCGCCCAGCATCAGGCGGATAGCCTGCCACTCTTCGGGCATGTCGTCGCCCTGCAGCTCCAGGGCCAGCTGGCGCTCTTCCTCAGGAGAGGTCTCCCCCTCCAGATATTTGTTGATGAGTTGTTGTATCTCTTTGTTCGTCATAGCTTCATTCTCCTTGTTAGTTCTGTCAGTACTTTCTTTCTCGCTGTCGATAGCATTACCGCTACTGAGACTTTCGGGATGCCCGTCTGTTCAGCGATATCTGCTGTCGAGAGTCCTTCCGTCTGTCGCATCTCGAAGAGCTGTCGTTCTCGTGGCTTCAATAGTGCCACAACCTCGTCCATCATGCGCTGTGTGTCCTGCGCTTCCAAACGTTCCTGCGGAGAGTCTGCCGTGTCTTCCTGGCGCAGCATCCTTGGACTGATGTCCTCAAAGCGCTGCTTCTTAGCACTCTGCCGTTTCCTATAGAGGTTGACACAGCAGTTCTTTGCCACCCTGACAGCTAGGCCAGACACGTTGCGCCCGCTGTCTATCCGCTCGCAGTAGTGCCACAGCTGTACTATCGCGTCCTGTGCCACATCCTCGGCATCGTCCTGTGATCCGAAGAAGTCCAGCGCCACTTTCAGCATCTGTGACCTTAACTCTTGGGCTATATGTTCAAATTCTGACTGTGTCATACAGCGCTTTATCGTTTCCAGATTTTTATGCCAAAAACATAGATGTGAGGACTTTGCTTGAAGGTATTGCTATTCATGTAGT
>CADCAG010000056.1 GCA_902799355.1 uncultured Bacteroidales bacterium
TCAATATAAAATACGACGAACAGAAACACTACCTCTTCAAGTATCCAGTAAGATAGAAATGATAGAAGTAATCCGATAGACAAAAATTCAGTTCTCTGACCTTAGTCAGAGTGTGGCTTCGCAATCTCCCTGATCCACTTTCTATGACAGAGAAGCCACTGACATCTAAATCTAAGCCCCAAAACAAAGGTGGATAGGGGGGAACAAAAAGAAATCAGCGAGATATTTCAAAAATATCTCGCTGAGTATATGAAACAAGAACATCTAGACCATCTAGATCATTTAGTTACTTCTTGCGTTTCCAGGTCTGTGTCTCGTACAGGAAACCGATGTAGCCACGAACTTTCAGTTGGTCACCATCAAGCCAGATGGAGCATTTATAGTTCTTGCCATTCTTGGGGTTGTAGATTCTGCCGCCCTCCCATTTCTCTTTGGACTTTGAGAGACCTGAAAGGATGTTCACACCCATCAATTTACGACTCTGGAGCTTGGCATCGGGGTTGTGCTTGTCCTTGGTCTCAGGACCTTGCTCCAGCCATACAATCTTGCCGTTCAGTTTGTCACCAGACTGGTATATCTCAACCTGGGCATCGCCTGCCTCGGTATACCACTTGCCTAATACTCCTTGCGCATAGCCAGTCACAGACATCAGGGCGAAAGCCATACCTAATAATACTTTTTTCATCATATCTGTTATCGTTTTGTTCTTATTTCAGCTTTTCGGTGAAGAACTTTACGCACTGGCGGAACAGGTGGTTGCGGGTGTTGCCACCATAGATGCTGTGGTTGCGGTCGGCATAGACCTGCTGACGGAAGTCCTTGTCTGCCTGAATCAACGCCTCGCAGTATTCAGCGGTATTGCGATAGTGCACGTTGTCGTCTGCCAAACCATGAATAAGCATCAGGTCGCCCTGCAGACTGTTTATACGGGTCAGTGGATTGTCGTCATATCCAGCAGGATTCTCCTGAGGGGTACGCATGAAGCGCTCGGTATAGATGGTGTCATAGTAGCGCCATGTGGTTGGCGGTGCAATGGCAATACCACAGCAGAACACACCCCTACCCTCTGACATAGACATCAGCGTATTGAAGCCGCCGAAGCTCCAACCCCAGATGGCGATGCGCTTCTTGTCGACATACGACTGCTGCCCCAGCCAAAGAGCGGTTTCAACCTGGTCGACAGACTCTAACTGTCCCAGTTTCAGATAGGTGCACTTCTCGAAGTCGGCACCACGACCTCCTGTGCCACGGTTGTCGACACATACGCAGATGAAGCCCTGCTCACAGAGATACTGCTCGAGGGCAGCACCCTGACCAGCCATACCGACACCCCAGCTGTCCTTGACCTGCTGGTTGCCTGGGCCACCATACTGATACATCACCACGGGATACTGTTTCTTGGCACTGAAGTCGCGTGGCTTCACCATCCAGCCGTTCAGTGTGACACCCTCAGAAGTGGTCAGCGTGAAGAGCTCGCGCTCACCAAGTCTGTAGTTCTTCAGCTGGTCGCGCAGGGCCTTATTGTCAACGAGCGTCTCCACCTTCTTACCTTTATTATTATATATAGTGCAGACGTAGGGGGTATTGATGTCACTCCACGTATTGATGAAGTACTGGAAATTCTTGCTGAACACGGCACTGTTCCATCCTGCCTTCTTCGTCAGACACTCGCGCTTGCCATTCTCATAGGCCACCCACACGCGCTGGTCGGTAGCACCGTTTTCATGAGAGGCATAATAGACTGCTCCCGTCAGCTCGTCATAGCCATAGACGTCGCTGACCTCATAGTCGCCCTGCTCTACCTGGCGCAGCAGCTGACCATTGAAGTTATAGAGGTAGAGGTGCATATTGCCATCGCGGTCGCTGGGCAACAGGATGTGGCGGTTGCTGACGACGGCGTTGGTATAGGTCTCCTCGCGGATATACTTGTCGACCTTGTCTTCTACTGCCAGCTTACTGACGGTGGTCAGCGGATTGGCCATATAGATGCGCAGACAGTCCTGATGGCGGTTCAGCGTGAAGACGGCAATCTGGGACGAGTCGCTGGTAGCCACCAAGCGCGACACGTAGCCATCCTTCTCGATGGGAACCTGCAACTGACGGGTCTGGCGGCTGGGAACATCGTAGCTCCAAACAGAAACGGTAGAGTTCTGCTCACCAGCAATAGGATACTTATAGCTGAAACCACCATCGCTCTTGGGGATGAAGCACTCACTCACGGCACTCTCATCGTAGCGCAGCCAGACAATCTGACGACTGTCAGCACTGAACACCATGGCACGGTTCTGCGAGAACTCCTCTTCGTTGACCCAGTCGGGAATGCCATTGATAACCTGGTTCTTCTTGCCATCCTTGGTGACCTGCATCTCAGCATTGTCGTACAACAGTTTGACAATGAAGATGTTGCCATCGCGCACGAAGGCGATCTGTACACCGTCGGGCGAGAACAGCGGGGTCTGCTGCGGACCATTCTGCGACAAGGGCACAATGCGGTTGTTATGGATAGTATAGATATAATAGTTGGCCGTAAACGAGTGGCGATAGATGCGCTGCGTCTTGGTCTGTATCAAGATGCGCTTGCCATCAGGACTCATAATGTAGCCATCGATGTCGTCGAGCTTGTCGCCCTTGACGGTAGCCACATCAAACAGCGTGCCGACCTCCTTGCCAGTCTTAAAGGAATACTGCACGATACGACGACCATCGTTGCTCAGCTGAGCATAGGTCTCGCCATCAGCCAGAGGCTGTACGTCACTCACCGTCTCACCACGGAACAGGCCGCGGGTAATCTCTTTCAGATCCAGTTTCTTAGCGTCCATAGTCACCACTGCCAGCAGTGCCAACGCCATGAATAATACTTTCTTCATTGTCTTGATGATTTAACAACCGACAAAGATAGGCATTATATTCGACATAGCCAAAATTATGGCGCAAAAAAATGTGGGCACCGTCTCCCGACAGTGCCCACCCCTTACTTATTAGTAGAGAGTCTTTATGAAAAGGTTAGCTTTGAATTACAATATTCATTTCTTTACGAATTCGAAATTTTGCAGTACCTGTCCGTTTGTATCATCATCACCAGAGATAAACAACCTACCATTTTCTATCTTATAGGTATAGACAAACTGCTCGGGCTGATCAAAGGTATCTTGATCACCAGAAACTCTTTCGAATTTAATATAGTTTACTGTTATCTTTTTTCCATCTTCTACATAGGTTCCGTACCGGTTATAACCATTATGCAGTACGCCATCATTATTGCGCATCCTGTATTCGAACTTTACGGATTTATCTGCTCCAATGGTAAAGGCATAAGAGACTTTGACAATATCGACTTTTAAGGGTTCTTTACTTTCCCATCTTCCAAACAATGGATTGGTATCTGCCGGCTTATCATCATCGTCACCACATGCACTCAGCGTAAACGCTGCTACAAACAGACTCATAAAGAGCCATAGATTCAGTTTCTTCATCATTAAACTATTTTATTCTCCAAAGATATTTTTCTCTGTCGCACTATTCCATCTATTCAGCAAATCGCCCTTGATGCGAGTCATTTTCATCACAGCTTGTTTCATATACAACGTCAATTCATCACCTTCAATGACGTATGAACCAGCGTTCCAAACTTCTTCACCTGCATACAAAATGAAATCATTGCCATTCACCGTTAATGTGAAAGAATGACGGGTCCACTTTTCCCATGTACCCTCTTCGGTGTTCTTTGTCAGATTGCCCCAATTTGCATACTCATTGTCAAAAACCCACGTCACATAGAAATGATTATCAGGATTTGACGAACCGTTTTCGTACCACTTGGTTCCTATTAGCGACTCAGAAGGGACATCAGTTGGCGTACGGTCCTTCTTATAATAAACGACAGGGAGATTGGCCATCACACTATATGCCTCAGTACCAGCAGAGATGAAGATGGTTTTCATTCCGTCGTCCATCGTCCAGTTGTCCTTATCCAAGACATACCATGTTCCATCCAACGTAGCAGGATCA
This sequence comes from uncultured Bacteroidales bacterium, assembly GCA_902799355.1. Taxonomy (GTDB): domain Bacteria; phylum Bacteroidota; class Bacteroidia; order Bacteroidales; family Bacteroidaceae; genus Prevotella. The sequence continues at coordinate 4,009 of CADCAG010000056.1, forward strand.
AGATTACCATAGCCACTGCCATTACCTGTATGTGGCTGACGAGAAGTATAGCCGTTAGTTATGTGAAGCGTCATGACACCCTTCTCATAGGTAAAGGTTCCCGTGTACTTCTGTCCCCATGGGCCGATAATCATCGTAAACTTGTTGCCATTAATCATCATTCCGCCACGATTTACGTTCGGATCGCCACTAAAATACCAGTACCAGTTTCCCTGAATGTCTTCAACAGGAGTCGTAGGAGCTACACCATCCTTATAAAGTACTTCCGCTGCTTCAGAAATGGAATAGTCGTCTCCGTTGTCGGGTTTTACCTTAATGACTAGCACCTGATTCTTATAAAGTGTTGTCACCTTACCAGATGCTGTTTCCTGCTTACCATCTGTGGTGTAATTCATTTTCAATACACCAGCATTAAGTGTGAATGTTCCTTCTTTCTGCAGGTTACCTTGACTGTCTTTTATGGTGAACTTATCACCCGAGAAAACGTACGTCACATCCGTAAACGGACTCTTCCAAGTACCTTCTACGCTACTTACTTCGCCATCTGGCGTGGGCGGTGGCGTAACATCGTCGTCACCACATGCTGCCAGCGTAAACGCCGCTACAAAAAGGCTTGCGAAAAGCCAAAGATTCAGTTTCTTCATAATTGTTTAGGTTATTTATTAATAATGTATAGTCTTATTGCCTTGTCAGCTTAAACGTGTCCATGTTAATCCGTACTGTCAGTTCCTTGGCAGTCAGCGAGACAACAGGCCAATACTTAATGTACATGTAAGTCTGCGGATTGCCGGATTCCTTTTCGCTTTCAACGCAAGACTTAATAATTAACTCAGAGAATTCATACCAAGGAGAAGCCTCCATCGTCTCCGTATTGTAGGAGTTGAAGACATACCTCAGATTGCTCATCGTCTGGTAATCGTCAGCTGTCTGATAGTAAGAGTCCCACATCTTTTCAGGAGTAAGCACCAGTGCGCCATCGACATATTCCCACGTACCCTGCGATTTGCTACCAACAGTCTGCAGGCCCAAGTCAGCCTGCTTGGCGGTACCCACCATCTGGTGTGTGCGCCAAGATGTATAGTTCTTACCGTCAAACTGGACACGCCATCTCTGGTAATATCCCTGAGCCATGTCATGCTCCAAGGCTCCATCCCAGATTCCCTTAAGGGATTCTTCAGTAACCTTTACTGTTTCATCCTTAGGAGGCTTGTTTCCATTGCTATTGCCATTGTCATCATCACCTCCACATGCACTCAACGTAAAGGCTGCAACGAATAAACTCGTAAGGAGCCAAAGATTTAGTTTTTTCATCGCGTTTTAAGTTAATTAATAATGTTTGGTTTTGCAAAGTTAAGAAATTATAACACATCTGGCGTGATAGAATTGCAAAAGATAATTGCAAAATTGCAAAATAACACTCCCAAAATTGCAAAAAGCGCTAAAAACCTTGGTAGTTGGCAGGTTATTACTTATCTTTGCATATTAATATGATATACCAAATATTCTCATCTCTACCTCTCATGGTATGTATGGTAATGGTCATCCAGTTGACACTTACCTATAGACGGCGCACTGACAAAGCAATACGCTGGTTATTGCTATGGGCTATTGCCACCTTATTATTATATGGTTGTCACTTCATCTACTTCAACCACTATACCAACCTGCTAACGTTCAGCGACACCATCTATGTCACTGTGAACCTACTGGTATATCCACTATTCTTATTATATATTAGTGCCATCACCGACCGCACACCACTATCGCGACAGAAAAGTTTTCTATGGTCGGTTATTCTACCTCCCGCAATAGCAGGAATAGTCGTGGGTAGCTTATATGCAGCAATGGACAGCAGTGAAGGTAAATCATTCATCATCAAATACCTTTACCATGGCCATGACACATCACTGAAAGGTTTGGCTCTCCTTCAGGCATGGGCACACATTATCTGTCACATCATCTTTGCGATACAGGTTGTAGTGGTTATCATCAAAGGATTCCGCCGTATCCGCCGGTTTAATAAGACTGTGCAACAGTTGTATGCAGATACAGAGAATAAGGAACTAGAAGAGATTCCCACCATCCTCATCCTCTTCATTGTCACCTCATTGGTCTCTACCGTTGTTAACGCCCTCGGTCGACAACTCTTTGTAGACTCTATCATTATCTCCTTACCATCACTAGCCTTCTCAGCACTTATCTTTGCCCTGGCATGGGTGGGCATGCAACAAGACTTCACCATGCAAGATATTCCTGAGGAGCAGGAGAAAGAAACTGGTGAGACAGAAAATACCTCTACAGTTACACCAAGCAGTAACAGTATCATGATTTATGAGAAATTAGAGGCCATGATGAACGAGCAACAGACATATCTCAACCACGAACTGCTACTGAACGATGTTGCAAAGATGTTGGGAACCAACCGCACCTATCTGCTACTGGCCCTGAGCAGTTGTGCTCACATGACATTTAAAGAATATATCAACCGTAAGCGCATCGCTTATGCTGAACAATTGATAGCTCAGAACCCTCAAGAACCTAAAACAGAGATAGCAACTCTCTCTGGTTATAACAGCATGTCGTCTTTCTATCGCAACTACGGTCTTTATCATTCATAGATATAGCGAAGAACCGAGGCTCTTGAATTGGTAATCTACTTCTTAAAAGTCGTCGAGCTATAAACACGAAAAAGCCCTGAATCATTTCTGACTCAGGGCTTCTCTTCTGAAAAAGTGGCGGCCTCCTACTCTCCCGCATTGCATTGCAGTACCATCGGCGCAAG
>CADCAG010000057.1 GCA_902799355.1 uncultured Bacteroidales bacterium
CTGACTGCCGATATGATAGGGCGCATCGATGTAAAAGACCGTTATACCTATGCTGCCATTAAGCGCGAAAAACTGAAACAGGTACTGCAACAGACACGCGGCGAAAAGATTAAAGGTATTAAGACAATCGTCGAAGATTGCAACGCCACACTTCGATCAAAAGGTTGAAGAAGTGAGGTAATTGCAAGGCAGAGTTGACAAAATGCAAGGAAAAACGGATATTTCACTTAATTTATGCTCAAATATTTGCCCAATTCAAATAAAAAGTGTAATTTCGCACCGCAAAAGTAAAAACATTAGAAACGTATCACAAATAAAAATTAATCTAAAATGAAGAAGTACAACTTTAACGCCGGTCCTTCAATGCTCCCCCGCGAGGTCATTGAGAAGACTGCTCAACAGTGTTTAGACTTCAACGGTTCTGGTCTCTCGCTGATGGAGATCAGCCATCGTGCGATTCCCTACAACTTCCTGATTAAGAAGGCCGCCTACCTGAACACAGGTGTATGGGCCAAGAAGGCTATGAAGGAAGCCAAACTGTTTGGTGAGGTAGTAGAAGTTGCTTCTTCCGCTGATGCCAACTATACATTCATCCCCAAGGATTGGACTGTTCCCGCTGATGCAGACTATCTGCACATCACCACGAACAACACCATCTACGGTACGGAGATTCGCAAGGACCTCGACGTTCCCGTACGTCTGATTGCCGACATGTCATCAGATATCTTCAGCCGTCCTATCGACGTTGCCAAGTATGATGCCATCTATGCTGGTGCTCAGAAGAACCTCGCTATGGCTGGTGTAACCATCGCCATCCTGAAGGACGATGCACTGGGCAAGGCTCCTCGTGAGATTCCTACCATGCTCAAGGGTTCTATGTTCAATACTCCTCCTGTAGTGCCCATCTACTCTGCTCTTGAGACCCTCCGCTGGATCAAGAAAAATGGTGGTGTAGAGGCTATGGACAAGCTGGCTCAGCAGCGTGCAGAGATCGTCTATGGTGAGATTGACCGCAACAAGATGTTCCGTGGAACAGCTGTTGAGGAAGACCGCTCACTGATGAACATCTGCTTCGTGATGGCTGACGAGTACAAGGAGCTGGAGAAGGACTTCCTCGACTTCGCCGTATCAAAGGGCATGGTTGGTGTGAAGGGTCACCGTTCGGTAGGTGGTTTCCGTGCTTCTTGCTACAACGCTCAAACCATCGAGGGTGTTAACGCTCTCGTAGCTTGCATGAAGGAATTTGAAGCAAATCACTAAGAATATGAAAGTATTAGTCGCAACAGAGAAGCCATTTGCAGCAGCTGCTGTCAATGGTATCAAGGCAGAAGTAGAGGCCGCTGGCAATGAGCTGGCCCTGCTGGAAAAATATACTGAGAAGGCTCAGCTGCTGGATGCTGTAAAGGATGCTGACGCACTGATTATCCGTTCGGATAAGGTAGACGCCGAGGTACTCGACGCTGCTAAGCAGTTGAAGATTGTAGTTCGTGCTGGTGCTGGTTACGACAACATCGACCTCGCCGCTGCTACTGCTCACAACGTAGTAGCTGAGAACACTCCTGGTCAGAATGCTAACGCCGTAGCAGAATTGGTATTCGGTCTGCTGGTTATGGCCGTTCGTGGTTTCTATAACGGAAAGAGCGGTAGCGAGCTGTTAGGCAAAAAGTTAGGCATTTTGGCTTTCGGAAATGTTGGCCGTAATGTTGCTCGCATCGCTAAGGGCTTCGGCATGGATGTTTATGCTTACGATGCCTTCTGCCCTGCAGAGGTTATCGAGAAGGCTGGCGTTCACGCTGTTGCCAACCAGGACGCTCTGTTCGAGACCTGCGATGTTGTATCACTGCACATCCCTGCTACTCCTGAGACCAAGCAGAGCATCAACTACGCTCTCGTTGGCAAGATGAAGAAGGGTGGCGTGCTAGTGAACACCGCTCGTAAGGAAGTCATCGACGAGGCTGGCCTCATCAAACTGATGGCTGAGCGCGAGGACTTGAAGTTCGTTACTGACATCATGCCCGATGCCAATGACGAGTTCCTGAAGTTCGAGGGTCGCTACTTCTCTACTCCTAAGAAGATGGGTGCTCAGACAGCCGAGGCCAACATCAACGCTGGTATCGCTGCTGCCAAGCAGATCAACGCCTTCTTCAAGGATGGCGACACCAAGTTCCAGGTGAACAAGTAAGATAATAATTACTACCATGATAGAGCCCCGATTTGGTTACTCCGAATCGGGGCTTTACTTTGCCCTCATTTTATTTGGCTTTTTATTCATTTTTTCGTAACTTTGCAGCCAAATTGTCACTAAACATGAAAAGAACACTAATTCTGGCTGTTTTAGCACTCACCATGCTAGGCAGTACAAAAGCACAAGAAGCACAAGTGATTGGAAAGAGTAACATCAAGTTAAGCAGTAAACAGATGACTCCCGAGGCACTGTGGGCCATGGGACGTATTGGCAGCTACCAGGCTGCTCCCGACGGCAAGCACATCGTTTATCAGGTGGGCTATTACAGTGTCAAGCAGAACAAGAGCCATCAGGTACTCTACATGATGAATCCAGACGGTAGCGGCCAGCAGTTGCTGACCAAAGGTGCCAAGAACGAGACCGACCCTCAGTGGCTGGACAACGAGACAGTAGCCTTCATCACTGGTGGTGAAATCTGGGCTATGAAGCTCGACGGCAGTGAGCGTCGCCAACTGTCCAAGACTGACGGCAACGTGGAGGGTTTCCTGTTCTCACCAGACCGCAGCAAGGTGATCATCCTGAAGTCGCTGCCTTTCCATGAGGTTATCAAGCAGAACCCCACAGACCTGCCCAAGGCTACTGGCCGTCGCGTTACAGACCTGATGTATCGCCACTGGGATCACTATGTGGAGAGCATCCAGCATCCCTTCGTCTATACTGTGGGCGATGGTTTAGCCATCGCAGGTAAGGGTACAGACATCCTCGAGGGCGAGCCCTACGAATGCCCCATGGAGCCTTTCGGTGGTATGGAGCAGCTGGCATGGAGTCCTGATTCCAAGACGATAGCCTACACCTGTCGTAAGAAGACTGGCTTGGAGTACTCTATCTCTACCGACTCCGACATCTTCCTCTATGATGTCGCTACCAAGGCTACACGAAACCTTTGCAAGCCTGCCGACTACAAGGCACCCAAAGTAGACCCCACACGCACGCTGGCTATCCAGGCAGTCAATGCCCCCGAGAACCTGAAGAACAATGTGGGCTACGACCAGAATCCACAGTTCTCGCCTGACGGTAAGTATATTGCCTGGCAGTCTATGGAGCGCGATGGCTATGAGGCCGACCTCAACCGTCTGTGCGTATGCAATGTAGAGACTGGTGATAAATGGTATCTGAACTGGAAGAGCGATGTCGAGGCCTTCTGCTGGGCACCCGTTGCTAATAGCAAGAAAGTCAAGGCTGCCGACCCGCAGTTCTATTTCCTGAGTGTATGGAACGGATGCTGCAACATGTATATGGCCAGCCAGAAGCGTGAGATTACTCAGCTCACCGAGACATGGGATGACTGGACAGGCATTCAGATGGCTAACAACGGTCAGCAGATACTGGCAAGCCGTCAGAGCCTGAGCCATCCTACCGACCTCTATATGGTGACGCCCCCTGCTAAGAAACAGGCCACACAGATGAAGCAGATTACTCGTGAGAACGACCATATCCTCTCACAGCTGCAGTTTGGTGAGATGCAGCAGTACTGGGTACCCACCACCGACGGCAAGAAAGAGTTGGTATGGGTCATGCTGCCCTCTAACTACGAAAAAGGTAAGAAGTATCCTACCCTGCTCTTCTGCGAGGGTGGTCCACAGAGTCCTGTCAGCCAGTTCTGGAGCTATCGCTGGAACTTCCAGATGATGGCTGCCAACGGCTACGTAGTGATTGCTCCTAACCGTCACGGTCTGCCTGGCTTCGGACAGGAATGGAAAGAAGAGATTAGCGGTGACTGGACAGGTCAGTGCATGCAGGACTATCTGAATGCCATCGACTTTGCCGCCGACTCGCTGCCCTTCGTAGACCGCAACCGTCTGGGTGCTGTAGGTGCCTCGTTTGGTGGTTTCTCTGTCTACTATCTGGCAGGCATCCACAACAAGCGTTTCAAGGCTTTCATCGCCCACGATGGTGCCTTCAACCTTGACGCCATGTACACCGAGACTGAAGAGAACTGGTTCTCTAACTGGGAGTACGACGAGTCTTACTGGCACCATCCACAGATGCCACGTGCCAAGAAGACCTACGAGAACTCTCCACACAAGATGGTGGAGAAGTGGGACACCCCCATCCTCTGCATCCATGGCGAGAAGGACTACCGCATCAATGCCACACAGGGTATGTCGGCGTTCAATGCTGCCCGCATGAAGGGTATTCCTGCCGAGCTGCTCATCTTCCCTGACGAGAACCACTGGGTACTGAAGCCACAGAACGGCATCCTCTGGCAGCGCACGTTCTTTGACTTCCTCGACAAATGGCTGAAATAAATCAAGAAATCATAAATCGAAAATAGCAAATTGAAATGACACAAGCAATTCAAAAAACACTTCGCGACAGTGCTGCTATGCGCTGGACTGCTTTGCTGCTGTTGGCTATGGCCATGTTCTGCAGCTATATCTTCATGGATATCCTCTCACCCATCAAGGACCTGATGCAGGATACACGTGGCTGGGACTCTACGGCCTTCGGTACCATGCAGGGCTCTGAGGTATTCCTGAACGTGTTTGCCTTCTTCCTCATCTTCGCAGGTATCATCCTCGACAAGATGGGTGTTCGCTTCACGGCCATACTGAGTGCCTCTGTCATGCTGATTGGTGCTTGCATCAAGTGGTATGCCGTCAGCGATAGCTTCGTCGGTAGCGGTCTGGAGACCTGGTTTACCAACAACCTCAACTACATCCCCTTGTTCGACGAGTTGGGTGTCAGCCCCTTCTATCAGGGTATGCCCGCCTCTGCTAAGTTTGCTGCCTGCGGCTTCATGATTTTCGGCTGCGGCTGCGAGATGGCAGGTATCACCGTTAGCCGTGGTATCGTGAAGTGGTTCAAGGGCCGTGAGATGGCACTGGCTATGGGTTCTGAGATGGCACTGGCCCGTCTGGGTGTTGCCACCTGTATGATTTTCTCGCCGTTCTTTGCCCGTCTGGGTGGTGTCGTCAGCGTGAGCCGTTCAGTAGCTTTCGGTGTAGTGCTGATGTGTATCGCACTCATCATGACCATCGTCTACTTCGTGATGGATAAGAAACTAGACGCACAGACTGGTGAGGCAGAAGAGAAGGACGATCCCTTCAAGATCAGCGACCTCGGTCAGATTCTCACCTCCAGTGGTTTCTGGCTCGTTGCCCTGCTCTGCGTACTCTACTATAGCGCCATCTTCCCCTTCCAGAAGTATGCCGTCAACATGCTGCAATGCAACCTGACGCTGGTAGCTCCCGATGCCAACTCTTTCTGGGCTACCGACACGGTTACCTATATCCAGTACGCTTTGATGCTCTTTGTGGCAGCCACTGGTTTTGCCAGCAACTTCCAAGAAGAAAAGGACAAGAAGTACGGACTGCTGGGTCTCAGCATCTTGGGTCTCGTGACCTACTGCTATATGGGCTTCATGCAGCAGACGGCAGGTAGCATCTTCGCCGTATTCCCCCTGTTGGCAGTGCTTATCACTCCTATCTTGGGTAAGTATCTGGACCACAACGGAAAAGCCGTTAGCATGCTGATGTTGGGTTCCTTGCTGCTCATCTTCTGTCACCTGACATTTGCCTTCATCCTCCCCTTATTCAAGGGCAGCACCACTGGAGGTGTCGTTATCGCCTACGTCACCATCCTCGTTCTCGGTTCATCATTCTCACTGGTTCCTGCCTCTCTGTGGCCCAGCGTTCCCAAGTTGGTTGATGCCAAAGTTATTGGTTCTGCATACGCTCTGATTTTCTGGATTCAGAATATCGGTCTGTGGCTGTTCCCCCTGCTCATCGGTAAAGTGCTTGACGCCACCAACCCTGAGGGCACCAGTGCTACAGAGCTTAACTATACCGCACCACTCATCATGCTGGCATCGCTGGGTGTTGCCGCCCTGCTGCTGGGTCTGGTACTGAAGGCTGTCGACAAGAAAAAGGGACTGGGATTGGAAGAACCAAATATCAAGTAAGCAACAGTGAACAAGAACATTAAAACAGACAATGCACTGGCTGAGATTTTCAGTTTCACCAGTGATGGCGAGGTAACAGAATACCACGTCATGATACATGCCAAGGCTGACGGGCTGACATTCCAGCAACAGCTGGATGCCGTGCTCGACAGCTATGAGCAGCTGAAGACCACCGAGCTGCAGGGTGCCACCGCCGTGCTGAAGCGCTACTTCCTCAGCGACGTAGCCAACCAAGCCGACGACGTACTGCTGGCAGACACCAGCGACTGTGCCAAGAGCATCATCGGACAGGCTCCCCTCGACGGTTCGAAGATTGGACTGTGGGTATACCTGATGACGAATGTCAGCAGCCAACAGTTGCCCAGCGGACTCTATGAAGTTAAACATGGTGACTTCCGCCATCTGTGGAATGCCTCAGCACACAACACAGCCCAGAACTCTGAGTACCAGACACGCCTGCTCTTCAACGAGTATGTCATGCAGCTGGTTCAGGAGGGCTGCACGCTGGCTGACAACTGCATCCGCACATGGCTCTTCGTCAATGATGTCGACGTCAACTACGCTGGTGTGGTCGCTGCCCGCAACAAGGTGTTCTTCACCCAAGGACTGACAGAGGACACCCACTATATTGCCTCGACAGGTATTGGTGGCCGTGCCTGCAATCCGCAGGTCATGACGCAGATGGACAACTATGCCATAGCAGGTATCAAGAAAGAACAGGTACATTATTTATATGCACCCACCCATCTGAACCGTACCAGCGACTATGGTGTCAGCTTTGAGCGTGGCACCTATATCGACTATGCCGACCGTCGTCATGTCATCATCTCTGGTACTGCCAGCATCAACAACAAGGGACAGATAGAGCACCCGAAGGATATTGTGAAACAGACCCACCGCATGTGGGACAATGTGGAAGCATTGCTCAAAGAAGCTGGCAGCAGCTACGAAGATGTGGGTGTCATGATTGTCTATCTGCGCGATGTGGCAGACTATGGCATCGTCAACCGCATGTATGACGAGCGTTTCCCCAATCATCCACGCATCATTGTCCATGCACCAGTATGTCGTGCTGGATGGCTCATAGAGATGGAGTGCATGGCTGTCAAGAAACAGAACGTTGCCGATATGCCGGCATTCTAATGGCGAAAGCGCACCACCAGTGGCAAATGGTCACTGAATCCGCGCTGGTAGCGATAACCGTTATAAGTACGGAGGGGTTTTACTCCTCCGTATTTTTTGTCTTCTTCTAACAGGAAGGGCGCATCATTGATAAAGGACTGCTCAACGGAATTGAGCAGCACAGTGCTGACGAAGACGTGGTCAATGCTCTGCCATACTCCCTGATAGCGGTAGGTGGCCTT
>CADCAG010000058.1 GCA_902799355.1 uncultured Bacteroidales bacterium
ATTTATACTACCAATATTTAATTAATAACAAAAGAGAGAGAATTTATGAAAAAAAGACTAACGATGTTTTTAGCCGCGCTCTTCCTTTGCATGGGAACTGCGATGGCTCAAACCAAAGTTTCTGGTACGGTGCTCTCACAGGAAGACGGTCAGCCGATCATTGGCGCTGCCGTTAAGGTGGTGGGTACAAGTACCGGTATGTTGACTGACGTAAATGGTCGCTTCAATGTTGTCCTCCCTTCAGGAAAGGATCAGATTGAAATCAGCTATCTGGGTTTTGTTTCTCAGACGCTGAAAGCCAAGAACGGCATGCGCGTCTTCCTGAAGGCTGATGCTCAAGCCCTTGACGAGGTTGTGGTAACAGCCATGGGCATCAAGCGTTCTGCCAAGGCTCTTGGTTATTCGGCTACCGCCGTTGACGGTGAAGAGATTGCTGCAGCTCGTACGGCAGACGTCATGTCAAGCTTGCAGGGTAAGGTCGCTGGTGTTGCCATTACTTCAGCTTCTGGCGACCCGGGGTCTTCAAATTCCGTCATCATCCGTGGTATCAGCTCATTGGGCGGAACCAACCAGCCTTTGTATGTGATCGACGGCGTTCCCATGAACAACTCTGCTGTTTATAGTAACGACGGTCTGAACAGTGGTTATGACTTCGGTAACGGTGCTAATGCGGTAAACCCCGATGACGTGGAGAACATGACCATCCTGAAGGGTGCTGCTGCTACAGCTTTGTATGGTAGCCGTGCTGCCAATGGTGTGATCCTGATCACAACCAAGAGCGGTAAGAGGCAGGAGAAGGGCCTCGGCGTCGAGTATAACGGCGGTCTGCAGTGGGAGCAGGTAATGCGCCTGCCACAGATGCAGAATGAATTCGGTATGGGTTGGAACGGTGACAAGACCGACGACGAGAACGGTTCCTGGGGTCCACGCTTCGACGGTTCTACACTGAAGTATGGTACCATCTATAACAATTCCCAGCAGATCAAGTCATATCTGCCGATTCAGGACAACATGAAGAACTTCTTCGACACCGGTTTCCGTTACTCTAACAGCGTATCGTTCAATGGTGCTACTGACAAGAGCGATTACTTTGTATCGTTCTCTCAGATCAACGATGATGGTATCATCCCCACCAATGCCGACAGCTATAAGAAATACACCTTCTCGGCACGTGGTTCTCACAAGATCAAGAACCTGACATTCAGTTCTGCACTGAACTATGCTTATCAGAAGAACAACTTCGTTCAGACTGGTCAAGGCTTCGAGAATATGTACAACGCTATCATGCAGACTCCGCGTGACATCGCTATTGTTGAGTTGAAAGACCTGAGCAATCCGTTTAATACACCAGGTTATTACTACACACCGTATAGCGTAATGAACCCGTATTACATTCTGAACAACCACCTGAACGAGAACGAGAGCGAGCGTTTCTATGGTAAGTTCCAGATGGATTATGACTTCCTGAAGTATTTCAAGCTGACCTATCGTATTGGTCTTGACACTTCTACTGCTCATCATCATATGGGTATGCCCAACTACGCTACGTTGTTCCCCGATACGCCAAACTGGGCGTCTGAACTGAGCAGCCAGACTGGTTATGCCGAGAGACGTACGACACGTCGTCGCGAGATCAACCAGGATGTGATGCTGACATTTGACATGCCTATCAATGATTTCAACATCAATGCCGTTGCCGGTTTCAATGGTAACGAGCGCCGCCTGTCGTATTTGGATTCAAAGGTAACCAACCTTACCATTCCTTCTTACTTTAACATTACGAACTCTGCAGAGATTCCTGTTACGAAGGAGTATCAGTGGAAGCGTCGTCTTTACGGTATTTACGCACAGGCTGAATTGTCATGGAAAAACCAGGCTTACCTGACGCTGACAGCCCGTAACGACTGGTCGTCAACACTGCCGAAGGAGAACCGCTCGTTCTTCTATCCCGGCGTAACAGTCAGCTATATCTTCTCTGAGCTGCTGAAGGAGAAGGCACCTTGGCTGTCATTTGGCAAGCTCCGTCTTGCTTGGGGTAAAACAGGTAATGATGCAGACGTATATATGACTGATCCTTATTATACTCAGGCTGTCTTTAACTCTTCAGGTTGGGCTGACAGTAAGTTCCCGTTTGCCAAGACAGGTACCAATGCCTATACTATAGGTAATGTACTTGGTAGTGCAAACCTTAGCCCTGAGATGACGACTGAGACTGAGATCGGTATTCAGCTGTCTTTCCTGAAGAACCGTATCTCTGTTGACGCTACCTATTATAACCGTAATTCAGACAAGCAGATTACTCAGCTGAGCACAGATGCTGCAACTGGTTATACTGCACAGAACGTGAACCTCGGTAAGATCCGCAACCGTGGTGTCGAGCTGCTCGTGACATTGGTCCCTGTTCGTACGAAGGATTTCGAATGGACTCTGACTTGGAACTACACGAAGAACAACAACAAGGTGATCGAGTTGCCTAAGGAGATGAACGGTCGCGCTTCTATCTTTGGTTTCAGTGGTGGTACTGGTCTCTATGCTATCGAGGGCGACGAGATGGGTGTCTTCGAGGCATACGTAGCTAAGAGAAATGACGCTGGTCAGATCATCGTCGATGCTAAGGGTCTGCCTCAGAACACTGACGAGATGGTTCGCATCGGTTCTATCAACTACGACTACATGATGGGTATTGGCAACGCCCTGAAATACAAGGGCTTCTCATTGTCGTTTGACTTCGATATCCGTCAAGGCGGTCTGATGTTCTCACGTACACACGACATCACCTACTTCACTGGTAATGCCATGCAGACAGCTTACAATGACCGTAACCCGTTCGTTGTACCCAACTCTGTGATTAACAATGGTGACGGCACTTATTCAGAGAACAACATTGCTCTTTATGGCACAACCCTCTATAACTACTGGGACAACGGTGCCGACGCTATGGGTTCTGGTTCGCTCATCAGCAAGTCGTACGTAAAGCTGCGTCAGGTGGTCTTCGGTTGGGATCTTCCCAAGAAGTGGCTTGCAAACACCTTCCTTACGGGCGTACGTTTCTCTGTATTTGGTAACAATCTGCTGATGTGGACTCCCTCTGGCAATACGTTTGTTGATCCTGAGGCTTCTTCATTCGGTAACGATCTTCAGGGAAGCTTCGGTGAATATAGCTCTAACCCGAGTTCACGTAAGTTTGGTTTCAATGTCAACGTAAAATTCTAAAAGAAAGGAAACAAGAGTATGAAAAAGATAAATGTTTTAGCTGCTGCGGGATTATTGATGCTTTCAAGCTGCGACTTGGACATCAACCACGATCCCAACTATGCTACGGGCTCTCAGATTACCCCGGAACTTCAGTTCCCTTCAGTTGTCAGTGCCATTGCTGATGCTTCTGGTGACCAGATGTTCAACTATGGTGGTTTCTTTGCCCAGTATTTCGAGCAGATGCCTGAAGCTAACCAGTACAATGACTTAGCCGAGCTGAATATTGACGAGTCGAAGGATATCTTCAACCGTTGCTATCGTAACCTCTATGCTGGTGCATTGATGGACATTGAAGACATCAAGACAAAGACCACCAACACATCTGACCTCTTCGCTTGTCAGGTGATGCGTACACTGGCTTTCCAGCTGCTGGTGGATAATACGAGCGAGACACCATATACAGAAGCACTGCAGGCTTCAAGCAATTCATCTCCGAAGTATGACGATGGTAAGACAGTCTATGAGGGTGTGCTTGCTGAGCTTGATGCAGCAGAGGCTGCGATGGATGGTGCCAAGATGACTATGACTGATCCTTTTCTCAACAAAGAAATGAGTCAGTGGATAGGGTTTGCCAATGCATTGCGTTTGCGCATGTACCTCCGTCTGATTGATGGTGGACTGAGTGATTACACATCAAAGGTTACTGCTCTTGTAAATAAGGACCTGTTCTTCTCTGGTGATATCAAGTGGGATGTGTTCTCAGATTTGGAAGGCCAGTTCAATCCTTGGTATCAGTCCGTTTTCCGTCTGACCAACAACCACTGTGCTGCTTATCCTATCGTCAGCTATATGCAGAACATGTCTGACCCGCGTCTCTCTTATATCATCAAGCCCCGTGAAAGCGATGGCACCTTCGTAGGACAGTTACCTGGCTCTAAGCAGAACCCTGATATTGTAGGAACAACATATAAGAACAAAGACGTGAGCACCATTGATTACAGCATTACTCATAGCATGCCAATCTACCTGTTTACACAGAGTGAGTTGCAGTTCCTGATTGCTGAGGTTCAGATGCGTTTCGCCAATAATGACGAGGCTGCCAAAAGTGCATACGAGGCTGGTGTTAAGGCAGACTTTGATCTGCGCGGCATAGATGATGCAGATGCATTCCTTGCTGCCGCAGGTGCATGGAATGGTTCTCAGTCGGATAAACTGAAGCTCATCTATATGCAGAAGTGGACGGCCCTGTTTATGCATGACCACATGGAGGCATGGTCTGAGATTCGCCGTACCGATGTCCCTGCTCTGTCACAATACTCAGCAGACCAGATTAATGCCAATCCTGCCGTTTACACACCTGGTGATCTGATCAATCCTTCTATCAACAAGAAGGGTGGCAACAATATTGCCATGAGTATGCCTTACTCTAGCGACTCTCGTAAATATAACGTGAATACACCTGCGACAGCTCGTCAGATTACTGACAAAGTATTCTGGGATGTGAAATAAAAACAATAAAAAAGGATATAATATGAAAAAGATATTTTTATATGGACTGCTGTTTTTCACAGCCGCTTCAGGGCTTACATCATGTAGCGATGACCAGCATACCGACACCAGAGTTACCAATTATATAGTCCTGACTATCAATGGTGATGCGGTTGTTTATATTGATGCGGATGCTACTTATGAAGACGCTGGATGTAAGGCAGAGGCTGCAGGACAGGATGTCTCTGACAAGATCGTGACAAGCAATCCTGTTGATACAAAGGCTATTGGCCCGTACACCGTTACCTATAAGGCAACAAATGAAGACGGCTTCTCATCAGCAGCAAATCGCACCGTATATGTAGGCGAGCCCTTAACTGGTAATGTAGCAACAGGCTCACACCGTAAGACGGCTGCTGGTGCTGTTACAGATTGGTCTGACTTTAATATCGACATGTTGACTGATGGTAACGGTAAATACTGGGTAGAAGACTTGCTTGGTGGCTACTATGAACAGCGTGCCGGTTACGGCGCAGCCTATTCAATGAAAGGCTTCCTGCAAGTAAATGCTGATAACACCGTCGATATGGTCGGTGGTGGTGATGTTGCAGGATGGAACGATTCATATAGTGAATTCAAAGATGGCAAATACGATCCTGAAACTAACACGATCTCTTATTGTGTGGTCTATGCCAAAATGGACTTTAATGTAATATTAACATTAAGCAAATAGGAATAATTATGAAGAAATATATTTCATTAGCCTTTATGGCTATAGCCTTATCGTTTGGTTTTGTTAGCTGCTCTGTTGATACTAACGAGGAGCCGGGTGGAACCAATGTTGAGAAGATGGCTGGACGTTGGAATGTCACGGTTGATGTTGTAGATGAAAGCGGCAACGTCACAGATAAGGACCCCTATAATATAGGAACATTTACCATGATGACTTACAACACAGCAGACAATAACATTAATGAGATGTGGCTGGATGACAACAGTTCATTCTGGAACTTCAAGATGAAGGTTGATGTTAAGTATGATGAGCGTACTTTCTCTTGCTCAGAGCGGAATTACGATGCAGCCGGAACAGGTACAGCTGTGGTGACTAACGGTAAAGTCCTCGAGAATGCTGCAAAAAATCTGCATGGGATGCCTAATGACAGTATTGTATTTGATATCAAGTTCAGCGATGGTGGAGAAACTATATACCGTATCTCAGGTCAGCGCTATACTGGATTCAAAGAGTAATTAATACTCATCATATATTCCATTCGCCCCCGTTAAGCATCGACTTGACGGGGGTGATTCTTATGGGCAAATGCAGTGTCTATGCAAATATTTAAAGAAAAGTTTGGAGGTATTAGATAAAATTTTTATCTTTGCAGCGTCTAACCAAAAATCAAATGACTATGGGAATAAAAATTAAAGAAACAAAGAAAGGAGAAGTGATGATTAATGAGAAGTACATTCGATTTGACTGGGCCGTGAAGCGGATGCTTCGCGATAAAGCCAATTTTGATGTACTCGAAGGCCTTATCACAGTATTACTCGGTGAGAAAATCACTATTGAAGAACTTCTTGAGAGTGAGGGTAATCAGGAGGCTCTGGATAACCGTGTGGACATCAAGGCCAAAGATTCTTGGGGGTGTATCATTGTTACTATTCAGATTGCATACGATATCACTGCCATTGAAAATCTTCGTTATGGAACAGCCAAAACCATAACAGCCCATATATCAAATTATAATTATCAAGAAGGTGACAGAATCTACACTATTATTTTGCAATATTACAATATGTCTGACGGGAGTTGGCACGTCCATCAAGGTTGCCGCAATTCCATCAATTACTCAATTCTGATGATTCCGAATTTTAATGATGTAGCCACAACCCCGATTGAGGAATGGCTCGACTATCTGAAGAACGGTAGGATAAAGGAGGACACCAAGACCCCAGGACTAGCAGAGGCCCGCAAGAAATTACAATATATGCAGATGAGCCGTGCTGAACAGATTGCCTACGAACGACACATGGATTCCTTGGCAGTTCAAAGTGGTGCTTTCGATGCAGCCAGACTTGAAGGACATGCAGAAGGATGGGAGGTCGGAAGAGAAGAAGGTTTCGCAGAAGGAAGAGCGGAAGGAAGAGCGGAAGGCGAAAAGGACAAGGCTCTTGAAATAGCACGAAAGATGAAAGCGAAAGGGTTTCCCATTGAAGATATCTCAGCAATTACAGGGTTAGGTCTGTCAGAGATTACCAACCTTTAACAGAGTATTTATCAAAACTATCGGCTCCTGAAACAACTGGTTTCAGGAGCCGATTAAATATCAATTAAAACAGTTTCGTTTACTTCACCTGGATGACGAGATACTTGCTGGTAGACCAGAAGGCATCGGGGTTGGTGA
>CADCAG010000059.1 GCA_902799355.1 uncultured Bacteroidales bacterium
CTCCGCTGAATGAACTTTTTGACAAACCAAATATTAATCAAAATCCGGAAGATGACCGCCAACTTTCGCTTTGGTGAAATTTAACCGGACAGTAGTGTTATGAACAAGAAACTTATCATCATCACATTACTAGTCCTCGTCGCCATAGCGGTTTACGGACAGGCAGACAGTACGAAGGTGAAGAAAAAGAAGGAAGACAGGATTTCGATGCACGGAACAGTGGCTGACGGCTTTACGAAGGCGGCTATTCCTGATGTAAAAGTCATACTGATGCATGAGGACTCCACCGTGATAGATACCACGACGGTATGGGAAAGTCATAGTTGGAGCAGTGGCATCGGACGTTCGGTGGGTACGACGCGATTCTATTTCCGGATAAGCCGTGAGCCAGCCAAATATATTCTCAAGGTGGAGCACCCCAACTACGAGACGGCCTTTGCCAATTTCGAAATGAAACAGATAAGCAAGCGTCGCCAGGACATTGAGGGACCGAAGGTGTATCTGAAAAAGACAGCGAAGGCCCATCACTTCGAGGGCGGTTCTTTGGACGAGGTGGTTGTAAAAGCCACTAAGGTAAAGATGGTATGGCGCGGTGATACGCTGGTATTCAATGCCAATGCCTTCAACGTACCCGAAGGGTCAATGCTCGACGGCTTAATCAAGCAACTACCTGGCGTGGAACTGAAGGATAACGGCGAGATATTCGTTAACGGCAAGAAGATAGACAACCTGACACTGAACGGTGCTGACTTCTTCAAGGGCAAGAACAAGATCATGCTGCAGAACCTACCCTACTTCACGGTGAAGAACATTGAGGTCTATAAGAAGCAGACCGAGGAAAACAAATACCTTGGCATTGAAGACGAAGACAAGAAGGAATACACGATGGACGTCATCCTGAAACGTGAGTACAACATTGGCGGCTCAGCGAACATCGAGGCAGGCTACGGTACGGACAATCGCTATAAACTGAAAACTTTCGGTCTGCGTTTCTCTGACCGCACAAGGGCAGTTGTCTTTGGTGGGCTCAACAACATCAACGAGACGATGGAATTCGATGCTGAGGATAGTGAATACACAGACAAGACTGAACTATCGGGCGATAACCATTTTAAGCAAGTCGGCGGACAGTTCGTCTATCAGGCTCCCGAGAACAAGCTCTCCAATGCCACCGAGGTGAACGCCACATGGAGCAATGACTTCAGTGAGAATCGCAACCAGAGCGAGACCTATCTGAACGGAGCCAGCACCTTTGGTCTCTCAGAGGGTACAAGCCGTGACAGACTCAGCAGTTTCTCGCTGAAGAATACGCTGAGGGCTACAGGTAAGTTTCGTCTCTATTCTACAGCGACGATAGGCTACAGCCACAGAAACTATGAGAGTGAGGGCTGGAGTGTGAGCACTGCCGATGCCGTAATGAAGGACAGCATCAACAGCTCGTGGTACCGCTCCCGCAATAAGAGTGACCAACTGTATGGCAATGGCTACGGCTATCTGGCTTATCGCCTTCCGTCTGGCGACTCGTTTACGTTCAATCTGCAGGGTAATTTCAGTCGCAGTTACAACCCGGAATCGTCGAGTCTGAACTATTATACCTATCATAAGTTAGGAACCGTCGACAATCGTGACCGCCGCACAGAGTCGCCCAGCTATTCCTATAACTATCAAGGTAATCTGAGCTTCAATTATCAGGCAACCAAGAAACTGCGCATCACTCCTTCCGTTGGGCTCGGCAGGAGCGACTACAACAGCGACCGTCATGAGTATCTGCGTAACAGCATCGACTATCTGTTTGATGCCATGAACAGTTACGGGCAGCGTACACAGACGCTGGACCGCCGTGCCGGTCTGAGTATCAACTTCGACACACAATTCAAGAAGTGGTATCTTAGCCTCTACGCCAGTCTGAGCACCAATTTCCAGCGACAGCAGATGAGTTACGACAGTGAGCCACTCACCACCTCGCTTACCCGCCACTACACGCTGTGGAGCCCAAATGCCTTTTTCATTCTGAGCAGCATGGACGGAAAGCAAGACGTCACCGTACAATATTATATGTGGCCGTCGACACCTTCCGTCACCAATCTTATCGACCGTCCCATTACCAGCGACCCGATGAACATCTTCCTCGGCAACCCTGACCTGAAAAAGAGTGAGCAGCACCAGCTGGATGTGAGCTATCGTCTGCGTAACGACAGCATTGACCAGACAATCCGGATTTCGTTAGATGCTGGCCTTACCCACAACGCGCAAACCCAGGGCTACACCTACGACACGACGACGGGTGTGCGCACCTACCGCCCGGAGAATATCAGCAGTGGCAACTGGAACATCAGTTCCTCAGTCGATTGGACTCGTTCCCTCGGAAAACAAAAACTATGGTATATCAGTAACGAACTCACTTTCCGCTACAACAAAAGTACCAGCCTCGCCCTCACCACGGGTAGCACCAGTTCCGACTGGAGCCGCGTGGGAACTTCCCTCGTGAACTACAAGCCCAATATCCGTTTCCAGAAAAAGAATCTCAGCCTCAGCGTCAAGGGCGACTTCTCTTACCGCCATATCCATCGTAATATTACATATGGTGAGCAACCAACAGATATCTGGGACATCGCCTATGGCTTGAACGGCAATTACAAACTGCCGTGGAACTTCACCCTTGACACCGACCTGATGATGCACTCCCGCCGAGGCTACACTGACAGTGAGATGAACGACAACCGCCTCTACTGGGATGCCTCACTTTCCAAATCCATCCATCAAGGCCAGTGGGTCATCAAACTGCGCGGCTACGACCTCTTGGGTCAGGTGTCCAGTCTCCGCTATAGCATCAGTTCCCAGGGCCGCACCGAGACGTGGACCAACTCCATGCGTCGCTACGCCCTCCTTACCGTCGCTTACCGCTTCTCGCAGAAACCAAAGAAAGAAAACAAATAAACACTCCTAATATGAATAAGAAACTTATCATCACCGCACTGCTCGCCCTTATCGCTATGGCGGGGCAGGGGCAAGTGAAATGCCACGTAACGGGTACGGTTGTCGAGGGCACGCAAGCCGTCGGACTTGTCATCTACCGCGATGGCACTGACCCGAAGGAAAGCCCCCTGCAACTGACCGTGAAAGATGGGCGTTTCGAGTGCGATGTGGAGGACACGCAGATTGAACGGTGGCACATCGTGGACTTCGGTGAGGTTTTGGAGAAAGGCATGACGAGACGCAGCGATGCATTCTTTTCCGAGGACGGGGCGACTGTCACCATCAGCCTCGATGGCGACAAGTTCAAGGTCACTTCTACGGGCAAGGAGTATCAGCAATGGCAGGCAATGGAGCAAGCCGCCGATGCAAAGTTCCACCCACTTTATGAGGCGTTGGACGAGAATGACGAGACGGCAACGAACGAACTGGAACGCCAATATCATCTGTGGACTCTCGATTACTATAAGACTCACCCGATGCTTGGTTTCCTGTTTGAACTGGACGGGCGGCTCAAAGGCTTCCACTACAATGACACTGGCCTTGCCGCCATGCTCGACATCTATCATCGCCTTTATGCCGACCTCTACACCGACCATCCCGTTCACCAGCGTATTGCCGAGCAGGAGGCCATTGGCTATCAGATGTTCGGTCACAAGTACAGCGATTATGACGTCCGCACGATGGATGGCCAGCAAGTCCGCGCTTCCAACTATTACAAAGACCGCCTGACGCTCGTCATCTGCTGGGCATCGTGGTGCGCTCCCTGCATCCGTGAGGCCAACGACATTATCCCCCTATACAACCAGTATCACGACCGAGGTCTGAACGTGTTCAGCCTTGCCCATGAGTTCAAGTCCACCGATGCCATGCGCAAGGCCGTCGAGCGCAACAGCTACCCGTGGCCCTGCTTCGTTGACCTCGATGACGAGTTCGGAGTGTTCAGGAAGCACGGCACCGCCAACAGTGCCCTGTTCCTCATTGACCGCGACGGCACCATCATCGCCGTACCAAACAGTGTAGAGGAACTCGAACAGCAGTTGCAGAAGATTTTTAAAGAAAACAAATAAGAGAAACGAACAATGAACAAGAAACTTATCATCACCGCACTGCTGGCCCTCGTTGCAATGGCGGGGCAGGCACAGACAAAAAACACTGCTATCGTCAAAGGCTATTCACCCGCATTAGAAGACAGCACAGTAGTAAACATTTATATCGATAATATGAGTGCTGCATCAGATACTGTCTTTGGTGGACGCTTCACGCTTACTGTCCCCGTGGAGAAACTTACTGAAAGCCGTTTGTTCCTCATGGGCAAAGGCTGTCCCAACTACTTGTCAACGCTTTTTCTAAGTCCTGGTGTAACAGTAAGTCTGACGGGCACGGACTGCCTCCATCCTTTATGGAAAGTGGACAGCCCCGTGCCGGAACAGCAGACCATCAACAGGATTATGGAACATAACAGCGAGGCCATCAGAGAATACCTGTTGATTGAATTGGATGACGCTTCCTGGAACAAGATGCTGCCTATCTATATGAAAATGCTCAAACAGACATTGGACATCCTGCCGTCGTTGCCCGTAGATGCTGCATCACTGACTAAGTTAGAAGGAGTGGCACATACGGCAAAGAACATGAAAGACTTTCCCTATATGCAACAGCTCAAAGAGTTGGAAGCATCAACAGCGGCACGTGCTCCGAAAGGGTTTGAGAAGGAACTGGCTATGATACACGCATTCGTCTATCCTTCACATGTCCAGCAGGTGGGAGAAGAATTTGTTGATGCCGAACTCTTCGATATGCAAGGCAAAACACATCGTCTTTCTGAGGCTTTTGCGGATGGTCGCCATGTACTGCTCGACTTCTGGAGCCTTGGCTGTGGCCCGTGCCGTATGGCGGAACCGGAAATGCGAGAGGTCTATGAACGGATGAAAGACAGACTGGAAATCATAGGCATCAACCGTGATAATCCTTCAGCATGGCAAGAGAACGACTGGAGTAAAAAGATTGTCTGGCCTAACTGGAACGACGGAAAAATGGGTAAGGGAGGTGTTGAAAACCTCTATTGTGACGAGGACGCCATACCATACTATGTGCTTCTGTCGCCTGATGGTCGTATTCTTTGGAAGAATGTAGGATACGGCGTAGGATGGTTTTTAGGAATGGCCGAGGCCATCAGTGGTCCCAAGCAGGACAACAGTGCCAACCTACAGTTGGCTGTTCGTCATATAGATGTCAACTCAGACGGAACAACGGTCAGCTTCCGCTATTATGGAAAGAAAGGCTATTGGTTCCGTGTCGTCAGCGATTCCTACCTCACGGCCAATGGTAAGAAATACAAGGTGACAACTGCCGACGGCATCAAGCTCGAAGAGAACAATTATCCTCAAGTGAAAGCCTCTTCAGCTACGGAGGGCATCATGGAAGATATGTACTACAGCAACTTCACCCTCACCTTTGAGCCATTCGACACCATTCCCGAAACCTTCGACTTCAAGGAGGGTGATGGCCAAGGCGCCTTCGTCATCCGCAATATTTCGCTAAAATAGACGTACAATGATCAAGCAAATCATCATCACCGCACTGCTCACCCTCATTGCAATAGCGGGGCAAGGGCAAATCAAATGCCACGTCGAAGGAACATTAGAGACCGACGCGTGGGGCGACGAAATCATCATCTGTGAGGCAGGGACTGACCTGCGCGTTGTGGACGAACCGCGCTTTCATGTGAAAGCCAAGGACGGGCACTTCACCTACGACATCGAGACCGACTACCCAAGACTCTATGTGGTATTCTTTCTGAAGCAATACGAAACGAGTAGCTGGTTCGAGGGCAAGTTCATCGCCGAGAACTGCAACGTGAACGTCACGATGTATAAAGACAAACGCATACATATCGTCAGCAACGGCGAGGAAGGACGC
>CADCAG010000060.1 GCA_902799355.1 uncultured Bacteroidales bacterium
TATCAAGATCTTCCAGGATGCCAAGATCCTCTATGCTCCTGGTAAGGCTTCTAACGCTGGTGGTGTATCAGTATCTGGTCTTGAGATGTCACAGAACTCTGAGCGTCTGAGCTGGACTTCTGAGGAAGTTGACAACTACCTGAAGCGCATCATGAACGACATTCACGAGAACTGCGTGAAGTACGGTACTCAGGCTGATGGTTACATCAACTACGTGAAGGGTGCTAACGTAGCAGGCTTCATGAAGGTTGCCAATGCCATGATGGCCCAGGGTATTGTATAAGCTCGACGAAGTCAAGGTTATACGGATACTATGATAATAGGTATTGTATAAGCTCGACACAAAAAAAGCTACAATATTGTTGAAAGGATGCGATTTTCTTTAGAAAGTCGCATCTTTTTATAATAATTTTTACTACCTTTGCAAGCAAAAACTTAAAATAGAAGATTATGCTTACATTGAAGCTCATTACTGAGGAGACAGACCGCGTCATTCGCGGATTGGAAAAGAAACATTTTAAGAACGCAAAAGAGGCTATCGACGAGGTACTTGCCGTTGACAAGCGTCGTCGTGAAGCCCAGCAGCAGTTGGACAAGAATCTGAGCGAGGCTAAGAAACTGGCTGCCCAGATTGGTGGTTTGATGAAGGAAGGCAAGAAGGCCGAGGCTGACGCCGTCAAGGCACAGGTTTCTGAGATGAAAGAGACCAACAAGCAGCTGGAACAGACGATGAACGACTCACAGGAGGAGATGACCCGTCTGCTTTGTCAGATTCCAAATATCCCCTACGACGAAGTACCCGAGGGTGCTGCCGCTGAGGACAACCACGTGGTGAAGTCCAACCTGAAAGAGTGCACCGATAAGGATACCGTTGGCAACTGGGACGTCAATCCCAAGCTGGGCATCGCTAATCCCCTGCCCCATTGGGAGCTCGCCAAGAAATACAACCTCATCGATTTCGACCTGGGTGTAAAGATTACTGGTGCAGGCTTCCCCGTTTATATCGGCAAGGGCGCTCGTCTGCAGCGTGCGCTCATCAACTTCTTCCTCGACGAGGCTCGCAAGAGTGGTTACACGGAGATTATGCCACCAACAGTGGTAAATGCTGCTTCTGGCTATGGTACTGGTCAGCTGCCTGATAAGGAAGGTCAGATGTACCACTGTGAGGTTGACGACTTCTATCTCATTCCTACCGCTGAGGTTCCTGTCACCAACATCTATCGTGACGTCATTCTCGACGAGAAGGACCTGCCCATCAAAAACTGCGCCTATACGGAGTGTTTCCGTCGTGAGGCTGGCTCATACGGCAAGGACGTTCGTGGTCTGAACCGTCTGCACGAATTCTCAAAGATTGAGATTGTACGCATCGATAAGCCTGAGCACTCTAAGGAGAGTCACAAGGAGATGCTGGAGCACGTAGAAGGTCTGCTGAAGAAGCTCGAGCTTCCTTACCGCATCCTGCTGCTTTGTGGTGGCGACCAGTCGTTCACCAGCTCTATCTGCTACGACTTCGAGGTTTATTCAGAGGCCCAGGGTCGCTGGCTCGAAGTTTCATCTGTATCTAATTTCGACACCTATCAGGCCAACCGTCTGAAGTGCCGCTATCGCAATGCCGAGACCAAGAAGACTGAGCTTTGTCACACGCTGAACGGCTCTGCTCTTGCGCTGCCTCGTATCGTGGCTGCTCTGCTGGAGAACAACCAGACAGAGAACGGCATCAAGATACCTGCTGCCCTTGTACCATACATGGGTTGCGACATCATTGACTAAAAACAACAACAAATACTTATGAACAAAATCGTTAGAAAGGAGCAGTTCTCTGAGAAGGTCTTCCTTTTCGAGATTGAAGCTCCACTGATTGCCAAGAGCCGCAAGGCTGGCAACTTTGTCATCGTCCGCGTGGGCAAGAAGGGTGAGCGTATGCCACTGACCATTGCTGGTGCAGACATAGACAAAGGCACCATCACGCTGGTGGTCCAGATGGTTGGACTCTCGTCAAAGAAACTCTGTGCCCTGAACGTAGGCGACTACGTAACGGATGTGGTTGGTCCCCTTGGCAATCCCACCAAGATTGAGAACTACGGCACCGTAGTATGTGCTGGTGGTGGTCTGGGTGTTGCACCCATGCTGCCCATCATCCAGGCGCTGAAGGCTGCTGGCAACCGTGTGCTCTCTGTAATGGCAGGTCGTTCTAAGGACCTCATCATCCTGGAAGACAAGGTACGTGAGTCGTCTGATGAAGTTATCATCATGACTGACGACGGTAGCTATGGCGAGAAAGGTGTCGTCACCGTTGGTATCGAGAAGTTCGTTGAACAGGAGCATGTCGACAAGATTTTCGCCATTGGTCCTCCCATCATGATGAAGTTCTCTAACCTGACCGCCCAAAAACACGGCATACCTTGCGAGGTGTCGCTCAACACCATCATGGTAGATGGTACTGGCATGTGTGGCGCCTGCCGTCTGACGATTGGTGGTAAGACGAAGTTTGTCTGCATCGACGGTCCTGAGTTCGATGGTGCTTTGGTCGACTGGGACGAGATGTTCAAGCGCATGGGTACCTTCAAGCGCGAGGAACAGGAGGAGCTGGCTCACTATGAGGAGCATATTGAGACCCTCTCCCAACCCCTCCCTGTAATGGAGGGGAGTGGTCAGAAATCGACTGCAGAACTATCTACTCCCCTCTCTCACAGAGAGGGGCAAGGGGGAGAGTCTCTCACTGACCGCAATGCCGCTTGGCGCGATGAGCTCAGAAAGAGCATGAAACCCAAAGAGCGCACAGCCATTGAGCGTGTCAAGATGCCTGAGCTCGATCCCGTCTATCGTGCTACCACTCGTACTGAGGAGGTGAACATCGGTCTGACCAAGGAGATGGCGATGACTGAGGCCAAGCGTTGCCTCGACTGCGCTAAGCCCAGCTGTGTAGAGGGCTGTCCTGTCAACATCAA
Organism: uncultured Bacteroidales bacterium; assembly: GCA_902799355.1. Lineage (GTDB taxonomy): Bacteria > Bacteroidota > Bacteroidia > Bacteroidales > Bacteroidaceae > Prevotella. Next base: position 2,949 of record CADCAG010000060.1, read on the forward strand.
TATCCCATCGTTCATCAAGAACATCGAGCGTGGTCAGTTCCTGGCTGCTGCCAAGGTACTGAAGAATACCTCTGCCCTGCCCGCTGTCTGCGGACGTGTCTGTCCTCAGGAGAAGCAGTGCGAGAGCAAGTGTATCCACCTGAAGATGAACGAGCCTGCTGTGGCCATCGGCTATCTGGAGCGTTTCGCTGCCGACTTCGAGCGCGAGAGCGGCAACATCTCTCTGCCTGAGATTGCACCTGCCAATGGCATTAAGATTGCCGTCGTTGGTTCTGGTCCTGCCGGACTGAGCTTCGCTGGCGATATGGTGAAGAAGGGCTATGATGTCTACGTCTTCGAGGCACTGCACGAGATTGGTGGTGTGCTGAAGTATGGTATTCCCGAGTTCCGTCTGCCCAACAAGATTGTTGACGTAGAAATTGAGAACCTTGCCAAGATGGGTGTCCACTTCCAGACTGACGTCATCGTAGGTAAGACCATCAGCGTGGAGACTCTTGAGAAGCAGGGCTTCAAAGGCATCTTCGTAGGTTCTGGTGCTGGTCTGCCAAACTTCATGAATATTCCTGGTGAGAACAGCATCAACATTATGTCATCTAACGAGTACCTCACCCGTGTGAACCTGATGGATGCTGCCAACCCCAAGACCGATACTCCGCTGAATCCTGCCAAGAGTGTACTCGTGGTAGGTGGTGGTAACACCGCTATGGACTCTTGCCGTACGGCTAAGCGTCTGGGTGCCGAGGTCACGCTGGTTTATCGCCGTTCTGAGGTGGAGATGCCTGCCCGTCTCGAGGAGGTGAAGCACGCCAAGGAAGAGGGCATCAAGTTCCTGACGCTCCACAATCCTATCGAATATATCGCTGACGAGAATGGTGCTGTCAAGCAGGCCGTTCTGCAGGTCATGGAGCTTGGCGAGCCTGACGCATCAGGTCGTCGCAGTCCTGTTCCCGTTGAGGGCAAGACGGTGACGCTCGATGTCGACCAGGTCATCGTAGCTGTTGGTGTATCACCCAACCCACTGGTTCCCAAGTCTATCGAGGGCCTGGAGCTGGGTCGCAAGAACACCATTGCCGTTTCTGAGGAGATGCAGTCCAGCCGCAAGGAGATTTTCGCAGGTGGTGACATCGTGCGCGGTGGTGCAACGGTCATCCTCGCCATGGGCGACGGTCGTCGTGCCGCACAAAACATGGATAATTTCCTTCAGAATAATAAATAGTGTGAATTGCGGTTTTCCCGCAATTACAAAAATATTATGAACGGACTATACACCATCATTTTGCTCATACTAAGCAACGTCTTCATGACGCTTGCTTGGTATGGGCATTTAAAGTTACAGGAGTCAGGCACCAGCAGCAACTGGCCGCTCTTTGGCGTCATCGTATTCTCGTGGGGCATCGCCTTTCTGGAGTACTGCTGTCAGGTTCCTGCCAACCGCATCGGCTTCGTCGAGAATGGCGGCCCCTTCAACCTCATTCAGCTGAAGGTCATCCAGGAGTGCATCTCGCTAGCCGTATTCTGCATCATTGCCAACATCATGTTCCAAGGCACCCACCTGCACTGGAACCACATTCTGGCATTCTTCCTCATTATCTGCGCCGTCTATCTGGTATTTATGGATAAGTAAATGACGCTCGACGAACGACTTTGGAAAACATTCAATAAAGCGCTGGGGCAATACCAGCTCATCGACGAGGACGACAAGATCCTCGTCGGTTTGTCTGGTGGCAAAGACTCGCTCTGCCTGTTAGAGTTCCTCGCCCGCCGTTCCAAGATCAATGTCCCCCACTTCACCGTCGAGGCCCTGCACGTCCGCATGGACAATATTCATTACGAGACAGACACCTCCTACCTGCAGTCCTTCTGCGACCATCTCGCCGTTCCTCTCCACATCGTCACCACCAGCTTCGCGGCTACTCCCAACGTAAGCGCCACTACTCCTGACGGTTCTCCCGCTAAGGATGCCACAACTCCCGACGGTTCTCCGTCGGGCAAGAGTAAGCTGAAGCCCGCTTGCTTCCTCTGTTCCTGGCAGCGCCGCAAGCAGCTCTTCAATGTCGCCCAAGAGCTTGGTTGTACCAAGATTGCCCTCGGCCACCACCAGGATGACATCATCCATACTGCCCTGATGAACCTTACCTTCCAAGGACAGTTCTCGACGATG
>CADCAG010000061.1 GCA_902799355.1 uncultured Bacteroidales bacterium
AAGCCTTCCTCCACTTGTGATACAAGAAGTATCTCTCGCTCCAACCATCGTTGCAGCCTTCTGTTCGTGATCGGATTGAAGTTTCCCGACGATGGGCGGAAATGCACCTCCACCGTCACGCCCAGCTCGTTCTTTGGCAGATGCACATGGTGATACGCAGCCTTCGGATGGTTGGGCAGCAGAGCCAATACGCTCTCCCGTCCACCCTCCACCCAGATGTCAATATCTCCGGGCTGTCGCTCATACTTATCGGGATAGAGCCGCGCATTGGCCTGTCCTTTCAGTATTGCTGTCCGGTGGCCCTTCTCTTCAAACTCGCGTGTGAGTTGTGCTGCCTCTTGATATAGCAGTTCATTCATCCCTTTGATGCTTTCTGCTTCGCTGGCCCACTGCATGGCAATCTCCACAGGCGGCTTGCTGCACTCTGGCAACAGGCACACGCCTTGATAGCAGACACCGACGAGCGACTGGCGTATGGCTGTCTGATACAATCGTCGCCATCCGTCGGCATCCACCTCAACAGGAAACTCCTGCGTCAGCCCTAATGACAGGCGCAGGAGTTTGTAGAATTGTTCATTCCAATTGATGCCTTTGGGCATAGTTGTCATTTCATCATGTTAGCATTCAAATTATTCCATCCAGTCGTCGTAGTCGGGTATTTCGTTGGGAGGCGTGGCACTTGCCTGAAGCAGGCATGTCCTATGTTGCAGCTCGACTACTCTCATTGAAGGTTTCTTGTATGCTCTCTTTTTCATTGCTGTGTCCTCCATTCGTTATTTGATTACAATCTTTTTCCCGTTGTTGATATAGATGCCCCTGGCTGTGGGCTTGCCGCTGAGGCGGACGCCGTCGAGGGTGTACCATGCCTCGCTGTCGAATGATACCTCGCCCGTCGTGGTGTCGAGGGTGCCGATGGCGGTAGTCTCGCCGCTGGCCGAGACGAGTTTCACGGTGATGCGCTGCGGCAGTTCCTCGTCAGCCACTGTGCCGCGGGTCAGGCCACGGGCATTGTCGGTCTGTGGCTCAACCCACTTCAGGTAGCACGACGTGGGGCGGATCTTTGCGCCGATCTTTGCCCTCACGAATTCGCCAGCCTCGACGAGTTTTCCGTCCACCTCCTTGCTCGCTCCTGCGAAGCCATACACCTTGCCGACTTCCTCGAAGTGCTCGGTTTCGCTCCAGTAGCGCGGCTGGTAGGTGCCTTTGAACATCCAGTGGTTCCAGGGCATGCCGTCACCGTAGTAATACTCCGTCTCCTTCTCGCCGCCCTCGTTGCCCTCGGTGAAGATGGAGATGCCGGTGCCGCCAACATAGATGTCCAAATACTCCGTGCTCTCGCCGGGCACGTAGAGGTACGGATGGTTGGCCTGCAGCGTGTTCTCGACCACCTCGTTCGATAATGTCTCGCCCGCTTCTATCATCACGGCCACCCACTTGTGCTCCAAATCCTCCTCGATACCCTTGAACTCGTAGAACTTTCCCGACGGGTTTGCGTTGTCGTGGGCCAGCGTGATGCGGTGCGACGTGATGTCGGGGATGCCGAGGGGTGCGTCGTCGTATTCGATGTTGTAACTCTTCCCCCCGCTGTAGTCGTATTTCTCCACCAGGTCGCCATATATCGGCGTGTAGTACTTGCCGCCGAAGACCATGGTGTGGCCATACACCTTCAGGAAGCCGTAGTCGGTCGTCGGGTCGCCGAAGTGGGCGAAGTTGGTGGGGGCAGTGGCCGATTCCACAGCGGGCGAGCCTTGCTTCAGGAAGTGTGTGGCGACGAAGAAGCAGTTGGTCAGTTTGCCGGAGCCTTGATAGTTGGTGCGGTGAAAGAAGGTGCTGTTCATGTTGTTGTCATGTCCCCACAGCAGTTCGCGCTTGCCGCCGTTGTTGTCGTACTGGCCTTCGATGAAGAGGCAGTCGGTGAGCTCAACATACACGTAGTCTGACAGGCAGCCGACGAATCCGCCGCAGCCGTAGGTCGTGCCGGAATATTCCGGGTTGTAGATGAGTCCGTCATAGACGCAGCCCGTGATTTGACATTTTTGACCGTAGGTCGTGTAGTGTATGTAGCCCACGATGCCGCCGATTCCGACGTTCGAACTGTTGGTGTTGCTGTCGTATTTGGTGCTGATTTTGGTGCTCACGTGGCAGTTGCTGATGGTGATGTCGCCCTCGGAACTGCCTACCAGACCGCCTAAGTAGGAATAGACGTCGCCCGTGATGGTGCCCTCAACGTGGAGGTTGCAGATGGTGGCGCCGTTGGTGTTCTGGAAGGGGGCGGTGTACGTGGCTTCGGCAGTGCGGTTGAACGTCAGCGTCTTGCCTTTGCCGTCGAACGTTCCCTTGAAGGGATGCACAGTGCCCGTCATCATCGAGACGCTGATGTCATCGGCGAGTTCTACAGTCTTGCCGCTGAAGCCGTCCAGAGTTGCGTCATACTTCATACGCTGGCAGAAGTAGTCCCACCCGTCGGAGTTCTTGATGGTGTAGGTGTCACCGTCCTGCGTGAAGTTGGCGTTCGTCGGGAACGTGAACGTGGCGCCAAGGGTCACATTCTCATTGGGCATGGCGAATGTGTAGGTGTTGTCGCCATTGTCGGTGATGCCGTTAGTGAGGCTTAGGCTTGTGTTGTCGCCCGTCACGGTCAGCGTCGCCACGCTCTCGCCCATCTTCGGCGTAAAGGTGACGATAACGTCTTCGCCCGCCATGGCTCCTCCTGTCTTGTCGACGCTTAACTGCTGCGGGTGGTTGTTGGTAATATAGTGTCCCTCAATGACGCTGAAGTTCGCGGTCAGCACATAGTCCGTGCTGTTGATTCTGACGGTGGCGCGGGCGGTGTAGTTGCCTGCGACATAAGGTGCGGACGTTGTCCAACTGCTGCTGCTTTGTGGGGTGCCTTGCGGGGCGTACTCGACGGTACACGTGGCTCCGAGTTGTGTGTCCTCGTTGAAGTCGCCAACCGACGGGGTAATCGATGCGTTGACGGGATTAATAAAATTGGCCATGCCGTCGGCGGCGTTAAGCGTCAGCGTGAAATGATGATTGGCACCGTACAGGGCCACGTGGTCGGCATCGGTGCTGGTGCAGGTGGCGGTCAGCACGTTGCCATTGGCCGTGATGGATGTGAAGGTGTGACCGAGGTCAGCCTTCTTCTCCTTCACCAAGGTCACCTTGATGGTGCCATTATTAAAGTCAAAGCGCTGATTCCATACTTCTTCTGATGTGGTTTGGGCGAAAGTGAACCTCAGATAGTTGGTGGTATTTACGTCTATTTCACCCGTGAAGGAAACGCTCCTGTATTGGCTGGCGGCCGATGACTCAAAGTAATTACTGTTCCCGTTCTTCAGGTTCGTTAAGCCGTTGCTTACGGAAAGGCTCATGCCAGCGGGACTGAAGTTAATGCCATTGATTTCGACCTTGGTCACCTTGCCCGTGAGATATGGGAAGGTCACTTGAAGCTGGTTGTCGATGGCTTTGTGGAATGTGAACCAATTATCACTCCACGTATTAGAGGTAGGATTGCCTGTCCATGTATGGCGCATCACATTGCCCTCGGCGTTTGTAAAGTCGGCAGTATTGCCGGATACAGTACGATTTGTACCGCCGTTAGGGTACATCTTCCACGTCAATTCTAACTTAGCCGTTGCCTCCTTGAATTGTAACTCGCCAAGTTGGAATTGACCGTTGCTTTTTCTTGTTGCCTCGAAGCGGAAATACTTGTAGGCTTTCGTGTTGCTTTCGATGCTGAATTCCTTTGAGGTATGGTCATTCTCTGGCAGTTGGTCACCGTTGCTGTTGTCAACGGTTGCAAGAGTCGTCCACTCGTCGGTCTTGTTCAGTTTCGCCTTGATAGTCCACGTTGCTGGATTGTAAGCAAAGGAGTAATAATCACCTGTCCAGAGGATATACTTCTTGGGGACGAAGGCACGTGAGTAATGGAACTCCACCCAGGGATTGGCATTGCTGATGCCGTAAACCGTGTAAGTGTCGCCGTCAACCAAACTGTCATAGTCATACTCAGTGTCCCAGTTCGTCGCCTGCCCGTCATCGACGTCAGGAACCTCGGTGACAAGGTCGTAAACTGCTGCTTCCTGTGCCGTCGCCGTTTGTGCCGCCACGAGCCAGAAGGCGAGGGTGAGGATGAGATTGAATGTTCGTTTCATTTTGTTTTTTTAATTAGAGGGTACACTTATATCATCAGATGATGAAGTTGTTAAATAAGCAGAATATGGTTCAAAACAAACAGTTGTAGTAATTGTTTCGAAATAGTTTAAGCCATTGAAATCGTGATGATAATTGCCGGATGAGTTGGTTATGTTTGTCGTACTATTTACATTGTGAATATTGCTATATACAGTTACATTATCGGCATTATTCATTGTTGCTATTGCATAAACGACGTTCCCATCATTGCCTTTTAAGCAAACAGCTGTATTTGCTGGAACAACATTAACATTACTATTTATTGTCGCTGTTGTTCCATTTACTCCTGTGCAATAAAAGGGGGTGACGTTTCCACCAACCTTAAATTTGTAATCAGACCACATCATTTTATTATAGGTTGAAAGGACTCTCTTTCCTTTTAATTGCTCGTATAAATAGAAAGGGAAAAACCTATCTTCCGGGTCTTCTATATAATTACTTAAGTATTCAAGCGGCACAATAATTTCGTCCACATAGTTACAACCGCCTACAATATCATCGATTTCTCCGAAGTCTATATCACTAATATCGTTTGTAAACTCCAATGTGGTCAGGAAACAACAATAGTGGAAAGCATAGTCCTGAATAAATCTCAGATGGTTTGGCAGACGGATGTATTTGGCATGGCAGTCGTAAAATGCGCCAGTGTTGATGTTGACTACATATTTGTACTGGTTATTCTCATAGATATAATCAGGAATGTAAACCGTGTCTCCCTCTTCTGAAGGGAAAAACATAAGTGATAAACCAATGACACCTGATGATGGATCGTAAAATGGAGAAAAGTCAAAAACACCAGGATCATCAACGATGGTCGCCTTCATGCCCAAAGGTATGCTGAGCAATACCGAGAGCAGCAGAAAATAAAACTGTTTTCTCATAATGGTTAAATCTTTATTGTATTTTGTATTTATTGTTAATTCTCTCATCCAAATTCTGTGGGGAGAGCACTAACTCAAAGGCATAAAGAAAGCGCAGGCCCCATCCATATTCTCCGACAGGCCTGCGACAGCCTCTACATACTATGGAAGAGTCTGCGCCTAAAGCGCATACTCCATGTATGTAGGTTTGCTCGTTAATCTCGTTCGAGGTCGCAGTTCGTCGGAGAAATTGAGCAATATAATTAGTGCCTTTTGCAAAACACCGCTGCAAAGGTACATATTTTATTCGTAATATGATGCGTAACAAACCAAAAAGTTTCATTTTACGTAAGAAATTGTTCATTGCATATTTCCTTCATTACAAGATATCGCCAAATAATGTTTCAGAGAATACTATAAAAGGTCTCTGGTTAACTTGCCGAAAGCCCCAACTCTTGTATTTCATTTCGTCGAAGTGGGTAGTCTCTCTTCTATGATCATCTGTCGAGTAAGTGGAGGGACTTTCACCCTCCCTTCTCACGGAACCGTGCTTGACAGTCTCCCGTCACACGGCTCTTCGTACTTAACTCTTTTGCTTAAATTGTTAATAATTTCATTTATTTCAATTTGTAAAGTCGCGGATATGGGATGTACCCACTCGTCCAATGAGAGAACATTTGTCTGTTATGTGCTGCACATTCTACAAGCCAGTCATAGGCTTTACCAAATTTCGTACGAAAACGCTTGTACTTGCGCTTCACCCATCTTGATAGCCTATCATTCAGATAACTCATTACCTTCCAAAACTCAGACTTACCGAATCTCGTGTAGTAATTCATCCATCCGCTGACTATCGGGTTTATCCTCTCTGCTATCTGCTCTATGCTCATATGCGTCTGACGATTCAGATTCCAACTTCTTATTTCCGCCTTTATCTTCAACATCGCCTTCTTGCTTATCGCAGGACTGAATGCAGTGAAGATTTGCCCTGTCTTGCTGTTCTTGGCTTTACGAGGTCTGAAGTTATAGCCCAAAAAGTCAAAGGAAGTATGCTCGGAGTTACCCTTGCGGTTACTATCCTTACAATAGACTATCTTGGTCTTCTCTTCGTTCAGTTTCAGTCCGCAGTCTGCAAACCGCTTTACCAAGCATACTTTCAGATACTGCGCCTGCTTCTCGGTACGGCAGTGACAAATGGTATCATCGGCATACCTCTCAAAAGGTATCGTAGGAAAATTGATTTCCATCCACTTGTCAAACACATACGTCAGAAACAGATTGGCTAAAACAGGACCTATCACAGACCCTTGAGGTACTCCCATCGTACGCTCCACTACCCTGCCATCACTGGTCTGA
>CADCAG010000062.1 GCA_902799355.1 uncultured Bacteroidales bacterium
CCTGAACAGAGAGGAGTATCTGAGCCAGAGGGATGGCGGCGAACAGAAGTCGTTGCTGAAGGGCGTCCGCGAGGGCAAGGAGCAGCTGAAGTCAAAGCTCGTGCAGATGAACTACTCGTGTCTGCCAAATGAGGACGGCACGCTGAAGGGCTCGAAGCGAATGAGTAGCAGCATAGGTATGGACATTGACCATATCGGTCAGGGCGAGATGGAAGAGCTCTGCAGCCGTATTCTCGGCAAGAAGGACGAGTTGGGTCTGCTGATGCTGGAGAGGAGTGCTCGCGGACAGGGCTATCATCTGGTGTTTCGCCGTAAGCAGGAGCTCTCGCAAGAGGAGAACCTGCGGTGGGCCAGCAACCTTCTGGGGGTAGAATACGATAAAGGTGCCAAAGACATTACGCGCGTGTTCTTCACCACCACCAACGACGACCTGCTGTTCCTGGACGACGAGGTGTTCAGCATTGAGGAAGCGGTGATGGTGACGAACACGAATGGCACGAATCTGACGAATAAGACCGCACAGGAAGTCGCTGAGGAACCTGCCAACATTACTCCCCAAGAAGTGGGCGAAGCAAGTGCTCAGTCGCTGGAGGCTTTTGACCTCTGTGTAGGACTGGCGGGACTAAAGGCTGACGCAATGGACGTCTGGGGTGTTCACAACTGGCATGCGAATCTAATGGCGGTATTGTCGGTGGGTGTTGCCAAGCTGATGACTAAGGAACAGTTGAGGGCTGTCGTTGCCCACCGACTGCCGAACTACTCGCAGACGGAGGACTGTCAGAAGCTCATAGACTACTTCTACGAGAAGTACGATGCCAACAAGGGCTTTATGAATACCGCCCTCCGAGAGATTAACGCCAAGGCACAGCAGAAGACATCAGAAAGTACACAAAAAGAACCGTCCCCTTTGTGTACTGAGCCACCAGAGATGCCGAAGAAGCCCTTTGTGTACTGAGCCACCAGAGATGCCGAAGAAGTTGCCGAAGCTGGTAGAGCTGCTGACATCGAAGACTCCGGAGATGTATAAACCGGCTGTGGCTCATGCGGTATTTCCACCATTGGCGACACACTTGTGTGATGTGCGCTTCACCTATACCGACCAGGTGGAGCATGAGGCTACGCTGATGAACTGTCTGATGGCTGGCACGGGTGCCGGTAAGGGTTGTATTGATGAGCCTATCCGTCACATCATGGCCGACATCAAGCATCGTGACGAGGAGAACGAGCGCCGTGAGGCTGAGTGGAAGAAGGACTGTCAGAAGAAGGGTGCCAACAAGGACAAGCTGCTGCGCCCCGAGGGGCTGATTATCCAGATCATTGACCCCGACATGACGAAGCCTGCCTTGGTGACGCGCATGGACGAGGCAGAGGGGCACTTTGTCTATGTGAAGCTGAACGAGCTAGACCTCTTTGAACAGCTGAAGGGTCAGACGGGCAAGCAGCACTTCCAGCTGATGTGTCTGGCGTTTGACACCAATGCCGAGTATGGTCAGACACGTATCGGCACGCAGTCGGTGACAGCTCGCCCGATGTGCCGCTTCAACTGGAATGCATGTACGACGATTCTCAAAGGGCGTCGTTTCTTTGGACGAGTCCTGACAGACGGTCCCATTTCGCGTATCAACTTCTGCACCATTCCAAAGCAGGAGATTGGTAGCCAGCAGCCCATCTATGGCAAGTACGATATAGCATTCGACGAGGCTCTGAAACCTTACATCGACAACCTGGTGTCGGCTCGTGGGCTGATAGACTGTCCGCAGGCCTATAAGCTGGCCAAGAAGCTGCAGCAGGAGTGTGCCGAGTTTGCCCAGCTGTCGCAGTCGGACACCTACTGGAACCTCTCGTTCCGAGCCTGTGTCATAGCGTGGCTGAAGGCATGTGTGCTGTTTGTCGCCAATGGCCAGAAGTGGGAGAAGAGCATTGAGGATTTTGTCCGCTGGAGCCTTAACTACGACCTCTGGTGCAAGATGGCCTTCTTTGGTGAGGACATTGAACGGGCTGAGAACGGCGACAATGCACGTGTCAATAAGCCTGGCCCTCAGAACTTGCTGGAACTGTTGCCCGATAACTTTACTTTAGAGGATGCAAATAGGGTGAGACGACAACAGGGGATGGACACAGAAAAGACTGGCAACATGATTAGCACATGGAAAAAGCGTCAGTATGTGGTACAGATGGCAGATGGCAGTTTCCAGAAGAGCGACAAATACAAGACAAAAAAGTATGAATAACATGACAATTGACAAGCAAGACAGACTCAGCGAGCACTTTACGCTCGCTGAGCTCTGCAAAACAAATACGAGAATAGAGAACGTGCCCAACGAGGCACAAGTAAAGAACCTGAAGCGCCTCTGTGGGTGGTTGGAGAAGCTGAGAGCGAGAGTCAACCCCCTCCCGACCTCCCCGAGGGGAGGGGAAGTGCCCATTATCATTAACAGCGGTTATCGCTCGCCTGCAGTAAACAAGGCAGTAGGTGGCGTAGCAACCTCAAACCATCTGACGGGTTGTGCCGTAGACATCCGTGTGCTGGGTATGGAACAGTTGCTGCACTATGCCGTCATCCTACTGGACATCAGTGACGAGTCGCAAGAGGACTTCGACGAGTTGCTGATAGAGCGTAATGCCCGAGGTAGCTACTGGCTGCACTTTGCTGTACGACCAGAGGGGAACAGACGCAAAATCAGGCTGATTGCTTGTTGACGAAAAGAAGTGAAACAGGTGATAGATACTGTTTCACACATAAATAATGGACTCAGAGAGTGCAACCCCTCTGAGTCCATTGTGTTTTTATGAAACCTAAAACGATTATCTGTCGGCTTCGGCAGCCTTGGTGCGGGCATCGTCCTCGCCATAGAGGCCGTAGTAAGCCTGGTAGCGGTTGTAGCCCCAGTTGGCCTGCTGCTTCTCGGGGTCGAGCTCCTTAGCCTTGTCGAAGGCCTCGATAGCCTGCTTGTAGAAATCCTTGCTCTTGGCGCTATCTTCTGTGGTGGCAGCCTGTGAGCTGAGGCAGATACCCAGGTAGGTGAAGATGACAGCGTTGTCGGGCTTAGCAGCGGCAGCCTTGCGGAGCCACTCGGCAGCCTTGTCGGCATTGTTGTCGGCCATAGCCAGCAGACCCTTGTTAGCCAGAGCAGCGAAGCTGTTGGGGTACTTGGCAAGGTGGTTGTCGAGGAGTGCATGCTGGGCGGCTCTGTCCTTCATGCCATCGTACATGCTGTTGAGAGCATCGAGGATGGCGTCGTTCTCGGGGTCAGCCTCGTAGAGCTCCTTCAGACGGTTGAGAGCAGTGACGGAGTCAGCGTGGTTCTTCAGGTCGGTACGGATGTAGTAGAGCTGAGTAGCCAGTGCGTCCTGAGCCTGTGTGGGGTCCTTCTTGGCAATAGCGATATAGCGGTTGCCGCGCTCGAAGTCCTTCTTCTCGTAGGCATAACGGCCAGAGAACAGGGCTACCTGTCCGAAGAACTCCTTCTCAGACTCGTGGTTCTGAGCCTCGAAGAGAGGGTCTACACCAGAGTCAACGAAAGCACCCCAGAACTTCAAGGCGTTGTCCTTGGTCTCCTTGTGAGCCTCTTCCTGTCCGATGTTGACCAGGTGGATGCGGTTGGCCCAGATGCGCTGAGCGTTCTTCTCGGCAAACTTAGGAGCAACCTTACCCTTGGCATTGGGCTGCTGGTCGTATTTGTTACACTCGATAGCACTATAGATGGCATCGCAGAGAGCGTCGGCGAGACCCAGCGTGTCGTAAGGCACAATCTCGTTGGCGGCACGGCCCATCTGCTGGCCTACCTGATTCTCCAGAATGATTCCCGTCTCCTTAGTGACCTTCTTCATTGCGAGGTCTACCAGATGGTTGTAAGCCTTGGCTTTCTCTGCAGCATCAGTCATCTGATCGATGTTCTGCTTGAGCAGTTGTGCTGCCTCGGCATAGTTCTTGGACTTTGTGACTGCCTTGAGGGCGTCGCTGTCACCGGCAAAGGAGGTAGCGCTTGCTACCAGCATCATTGCCATCATCATCATTTTTTTCATAAGGTCTAAATTTTGGTTAAACGTTTATTCTTCATTCGTTTGTATCAGCTCGGTAGCGTCGGCGGGCTCTGCGGGCATCTCCTCGTTGAGCACCTCAGCCTCTTCGACATCCTCGTCCTGGCTGGACATCACCTTGCAGACGCTGGCGATGGTGTCGTTCTTCTTGGTGAGGTTGATGAGACGCACACCCTGGGTAGCACGACCCATGACACGGACGTCGGCAACCTTCAGACGAATCAGCACACCCGACTTGTTGATAATCATCAGGTCGTTCTCGTCGGTAACCACCTTGATAGCTACCAGGCGGCCTGTCTTCTCGGTAATGGCGAGGGTCTTCACACCCTTGGCACCACGTGCTGTCTTGCGGTAGTCCTCGACCTCAGAGCGCTTGCCGTAGCCATTCTCAGAAACCACCATGATGGTCTCTGTCTGCGGGTCGTTGACGCATACCAGTCCGACAACCTCGTCGTCGCCACCATCGAGGCGCATACCGATGACACCCGTAGACACACGTCCCATGGTGCGAACGTCGTTCTCGTCGAAGCGTACGGCACGACCGTTGCGGTTGGCGAGCAGGAGTTCGTTGCTGCCGTTGGTCAGACGAACGCCTACCACCTCGTCGCCCTCATTGATGTTGATGGCGATGACACCGGCGGCACGAACGTTCTTATAGGCGTCGAGGCGTGTCTTCTTGATGATACCCTGCTTGGTGGCGAACACCACGTAGTGTGACTGCAGGAACTCTTCGTCGTTGAAGTTCTTGATGCGCAGCACGGCATTGATGGCGTCGTCGGGATCAATATTGAGCATGTTCTGAATGGCACGACCCTTGGAGTTCTTGTCGCCCTCGGGAATCTCGTAGCACTTCTGCCAGTAGCAGCGGCCCTTCTTCGTAAAGAATAATAAGGTGTTGTGCATGGTGGCAGGATAGATATACTCTGCGAAGTCGTTGTCACGATGGCGTGCAGCCTTGGAGCCCATGCCGCCGCGTCCCTGCTCGTGGAACTCGTCGAGATGGGTGCGCTTGATATAGCCCATGTGAGAGATGGTGATAACCACAGGATCGTCGGGATAGAAGTCCTCGGCATTGAACTCGTGGTCGAAGGGGATAATCTCTGTACGGCGTGGGTCGCCATACTTCTCCTTCACCTCCTGCAGCTCGTCCTTCATGACCTGCTTGCAGCGCTCGGGGTTGTTCAGGATTTCCTCCAAGTCGGCAATCAGCTTCATCAAGTCGTCATACTCCTGGTGCAGCTGGTCGACGCGCAGACCCGTGAGCTGGCTGAGACGCATGTCGACGATAGCCTTTGACTGCAGCTCGTCGAGGTTGAAGCGCTGCTCCAAGTTGCGCTGGGCATCGCTGGGGGTCTTACTATTTCTAATAATGTGTACCACCTCGTCGATGTTGTTGACGGCNATGATCAATCCTTCGAGGATGTGGGCACGCTCCTGCGCCTTCTTCAGGTCGTACTGGGTGCGGCGGATGGTTACGTCGTGGCGGTGCTCGACGAAGTACTTGACGCACTCCTTGAGGTTGAGCAGACGGGGACGACCCTTCACCAGGGCGATGTTGTTGACAGAGAACGAGCTCTGCAGGGCTGTCATCTTGAACAGCTTGTTGAGCAGCACGTTGGCATTGGCGTCGCGCTTGCAGTCGACGACGATACGCATACCCTGACGGCCTGACTCGTCGTTGACATTGGCCACGCCCTCAATCTTGTGCTCGTTGGCGAGGTCGGCGATATATTTCACCAGGTCTGCCTTGTTGACGCCGTAAGGAATCTCCGTGACGACAATCTTGTCGTGGGTCTCGGTAGACTCAATCTCGGCCTTGGCACGCATGACAATGCGACCGCGACCCGTCTCGTAGGCGTCGCGCACGCCCTGCAGACCATAGATGTAGGCTCCTGTGGGGAAGTCAGGACCGGGAATATACTGCATCAGTCCGTCGGTGTCGATATCGGGATTGTCAATGTAGGCGCAGCAGCCGTCGATGACCTCACCCAGGTTGTGGGTAGGCATGTTCGTTGCCATACCTACAGCAATACCGTTACCACCGTTGACCAGCAGGTTAGGAATCTTGGTAGGCATCACACTGGGCTCTACCAGTGAGTCGTCGAAGTTGTTGACCATATCGACGGTGTCCTTCTCGAGGTCGTCCATGATATGTTCGCCCATCTTCGACAGGCGACACTCGGTGTAACGCATGGCAGCCGGTGAGTCACCGTCTACCGAACCGAAGTTACCCTGACCGTCTACCAGCGTGTAGCGCATGTTCCACTCCTGGGCCATACGCACCAAGGCGCCGTAAACAGAAGAGTCACCGTGGGGGTGGTACTTACCGAGCACCTCACCGACTACGCGTGCACATTTCTTATAGGGCTGCGTGCTGACGTTGTTAATGCCCATCATACCATACAGGATGCGGCGGTGTACGGGTTTGAAACCGTCACGCACATCGGGCAGGGCACGAGCCACAATAACGGACATCGAATAATCGATGTACGATGACTTCATCTCTTCCTCAATGTTGATTTTTACAATTCTGTCGTTGTCAAATGTCTGATCCATTACTATATTTTACTATTTTACGATTTTACTATTTACGATTTCACCATTTTTGCGTTTAAGGGCATTTTTAAGCCCGCTGACGCGTTTTTTACTATTTTATTAAACCATGCAAAGGTACAAATAATGGTGCAAAGTGCAAAATAAATTAAGTTTTATTTTGCTTTTTCTAAAAGAAAAACAGGTTTTCGTCAGTCTCTGTCGTCCAGAACGCGGAATTTGCTGCGCCGGAACTCGAGTTCCTCCTTGTCGAGAGTGGCGGTGAGGGCTTCGACAGCATCGCCACAGCGGGCAATGACGTGGCCCGTAACACCCACTGCCACACTGCCGCCAATGTAGTGGCATTTGTGGTCGTCGCCTACACGATTGACACCCACCAGATAGCACTGGTTCTCGATGGCTCGCGCCTGGGTGAGCACCTGCCAGGCTTCTTGACGGGAGTCGGGCCAGTTGGCAACAATGACGATGGCGTCGTATTCGCGTCCGGTGGCATAACGGCTCCAACAAGGAAAGCGCAGGTCGTAGCAGGTCAGTATGAGCAGGCGCCAACCTTCGTACTCGACGACGAGGTGACTGTTGCCTGGCGTAAAATACTGGTCTTCGTGACCATAAGAAAAGAGGTGGCGCTTGTCGTAGTAGTAGGTCTGCCCCGCCCTGCCGTCGACGAAATAGTGACGATTGCGGAATGTGCCGTCGGCAAGGTGGACAGCCACACTGCCGCTGAGGGCACAATGATAGCGACGGGCAGCATCCTGCATCCATTGCAGCGCAGTGTTGGCATGCTCCTCGTGAGCGATATGGTGAGGCTCGGTGGCAAATCCCGTGCTCCACATCTCGGGCAGCACATAGAGGTCGCTGCCTGGGTTTTCAGCCATCATGCGCTCTGCCTGGAGGATGTTCTGCTCGGCCTGAGCCCACTGAATATCGGTTTGTAGCAGTGTGACCTTCAAGATGCTAATATTCTAATAATTCGGTGGAGAGCTGTCCGTCGAACGAGATGATGTGACCTATCAGATAACAGCTGGCATCGCCAGGCGTACAGACAGAGACATCCACGTGGATGCCCTTCTCGTCGATGCTGGCATACTCCATATTGTTGAGCACTGCCTGATCGTAGAACTGGGCGGGCACGCGCTGCTGGTAGTGTTGTTTGCGGAAGTCGCGCGAGAAAATCTGCGTAGCACCATTGAAGATGCTCAGGTGGATGATGTTGTCGTAGTACACGTTCTCGACGTCCAGACCATCCTCGTTAATGGTGTGGCGCGACACCTTGTACTTGGTGGGGTTCACAGCGATATACAGGTGGTAGCGTCTGTTGTCGTAGCTGACCACCGTATCTTTCTTCAGCACGTCAGTCAGTGAGAGGACAGGTGTGTTGTGGTGGTCGAAGGCATCTTTCTCGTCAGCAGCGTCGTCGTCCTTGACGAGCTTGACGAGTTCACCGTCGCCACTGGTAAACCACAGCAGATGCTCGGTATGCTTCTTGATATGGTAGCGGGCTGTAGAACCGATGTAGAGCGTGTCGGCATAGACACGGAAATAGGCAGGCATGCTGGTGGAGTCAGGGTAATAGACGGAGTCGCCCTTCATCAGAAAGACCACACTCTCCGTCTCTTTGTCGCACCACATGCCTTGCAGCAGCTGCTTGGCTTCCTTGCTTTCCGGAAGGTTAGCATCTCCTGCACGTTGTCCGCAGCTGACAAAAGCTGCTAACATGAGCACACATGTAATTATTAATCCGTTGCGTCTATTCATTGTCTTACTTGTTGCGCTTTGTTATTTACTTCTCAGAAGACTTCTGCGTCTTTGAAAAAAGGCTGTTTCAAGTCTTTCTCGCTGGTAACGACATCTTTTGGATCTATAGGCCACTCAATGCCTATGTCTGGATCATTCCAGCGAATACCTGCGTCGGCCTGCGGAGCATAGGGATTGTCGACCTTATAGGTGAAGATGGCCTCGTCGCTCAATACCAGAAAACCATGGGCAAAACCACGTGGGATAAAGAACTGACGCTTATTCTCATCGCTCAACTCCACCATGACATGCTTGCCAAATGTGGGACTCGACTTGCGAATATCTACAGCAACATCCAGCACTTTGCCTTTGATGACACGCACCAGCTTGGCCTGCGAGGCAGCTCCTTTCTGGTAGTGCAGACCACGAAGAACACCATAGGATGACTTCGACTCGTTGTCTTGCACAAATTCTATCTTGCCTATATTTTTCTCAAATTCTTCCTTCTTCCACGCCTCAAAGAAGTACCCGCGTGCATCGTTAAATACACGAGGTTCAATGATATACACTCCTTCGATTGCGGTTTTCTTGAACTCCATAATAGCGTTTTAGTCGTTTTAACACTGCAAAAGTAGTAATAAAAATCGAGATAATGAAAGTTTTTTCAATATTTCGTCGATTTTTATTTGCCATTTCCGAAAAAAAGTCGTAATTTTGCAACCGTGATAGAGCTACAAAGACATATCGAGATTCTGCTACTGGCCAATGACTGTGTTATTGTGCCAGACTTTGGCGGATTCATAACGCACAATATTCCTGCGCGTTATGATGCGTCCGATAAATCTTTTCTTCCCCCACTTCGTACCTTAGGATTCAATCCTCAACTGCGCATGAACGACTCTGTTCTGGCTCAGTCATATGTTGAGGCTTACGACATTTCCTACCCCGAAGCCCTGCGTCGTATTGAAAATGAGGTTGCTGAACTGAAGCATCAGCTGGAGGAAGAAGGCCACTACACCCTGGATGATTTAGGTGAACTCACCGTCAATCAGGAGGGCAACTACGAGTTCTCCCCCTGTGAGTCGGGCATACTCTCGCCAGACCTCTATGGTTTGAGTTCTTTCTCTTTCAAACGTCTGAAAGACAGCGTAGCCAAGGAAGTGGAGATTCCACAGCCTGTTGTAACCAGTCAGGCCACAGTCGTTGCCTTGCAGGAGCAGCCTGAGGAACCACAACTACTTGATTTCACCGATAGTGAAGAGGACGACAACAGTGCCATCAGCATCAAGATGTCGTGGATTCGTAATGCCGTAGCTGTCGCTGCTGCCGTAGTAGCCTTCTTTTTCATCGCTACACCTGTAGCCAATAGCGATCTGGGTACACAGACCATGAGCCAGCTGCAACACTCCATTCTCTATAAACTTATTCCTCAGGACACTACCCTACCTGCTGTTGAACCAGTGGTTGCTGAACCAGCGTTAGCCAAGGCTGCAGCTATTGAGGCAGAGGATGCGGAAGCTGATGCCGAAGCAGAAACGGAAGCGCAGCCTTCTGTTACCTATTGTATCATCGTTGCCAGTCAGGTCAAGTTGTCCAATGCCGAACTCTATGTAGAGAAACTGAAGAAGAATGGTTACCCTAACGCACACGTGTACATATCTAATAATAACGTACGCGTGGTGAGTGACGAGTTTGCCAGCCAGGCCGAAGCCTACCAGGTGCTCAACAAGATGAACATGCACGAGGAATTCTACGAGGCATGGGTGTATAAGAAAACTAATTCGTTGGTGTTCAAGTGTGATCAGTGTGGTAAGGAGTTTGGCATCCGCATTGGTGTCAGCAAGCTCCGTCAGACACAGAAGGAGGAGAATGAAACTCTCAACTCTCAACTTTCAACGCTCAACTCTTCTTGTGGTAGCATCGTTGTTATCGAGAATGTGTTCCACTTCAAGCAGGTCATTCCTCTGCAGATGGGCGACAACGTGATAGGCCGCTACCAGAAGGGTAATCCTATTAACACTGCTTTTGAGACTGTGGATCCCAGTGTAGACCTCAATCACTGTACCATTACTGTCTCGCGCGACAAGCGTGGTCAGTTGCGCTATACGCTTAGCGACAATAACAGTAATACCGGCACTTTTGTAGGCGACGTAGAGTTAAAGCCTCGTGAACGTCGCATCATAGAAGATGGCACCCTCTTTACCCTTGGTGCCACCAGCATCATCCTACATACTAACACGGAGAACTCCTGAGGCAGTCTGAGACTTCGTCTGAGGATTAGAAGAAGTGGTTTTGGTACTCTGTGCTAAAGCTATTACCGACAGCAATAACACTGTGATAATCAGAGCCGTAATCTTTCTGCGTTTCATATTTTCGGTTTATGATTAATTGGGTTGTTTATTCAAGTGCAAATATAATGATTTATTTTGAAATAACCATATTTTACTTCATATTTTAAATGTATTTAGTATTTATCGATTACAAAAAAGAATAACAACATAGTGTTATTTCCTTTTTTATCACTACCTTTGCAAAAGAAATGAACTAAACTAAGATATCAACGTATGAAGACTTTAAAAGGATTACTATTAGCTACCGCCTTGCTGATGTCTAGTGTGGCATCGGCTCAGGAAAGCCAAGGCGCCTTCGTGACAGGCAAGTACCGTAACGTTTTTGTGGAGATGGGCTACCAGCCCGCAGCCGTTGAAGCCAAGTTAAAAGAGGTGTTCAACGACGTGTTCCGTGGTCCCAACAAAGTATATTTCGAGGTAGGCGACACGATGGGCTATGTCAGCGACATCAAAAACCACGAGAAAATATATGCAGCACCAGAATGGCATCCGCGAGGGTTACTTTGCCTGGAGCTGCAAGACTGATGGCACACACAACAGTGACGGTGCCGCAAGCGACGGTGAACTGTACTTCATCACCGCACTGATCTTTGCCTCCAACCGCTGGGGCAACGATACAGGCATCAACTACAAGGCAGAGGCTCAGCGCATCCTCAACTGTATACAACCCAAGGAGTATACTCCAGAGCCTCGCCAGGGCTTTGGCGGTTTCGGCGGTTTCGGTCAACAGCCATCAGCTAACGGCCAACAGCAAACCGCGAAGATGTATCTCATTGACCCTGAAACAAAACTCATCACCTTTACACCCGACGGTTTCGGCCAGCGCTTCACCGACCCCAGCTACCACATTCCTGCCTTCTACGAGGTATGGGCCAAGTGGGGCGACGACGGACGTAGCAGCTATTGGAACGAGTGTGCCAAGAAAAGTCGCGAATTCCTGCATAAGTGTATCAATGAGAAGACGGGTCTGAACGGCGACCAGTGTCAGTTTGATGGCAGCGAGATGCAGATGCCCCGCTTCCCAGGAATGCGACAGCGTCCTCAGGGTGAAGCGCCACGCAGAAACGGCAATAACAACTTCCGCTACGACTCATGGCGTGTACCGATGAACATTGCCATGGACTACGAATGGAGCTGTGCAGACGGTGAATGGCAGCGCCAGTATGGTGAGAAGATACAGAACTTCTTCTATAGCCAGGGCATTGACACTTTCGTCGACCAGTATCGTACAGACGGTACACTACCCGAGGACAACGAGATACTGCAGGCTGGTGGATTCCGCAAGCTGCGTCACAGCATCGGACTCGTTGCCACGACGGCAGCCGCCTCCGTGATGTGCCAGCACGAGAAGAAGAAAGAGTTTGTCGATGCACTGTGGAATGCCAAGCACGAGCCCTTCGAGGACGGCTACTTCGATGCCTACTACGATGGTCTGCTGCGCCTCTTTGCCTTCATGCACCTGAGTGGTCAC
>CADCAG010000063.1 GCA_902799355.1 uncultured Bacteroidales bacterium
CAAAGAAGAACATAGAGCATTAATCCGACTTTCGCCGGGCTATTCTCTACTATAGGGAAGGTTGGATACGCGTTACTCACCCGTGCGCCGGTCGCCATCTGAAATAGCAAGCTATCTCAATGCTGCCCCTCGACTTGCATGTGTTAAGCCTGTAGCTAGCGTTCATCCTGAGCCAGGATCAAACTCTACATTGTATATTTTTTATGTGTGCATAAAAAATATACACTCTGTGTCGCGACTCGGAATAGAAAGCAAGCTTTCTCTTCTCTCGCTGCTAACAGAGTTGTACAAATTTTATGTCTTGTTCTCTGTATGCTCAGAACGCTCATATCCGGTAGTATTTATTGAAGCTTGACGGTCTAGAATTACCCGAAGTATTATACTTCGCTTCTTGTACTACTTCTCTGTTTTATGTAAGACTTTCAAAGAACTCTTTTCTTATCGCTCATCAGGTCTCTTCCTGAAAGCGGATGCAAAGGTACGACTTTTTCCCGAATAACCAAAACTTTTCCAAGAAAAAATTCAATTTTTATAGAAAAAAGTTTGAACAAATATAGATTACACCTTATTATAATAATGCGCGCGCGAGGACAAAATTGTTTGCGCTAACAACAACACAAGAAGACGTCACATCAGCCTCACCAGAAAGTCCCAAAACACAGAATTGACAAATAATTGCAAAAAAGACACTCATTTGTTTGGTGGTTTGCATATTTATCCGTAACTTTGCAGCCGATTTTGTATAAATATACTAGCATGAAAGTAAAGAACGACCGCTTAGAAGCCCTCAGAATGATCATCTCCAGCCAGGAGTTGGGCAGTCAAGACGAGCTATTAGCCGCTCTCAAGCAAGAAGGATTCAAGTTGACCCAAGCCACTCTCAGTCGCGACCTCAAGCAGCTGAAGGTTGCCAAGGCAGCCTCTATGCGTGGCAATTACGTCTACGTATTACCTAATGACACCATGTACAAGCGTGTAAGCACACCTTCGTCAGTTCGTGAGATGATGCAAGTACCAGGTTTCCTGAGTATTCATTTCTCCGGCAACATGGGAGTCATCAAGACACGTCCAGGCTATGCCAGTTCTATTGCCTACAATATTGACAACAGTCATATCAATGAGATATTAGGAACCATTGCAGGCGACGACACCATCTTTATCGTCATCAAGCAAGGTGTGACGAAAGACGAGGTCATCGATGCCCTCAGCGAAGTGGTTCCCAATATGAAGTAATTTTCCAGTTCATAGTTAAGAGTTCATAGTTCACATGGAACAAGAAACAGATATTGAAGTATTGGTGGCAGGCCCCGAACACGAGGTCTATGTTGACACCATTCTTGAGACGATAGCCGAGGCTGCCAAGGTTCGTGGCACTGGTATTGCCAAAAGAACACATGAGTACCTGGCCAAGAAGATGTTTGAGGCCAAAGCCGTCATCGCACTGACAAAAGATGGCCGTTTTGCGGGTTTCAGCTATATTGAAACATGGGAGAACCAGCAATATGTAACCACCAGTGGTTTGATAGTACACCCCGACTTCAGAGGCATGCACATTGCCAAGCGCATCAAGGACCTGACCTTCACATTGGCTCGCACCCGTTGGCCTCATGCCAAGATTTTCTCTCTGACCAGTGGTGCTGCTGTCATGAGAATGAACACCGCACTGGGCTACCAGCCTGTCACATTTGCCGACCTGACAGACGACGAGGCATTCTGGAAAGGATGTGAGGGGTGCGTCAACTATCCGGTGCTGCGCGAGCGCAACCGCAAATTCTGCATCTGCACCGCCATGCTCTTCGACCCCACAGAGCACCTGCCAGCCAAATTAACCGATGAAGTACTGTCGCGCATCAAGCATCTGCAGGAGATAGAAAATTAAGAGTTAAGAGTTAAGAATTAAGAATTAAGAAATTAAGAGATATGAGCAAGAAAAAAGTTGTCGTAGCATTCAGTGGTGGTTTGGACACCAGCTACAATGTGATGTATCTGACCAAGGAGTTAGGTTATGAGGTATATGCCGCTTGTGCCAACACTGGTGGTTTTTCAGCAGAACAGCTGAAGAGAAACGAGGAAAACGCCTATAAGCTGGGCGCCGTGAAGTACGTAACCCTGGACGTGACGCAGGAGTACTATGAGAAGTCGCTGAAGTACATGATCTTCGGCAACGTGCTGCGCAACAACTGCTACCCTATTTCTGTCAGTAGTGAGCGCATCTTCCAGGCCATCGCCATTGCACGCTATGCCAAGGAGATTGGTGCTGATGCTATCGCCCACGGTTCAACAGGTGCTGGCAACGACCAGATCCGTTTCGATATGACCTTCCTCGTGATGGCTCCTGGTGTAGAGATTATCACCTTGACGCGCGACCGTAACCTGACACGTAAGGAAGAGGTCGACTATCTGAACGCCAATGGCTATTTTGCAGACTTTACCAAACTGAAGTATTCTTATAACGTAGGTATCTGGGGAACCAGTATCTGTGGTGGCGAGCTGCTCGACCCCACCCAGGGACTGCCCGAGGAGGCTTATCTGAAGCACGTCACGAACCCCGAGAAGGAGTCACTGCTGAAGATTCAGTTCGAGAAGGGCGAGATTGTAGCCGTGAATGGTGAGCAGTTTGATGACAAGATCAAGGCCATCCAGAAGATTGAGGAGATTGGCGCCAGCTACGCTATCGGCCGTGACGCCAACGTGGGTGACACCATCATCGGCATCAAGGGTCGTGTAGGCTTCGAGGCTGCCGCTCCTAAGCTGATTATCGAGGCACACCGTCTGTTGGAGAAGTCAACACTCTCTAAGTGGCAGCAGTACTGGAAGGACCAGGTGGCCAACTGGTACGGCATGTTCCTGCACGAGAGCCAGTATCTGGAGCCCGTCATGCCCGATATGGAGGCCATGCTCACCAGCAGCCAGCGCAATGTCACTGGTACTGCCATCCTGAAGCTCCGTCCTTATGGTTTCGAGACTGTAGGTATTGATTCCGTCAACGACTTGACGAAGAGCAAGTTGGGCGAATATGGCGAGACACAGACTGGTTGGACTGCTGACGAAGCCAAAGGCTTCATCAAGGTCAGCTCTACCCCACTCCGCGTATACTACGGCATTCACAAAGATGAGAAGCGCTGATTTTTTTGACCACGAATTACACGAATTACACGAATGATTAAAGTAGGTATATTAGGTGCTGCAGGCTACACGGGCGGAGAATTGATTCGCCTGCTGCTGAATCATCCTGAGGCGGAGATTGTCTTTGCCAATTCGGAGTCGAACGCAGGCAACCTCGTCAGCGATGTCCATGAAGGACTGCTCGGAGACACGGAGCTACGCTTCACCGACGAGATGCCTTTCGACAAGGTGGACGTCGTATTCTTCTGCTTCGGACACGGCAAGAGCGAGGCATTCCTTAAAGAGCATACCATCCCTGAGAATGTCAAGATTATCGACCTGGCACAGGACTTTCGCATCAAGGGTAGCCACGACTATGTCTATGGTCTGCCCGAGATCAACAAGGAACAGATACAGAAAGCCCAGCACCTGGCTAATCCAGGCTGTTTCGCTACTGCCATCCAACTGGCACTGTTACCCGCTGCCATGCTGCATCTGCTGAAAGAGGACGTCAGCGTGAATGCCATTACCGGTTCTACAGGAGCTGGCCAGAAGCCAGGCGCCACCACCCACTTCTCGTGGCGCGTAGACAACCTGAGTATCTACAAGCCTTTCCAGCACCAGCATATTGCCGAGATTCGCCAGTCGCTGGAGCAGGAGCAGGGTTATCTGGATGCCTCTATAGACTTCATCCCCTATCGTGGCAATTTCGCCCGCGGCATTTTCTGCACCGCCGTCATCAAGACCGATGCACCCGTCAGCGACGTCATTGCTGCCTACAAGGAATACTACCGCAATGCTGCTTTCACCCACTATAGCGACAAGTCCATTGACCTGAAGCAGGTGGTAAACACCAACAAGGCACTGGTGCATGTCGATGGTTTCGAGGGCAAGATTCTCGTTACCTCCTGCATTGACAACCTTCTGAAAGGTGCCGTTGGTCAGGCCGTACAGAACATGAACCTCATGTTCGGCATCGACGAGACGGCAGGATTGAAGTTGAAAGCCTCCGCATTCTAAGCACACCATCTAGAGTAAAAATACAAGAACCGACTGACATCTTGAGTGATGTCGGTCGTTTTTCCGTTTCCTGTTTTATTCTTTAAAAAGTGCACAAAAAGAACCGCATTCTATGGTAAATTCCAAACATATTATGCGATTTAACTATATATTTAACATTTGAGTATCTATGCAGCTGATTTATTTGTCTG
>CADCAG010000064.1 GCA_902799355.1 uncultured Bacteroidales bacterium
ATTGAAGTGCCCAGTTTGGTGTTGATTTCCACCAACTTACGCGCCACAGTATCAAGCAACTCTGCCGACTCTATGACGCATGGACCAGCTATGATCGTAACTTTGTTATTCATAACAATGGTGCAAAAATACGCAATTAATTCAAAACAACCAAATATTTTCCTAAAAACTTTCAACTCTTCACAATGCGCACATCTCTCTGCGGGAATGGAATGGCGATGCCGTGTTGGTTGAGCACATCGTAAATGCACTTTAACGCATCGCTGATGACATACGCCCGTTTGGGAGCTTCTGCCCAGACGAACAACTTGAAGTTGATGCCTGAGTCGGCCATCTCCGATACAACACACTTTACAGGTTTCGATCGGTCAGTCCCTGGGTGACGAAGTGTGCTGACGGCCTCCTCGACGAGTGAAGATACCTGTCCCAGATCTGAGCCATAAGCCACGCTGAATGGTATGACGACAAGCACGTAGCCGTGATTGCGCGTCAAGTTTTTGTAATTGCTCTTGAACAATTGTGAATTTTGGAAAGTTATCACCTCTCCATAAAGGGAATCTACGACCGTAGACGTGTAACTGATGGAACGTACCTTGCCTCTTGTTCCGTCAACTTCTATCCAGTCTCCCACTTTGATACGCCCAGCCATCAGTGAGGCTCCGTAGTAGATATTCTCGATGATGTCCTTCGAGGCGAAACCGATACCTGTAGAGAGTCCGCCAGAGATGGCAACGAGCCACGTGACGCTAATATGGAGAATTGAGAGCGAGAACATAAGCCAGATACCCCATACGAGCACCTGAATCACATTTCTTCCCATGACTTCTCTTGAAGCGGCAGTCGTCGGGTCACGATGAACATAGTGCATCCTGAGAAGACCAAGAATGGTGTTGGCTATCCAGCGGAAGAGGAACCACAGACAGATGACCACAGTCAACTTTACTATTGACACCTTTAGGTTTTCAAGGTTAATAAACTGGTAATTGAAAATGCGCCAGCAAAGTTCGCTGAGGTTGAAAACCCTTGCTGCCCACCAGATGCTCAGCATCACGGAGAGCACACTCATCGCAGGCATAGCCACTTGCATGGCCAGCTGATAGACCCACGTCTTGGATAAAGGTTTCTGAGCAAGGCCGTGACGCTCGGCATAGTTCTTGATGTAGAGGCTTATGCAGGTGATGGTGAGAATGCAGGTGAGCTGCATGATCCACCAGATGAGCAACTGTACGGCTAACAGTGTATAGCCTGCCCATGAACAGCAAACGGAGGCGACGAAGACGGTCTGTGACATGTATGTATAGAACATGTCAGAACGAGGAACGTTGCGCTTGTGTTTGCGGATGACCAGCCACTGCCAGATGGCACATGTGAGCAGCACAGGCGGGAACACCATGTTCACCAATTCATTGGGAATGAGGATGATGCGGAATGCGATGGTGATGAATCCTACGGTGAGCAGTGGCGAGTAGATCCTGAAGGCGCTACGTATTTGTTGACCACTTACGCGTAAAAGCAGAGAGATGAGAATGACGCCCAGAAGCCAAGCGTACTCCACCAACAGACCCGATGCCATTACGAGGAAATTCTGTCCTGTGTTGTTCACAAAGATTCCCTGGATTAAGGCGAAAGTTACAGTGGTGGTGGCCATGATCAGCGGTGTACGCTTTTTACGGAACTCCTCTGTATCGAATCGCTTGGGCATGAAGAAACGGAAAAACAGCAGGTTGAGGACAATAGCCAATATGATAAAGGCTGCTATGGCAATAAACGTGCCTAAGATCCAGTAGCTGCTCCAGTCGCTGTTGGCATTGGCGTTCAGTGTGTATTTCTTCTTCACAGCCTCTGTCAGGATGTGCCAGTTGCGCCCAAGACGGCTCAGGAGCGTGAAATAGTTCGACCCTCCATTCACGAATATACTCATCTGGATGTCCGTATATCGCTTTTGGGCATAGTCATTCAGATGGCTCAACCGCTTTTCCGTTCGGGTGTAATAATTAATGTATTGCTCCAGTTGACCAGAACCTTCGCTAAGTATGCTTCGAATATTAGTCGCCAAAGTGATGCATGAGTCACGCTTTATGGCTCCATCAGGTCCTAATATTCGTACGGGCATCATTCGCAGACTGCCTATCAGACTGTCGTAGCGCGCTATCTCGGCCTCGCTGCGTGCAAGGAAAGTGGTAAAAGGCAACTGGTGGGAGTGGAACTGGCGGTACTGTTCTGTTGCCTCGTGGCAGGCATAAGTCAAGTCGAACACGTTGTCCTGCTGCTGGGAGTAGAGCATCAATGCGTTTTGGTCGGCGCGCTTCATCGTACTAACCAGTTCCTGGATGATCTGTTTGTTGCGTTGCTTGAGCATGGTCGAGCGAGTGACCAGTTCTGTTTCATATTGCGCCAATTCCTGCTGAAGGATGGTAAGGGTCTGGTTTAGGTCCTTTTCCTTCAGAACGGCATTGGTTTCTGTCAGTATCCCCACCAGGAGGATCATCATCAGTGTGAATCTTTTCATTGGGTTCTTCATTGTTTTGCACTGCAAAAGTACAAAAATAATGGTAATCCTGCAAATATTTATACAATAAGTTTCTGTGTTTGACGGATTTTTGTTAATTTTGCAGCCGGAAATAATAAAATAGATAGAATTATGTTGTTGATTGCTGACAGCGGCAGCACGAAGGCCGACTGGAGTGTAGTTTCAACCTCGGGGAGTATTAAGACCACTTTCACCACAGAGGGACTCAACCCTTATCATAAAAGTCGCGACCTGATCAAGGCAATCCTTGGTGAGGTAAGTGCTCGTGTGGAGGCCTGCCAAACCTATGATACAGGAAAGCTGCATGTCTATTTTTATGGCAGTGGCGTTCGTCCAGAGCAGGAGGCTCCTATGAGGTCGTTGCTGCACAATGCACTGCCTTCTGCAGATACGATCGAGGCTCATAGTGATATGTTGGGCGCCGCTCGTTCACTTTGTGGGCATAACTGCGGTATTGCCTGTGTGTTAGGGACTGGCGCTAATGCTTGCCTTTATGATGGCGAGAACATTCTTCAAAACACTCCTGCACTGGGTTATATTCTTGGTGATGAGGGTAGTGGAGCTGTTCTGGGAAAGCGATTCATACATGATTTGTACAGTGGACTTTTGTCAGAAGAATTGAAAGCAGATTTCGAAACAGAGACGGGTTTGTCGTTGGCTCATATCATAGAGCGCGTCTACCGTCAGCCACAGGCTAACCGATTCCTGGCATCGTTCTCCGACTTCATTCATGGCCATCTCGATGCTCCAGGCATGAGATCCCTTGTAGTAGATAATTTCACTCAATTCCTCACAACCCATATTGCTCCATACGACCGTCGTGATTTGCCTGTGTCGTTTGTGGGCAGCATTGCCTGGGCCTATCAGCGTGAACTGCGTCAGGCTGCAGCTCCCCTTGGTTTTACCATTGGTTCCGTGTTCCAGAG
>CADCAG010000065.1 GCA_902799355.1 uncultured Bacteroidales bacterium
GTAGGAATGAGCAGACGTTCCTCAGGAGTATGCACAAAGCGCAGCGTAGGACCGAACGATACCATGTCGAGGTTGGGATAGCGCTCAGAGAAGAGGCCGCACTCCAGACCAGCGTGGATGCCACGCACATTGGGTTCCTTGCCAAAGAGCTTGACATACGACTCCTTGACGATGCGCTGCAGGTCGCTATGGCTGCGCATCTTCCAGGCGGGATAGCCATCAGAGTGTTTCACCTCAGCACCAGCCAGAGCAAAGCAAGCCTCAATGGTGGCACACATATTGTCGAGGTTCGACATCACATTAGAACGCTGCGAAGAGACGATATTGATAGCATTATCGACCGTCTCGATGCTGGCGATATTGCTAGAGGTCTCCACCATACCGTTCAATGCGGGGTCCTGACAGATGGCATAGATGCCATTGTCGACAGCCTGCAGGGCATAGATGAAGTTGCGGGCCACACTATTCTCGATGACGGGCTCGGCATCGGTAGACTCCATCGCCCATACCATCTGTGTATCGGTGACGCAGAACTCTTCCTCCACCTCAGCAGCAAAGACGTTCCAGTCGGCCTTGACATTCTCCTTCAGTGCGTTGGGAACAGCGATGACAAACATACCATCGCGAGGAATGGCATTGTGCATCTTACCGCTATTGAACTGAGCCAGACGGACACCCTCGTAGCGGTTGATGGTCTGGAACAGGAAACGACCCAACAGCTTGATGGCATTGGCACGCTGCTTGTTGATGTCGTCACCAGAGTGACCACCAACCAAGCCCTTCACCTGAGCACGCATAAAGAAATAGCCTGCAGGCACCTCAGTGCGCTGGAAGTTGAACTTAGCGGTAGTATTACGACCGCCGGCACAAGAGACGAAGATCTCGCCCTCGTCTTCTGAGTCAAGGTTGATGAGGTAGTCACCCGTCATGAAGCCGGCCTTCATACCCTCAGCACCCGTCAGACCAGTCTCTTCATCACGCGTAAAGACGCACTCGATAGGACCATGCTCGATGTCGTTGCTCTCTAACAGCGCCAGTTCCATCGCACAGCCAATACCATCGTCGGCACCCAGTGTGGTACCTTCGGCAGTCAGCCACTCACCATCGATGTGGGTCTTGATGGGGTCGTTGTCGAAGTCAATCTGATAGTCCACCAGTTTGTCACACACCATATCCATGTGACTCTGCAGGATAACGGTCTTACGGTTCTCCATACCTGGCGTGGCAGGTTTACGGATAATGACATTGCCCGTCTCGTCAACATTGGTTGCCAGTCCGTGGCTCTCGCCCCACTCTTTCAGGTAGGCAATCATTTTCTCTTCACGCTTCGAAGGGCGTGGAATCTGGTTAATCTTCGCAAATTGTTTGAAGACTACTGCTGGTTTTAACTCACTTTTATTCATATTTAATGATTATTTTAATATTAAATTTTTAATGTCAAATCTTTCTTTGTAACTTTGCACCCGCAAAATTAATCATTTTAAATGGAAATACTGCTATTGACCACGTTAATAATTGCTATCGGAATGGCTTTTTTCTTGGTGAAAGTACTTTCACGCAAGGAGGGAACCTTCTCGTCGCAGCATATCCACGACAGTCAGGCCATGCGTGACCGTGGCATCCACTGCGTGATGGACCAAGACCGCGAGATGCGCCGAAAGAGCCGTTTCGCAGTGAACGAGAAGTCTTAAAATTCTCGAAATAACGGAATAACGGAATAACGGAATAACGGAATAACGGAATAACGAAAATAATAACAATTAAATAACAACAATGAAAAAGAACATGTTTCTGGCCGCTGCTGCAGTAGTAGCACTGGCTTCTTGCAACAACGCAAGCCCCAAAATGGACGAACAGCCTGCTGCAGCTAGCGCAGGAGAGAGCACTGGTAACGTCAAGATTGCTTATGTAGAGGTTGACTCGCTGATGACTCAGTATGAATTCTGCAAGGAGTTCACCCTCATTCTGCAGAAGGAGAGCACCAATGCCCGCAACACGTTGAACCAGAAAGGTCAGGCCCTGCAGAACGCAGCCGCTAACTTCCAGCAGAAGTTGCAGAACAATGGTTTCACCAGTCGTGAGCAGGCCGAGAGTCAGCAGGCAGCCATCCAGCGCCAGCAGCAGAGTCTGCAGGAGTTGCAGGCTCGTCTGGAGAACGAGTTGGCCAACCATACCAATAAATACAACGAAGGTCTGCGCGACTCACTGCAGCACTTCCTGACAGCATATAATAAGGATAAGAAGTACGACCTCATCCTCACCAAGCAGGGTGACAACATCCTGTATGCTGCCAAGCGCTTCGACATTACCAACGACGTCATCAATGGTCTGAACAAGCGCTACAAGTCTACGTTGAAGACTGAAGCTAAGAAGGAAGAGAAGAAGTAAGAAGTCTGAAGTAAGAAGTAAGAGGTAAGAAGTGAGGCATGGACATACAGAAAATTCTGACTAAACTCCATATCTCAGAACTTAACGAGATGCAACAACACGCCGCCGAAGCCATATTGGGCTCCGACGGTGATGTTGTTTTACTGTCACCCACTGGCACAGGAAAAACGCTGGCCTATCTCCTACCCCTGGTACAGCTGCTGGACGGCACATCCGATGCTGTTCAAGCCCTCGTCATCACACCTGGCCGTGAGCTGGCACTGCAGTCGCATCAAGTACTGCAGAGCATGGGGTGCGGCATCCGCTCTACCGCCTGCTATGGTGGTCGCGCGGCCATGGATGAGCATAAAGTGCTGAAAGACGTACGCCCGCAAATCGTTTTTGGTACGCCAGGACGACTGAACGACCACTTGGACAAGGAGAACATCTCACGCTACGGCATCCGCTATCTCGTCATCGATGAGTTTGACAAGTGTCTGGAGATGGGCTTCCATGCTGAAATGCAGAAACTCATCAAGAGTCTGCCAGGCTTAGAGCGTCGCATTCTGTTGTCGGCCACCAATCTGGAGCAGATTCCGCAGTTTGTCAACATGTCGAAGAAAGGCACGCTGATAGACTTCCTGCCTGACGACGAGCAGACCTCTGAGCGCATCACGCTCTACGAGGTGCATAGTCCGCAGAAGGACAAGCTGGAGACGCTCAAGCAGCTGCTTTTGGGTTTTGGCGACGCCAGCAGCATCGTCTTCCTCAACTACCGCGAGTCGGTAGAGCGCGTCAACAACTATCTTGTAGAACAAGGATTTGTTACCAGTTGCTTCCACGGTGGACTGGAACAGAAAGAGCGTGAGGCGGCCCTCTACCGCTTCAGCAA
>CADCAG010000066.1 GCA_902799355.1 uncultured Bacteroidales bacterium
AAGTACAAGCAGGGCACGCTCCACATGGTGAAAGACCTCAAACTGCCCACCATGAAGCCACTCGACCCAGAGACAATGAAACTGATATTCAAAAAACAAAGATAAATGATGCGACAGATTATATTATTTTTAGCAACAATGCTTTTCTGCAGCTGTTCTGCAGACAACGAAGCGAAAGCAGAAACACCTACTATGAATAAAATTTATATCACTATCGATGGACAAACGCAAAGCGCGACACTTGTGGATAATGATGCCACACGCGAGTTGGTTGCTGCACTTCAAAACGCACCCATCACGGTAACGCTCAACGACAACAATTTCGAGATTTGGGGGGCTTTGGGCAGATCGCTGACAACGAAAAATGAGCAGATGACAGCCCAGCCTGGAGATGTCGTTCTCTATAATGGCAGCAACATATGCATCTTCTACGAGTCAAACTCTTGGAGCTATACTCGTTTAGGACATATCGACGGACTGTCAGAAAGTGAACTTCGCACTTTCCTCAAAGCAGGCGAAAACAACATCAGTGTTACGCTATCGCTTGCAGAGCCTACAGGCATCAAGGGCCTCCCCCTCAACCCCTCTCCAGTTAGAGAGGGGAGAATTTACTCCCTGAATGGTGTGAAGATTGAGAATCCATCTAAGGGAATATATATAAAGAATGGTAAAAAAGTTATATTATGAAAAAAGTTATAGTTATTTCCACGAGTCTGCGTCACGGCTCAAACAGCGACATGTTAGCAGACAAGTTCGTTGAAGGAGCAAAGGCTGCCGGAAACAAAGTAGAGAAGATTTCTCTTGTAGGTTGTGTCATCAACGACGATGTGAACGCCATCATGGCAAAGGTACTGGAGGCCGATGTAGTATGTTGGGCTACACCTATTTACTATTATGAGATGAGCGGACAGATGAAGACCCTCATAGACCGCATGAACGGTATGTACGAACAGGATTATCAGTTCCGCGATGTCTATATGCTGTCAACGGCAGCAGAAGACGAAGCCGACACTTCGACGAGAGCAGAAGCAGGCCTGAAAGGATGGGTGGATTGCTATCCTAAGTCACGCATGGCTGGCACACTATTCTGCGGAGGTGTGAACGAAGCTCGCGAGATAGTAGGTAATTCCAAACTCCAAAAGGCATTTGAATTAGGAGAAAAACAGCAAATGCACAGACGCTGACAGAGCGTCAAAAGGGATTGGCAGCATGTGCCTGCCTGATGGCACAGGGTGATATGAATCGTTTGGAGCCTGCCGTGCGCATGGCACTTGACAAGGGCGTAACCATCAACGAACTGAAGGAGGCTTTCTCGCAACTCTATGCCTACACAGGGTTCCCACGTTCACTGAACGCACTTGGAGTGCTGAGTAAGGTTTTGGAAGCCTCCCCTCGGGGAGGTTTGGAGGGGGTCTGGCAGGAAGGAAAGCCTTGGGCACGCCCTGCTGAGTGGGATGATGCCAAGAAAGCCTACGAACTGGGCACCAAGAACCAGACGCAGCTCTCAGGAAAGCCCTTCAACTACGAGTTCTGTCCGCAGGATGACTACTATTTGAAGTCACACCTCTTTGGTGACATCTTCGCTGGCGACCAGCTCTCTGCTGCCGATCGTGAGATAGTTACCGTAGCTGCTCTGAGCGGTTTGGAAGGCGTTGTCCCACAACTCGCTGCCCACAAGCAGGGTGCTGTGAATATGGGTAATAGTCAGCAGCTCGTCGATGAACTGTGCACTTGGCTCTGCAACGAGGGCTACACCCTGAGCACCAAGTGGCCCAAGGGCGAGCCTAATCCCTACGGAAAGTATTTCATTGGTCAGAGTTACTTGGCTGACGTTGGCGGTGGAGTAATGAATGTCACCTTCGAGCCTGGTTGCCGTAATAACTGGCACATCCATCACAAACAAGTGCAGGTACTCATCTGTGTCGCCGGTAAAGGCTGGTATCAGGAATGGGGCAAGGAGCCGCAAGAGCTTACTCCCGGCACTGTCATTGCTGTTCCAGCAGAAGTAAAGCATTGGCATGGAGCGCAGAAGGGTTCATGGCTTCAGCACCTCACCTATCATAAGGATATTCAGGAAGGAGCAAGCAACGAGTGGTGTGAGGCTGTTAGTAACGAACAGTACGATGCTCTCCCAAAATAACACCTAAGAATATAAACATATAAAGGCATAAGATATGAAGAAGACATTAACAATTGTTGCATTGATGCTGGTCGGAATGCTGGCAGGTTGCACAAACAGTAACAAACAAACTACTAATAACGATATGGAACAGAAGTTGGAATTGACGCAGGAGTGGGACAAGGTGTTCCCATTAAGCGAGAAGGTGAACCACAAGAAGGTGACATTTAAGACACAGTATGGCCTGACGCTGGCGGCAGACCTTTATACGCCGAAAGATAGCAAAGGTAAGATGGCAGCCATCGCCGTCTCTGGTCCTTTCGGCGCCGTGAAGGAGCAGTGTAGTGGACTCTATGCCATGAAGATGGCAGAGCGTGGTTTTGTTGCACTGGCCTTCGACCCTTCCTATACGGGTGAGAGCAGCGGTGAACCGCGTCGTACAGCTTCGCCAGACATTAATACTGAGGACTTTATGGCTGCTGTCGATTTCCTGTCGAAGCAGGACAATGTGGATGCCGAACGTATTGGCATCATCGGTATCTGCGGTTGGGGGGGCATAGCACTGAATGCTGCCGCTGCCGACACCCGCATCAAGGCCACCGTGGCCTCTACGATGTACGACATGACTCGTGTCAGTGGCAACGACTACAACGATGCTTTCGACAACGAACAGTGGCGCCACAGGAACCGCGAAAACCTTTCAAAGCAACGCCTCACCGACCCCAACGCGATGGCCGGCGGTGTGCTTGACACCGTGCCACCACAAGCGCCTAACTTCGTGCGCGACTACTACGACTATTACAAGACCCCACGCGGCTACCACAAGCGCTCCGGCAATTCCAACGATGGCTGGCGCATTATCGGTACACAGGCATACG
This sequence comes from uncultured Bacteroidales bacterium, assembly GCA_902799355.1. Classification (GTDB taxonomy): domain Bacteria; phylum Bacteroidota; class Bacteroidia; order Bacteroidales; family Bacteroidaceae; genus Prevotella. The sequence goes on from CADCAG010000066.1 coordinate 2,998, forward strand.
CCAACAGCCGTTTCCTCTACTACATCAACGAGATCCGCTCTGCCGTTCTCGTGATGCATGGTGCTGATGCCCATTCACGCTACTTTGGCGAGGCTGCTTATCACTATATGGTGGATGGCAAAGCCGATGGTTATAAGTTTGTTCCGTGGGATAAGCTGGCAGAGTTTTTCACCAAGAATTTGAAGTAATTTGGATGCTACATACAATTTGTTATCGAAACAGCATCTGAAATAAAGCAGAGTCCATATTCCTATTGTCACGCTGATTCGCTGAATAAAAAGGGGTGTTCGTTGATTCTTTTTGAATCGGACACTCCTTTTTCGTATCTTTGCACAAAATTGACATAACTACTAAAATATGAAGAAGATTATTTTATTACTGACAGTACTGGCAGGAACGATGACGGCACAAGCCGATAGCTATACCTTCCTGACCTTTGAGACAACGGACGGAGCCAAGGCTTCAGTTTCCGTTGAGAAACTGGTGCTGACCATCAGCGGAACCACGCTGACGGCAGGCTCGCAACAGTTTACCCTCTCGAACCTGAACAAGATGTATTTCTCGACAGCCGACGAGACGACAGGGATAAGTGAAGAGTTAAGAGTAAATAGTGAAGAAATGGCTACCGCTACTTTTTACGACCTACATGGAAAGATAGTGGATAAATCTCAACTTTCCAAGGGCGTGTATATCGTGAAGACGAAAAACAGAACATATATAATAGCTGTAAGATGAAACGTACGTTATTATCTATATTGGTCCTCATGCTGACGATAGCAGCCGAGGCGCAGACACTGAATGTCAAGGTGGGCAGTGTCACTTATCAGTTTCCTGCCGCACAGACCGGTGATATGACTTACGCAGACGGACAGACCGTGACCATTATGGGCAAGACATTCACTCTCAGCGATATCAGTAGCATGACGGTGGATGACACGAGTGTTACTGACGGTACGATAGGCGTGAGTTATGATGGTTCGTCGGCTGCGGTCACCGTGGCAGGTAACGTCGCACAGTACGTCACACCAACCATCAGCGGCGCACACGTCTCAATAGCCCAGAGCGACGACCTGGCAGAAGAGATTACCTATACGCTGAGCGGCACATCTACCGACGGTGAGTTCTACATGTCAGGTTCTTATAAGGCCACCTTGGAACTGAACGGACTGACACTGACCAACACAACACCCGTATATAGTGGTGCGGCCATACACATCCAGAATGGCAAGCGCATCAAGGTAAAACCCGTCACAGGAACCACCAACACACTCGTCGATGCTGCCAGCGGCTCGCAGAAGGGGTGTCTCTATATCAAGGGGCATGCCGAGTTTGCCCAGAAGGGAACGCTCAACGTGGTGGGCAACGTGAAGCACGGCATCAAGACGGGCGAATACTTTACCATCAAGAATGCCACCATTAACATCACCTCCGCTGCGGGCGACGGCATCAACTGCGGACAGTTCTTCCTCATGGAGAGCGGTTCTATCACCATCAACGGTACACAGGACGACGGCATACAGTGTGACATTGACGATACCGACACCTATCCCGCGGGAACAGGCGAGACCACCGACCATGAGGACGAGGACAGCGGCAATATCTACATCGAAGGCGGTACGCTGAACATCACCGTGACTGCCGATGCAGCCAAGGGCATCAAGAGCGAGGGCGACATGCGCATCAGCAGCGGTGACATCACCGTAAAAACCACAGGCGGTGGCGTATGGGACAGCGACAAGGTGAAGACCAAGGCCTCGGCTTGTCTGGGTGCCGATGGCAACACCATCATCAGCGGCGGCACGCTGAACCTGACCAGTACGGGAGCCGGTGGCAAGGGCATCAACGGCGACGGCACCTTCACGGCCGCGGGCGGCACTATCATCATCAAGACTTCGGGCAATGCCGTGGTAGCATCATCGAACGGCACGCTCTCAACAGTCAGCAACTCGTCGCAACTCGACCATTATGACAGCGACTACAAGTCATCACCCAAGGGCATTAAGATCGACGGCGCCATCGTCATCAGCGACCAGGCCGTCATCAGTGTCACTACGACAGGTGCTGGCGGTGAGGGCATCGAGAGCAAGACCACTATCGACATCATGGGCGGACAGGTGACCGTCAATGCATCAGACGATGCCATCAATGCTTCGTATAACGACGACACCAAGAGCCTGAGCAATGCCGGCAATCTGACCATCAGCGGCGGCTACGTCTATGCCCGCTCAACAGGCAACGACGGTATCGATGCCAACGGCAATGTCTATATCAAGGGCGGTCTGGTGTATGCCGTTGGAGCCTCGTCGCCAGAGGTCGCCATTGACGCCAATAGTGAGGAGCAGAAGAAGCTCTATGTGCAGGGCGGAACGCTGGTAGCCATCGGTGGCCTAGAGCGTGGTGCCAGCCTTACGCAGTCGTGCTACTCCACGAACTCGTGGAACAAGAACACTTGGTATGCCCTGACCGTAGGCAGCGACGTGTTTGCCTTCAAGACCCCGTCAAGCGGTGGCAGTACAATGGTGGTCAGCGGAGCCTCACAACCCAGTATGAAGAGTGGAGTCACCGTCTCCAGCGGCACCAGCATCTTCGACGGTGCGGGCTATACAGGCGCATCAGTCACTGGTGGCACAACCGTCAATCTCTCGACCTATTCCGGTGGGAACAGCGGTCCTGGCGGCGGTCCCGGCGGACATTAAAACACTATGGATTCTAAAAACAAACTCATCGCACAACTTGTTGACAGTTGTGCGATGAGTGGTTAAAAGCCATGTCCAACTTTAATCTCATGGAGCAATCTTGATGTCTGCCTGCGGTATGATGTAAATGCTCTTTGGTGTCTCGTCTGGTTTAGAAATAGACGATTCGTTTCATATTATCCGTAACAAGGAACATATCTTCGCGTTTGATACCGCTTTTGCGCCAGGCATTACCCACCCCCTCTTCATTCTGGTAGGCCTGTGCCGTATCAATCAGGCGATAGCCCACACTCAGCGCATCGCTTACACAACGCTCACACTCGTCAGGGCTTACCAGAAATACACCATAGCCCAATGTCGGCATCTGAACACCATTGTATAGTTTTATGTATTCCATATTATTCGTCGTTAATATCCTAAACCATTCAACCACTTCTCGACCTTTT
>CADCAG010000067.1 GCA_902799355.1 uncultured Bacteroidales bacterium
AGCAACCGTGTAACAATCTGTATCGCTGAGTAATCAAACGATTAAGATAAAACTTCAAAAGCCCAGCCCCAATATTGGGACCGGGCTTTTTTTCCATAAAACACTAACATTAAAAAATGAACATGAAGAAGATTATTACGACATTTGCCTTGGCTGCTTTCTGCGCTATGACCGCCAGTGCACAAATTGCTGATGGTTTCTATCGCGTGCAGAATAAAGTAACCGGCAGATATATTAGTATTTCGGATAACGAACCCGCCAACTACGAAGTAAAAACTACTACGGCTAACGTTGACATGGCAGGCATCAGAACGATTAAGAGCTGGGAAAGAGTTGAAGCTAATCCTGCCACTATCGTATACGTAAAAAGCATGGGCGACAACAAATACGACCTTGAAGGTCAAGGCACAAGCCTCTATAAAATTTCAAAACAACGCCTCTACATAATTCTGATTCCCCAAAGTGACGGTTCTTATAAGGCAAAATCAGATAAATACCAAGGCATCTCTCTGGATATTGCCGATGGTACAGATCCTGACAAAGATGAAGATTTTCTGAGAAACAAATCTGAAGAGACAGCATATTGGTATGCTATACCAGTAGACACTGGCAGCGGTTATCTTGGCATTGAGCCTGATATTCAAACGGCTGATGGTTATTATGGTACAATCTATGCAGGCTTCGCCTTCAAACTCGCTTCAAGCGGTATGAAAGCTTACTACATTGACTATGCCGAAGGTTCTAAGATCAGTCTTAAGGAGTTTGAAGGAGAGACAATCCCTGCCACCATGGCAGTCATTATCAAATGTAATTCAGAGAATCCTGAAGACAATAAAATCCTTCCTGTGACCAATGGTGGTGCAGAACCTTCAGATAATATGCTGAGAGGTGTATACTGCTCTCTGACGCTCAAGAAGCATTTCAATGCAAAAATGTATGATCCTACAGAGATGCGCGTTCTTGGTACGAGCGGTGATAAACTTGCATTTGTCAAGGCATCGGCAGATGAGCTTGTAGAAGGCAAATATCTCCAGGCAAACAAAGCCTATCTGCCTATAGAGGGTGCTGCTGACGTAATGACAGAAGACGGTACAGGAATTGTTACCATCAAGGCAGAGGAGAAGAATTCGGCTGCTGAGGGTATCTACACCCTGACAGGTGTTCGTCTGCCAGACGGTGTAACACCTAAGGCTGGTGTTTACATCAAGGACGGTAAGAAAGTCGTTATTAAGTAATATACTTACGAAATATACAGCAATAAATAATCCCTCCAGACGCGCGTCTGGAGGGATTTTTCATATACTTACTGAATCAGAATAAATTCTTCGTAAAACGAACGCTCAAAACAGGAAAAATTTTGAAGGCATTAAACACATCAACATAGCTACCAACCTGTCCCTTGACATTCTTAACGTCCTTAGTAAGGTTAATACCATCGTTGACATAGACATCTGGTGTACCACCCCAGAACATCGCACCGCAATCGAATGATACCTTCCAATCGTCACGGTTCTTCACCAGACGACCGCTGTATCCGAAGCCCAGATAAGGCTTGAAGGAATTAGACTTGGCAGATACGCTGACAACACCACGATCATCAGGCTCAACGATATAAGCATCACCAGGGGCATACAACGAATTGTAGGCAGCCATGGTCTCTTCGTCAAAGACAATCTTTCCTGCTTCATCATAGCTATAATGATCTGCCGAAATCTGATGGTACTTGCCATATTTATCTACACCAAAGGCACCGATGAACTCTCCCACCGCAAAGCCAAGACGTCCAAAGCCTATAATCTTCTTATAGATCTTATCCATGTATTCCGGTTGATAATCCATACCATCAAAGCCCATGCTTTCCAAATCAAATAGCGGTTCGTCCGCAACAGCCTTCTCGTACATGCGGTTATAGATACCTACAGAGACAAGCGATACAGCCGACTCAACTGCATTCTCAGCATAGGCAAACTGTGATGGTCCCCAATAGAAACCCGCTGTAAAGTGCCAATGTCTGTTTTGCTTGAAGGGGAACACATCCACCAGGAACTTGAAGTTGTTTATCGTCGGCTTACCAATCATGTCTACATGGTCATCGACATCATAGCCAGTGAACTGATAGAGAAACTCCGACATCCTGTCGAAAGTAGTCTCCTGACGATTACCATCAGCATCATAACTACGGGCAGGGCGCCCACCAATCGTCAGATCAAACTTCATACGTTTGGAGAAACGCGGCATGAACTCATAGCCGGCACGTACCTGCGCCCACTCGGTGACAGGAGAGGCCACATCGAAGCCGATACCCGTGGTGCCAGCCGTAAGAGACAAATCCAGATGCTGGAAGATATTGTGCTCCTTCCAATACTGGGTGACTGGGATATAGTCGGCCTTCACCTTGGTGTTGTCTTCATTCAGAATGCGAAGAGGAGTAATTGAGTCTGTCTGGGCAAAACCTGCCAGGCTTATGCCAGACAGGGCCATGACACAAATGATTTTTTTCATTTTCTTTAGTAGTTATTTCAATTAAAATATATTCTTGATTACACGGAAGCCGATGGTGGGATAAACCTGTAGCTTTGAAATCAGACTGACAGTGCCCCAACCTTCATACTTCAGATCCTTGGTCATATTAATGCCATCAGCAGTGTACATCGACGGTGTACCGCCCCAGAACATCACACCACCAGTGACTGCCCACTTGATGTCAGGGCGCTTCTTTGTGAATATCGAGGTATAGCCGACA
>CADCAG010000068.1 GCA_902799355.1 uncultured Bacteroidales bacterium
CAATTAAGAGTGGTAAGAATTACAGCGCAGTAAGCGTAGGTAAGATGAGTGAGATTATCGAGCACGTGCTTCCGATGGGCCCCAATGTAACCATTCAAGGTAAGGTGTTCGCAGGTCAGGCCGTAGGTGCTACAGGCAGCGAACTGAGTTTCCAGACACTCGTTCCTGGTCAGGACAGCGGTTTCCTGCACACCCACAAGACTCACGAGGAACTTTACATTATCCTGAAGGGCGAAGGCCAGTATCAGGTGGATGGTGAGATCTTCCCTGTCAGCGAGGGTACCATTATCCGCGTTGCTCCCGATGGCAAGCGTGCGCTGAAGAACACAGGCAGCGAGAACCTGACTATGCTCTGCATCCAGTACAAGGCCAACGCCTTCACCGAAGCAGACAGTCCTATGACTGATGGTGTCATCCTTCAGGAAGAACTGAAATGGTAAGCGAGATGTTTGACAAAGCTATTCAGTTTCTGAAAGACCACAAAGAGATTGCCCTTGCAACGTGCGAGGGCAATCTTCCTAAGTTACGCATCTTCCAGATTATGAAACAAGAAGGGCATGTGCTCTACTTTGCCACTTCTGCCAAGAAAGCCGTTTGGCACGAGTTACGCCAGAATCCCAATGTTGAAATACTGGCCTATGAAGGTAATATCTCTGTTCGGTGTTCAGGGATGGTGAACTTTAATGTGGATGATGATGTAAAGCGGTGGATCTACGAGCATAACGATGTGCTTTCTCGTCTCTATACGAGCTATGACCAGATGGAATACTTCTGCCTGCCAATAGCAGAAATGGATTACTATAATTTATCTCCGACACCGCCGGTATTCCAGCATTTCGACCTCATTTCTGGAGATGTGGGCCAGGGCAACACCGTTCGAGAAATTCTCGAAAGGCAGATTTACGAATAAAACATAAATCCCAAGGCTGTATTACCTTACTTTGGGATTTTTATCGTATATTTGTGCGCAAAATAGTATATTTTTAAAAACCGACACGATTATGGATTTCATTGAATTAGCAAGAAGCAGGTACTCCTGCAAGAAGTTTGACTCGCGTCAGATCAGTAAAGAACAACTCGACAGCATCCTGGAGGCAGGACGATTGGCTCCGACGGCGAAGAACCTTCAGGAGCAGCATGTCTATGTGGTGCAGTCGGCAAAAGGACTCGCCAAGGTTGATGCGCTCACACCGTGCCGATACGGTGCGCCAACCATGCTCATAGTGGCCTTCGACAAGAACAACGTGTTTACCTATCCCGGCCAGAAGTACGATTCAGGCATTGAGGATGCCACCATCGTGACCACTCACATGATGCTCTGCGCCAAGAGTGTGGGTGTGGACAGCTGCTGGGTGAACTTCTTCGACCCCGACAAGATGGCCGAAGCATTCCAGTTGCCAGCGAACGAAGAGATTCTGACCTGTCTTGCCCTCGGCTATCCGGCAGAAGGCACAGGGCCACTGGCCAACCACAACAGCCGCAAGCCGATTGAGGAAACCGTAGCTTACCTGTAAATGATGAAAGAAAGATTATCATACTCACGAGTCATATGGGCATGTGCTATTCTTTGTGTGATATTACCGCATCAAAATCGGTTTACACCCTGAAGATGCTTGTGCATGGGGTGAAGTGATACAAATATGAAAATAGAACTTGCATTTATATGTCCTTTTTGAATACAGCAGGGTTGCCAGCTACCAATGTTCGCGGCGCTACATCCTTGGTTACCACAGAACCTGCGGCTATAACAGCACCATCGCCAATGGTGACTCCTGGTAAAATGGTGGAATGACCACCTATCCAAACGTCGTTCCCTATGGTAATAGGGCTACCATAAACATCAAGAACGCGACCTTCCGGCTCCAGTCGGTGTCCTGCGGTATAGATACCAACGTCGGGGCCTATTAGACAGTTGTCTCCGATACGGATTTCCGCCAGGTCGAGCATCGTACAATTATAGTCAGCGTGGAAATTGTTGCCCACAAGGATATTCTGTCCGAAGTCACAATGAAAATTATCGCCCACAAAGGTAGCGTTTCCAACAGATCCGAACAGCTCTCGAATGAGAGCTTCTTTATCTTTGAAGTCAACCAGTGTCATGCTGTTCATCTGTTTGACTGTTGCCGAAGCCTTTGCCATTATCATCTGCACCTCCGGGCTTATGTCTGTGCGACTATACCATTTCTTTTCCATACTTTATCTGATAATCTTTGCTTTCTGAAGATCGTCGAAGCCATTCCAAAAGTCCTGCTGTTCTAGAGCGCTGAAACCGTCTGCTGATAGTTCCTTTTGGAATAGCGGTGAGCCGCTATAGTGCTCTGCATCAACTGAGTTTATGAGTTCGCGGAGTGTCATTCTTTGGCTATGGGTTTAGCCAGTTTCATGGCATCTTTGGTGCCAATTGTTCTTCTGATGATCGTTTCTACATATTTAGTGACGAGTGTTTCATCATTAATATGGGTGAAGAGTCTTAGCACTCTTGTCTGGTTATACCACACGATTTTCACAGAGTCGTTCAATGTGTGGCTATGTCCGGCAATACTCAGTATACCATGTTCTTCTACTAACCTTTCGAAGTTTTTCAGACCGACTTTATTCAGATTGTACACATGAGCGAGTTCTATGCCTGTATCATCATTCAAATCTGCCACTGCGATACTATCTATCTTGTCAATGTCTGCCGACTCCATGTAGGC
>CADCAG010000069.1 GCA_902799355.1 uncultured Bacteroidales bacterium
TGTTATGGGCAGTCTTTGCCTGGAAGCCCAGTTCCCTAAAGGCGCGTCCTATCATCACACTGCTTAGCTTCTGTGTGATATTGGCACCGACCACCTGCAAAGCCATAGCCACGCTGATGAATTCGCCAGGCTCCTTACCTTGTGGAATACGGAAGTACTGTTGTATCAGCTCCACCTCCAGACGCGGTGTCTCGAACTGCTGGTTATGCTGCGACAGGCGGAGAATCTCGTTCTTGTCGAACCAGTAGCGGAAGCCCTGGCGGTAGAGGGCATAGGCCTGCGAGTAGATGCCCTCGTAGTCGAAAGGCGACGTCAGGGGGCTTTCTATCGACTTCACCACGAAGGGCAGCCAGCGGCGTGTTCCCGTCGGGTCAGACAGGAACTGCACATTATTGCCCGTGCCGCAGAACGACGCGATGTGTGGACGGTTCTCGTGGTAGTGGGCATAGGCCGCACGCTCATTGATGGTGGGCATGGTCATCGCCGCCTTCAGCTTGTTCAGCTCCTTTTGCTGCATGCTGTCCAGCTCCTCCCAGCATACCAGTCCGTACTGCGCCAGCACCAGCAGGTCGTCCTTCGACACCATGCCGCTGTTGGTCTTGGTATAGAAGTACTCCCTGAGGGGTGGCGGCAGCAGGTGGGAGAACCAGGTGGTCTTATACAAGCCCTGCTCACCGATGAGCACCAGCATGACGTTGTTTACCACACGGTCGTCCATCCACGACGCTACCATCGCCACCAGCCACTTCTTCAGGTACTCCGCAAAGAGAAACTGCTCGTCGGTGCCCCCTTCTACACTCACCGACAGCGACAGTCCGAAGATATGGTCCTCGTTGCCGTTCCAGGGCGGCAGGTGCTCCAGATAGAAGGCGAAGGGGTTATACTCCGCCACATAATCAGACCCGATGACATACTGCAGGTCGCGCATGCGCACGGGCTTCTGCTTCGACAGGTCCTTCCACAGCGTATTCTCTATACGGTCGTTCATGCGTTCCCACTCCGGTGGCTGGCTGAGGTCGTCGCCCCAGTCCGTCAGCCAGTGTACCTCCGTCTGGTGCGTCACCACATTGAAGCGTAGCATCACCCTCTCGTCCAGGTACTGCTGTATGTCCTCCACCGTGGCATACACCTCCTTCCAGTTGGGCTTCCGATCTGCCCTCGATGCCTTCTCCTTCATACATCTTACCTCTTACATCTTACTTCTTCCATCGTTGTGGTCACGAACTCCACGCCACCCTTCGTCCACACAGGATATACGCGGAGCTTCTTCTCTCCCAGCAGCGTATAATATAAGGTGTAGCGGTAGCGCAGCAGACCAAGACCCGTGTATTCCGGCATAAGCATCCACATGCCGTCGCTGTGGTATAGGATCTTGCGCTCCTTCAGTTTGCGGTACAGCTCGCTGGCCTTCATCTTCAGCCGTCGTGCCACCGTGCCCGTTGTTACACAGTCCGTCGTCATCAGATTGCATCTCACTATTGCCTTCAGCTGCCGCTCCTCTCTGTACATTTGTTCTTCTTTTGTCATAAGCTCTTTTGTTTTTCTGTTTTCGTTCTCGTTTATTGTTGGTTAACCAGTGCAAAGGTACTCATATTCTTTGACTCTTACTACCTACGCATCCACTACGCTAGGTACTACGGTTGGGTAAAAAAATCAAATATTATTTGTTTTTTTGCTCGCTTATTTGTACCTTTGTCCCCGAAATGAAAAACCTTTATATCATTAGTGGTTGCAACGGTGCAGGTAAAACGACAGCATCGTATACTGTACTTCCCGAAATCCTTGACTGCAAGGAGTTCGTAAATGCTGATGAGATTGCAAGAGGTCTTTCTCCATTCAATCCAGAAAGTGTAGCAATAGAAGCTGGACGGTTAATGTTGAAGCGCATAGATGAACTATTAGAGAAAGGAGTGACATTCTCTATTGAAACAACTCTTGCTACTAAGTCATATATCAATCTTGTTCGTCGTGCACACGCCAAGGGCTATGTTGTAAAAGTCCTGTTCTTCTGGCTGAACTCTCCTGAGTTAGCTCAGCTACGTGTTTCAGAACGAGTTGCCAATGGTGGTCATAATATTCCGCAAGATATTATTAATAGAAGATACGTTGCAGGTATTTGCAATTTGTTCAATCTGTTCATGAAGGAAGTAGATTCGTGGGTTATTTTTGATAACAGTGAAAACCCTCGTAAACAAATTGCCTCTGGTGGCAGAAATGCCGATACGATAATAGATGAAGAAATGTTATACTTAAATATGCAAAGATATGTCAAATAAAGAAATACAGGAGTTTAACGAAAAACTACGTCGTGGTTTAGATATAGCAGAAAAAAGAATGCTTCAAGAAAAAGCATTAAGAGGTCAGGATGTGGTCGTTTGTGGAAGCGACCAGATTATCCGTCACATTCCTGCCAAACAAGTAATAGCTGAAAATCCAATGTTTCAAGACTAAATCAGATTACAACATAAAAGTCCTGGTGTTTATGCATCAGGACTTTTTGTTTCTATAATATCCGCTTCAATTCAGTCAGAAAGTCTAGTGACTGTTGTTGCCTGAGTGCCAAGTTGTAGTCACTACGCATATTCTTCCGATTCCACAGCGTCTCGAAGGTTTTC
>CADCAG010000070.1 GCA_902799355.1 uncultured Bacteroidales bacterium
GCAGTCTAAGCTGACGCTGATGTCTGAGTCACTGCGTAACGATGGTCGTATCTGGGTTCCCAAGAAGATTGAGGATGCTAAGGCTCTGCAGGCTGGTACTAAGCAGGGTTGGGAGATTCCTGAGGAGGATCGCGACTACTATCTGGAGCGCCGTTATCCTGCCTTCGGTAACCTCGTACCTCGTGACGTGGCCTCTCGTGCCGCTAAGGAGCGTTGCGACAAGGGCTTCGGTGTCAACAACACCGGTCTGGCTGTGTTCCTCGACTTCTCTGAGTCAATCAACCGTCTGGGTATCGATGTTATCATGCAGCGTTATGGCAACCTCTTCGAGATGTATGAGGAGATTACCGACGTATTCCCTGGCGACGTTGCTAATGAGATCAATGGTGTGAAGTACTACAAGCCCATGATGATCTATCCTGCTATCCACTACACGATGGGTGGTATCTGGGTTGATTATGAGCTGCAGACCACTATTCCTGGTCTGTTCGCTATCGGTGAGTGTAACTTCTCTGACCACGGTGCTAACCGTCTGGGTGCTTCTGCACTGATGCAGGGTCTGGCCGATGGTTACTTCGTGCTGCCTTACACCATCCAGAACTATCTGGCCGATCAGGCTGTATGGCCCAAGGTTTCTACCGATCTGCCTGAGTTCGCTGAGGCTGAAAAGGCTGTTGACGCTGAGCAGGATCGTCTGCTGAAGATTCAGGGTAAGCGTTCTGTAGACTCTATCCATAAGGAGCTCGGCCACATCATGTGGGAGTATGTTGGTATGGGTCGCACCGCTGAGGGTCTGAAGACTGGTCTGAAGAAGATGCACGATCTTGAGAAGGAGTTTGACACCAACCTGTTTGTTCCTGGAACGAAGGAAGGTCTGAACATCGAGCTTGACAAGGCTATCCACCTCCGTGACTTCTTCACCATGGGTCAGCTTGTTGCTTTCGACGCTCTCTCTCGTAACGAGTCTTGCGGTGGTCACTTCCGCGAGGAGTATCAGACCGAGGAAGGCGAGGCAAAGCGCGACGACGAAAACTACTTCTATGTAGGTTGCTGGGAGTACAAAGGCAAGGGCAACGAACCTGAGCTCATCAAGGAGCCGCTGGAGTACGAGGCTATCAAGGTACAGACACGTAACTATAAGAATTAATTAGTATGGCAAGAAATATTTCATTTACAATAAAGTTCTGGCGCCAGAACGGCCCCAAGGACCAGGGACATTTCGACACCCACGAGATGAAGGATATCCCCGATGACACCTCTTTCCTGGAGATGCTTGACATCCTGAACGAGGAGCTCATCAACGAAGGCAAGGAGCCCTTCGTGTTCGACCACGACTGCCGCGAGGGTATCTGCGGTATGTGCTCACTGTATATCAATGGTACGCCTCATGGTAAGACTGAGCGTGGTGCTACCACCTGTCAGCTCTACATGCGTCGCTTCAACGATGGTGACGTCATCACCGTTGAGCCTTGGCGTTCAGCAGCCTTCCCCGTTATCAAGGACTGTATGGTAGACCGCAACGCCTTCGATAAGATTATCCAGGCTGGTGGTTACACCACAATCCGCACAGGTCAGGCTCAGGATGCTAATGCTATCCTCATTCCTAAGGAAGATGCTGACGAGGCTATGGACTGCGCATCTTGCATCGGCTGTGGCGCTTGCGTAGCAGCTTGTAAGAACGGTTCTGCTATGCTGTTCGTATCATCTAAGGTCTCTCAGCTCGCCCTGCTTCCTCAGGGTCGCGTAGAGGCTGCCCGTCGTGTGAAGAACATGATCGCCAAGATGGACGAGCTCGGCTTCGGTAACTGCACCAACACTCGCGCTTGCGAGGCAGTATGTCCTAAGAACGAGACCATCGCTAACATCGCTCGCCTGAAATGATGTATTTTAGTCAAGGCTGTTAAGCTGACTAATACATTATTTATAAATAGAAAGTGAGGTTGCACGTTGCATGCAACCTCACTTCTTTTTGTTACTTGCTGAGCTTGTTAACGTATTTCACTGGCTCGGCATCTTGTTTGAGTGCGTCAGCAAACCGCTGAGGCTTGATGGTGACGGGTCCTTTCATAAACTCTGGCACATTGTAGCTCCTCAGCAACTGGCGGTGATAGTCTGGATTGGCACAAGGCAATTCAAAGGGCTTGCTACCGTGTCCGTTCTTGTCGATATGGGCAATAAACGGACGAGTATAGTTGCTGTCGTAGCGACGACTGCTGAATACCACCCAGCGGCCATTGCTCGACCAGGAGTGATAACTCTCTGTGTCTGCTGAGTTGATTTCCTCCATGTTACGCACCTCACCAGTCTGCAGGTCAAGCATCCAGAGGTCGGCATCGTGGTGCCAGATATGGAAGACGCCGTATTTGGCTACGGTGAACATCAGGTAGCGACCATCGGGCGAGATTCGTGGCAGTGTGGCACTCTTGTCGAGACTGTCAGCGGCAAATACCGGTTCACGTGGTCCAAACTGCATGGTTTCAGGGTTAAAACGCTTCTTGTAGAGATTGTATTTCGCCTCTTGTGTGCGTGTAATGAACTCCTTGCCCTTATCAGTCACCGTGTCACTATACTCAAAATGAGCACTGCAGTAGTATAGCGTCTTGCCATCAGGTGCCCAGAAGGGGAAGCACTCCATCTCTGCTGGGTCGTTCTCGATATTGGTCACCTCGTTCTTTTCCACATCATAGGCTATGAGGTCGCTCTCTGAGTCGAACACCTCAATCTTGTTAGGATTGGTGCTATGGAAGATCTGACCCGTCATATTAGTAGAATAGACGATGAGGGGCAGCCAAGGATGCCAGGTAGGATAGACGCCTGCTGACAGGATGGAGTCGTTTCGCATGTTTATCTTCTTGATGTTACCATCATAAGCGATGACTGTTCCACCCATGTTCTGACGGGCATGAAACTGCATCCTGTCAGGGTTGTATTGCTGGTAGTTGTGACAGTTGATACACTGTCCCTTGGCACCTTCCGAACAGAGCATATTGTCATAGATGATGCTTTCGTCATAGTTCTCCAGGCAGCGCTGATTAATGGTCAACTCCTCATAGGTGACATACGAGGGTGGGATGAGTCGATAGCTGATGTAGGCATCGATGGAGTCTGGCGATACAAAGATGTTGAAAGGCTTGTAGCGTGTCCAACCATCGTTCTGTTCTACATAGACCTCTACCTTGATGGCGTTACCCTTGGCAGCCTCCGTCAGTTGTTTCCAGTCGTCGGCATCAGGCTGTATCTGGCTGCCTCCACAGATAATCTCCGTGGTGCCTGCTGTAAGGCGGGCCACCACGTCATCTGCTTTGACGTTAATCTGGAAAGCAAGCGGTGCGATATTGATGGGCACCGTGACATTGGTATAGTCAGGATAGATGTTCGGGAGCTTGTCCGATTCCTTGAAGTTCTGGGGTATCTGTTTACCGCAGGCCACCAGCAAGGTTGCTATGGTGGCTAGAATGAGCAGTCTTTTCATATCAATAGTAGGTAATGTTCTTTAAGAAGAAATATTCAAAGTAGTAGGTGTTGCCGAAATACTGATACAGACTCTGCCTGATGTTGGGATTCTGCGTTTTGCTAAACTGCTGCAATTGTCGCATAAAGCCGTTGAGGCTCTCTTTGACACCAGGCTCCAGCACCCATTCATCCAGTCCTTGCTGTCCTTCCATATTGGCAAAGAGCCAGGCAGCCTCTTGGAAGATGCGTGGTGGCATGTTTTCTTCGCCGTTCAACTTCACATAGTGGTCAAATCGGGGCCAGAAGAGGCTGGGATCTCTAGTCCACATGGCTGCAAGAACAGCTTGTTCTTGGAAGTAGATGTCGTCGGCATCCTGCTGAGCTAGCGCATTCATCAGTGACTTCTCTACATAGCCTTCTACGGCATCCAGCCGATCTGTATAGTGCATCATGCGGGTGATGGGACCTGTCTCTTCGTCCTTCGTTAACAGCGTCGAGTCGTTGAGCAGTGTCTCCATGTGGTCGGCCCAGTCGCTATAGTAACTGGTTTGACGGAGAATATCCAGGAACTTCATGGCTGCTTGCGGCTCTTTATTGAAGATAGCACAGCGTGCCAGGTCTTTCAGTTGTTCTACGTTCCAACCGTATTCCACACCTTCTTCCATACACACGCGGTGGCACTCGTTCATGGCTCCATACTGATAGAGCATCGAGCGTCCGGCAACGTTAAACATAAAGACGGGGAGCGGCGAGTTTGACTTCTTCGAACCCTTACGGAAGTTGTACATCTCGTCACACTGGCGCCCCAGTCTGCTCAACGCCAGGTTGTGCATCATCACGATGGCTCTGGTGGGTTCTTCGTCTTGCTTAGTACCTTCTTTGACGACTCCCTCCCAGTCTGGTAAACGCCAACTGCTATGATGATGTAGGATGCAACAGGTAAGATGTAAGAGGCCCATGTTGACTTCTGCTCTTTCCATTCGCTACGGTAGGTGATAGCCATTAGTAGAAAGTAGACGGCCAGCACATAGTAAGGTATATAGAACTCTGGATAGTCATCGGCAATGGCGAATACGGGTATCGCTGTCCGATAGATGTCTATCTCGTTGGTAGCACAATAGACGAAGCGATAATAGAGCAGTGGCACAGCAATGATGCTCAGCAGTGCTGTAACGCTTGTCGTGATGCGCGAGGCCGTTGGCGAGGACAGACGCCATGCCATGACTGCCATGAGTACCACGGCAGCCAGTGCGTAGGTCCCCATCAAAGGATAGCCCACTAAGGCCACCAATGCGGTGAAGGCAGGGCGCATCCACTTGTTTTCCGGCAAGCTGCGGAACGCCCATAGCAAGGCAGTTGCCGCTGTAGTGCCAATGGTTGCCACGTAGAAGTAGCCAGGCAGTTTCATAAAGTATACCCAGTAGCCCATATCCATGTTGGCCACCAACAGGATGGCTACGGGAATCACCGTCAATACTGTCCATTTCGCTGGAATGTTGAATGCCCGTTTCGTCAGCCACATTAGCAACAGCCACCAGCCGCTGAGCAGCATCACGCCCACCCAGGGATAATAGAAGTGCTGCGTGCAGTAGGTCGCCAAGTAGGTGAGCATACCGCCAGGCACTGTCATCATCTGTTGGAAGAACAATGATGTATGTAGGAAAACGTTGTGTTGTTGGACCTTCCAAAGCAGGTCGGCTTCAAAGAAAAGCAATACTGTGGCCACCGCTATCAGGGTTACCAGCCAGAGTGCTATAGGTTGTAGTTTTTTCATCTTCAGTCTGTCAAGAGATGGTTTTCGGGTGGCAAAGGTACGAATTAGTGCGCAAAATGCCAAAAATATT
>CADCAG010000071.1 GCA_902799355.1 uncultured Bacteroidales bacterium
ACAGGAATTCCTCCTGAGGTACTTCTGTGTCTGTTGCAATACGGTAGCCGTCCAACTTCAACAGTGTTGGAGATACCGAGGGTGCCGTTGCCTCTGAGGCCAACAGCTCCTCTACATTAGCTTGATTGTCGTTCATCGTCAGTTACATCTTACATCTTGAATCATCTCCTTAATCATCTTCACACCCTTTTCCGTCCACACGGGATACTGCTTCAGGCACTGCTCGCCATCGCCATCAAAGTAGATGAAGTAGCGTATGCGTCCCAGTCCCTTGTTGTTGTACCTTTCGCAGAACCAGTAGCCATACTCGTTCTTCGTCAGCACACCCTCATGGCGCAGCTTCTTGTACAGCTCCGGAGCTTTCATCCCCAGACTCTTGGCTACCGTGCGTGTCGTCGGCATACCAACAGTCATGCTGTTCTGTTTCACCATCGCCCTGACGATAGCCTCACTAATCTCTCGTTCTTTCTTTGTCATAGTTTTTCTGTTTTCGTTTACGTTCACTAAGCCGGCTTTTCGTGATGTAAAGGTACAAAGAAACCGCCACACCACGGGTGGGTGTAGCGGTTTGTCGATGATTTGTCGATGTTTTGTCGATGGTCTATTCCATGCGAAGCATATTCAGAGCATTATCCAGTGCCAATGCAGTATCATAACACTTGACGAAGAGGTTCCTTTCCTGATCGTTAACTCTCAGGTTTGACCACTGTTCGTAGCCAGCCTTCACAAAGTTCCAGGTAGCATATACACGAATGCTCTTATATTGAGGCACATATTCCAATGGTGTTTTATATGGAAGGTTAGCAAGCCGCTGACAACAGGACTCCAGATCCATCGGATACCCACAACGGGCACTCACATAGCAGCAAATACCCAACCACTTTTGGTATTCGTCAAGCACCTTCCCCTTACCATTGATGCTACTGATAGCATCAGCCATTTGTTGGTCGGTATATTTGTTCTTTGAAAGTTCCTGCCTATTAATGGTATACACATTTTGTGTTTGGATGGTGTCCACATGTTGCCCGCCAGAGGCGACATACACAAATTCTATTTTGCTGCCTTGGTTGGTATGATCTGTCCAGTGTAATTGTTCAAGCAGTTCATTTACCTTTTGCAGGACTTCGGCTGGCAGCAGGTCACCGAGTCCGCCCAGATTGTCTGGGTCTTCATCTTTGTACTTCATATTATGTGATTGATTAAAATATAGCAGATATTAAGATTCAAAAAAGGATGCGGGGCAATAGCGGCAAGAACATCTCGTCTCCAGGTATAGCCGTACCTTAGTCCACAGATGGATACCACTAAAGCCCACATCCATATTACTATGTGATGTGAGCTAACAGCAGTCTTTCTGTGTACTATTTTCTAACGGCTATTTTAGGAGACGTACGGAAAGCTGTCGCTTTATCTACTATATTCTAAGGTGCAAAGATAATGGAAATCTTTCACGCATCCAAAACTTTTTTTCTTTTTTTACGGACTCAAGACTCTCTTCGTGTTTAAACGGTTCAACATAAGTTATAAAAGACGTTCCATGGTATAATCCCTCATGATGATGCAAGTACAGTCAAAACACCAAAGAACGTCTTCAATTTTACAATCGATTCTTCTCAGAATTACCAGCTCCAGTACCCTTATACTTCGACGGGGTTACATTGAATCTGTAGCGCAAGGAGAGTTGGATACAACGAGAGTCATTGTCCTCCATTTTCCGAAACATCATTCTGTTGCTGTAAAGCATGACATGGTTGATGCCTCCATTGAAGAGGTCGTTGCCTGTCAGTTTGACATTGAGGCGGTGCTGGAAGAAGTCTTTGCTGATACTGAGCGAGAGCATCGGATTGGTACTGTCAACATAGATGTTTGAACCTGTGTTGCCGTGGGTGTGCATATTGAAGTCGGCTTGCAACAGCCAGTCGTGAGGTAAAGTCAGTATGTTGCCCAGTTGCAGGGTCAGCATCGGATGGCAGAAACTTTTCTCTTGACCATTAAACATGGACTTGAGCCAGGGCTTCATCAACGACACGTTGTATTGCGGAGTCCATGTTATCCCGTTACCTAATTTGACATTCTTCTGTGCACCCAAAGTAATAGTAAGCCAGTCGGCATGATCGTAATTCAAGTAAGTCACGAAATTAACCTTTGAGTCATTTTCTAGACCACCCGCCGTATAGAGAATTGGATCAACACAATGGGAGAAGTTGGTCATCAGATAAAGCCACTTCCACATCACCATCGCATTTAGGTTGTGGTACTTAACGGGCTTCAAATAGGGATTGCCCGTCTTCTGATTCAAGCGATTCTCGTAAGTGACATCGCTACTCAACTGCCAATATGAAGGACGTGTTGTTCGCTTCGCATAACTGAAAGACAGTTGCAGATTCTTGACTGATGTAGATACAGAAAGAGACGGGAACAGGTCGTTATATGTACGGCATTGTTCATCACGACGAACACCACTCACGAAGTACTCTGACTCCACATGTTCGTAACGCAGACCTGCCGACAACTGGAAGCGTCCCAGACGTATCTGTCCTTTCCATAGAGGATGGGTAACGAATAGTTTCTCAGCAAACAGTTTGCTACGTGTCTGACTCTCTGTATTCACATCGCGGTCTTCGTACTCAGTACTTAGTTCCTGCTGCTGATTACAACTCTGCTGTCTGCGGAATGTGTAGTCGGCATTGAAGTCTATGGTGAGTTGTCCGACTTTACCAGTGTAATAAAGATTAACCTGATGGATAGGGGTGTTCTTGTCACGTCTGACACTGCTGTTTTGTAAATGGTCGTATGCCACTCCATCGGCCAACAGATTATCATCGTACTCACTGCGGGTCTTTACATAGTCATAGGTATTCTGGTAAAAACCACCGAAAGAGTGATTATCATTGATTTGGTAGTTGAAACCGAATCGTCCTTCAAGGAAGGGATTACGAACATGATTCTTCTGCTGATTGTTAATCACCCACAGTGTATCTGCAAAGATAGTCTGTTCGAACTCGCCATGACTCTTTCTTCTGTTATATGCCCCAAAAAGGTTGGCGAAAAGTTCCAGACCACCCGTACGATAGGTAAGGTTGATGCGCTCGTTATTGGCATAACCACGACCACTGCGTGACCACGATGACAATTCCACACCTAATCCTTCGCCTGCCACCCGTTTGGTGCGGATGATGATGACGGCATTCACCGATGCGTCATAGCGGGCACCAGGGTTCTGGATGACTTCTACGTTGCGGATATTGTCTGACTGGATGTTTTTCAGTTCTTGCAGATCGCGGAGTTTTCGACCGTTTACATAGATGAGCGGTGCACCTTTACCTAAGATTTCGAAGCCCTCACCCCGTTTGGCAATCATCGGGACACGTGTAAGTACGTCTTCAGCAGTACCTAACCGTTCCATCACTGTGCCTTCCACATTCATCATCAGCGAATTGCCTTGCAGGACTACCTTCGGACGTTCACCTTGCAC
>CADCAG010000072.1 GCA_902799355.1 uncultured Bacteroidales bacterium
CTGCCCATCTATACGATTATAGATATGGTGGAAACGGCCGAGAATGTATGGTCGGATTCGTGCGTAGCGGCCATTGTTGACCGCGATTTATAGCAAAATACCATGTTTGTGGTATGCGAATAACATGCCCGAGGTATTGTGGGAGTGTGAAAAACGCCCTACCTTTGCACCCAGAAACATTTAGTTATTAATTTATAAAAGGATAAGATTATGACAAAGATTGCAAAACAGCTCACCGAGCTTATCGGTAACACTCCTCTTCTGGAGCTCAACAAGTATTCACAGGCAAAGGGTCTTGAGACCCCGGTAATTGCCAAAGTAGAGTTTTTCAATCCCGGCGGCAGCGTGAAGGATCGTATCGCCCTGGCGATGATTGAGGATGCGGAGGCCAAGGGCATTCTGAAGCCTGGCGCCACCATCATCGAACCCACCAGCGGAAATACGGGCGTAGGACTGGCACTGGTATCTGCCGTGAAGGGCTACCGTCTTATCCTTACCATGCCCGAGACCATGAGTGTCGAGCGTCGTAATCTTGTGAAGGCCTATGGTGCCGAGGTTCGTCTCACCTCTGGTAAAGACGGCATGCCAGGTGCCATCCGCGCTGCTGAGGAACTGCGCGACTCCATTCCCGGTGCAGTCATCCTGCAGCAGTTCGAGAATGCCGCCAACCCCGCCAAGCACTATGCCACCACTGGTCCTGAGATCTGGCGCGATACGGATGGTCAGGTGGATATCTTCGTGGGTGGTGTTGGTACTGGCGGTACTATCAGCGGCACAGGCAAGTATCTGAAGGAGCAGAATCCCAACGTGAAGATTATCGCCGTAGAGCCCAAGTCGAGCCCCGTGCTGAATGGCGGACAGAGTGGTCCTCATAAGATTCAGGGTATCGGTGCAGGCTTCGTGCCCAAGACCTATGATGCCGCTGTGATCGACGAGGTGTTTGATGTGGAGAACGACGATGCCATCCGCACAGGTCGTGAGGTGGCTCAGTCCGAAGGTCTGCTCGTAGGTATCTCTGCAGGTGCAGCACTCTTCGCTGCCATCCAGGTGGCTAAGCGTCCTGAGAATAAGGGTAAGAAGATTGTTGCCCTGCTGCCTGATACGGGCGAGCGTTACCTCAGTACCGTGCTCTACGCTTTCGAAGACTATCCTCTCTAAGAAGCCTACTCATACGAATTAATTGATGCTGTTAGTGCTCGCAGGTGTGCGGGCACTAACTTTTTTATCTGAAGATGTCGAAGTCTTTGTTGTAGGCAGGCGATTCAATGGCCAGCAGGTTGAGCACGGAGTGGAAGATATAGTGCTGTTCGAGCACCTCGGGCAGTTCGCTGTCAGGCTTATACGTCCTGAAATGCTCCGAAGTCCATACCAGGAAGGGTATCTCGTATTGCTCTTTGGGCGCCAGTTTCATGGGCAAACCATGCATGAACATCTTATTCTCGCCGAGCGATTCGCCATGGTCGGAGATGAAGATCATGGCGCTGTGCCAGTCGTTCATCGTGCTCAGGGTGGTGATTAGCGAGTCCAACAGGTAGTCGGTGTAGCGGATGGTATTGTCGTAGGCATTCACGAGCCAGTCGATGTTCTTCTCGCCCTCTTCCACGTTTCTGGCCACAGGTTTGTACACCTCAAATGCCTTGGGATATTTGTCGGCATATTTCGGACCGTGACTAGTGCTGGTGTGCAGAATGACCAGCACCTTGTTCTTCTGGCTCGATGTGATCCGCTCGCGCAGCCCTTTCAGCAGGATGGCGTCATGGTAGATGTTCTCGTCGGGATACAGTTCGCCCAGCTGTTCGTTCGTGAGATATTCCTCGATGTGGATAGGCGGCTCTCCCCAGTTAGAGGTGCGCCACGTCACGTCGACGCCAGTCCTGTCGGCATAGTTGGGCAGCAGCTCATACAGGTCGTCGCTGTTCTGCGGCTCCAGTATCGCCTTGGTGCCGGCAGTGGTGTAAGTCGCGCACGAGGTGGCCTGATATACCTTCAGGTCTTCACGCTTCGCCAGCAGCGGATTGGTGTCGCGCTGATAGCCGTAGAGCTGGAAGTTGGCTTTCCTTGCCGATTCGCCTATTACGAGCACCACCACCGTCTTCTCCTCGTCGGCTATCTTGCCGTCAGCGAGTTTTATCTCCTCTGCCTGCTCGTCGTGGCTGAAACTGATCACGCGACAGGTGTTCACCACATACGACCAGGGCTGCAGCAGTCCTCCCAGTTCCGTATCGTGCTGACTGATCCACAGCGTCTGGCTGATATGCATCGAGGCGATGGCGAGGATGATGGCCAGCGAACTGCCGCAGCAGACAGCCAGCCGCTTCGCACGCCCGATGACCACTGGCTGCAGCAGGCAGAATAAGGCCGGCAGTAAGCCAAAGACAAAGATTGAAAGCCACAGCGACCAACTGAAGAAGCCCGAAGCCTCCGAGTATCTGGTGTTGAATACGTTCTCGATTGTCGTCGCATCGATCATCACGCTGTAGGTGTAGATGAAATACACGGCCGTCGCATTGATGGCGCCCCACCATCCGCAGCAGGAACATCACGAGATAGGTCATCATGAAGTTGAGCACCAGCATGATCACCGCCAGCGATCCCAGCAGAAACAGTTTGCCGCCTGTCGTCTCATTCGTGTTGTCAGCCACATATTCGAAGAACGGCAGGTTGTATAGCACCAGTGTCCCCAGGCTCACGATGCACGAAAACGCCAGAAGTGAAATCGGCTTGCGCAGTCCCTTTATCATTCCTAACCCTGAATGTAGTATATTCATCATTACTTTCTTTGTTTCTAGGCGCAAAAGTAATCATAATCCTCCGTACTACCAAGCGTTTTCCCGAAAAACTTCGCTTACGGTTACAGTTGTAACCATGTAACCTTTTATTGGTATGTAACTATGAAATAAGTTTACAAACCTGAATCATGCTCTAAAGACGCTGAGTTTGCCGTAATGTAAGCACTGGTTTCATTACGACAAACCATCCTTTTAGTCCCTATAAACTCATAGTTTGCTACCGATAAACTTAGTGCCTTGTAACTAGCTGTATGTCAGATGGATACAAAATAGTTTCTTTAAATGGGTAATTTTGAAAATAATTTACAAAATCAAACTATCTTCTCTCAAAAGGTTACATGGTTACAACTGTAACCGTAACCATTTGGGGCCCCGCCAGTGTTTGCGAGGCCCAGATGTATATCACGATGACTACATGCCTTGTTGACTACCTTTTTTCCCGTTTTGATGCACTTATTTGGGCTCTATACCAAATGCGTGCATGTGTTTTCTTTCAAATGTACTCTTTTTTGCATACCTTTGCACCATGAAGCTATAAATCTTATGAGCAAGGAACTTTTTAAGAG
>CADCAG010000073.1 GCA_902799355.1 uncultured Bacteroidales bacterium
TTGCTGGCTGTGGTGAACTTCTGGCTGTCGTACAAGCTCTTCTGTCGTCAGCAGGTGATAGGTCGGTTCTTTAATATATGATAAGTCATGAATAGTTTCAGTCTCAATAGATTTGGAAAGACCCTTCGTTGGGTAGTGTCAGTGAACTTCCGTTCATTGCTGATGTGGACTATTGGTTCTGCTTTGGGCGTGTTTCTGTATGAGGTTATGATGCAGATGATAGTAGCATACCAAAATCCGTATTATTATGTCTGGGGCATAGCCGATGTTGGCGAAGCATTTATGGTTATAGCATCGGTCGTTTTTGTGTGTACAGTCGTTTCGTGTATCAAGGACAGGCGCAATCGGATCACCTTCCTGATGCTGCCTTCGTCGAACCTCGAGAAGTATCTCGCGCTGGTTTTCTACGTGACGGTCATCTGTGTGCTCTGCATGTTTCTGGCATTCGTTGTGGGTGATATGCTCCGTATGGCTTGGTTCTGGGGCAGTCATGTGCTGTCAGGGAAGGAGGCTGTAAGTTCGGTACAAGAATTCAATGGTGTTGAGAACACGTATTACTTCTGGTCGTCGTCCGTCGAATTCACGTTGTCGAAGATGATTCCCCGTCTGATGACGGTGTGGGGTAGTGGCATCTATTGGACGTGGGCGAACGAATGGTCTACCTTGATCTACCATGTGTTGCTTGCCGTGTGGGTGCATTCTGTCTATACGCTTGGTGGGACGTTGCTCCGCAAATACGCTTTCGCCATCACGAGTGTAGTGCTCTGGACAGTTGTAATCCTGTCCTTCAGGATAGCGGAGATCTTCAATTTGTCTATATACAATTGGGTGGATCATGTCCTTCATGGCATCACTGGCATGGGTGTTGTTGTGTGTTTTGTGCTACTCGCTTTCTCTATTGTGAATTACTGGGCTTCGTTCCATATCTTCAAGCATTTCGAACTAATTACTAACAAGTGGACTAATTATGACATTCTCAAACGATAAACCCATCTACATCCAGATGGCAGACCGTCTTTGCGACGAGATCCTCTCTGGAAAGTATCAGGACGACGACCGCATTCCCAGCGTTCGTGAGTATGCCGTGCTGTTGGAGGTGAACACCAACACAGCCGTCAAGGCCTACGAGCAGCTGGCGCGCGAGGAGATCATCTACAACAAGCGTGGCCTGGGCTACTTCGTGACGAAAGGCGCGAAGAAGCAGATTCTCAAGACCCGTAGGAAGGAGTTCTTGAAAGAGCGCCTGCCAGAACTCTTCCGTCAGATGCGCCTGCTCGACATCACTTTCGAAGACGTTGCTGAGGCCTATAAGGGCTTACAGGATGTTAAATAATGACATAACATCTGTCCATTCGTCACAAATGTCTACTGATTATCACAAATATTTTGGATATAGTGCAACTTTTCGTACTTTTGCAGCGTCTAATGGACAGAACTAAGTTAATTTAAGGTATTAAGATTGTTTTCATGATACATTTACAAGACATCAACAAGACCTATCAGGGAGCGCAGCCACTGCATGTGCTGAAGGGTATCTCGCTCGACATCGCAAAGGGGGAGTTCGTCTCCATCATGGGGGCCTCAGGCTCTGGTAAGAGTACCTTATTGAATATATTAGGTATTCTCGACAACTACGACTCTGGCACCTACGAGCTGGCAGGCGTGCCCATCTGGAACCTCTCAGAGCGCAAGGCGGCAGACTACCGTAATCGGATGATAGGTTTTATCTTCCAATCGTTTAATCTCATCTCTTTCAAGACTGCCGTGGAAAACGTTGAGTTGCCATTGTTCTATCAGGGGGTGTCGCGCAAGAAGCGCCATCAGATGGCTCTGGAGTACCTGGAGCGTCTGGGCCTTCTTGACTGGGCAGACCACTATCCCAATGAACTGTCGGGAGGACAGAAGCAACGTGTGGCAATAGCCAGAGCACTCATCACCCGTCCGCAGATCATCCTGGCCGATGAGCCTACAGGCGCCTTGGACTCGAAGACCTCTGTGGAGGTGATGCAGCTGCTCAAGCAACTGAACCAGGACGAGGGCATGACCATCGTCGTGGTGACGCACGAAAGCGGTGTGGCGAACGAGACGAACAAGATAGTGCACATCAAGGACGGCATCATCGGCGAGATCGAAGAGAACCTGAACCACGATGCGTCGCCCTTCGGAATAAATGGAATGATGAAATAGGAATCCGTGCCAAAAGAACAAGAATATGCATGATATAATATCAGAAATATGGCAGACGGCACGGCGTAATAAACTCCGTACGACGCTCACAGGGTTTGCTGTGGCGTGGGGTATCTTTATGCTCATCGTGCTGTTGGGTGCCCGTGCTGTTGGGTGCCGGCAACGGACTCATCAACGCCACCATGAAGATGTCGGGCGACTTCCTGACCAACTCCATGGAAGCGTATGGCGGTCAGACCTCGAAAGCCTACCAAGGCTTGAGCGAAGGGCGTTATATCCAACTGAACAAGCGCGACATTGAAGCCAGCGAATCGGAATTCAAGAACAACATCGACGAGGTGGGAGCCTGCTACTATTTCAATACGACGGTTACCCATGGCGAGCAGTACATGAGCATGCAGATCGCTGGTGTCTATCCCGTTCATACGAAGATCGTGAAGCAGAAGCTGATCTGTGGGCGATTTGTCAACTACATCGACCAGAGAGAGAAGCGCAAAGTGCTGGTGCTGAACGACAAACAGGCCAAGGAGCTGGAGCCCAGAGACTATAAGGCCATGCTTGGGAAATTCGTAAAGGTTGGCAATTTCTCGTTCAAGGTGGTTGGTATCTATAAGAATCCTGGTGATGGTGAAGGCAATGCCTATTCAGCCTATTCAACGATCAAAGGCATCTTTGGTGCCA
>CADCAG010000074.1 GCA_902799355.1 uncultured Bacteroidales bacterium
GTTTGAGATTTCCTGATTACCAGTCTGTCCCCAAGAATAACGCAGTTTCAAATTGTCGAGCCAGCCCTTTGTTGACTCCATGAACTTCTCCTGCGAGATGCGCCAACCAGCACTGACTGAGGGGAAAGTACCATACTGGTTGCTGGAACCGAAGCGGCTTGAACCGTCACGACGGATGGTAAACGAAGCCAAGTACTTGTCATCATAAGTATAGTTGATCTTACCGAAGAAAGAAACCAATGAGAAACCTTCACCGAAGCCATCTGCCAGTTGGCGACCAGCACCAGCTGAGGGCCACATATAATCAGTATTCAGGATGGCAAGCTCATAACGCTTGGAACTATACATCTTATAGTCCTGACGGTTTATCTCAGTACCGATCATGGCGTCACCCCGATGCTTGCCAATCTCCAGATTATAGGTAGCTATGGCATTCCACATCCAACGCATATTGTGCTCCTGCTTACCCTCTACTGCACTGTCGGTACGCATCACCTTACCATTGGCGATGGGATAAGTGAAGAAGCGCTGCTCCTTCTGCGTGTAGTCCATACCGAGGGTAGTACGAATCATGAAATTCTTGAATGGGGTGATACTTAGGTGAACATCACCGAACATACGCCACTGCGTATATTTGTTGTCCTTCGTATTATCAATCATACTCAACGGATTCTCACGCTCAGAATAAGCGCCAAGAGCCTGAGCATATTTGCCATTCTCAGCATAACAAAGCGTGTTCCAGCACACCACCAGGCGCATCAACACCTCTTGTCCGGTTCACCGTGAAGTTCTCACCAATAACAACAATATCCTTGATCAACTTATAGTCTGCATTAGCACGAGCCGACAGACGATTGAAATAAGTGTCCTTGATGGTACCCTGATTATCATAGTAGCCGATAGAGAAGAATGATGAGCCCTTCTCAGAGCCATTGCTGACAGAGAGGTTATACTGCTGTACAATACCTGTACGCGTAATTTCCTTAAACCAGTCGGTATCACCTGCACGTACCGAAGCATTTTCATCCAGGTACATGTTCATCGTCATACCGTTCAGAACAGGATTACCCTTTGCGTCGTAACTCCAGTCGTAGTTATAGCCCAAGTTATTATTACTGGGGTTCAAACCATCGTTGACACTTGCCTGCCAATAAGCTCTACCCCACTCGCTGGCATTCATCGTCTCAATCTTATTTGTATAGAAAGAAGCGGCAATACTTCCGTCGAAATTGACCTTTACCTTACCGTCCTTACCCTTCTTGGTGGTGATAATAATCACACCATTAGCAGCTCGTGAGCCATAAATGCTGGCCGAAGCGGCGTCCTTCAGAACTTGGATGCTCTCGATATCGTTTCCATTCAACTCGTGCATGCCAGCCTTGGTAGGCACACCATCGATAATATAAAGAGGATCGTTGTCATTCAAGGTTCCGACACCACGGATGCGAACCGTTGCGGCACCAGAGGGATTACCGTCAGCTGAAATATTCATGCCTGGCACACGTCCCTGAAGAGCTTTCATCGGGTTGTTTTCGTTCTGCTTTGCCATCTCGTCAACACTTACCGTTGAAATGGCACCAGTCAAATCGGCCTTACGCTGGGTGGTATAACCAGTAACAACCACCTCTTGCAGCACCTCGGCATCATCTTTCATTGTCACCTTCATGTCCTGCTGTGCAGGCAGCTCTGCTGTCTGGTAACCAATGTAAGTGAAGACGAGGATGGCTCCCTCTTTGACTTTGATTGTGAAGTTACCGTCGAAGTCGGTGATTGTGCCGTTCGAGGTTCCTTTCTCCATCACTGTGGCACCGATAATCGTTTCGCCTTTTGTGTCAACGACGGTACCTTTGATCTCCGTCTGCGCGTACATAAGCATACTGACAGAGAGGAGAACAAAACTCAGAAAAAGTTTTTTTAGTTTTTCCATTGTCGAATTTGATAAAGTTTGTACTGTTATGAATTAATAATGCCGCAAAAGTACTACATTATCATATTCGCGAATAGTAAAAATCGTTCAGAACCTCGCAAAAATGTTTCATGAAACAATCGTTGACTATTATGTATAAAATGTCAACGTCCCTTTATATAAAGGAAAAGAGCGGATGTTACTCCGCTCTTAGTTCTGTTGGATACTTACCAAAGTGTTTTTTAAAGCAAGTTGAGAAATAGCCCGGGGTTCCAAACCCCACCTCGTATGCCACCTCGCCTACAGTCTTCGTGGTAGATGCCAGCAAAGCATAAGCTTGTTGCAGTCTCATCTGCCGTAACAGTTCCACCGGTGTCTGTCCTGTTATAGACTTCACTTTCCTGTAAAGCTGCACGCGGCTCAGTCCCATCTCCTCGCCAAGATCATCCATCTTCAGATTAGGATTCGACATATTCTTGAGGATTACCTCATTCAGCTGTTCAGCAAACAACATATCCTGACTCTTGGGAGCAGGCAACTCTTCTTCAGGCGTAACGAATATCTTGTGAAGGCGTCGGTTACTGGCATCTGTATAGAACAACGTCTGCTCCACATTCATGTTCTGACGCTTACGTATGTTCTTCTTTGTCAGCCACAATGCAAACAGTATCATGATAATTGCCAAGATCAGGACCGCGATAGTTACAAAACTGCCGATAAGCACCTTATGCTGTGTGTCGTAAAGCACCATTGAGTCCTCCAGCTTGTCGTGAATAGTCACCAAATCATCATCCTGCTTCATCAGCTCTGAAGCCTCTGTTATGACCAGATCTACATTGTCGGGCGTGACGACAAAACCCAGTAACGGGTTTTCGCGTTCATAAGGCCTCTTAGTCAAAATATCAAGTGCAAGCCTTATAATCTTTTCGCCATGAGTAGGATAATAATAG
>CADCAG010000075.1 GCA_902799355.1 uncultured Bacteroidales bacterium
CCGATAATGGATTGTGTGGCCCTCCAAATGACTGACTTTTATGTTTCTGGTTTCAATCCCAACCTCAACTATATCGTGGTAGACAATTATGGAGAGGAGTATCCTGTTATCAATAAGACACCACAGACGGCTTATCGCCCGTTCGTCGAAGAAGGTAAGGTGTGGAAGGTGGGAAACACAACTGGTATTTCGGATGGTATTGTGAAATGGGTCAAGTACTACTACTTCGATGGTGATACGATTATCGACGGAAAGACCTGCAAGCAGATGATGTGCCAGCAGTATGTCAGTCCAGATCATCCGGATTATGCCAGTATAGTACAGTTCTCCTCCTACCCCTTAAAATATGTTGGAGCATGGTACGAAGAGGACAAGAAAGTGTACATGTATAACGAGATAAACCAACTTGAGATGATGTACGACTTCTCCCTCAACGCTAATGACACCCTGCTTTTTGATAATTATCCTTATGTGATAGGGCCAAAGCAGACAGGTTTAAACGGTTTTAAGGGCATTTACAGAGATATTATGTGGCGTGGAGCTGAAAACTCCTATTACTGTACTACTTGGCTGGAAGGTGTCGGAGGTATTGATGGTCCGACTGTCAATATCTATTATGGAAAAATAGGCCAAGCGCAGTTCCTGATGGCATGTGGCGTTGACGATGAAGTCATCTACTACAACGACGAATATGAGGATGGAGCTACCCCTGCAGGCATCGCGGGAGCACGGAAGAACCGCTTCGACTTCACCCATACCATCAAGGTAAAACCAAAAGCACGGACGAGGAATGAGGAAGACCTGTCATTATATGGTGAAAGCGATGCCTATCAGGTAAGGATTACTAACGAGTCAGGCAAAGCCGTCTATGAGAAAATCATCAACGCAGGCAGAATCGTAGCCCTCAATATCGACATCTCTACCTATCCTAATGGCCATTATACCGTTACTGTGGAGAATAGCAATGAGTCATTCACTGGCGAGTTCAATGCACAAAAGACAGGAATTCAGGAAGTGAGAATGAAGAAGGAAGATTCAAAAAGCTATATCTATAACCTTCAAGGCCAGCGAATCAGCTCCTTGCAGAAAGGCTTGAATATAGTAAATGGTCGGAAAGTACTTGTAAAGTAAGCCATCGCCTTTCGTGATGTTCATTCTAAGGCATGACCAGTGCACAGCGCCTTGGGGCGTAACATAGTGCGCTGGTTATACGTTGTAAGTTGGGTGTTCGTTGAAATAAAGGAGGAGTTTATTGAAGATAATTGGCTCTTATTCCGATTATGATTACCTTTGCAGCATCAAAACAAGATTGTGATTATGAAGAAGGTAATTATGTTATTCTTAGTCCTGGCTGGCATGCTGCCGGTACAGGCCGAGACGGGCACCTATGCCTATCTGACTTTTGAGACCAGCGACGGAGGAAAGGCTTCTGTTTCAGTGGCGTCGTTGTCGCTGACCATTAGCGGCACCACGCTGACGGTCGCTTTACAAGATTCCGAAGATTCGTCTCTTTCGTTTCCCCTCTCCAATCTTAGCAGGATGTATTTCTCAAATACCAATGAGACAACGGGCATTGAGGAAATCACCAGCGACACGCTTGATGAGGCTGCCGACATTTATGACCTGCAGGGCCATAAGGTGTCAAAGGATCAGATGCGAAGAGGCGTCTACATTGTCAAGACGAAGAACAGAACCTATAAAATCATGGCCAAATGAAGAAGATATACGCACTCCTGATGACCCTTGTGCTGACGATAGCAGCCGTGGGCCAGACACTGAACGTAAAAGTGGGCAATATTACGTATCAGTTTCCTGCCGCTCAGACAGGCGACATGACCTATGCCGACGGTACGACGCTGACCGTTATGGGTATGGTCTTCACGTTGAGCGACATTGACGCAATGACCGTCGACGATTCTGAGGTAACCGCTAACCAAGTGGTGATCAGCTATGACGGCTCGACTGCCTCCGTGACTGTTGCCGGCAATGTGGCGCAATACGTCGAGCCTACTGTCAGCGGAGCCCATGTAACCATCGCCCAGAGTAATACCTCTGCCGTCGATGATGACGAGATCACTTATGTGATGAGTGGTGTTACATCCGACGGTTCGCTGACCTTGAGCGGATCCTATAAGTGTACCGTCTCTCTGGCGGGTGTCACGCTGACGAATCCCTCAGGTGCAGCCATCAACATCACCAACGGCAAGCGTATTCAGATCAGCGCCAAGAAAGGGACAGAGAACACACTTACCGACGGATCTGACGGTGGGCAGAAAGCCTGCATCTACAGCAAGGGACAGATACAGCTGCAGGGTAACGGTACGCTGAACGTCTCGGGCAACACCAAGCATGCCATCAAGAGCGGTGACTATATCTCTGTGAAGAATCTGACGCTGAACATCACTTCTGCCGTTGCTGACGGCATCAGCTGCGAAGAGTATTTCCTGATGAAGAGCGGAATGGTAACAATCAGCGGCACGGGCGATGACGGCATCCAGTGTGACCTGGGTGGCGACACTTCAACGGGTGAGATTGTCGCCACAGAGACTGTCGAAGCCCATGAGGATGAAGACAGCGGCAACATCTATATCGAGGGCGGCACTCTCAACATTACAGTGACGGCCGATGCCGCCAAGGGCATGAAGAGTGATGGCGACCTCAGGATCAGCGGTGGTGACATCACCGTGAATACAAAGGGCGGAGGTGCCTGGGATAGCGATGAAAGCAAGACCAAAGCATCGGCCTGTCTCAGTGCCGACGGCAATACAACAGTCAGTGGCGGCACGATGAGCCTGACCAGTACAGGTGCTGGCGGTAAGGGTATCAACGGCGATGGAGGGTTCACCGCAACAGGTGGGTCGTAGCCTCTTCCAGTGGTAGCCTGTCTATCGTTTCCTCATCGCAGCAACTTGACCGCTATCAAAGCGATTATAAATCCTCGCCCAAGGGCATCAAGATCGACGGAGCCATCCTTATCAGCGACGATGCGGTCATCAGTGTCACAACGACGGGAGCTGGCGGTGAAGGCATTGAGAGCAAGACATCCATCGACTTCACTGGCGGACAGACAACAGTCAATGCCTCTGACGATGCTATTAACAGCTCATACACCACTTCGGGAAATAGCTATGGCGATCTGACCATCAGCGGGGGCTATGTCTATGCCCGCTCCACTGGTAACGATGGCATCGATGCCAATGGCAACTGCTATATCAAGGGTGGTGTGGTCTTCGCAGTAGGCACAACGTCGCCCGAGGTGGCCATCGACGCCAACAGCGAGCAGCAGAAGAAACTCTATGTCAGCGGTGGCACCATAGTCGCTGTCGGCGGCCTGGAGTCAGGCTCAAGTCTCACTCAGTCGTGCTATTCCACCAATTCCTGGAGCAAGAACACCTGGTATGCCTTGACCGTAGGCAGCGAGGCCTTTGCTTTCAAGACTCCTTCCAGTGGTGGCAATACGATGGTTGTCAGTGGTGCCTCTCAGCCCACCCTCAAGAGCGGTGTCACGGTTAGTGGCGGCACGGAAATCTTCGACGGTGTAGGTTATATCGGTGCTGCAGTCACTGGTGGGTCGTCAGTCAGTCTCTCCTCCTACTCGGGCGGCAATGGTCCTGGTGGCGGAGGCGGCGGCCCTGGCGGTGGAAAGAGGTTTTGACAAAGATGTATTCTCCGTTTTAACGATATTTAAGAGGTAGTTGTGCTGATATCAACCAAACATTTCGTATCTTTGCAACATCAAAACGTTAAAACGGAGAATAGTTATGAAAGGAAGAATCAATCAGATGATGCGTTGGATCTGCACGAAGGGGTTGGTCTGGCTTGGGTTCGGAGCGACACCTTTTATATTTATGGCTTGTTATGGCCCAGTGCCGACAAACTATCAGGAAGCGGATTTCGCTGACGAGGTGGTCGACACCACTGAGGTCACCCGCTCTGCCGATGAAGCTGAGGGCGATATTGCCTCAGAAGATGTTGCAGACGATTCACTGAGTACAGAGGATCAGGTTTAGACCATCATGAGGTCGCTCATCACCATGTCGCTGACGAAGAGTCCGCGCAAGTGCGCAGTCCGACGGTGATGGTGTCGTTGTAGCGGGTGTCGTCGTCGAGCAGTTCTTCCTCGTATCGTCGTTCGCCTTGTTCTATTCCTTCGATATAGGCATTGATATCGGCCACGTTCCACGAACGGCTACGGACATCATAGGAGTGGGCTGCAGCACCGAGACCGATGTATGGTGTGCCGTTCCAGTAATTGGAGTTATGCCGTGAACGGAAACCAGGACGGGCGAAGTTCGAAATCTCATAGTGCTCGTAGCCAGCGGCCGTCAGACGGTCAATAAGGGTGTAGTACATCGAGCGTTCTGCCTCTTCAGTCGGTGGTGCGGGGGTAAGTGGGTGCGGTGGTGCGAGATTACTATCAGTGTTTGGACTATTCTCGTACTCCCGTACCTCCGTACCTTCGTACCCCCGAAATAACTGATGGAGTGGCGTTCCTTCCTCGATCATTAGGCAGTAGGCTGAGATATGCTCGACGTTGAGGGCAAGGGCGGACTCGATGTCAGCCTCCCAGTCGGCGAGTGTCTCGTCAGGG
>CADCAG010000076.1:0-867 GCA_902799355.1 uncultured Bacteroidales bacterium
TTGCTCTCCCCGTCCTGCATCATCCGCTCGTTGCCCATAAACGACACACACATCTTCAGCGTCGATATAGGCCGTTTCAGTTCGTGAATCATCGTGTGCAGAAACTCCTGCCGGATAGCCTCGACGTGCCGTTGCTTGCGGATGGTCAGTATCTGATAGACCAGACAGAAGATAAGGAACAGCGATAGCAGCACGGTTATGAGTAGCGTATAGGCCATCCGACGGATGACGGGCGAAACGCTGATGGCCGTTGTCACTACAACCTGTTGCCCCTCGAAGATGTCGTATGGATAAGACACCTTCATCACAGGTTGCCAAATGGAGCCATCTGTTTGCATGGATGGTTGCCAAACCATTGTGTCGGCTTTCGTGGTCGTGATGCTTTGTGCCACTATACCTCGTGACCGCAGGATGCTGTCGAGCAGTTCTTTTTGGAATGGATGCTGATGGTCAACGGTGAAGCGATTGAGGGCTTCAACCAACTGGCTTGTTCCCATGTCTTCGTGGCCTTTGCTGTCACAAGTAAACACAAAGTATTCCAAGCCTTTGGGCAGTTCCGCAGGAATACTATCATGGAGGCTGGCTATATAATCCAACAGATAGGTATGAGCATCTGTTCCCTTGGGAACGTATTGTAGTGTATCAAGTGCAAACACTTCATACCGCCATGTCTCAACAACATTATCCCCCTTTATTTCGCTTGTTTTCCTTAAACGGTTACCGTAGAACCTCGGGGGATGTGGCAATGTATTCCTAATGGCCATTTCCTCTTCAGCACAGGCAATAATCGTACTGTACAGTTCGCTTTTGTATTCTTCAAGCGAAAGTCGGTAACGGCTATACAACCAATAGCCTTGCACTATGCTA
>CADCAG010000076.1:873-2333 GCA_902799355.1 uncultured Bacteroidales bacterium
AAGAATCCGAAAAATGCCAAACAGTAATAATTCAGTAATAATTATTTTCTTTTACGGGGTATAATAGCCCTATCTTTGCACCCGATTTCACATCAAAACGTAAATAAAATGAAGAAAAGAGTATTATCTATCGTTCTCGCCTCTGCCCTTGTCAGCACAATGATGGCACAAGAAGTAGAGCACAGGAAGGAAGTGTATGTAATCAAGGCAGGCAAAGCCTCAGGAATTAACACTGCTACACCCGTTGAGCAGAAAGAAATCGGCAAGGCAGTGATGGAGTTTATGTATGACTACAAGTACTTGACTGACACAACCGATGTGAGTCAGACAGAGACTGACCGAATGACACTGCAAGTGACTTATGGTATGTCGAAGTTCACGAGTTTCCGAGCCATGCAGATTGATTCACTTATTCGCGTCTCAACAGCTGAACAAATCCGGGCTAACCCAGACAGTTACATAGGCGGCGAGACGTTTAGCATCTTCAAGAACTATCCGCAGGGGCGCTTCACCGTCATCGACAAGGTTTCCACGGACTGGTTCTTATACGAAGAGGACATTCCCACACAGGAATGGACGCTGACCGACGAGACGTGTGAGATATTGGGCTATGAATGCAAGAGTGCCGTGTGTGACTTCCGTGGTCGACGGTGGACGGCATTTTATACTGACTCAGTTCCCGTTGCCGATGGACCGTGGAAGTTTGGTGGCCTGCCGGGGTTCATCATGCAGGTCTATGACGAGGGGCATCAGTATGAGTTTACCTGTGTGGGCATAAACTCCAAGGCCGACCGAGCCATCACCATACCCGAAGTGCCGTTCAACAAAACCACTCGCCCAAAATTCTATGCCACCAAGTTAAGGTTTGACACCGATCCCTTCGCATATATGATGAACGTAAATGGTGTCAACGTGCAAGTGAAGGGTGCCGACGGCCAACCTCGTACAGACATCACTCAACCGCGAACCTTACAATACGACTACATCGAACGCGACTGGAAGTAATATCTTATGAAACGACTCGCCATCCTATTATTATACGTGTACCTTCACCTGCCCTTCTGCTACGGACAGGTGAAGGCACTTGTTGGCTCTGTGACCGACGAGGAAAGTGGTGAGCCTGTGGCTGGTGCCATCGTGCAGGCCGTCGGCGGGAAAAACTATACTTTCACCACCAATGACGGGCGTTTCTCCTTAAAGGGTGAGGCACGACAAATCCGTGTGCAGTCAATGGGCTATCGTAGTATCGTCGTAGACGTTTCTGAAAGTCCGATGCACATCAAGATGAAGCCGGAGGCCACACAACTGAAAGACGTTATCATCAAGGCTCCCGACATTATCCAGAAAAGCGACACACTGGTCTATTCCATGAGCAAGTGGGCGCAAAAACAAGACCGCAACATGGCCGACGTGCTACGTCGCTTGCCAGGCGTGGAGGTGGCAGAGAACGGAAGCATCAA
>CADCAG010000077.1 GCA_902799355.1 uncultured Bacteroidales bacterium
TGTTTCGCAGCCGCCACGATTCATCAGTTCGTCAAAACCGTCATCGCCTTTATATTCCATGTAATAGAGTCCGTCGTCAAGCTTCTCGCACGACATGGCTCCCTTTATCAGCGAACCAAACTCCATCCAAACTAACACGCCGGCTACGACTACCAGCCCCAGAACGCTGAACAGCGCGATTTTTAATACTTTCTTCATTGTTTGTCTTATATGTTTCGTTTCTTGTTTGACGTTGCAAAAGTACAAATAGTTGCGGAATGAGCCAAATTTTAGGGATGGATTGCAACGCCGAAGGGACATATTACATTCTTGCCTTTTGCTTCTCGCCGGCACCAGAGCCACGATACTTCGAACGGGCCTCGTTGAACTTCCAGGTAAGGTCGAGCATAAAGGTGCGACGGGCAGGATTTAACACGGTCATCTCTCGATATCCGTAGACGATAGCAGCCGTCTCGTTAGTATGGAAGGGATCGCTGCAACGGAGGTCGAAGGTCAGCGTGCCCAAGCGCTTCAGGTTGAAGTCGCGCTGCAGTCCGATGTTGGTGAAGAGACGGGTCTTGGTCATGCGGAAATTGGTGTAGTCACCTTTAGAATACCACTGGGCAGAGACATTGAGGCGGAAACCTTGAGGTAATTCGATGTCATTCTGCCAGCCGATAATGAACCAGGGGCGGTTTAAAGTGATGGTAGAGCCATTAGCAGTAGGCGACTTGAAGTCCTGCATCTGGGTGATGACACTCCATGCCGGATGCCAGCAGCCAATGGTGGGGCGTGCAGACAACTGGATGCTGAACTGGTTGTAATCCTCCCAGCTGTTGATGGGACGCACCAGGCTGACCAGGGGATCTTCTGAACCAGGGAAAGGCTCTGTCGACATAGTGAGGGCATCCTTCACTCGGCCATAGTTCAGCGTCAGGTTTGCCCATTTGTAGGCAGCATTGAGCACCAGACTATGGGTATAAGTCGGCAATAGATATGGATTACCGCTCTGGTAAGTATAACGGTTGACATAAACCGTCGAACTGGTCAGATTTGAGTAGGCCGGGCGCTGGATGTCTCGACGGTAAGAGAGCGAGAGTTGTGCCTTGCCTATAGGGGCAGAGATGACTGCCGTAGGGAACCAGTCGCCATAGTTGCGACAGACCTCATCCTCCTTTTTACCAAAATTGAAGTAGTCGTTTGTCAGGTGTTCATAGCGCAGTCCTACCTGTGCATAGACTTTGCCAAAAGAGCGACCATACTCCAGGAAGACGGCCGATGATTTCTCATTGATCTCTGTGTCGGTGGTCTTCACAGGCACATAGTTGGTGGATGTAAACGTGTAGGCATCTGTGCGATGGTTATAGCTATACTCGCCACCCAGAGAGAGATTACCTTTCCATACAGGATAGGAGAGGATGAGTTTCGTGGCCCAGAAGTTGTTGCCGCTGTTGGTGCTGCTCTCAAAGCTATGTGGTACTGCCTGGCGTCTTGGTGTCGTCGAAGAGACCATCCACGTTGAGGTCAATACCCAGTTGGCCTATCTTGCCGTTATAGTAGGCATTGAATATGTGCTTGCTGATAGTCTCGTCCTGCCAGACACGGCTCTCTGAGTGCTCCATGAACAGGCCATTCTCGTAATTGTCTGTTAAGATTATACCATTGTAGTCACTACTCGGATGACGGTCGAATTTGTAAAATGCACCAAAACTGTGGTTTTCATTCACCATGTAGTTCACCTGCAATTGAGGCGACCAGCTCTTCCAGATGCCCTGCGACTCCTGCGAGGTGTTGCTCTTGATGTAATCCGGGCCGACAAAATAAGTCAGTTCATGCTCCTGCATCGACTTATAGTGATTGTAGCGCCCAGCCCACAGCGAGGCAGTAATGTCGAGACCGCCCGTGCGGAAGTTCACGTCGAGGTTGTTGTTCAGCGTGTGACCGTATTGATAGATGAAACCAGCGTTATCCTGAAAACTGAAACCCTCGCCCTGTGCCTTCTTCAGCGTGATGCGGACGACGGCCTTTACCGAGGCGGCATAACGGGCACCTGGGTTCTGAATCACGTCGACGTGCTGAATCTGGTCGGAGCGCAGACGCGAGAGCTCCTTCATGTCCTGCACCCTGCGGCCATTAATATATACCTCGGCATCGCCACGCCCCAGCACCTTGACGCCACCATCGCGTTCAGCATCGAGCGACGGAATCTTTCCTAAGGCATCGCTCACGGTTCCGGCTTTCTCCAGAATGGTTCCTGCCACAGTGGTACGCATGGCATCACCTTTGGCATGCGTCTTGGGCAACTGGCCTTTTACTACGACTTCCTTCAGCAGTTGGGTGTCCTCTTTCATCTGGATGGTCAGGTCGTTGCCAGCATTGATATATAAGGTCTGGTAGCCCACGCTGGTCACCTTGAACAGACCATCGGTCATCGCACCCTGTACGAAAGCAGAATCGGGCAGCGACAGCAGCACCACGTTCACATAGGGCATCGGCTCGCCCTTCTCATCCAATACTCGTCCGCCAAAGTCTTGTGTCTCAGCGAAACTCATCATTGTCATCATCATAGCAGTCATCAGAACTGCCAGTCTTACGTTAATTCTTTTCATCTTTTCTTATTTTATTTTTTTCGATTGCAAAGATATGACATGTTATCTAATCCTCCTAATTTCTGGGATATTCTGCACCATTATGTGATGAATAGCATATTTCCTACATTCGCTGACGCTCTGCCTGAGCTGTCAGGCTCATCATCATTGCAGCCATCAAGGCCACCATCTTTAAACTGAATTTGTTCATAACTTAGCAATTTTGAATAATTTGCCAGTTT
>CADCAG010000078.1:0-1253 GCA_902799355.1 uncultured Bacteroidales bacterium
CCGATTCTCTTGATGCTGCCGCCGCCATAGACCATCAGCACCCGCTTACCGAAACGTGCCACTTCCTCATGCAGGTGACACATCTGCTCCTTACCAAAATACACCTTGGTCTTGTTCTCAAATACAAAGTCTCTCATATTTCTTATCTTTATACCATTATATTCTGAATCACGGTGCAAAGGTACGACGATTTTCTGATACTTTGGTTTCACAAATTACGCCACATTTTTCACTTTTTGCAGGAAATGCGATTTTGCAGGAAATAATCAATGATTCTTGAATCTTTCGCCAACGAAACCGTTGCCGACCTCACCTGCAATGAGGTCGAAATGTTGAAATACCGGCGGTGTTGGAGACAGGTCGTAATAGTCCATCTCTGCTATTGGCAGGCAGAAGTATTCCATCTGGTCATAACTTGTATAAAGGTAGGCCAGTATCTCAACATTGGGATTCTGGCGTAACTCCCGATAGACAGCCTTCTTAGCAGAAGTGGCGAAGTAGAGCACATGCCCTTCCTGCTTCATGATCTGGAAGATGCGCAACTTAGGCAGATTGCCCTCGCTGGTTGCAAGGGCAATCTCTTTGTGGTCTTTCAGAAACTGAATAGCTTTGTCGAACATCTCGCTTACCATTTCAGTTCTTCCTGCAGGATTGTGCCGTCAGTCATGGGACTGTCAGCCTCTGTGAAGGCATTGGCCTTGTACTGGATGCAGAGCATAGTCAGATTCTCGGTGCCAGTGTTCTTCAGCGCACGCTTGCCATCGGGAGCAACGCGGATGATGGTACCTTCGCTGACAGGAAAAATCTCACCATCCACCTGATACTGACCTTCGCCCTTCAGGATGAAGTAAAGTTCCTCGTGAGTCTTGTGGGTGTGCAAGAAACCGCTGTCCTGAACTCTTAATTGTCTCAATCTGTTTCATAATTCTTATTTGTTTAAAATGTTATTTGTTTGATTCCGAGTGCAAAGGTACGGCAAGTTTTTCAATCCCACAAGAAGGCACTTTTTGGTGAGATAGTTACCAAAAAGTAGGAATTGTGATGTTATCTGGCTTCCGCGAAAGTGGCGTTAACTTAGATTAACTAAGTGTAATTTGGTAATTCGGTAACTATTGGTTACCTTTGCATTAAAATCACGAATTATGGCAGATATCAAAGCTGAGTATTTAGCCTGTCCTATCAGGCAAGTAGTGAGTCGTTTCGGTGACAAGTGGTCTATGCTGGTGCTCTATATGCTTCACACCAGCGAGACG
>CADCAG010000078.1:1273-2187 GCA_902799355.1 uncultured Bacteroidales bacterium
GCCATCATAGCCCTCATTGACTGGGGGAAGGAGCATTTCGATGAAGTGGTAACCGATTGAAGGTATGGCACTCCCCAAGTTCATCATCACAATGGATGGCGTGTTTCGCCTCGGCATGGTCAATCAGCATAAAGACCTGCTGAAACCTGGCGATCAATGCATCGGTGGCGGCTATTATCATTTCGACTATACCACCAACCGCATCCTGCTCGACAGGGAATCCTACGACTTTGGCCGTCCCAAGTGGCATCTGCTCGATACGCTGAAAGTTCCGTCAGTCTATCGTGGGTTACGACTTATCTATACCTACGATGACGGTTTTCACGATGATTTCAATGTCAGCGAGGAATTAGACATCGAGTATTATGACTGACTTCGATACTATCTGGCGCACTCAGGACGAAATCAGGACGGTGGTAAACGCTGTCCTTGGTGAAAGTATCTGGAACCTGAGCTATAATGAGCGACGGATGGCCATAGAACTGGAGTTGACCCAGTATCTGGAGGAAGAAGATGCCGATGCACTTATCAACCAGTTCCCTGTACCAGCAGACTATGATGGTGTAGGCTCGAAGGGAACAAAGTTCGTGTTTTACATGTAAAAAGGGAACTCCCATTTCTGAGAATTCCCCGTGTCCTTTTTGAAAGGCATATAGAGAGTAAATGGAACAACCTATCTGCGTCCGAAGTGACCTGCATTGTTGTGTCCGTGGCGTGGTGTGTTGTTTGCCAAGGTGTGGTTTGAAATACCGTGACGCTTGTCAACTTTCACAGGAGCCTTTGGGTGATGCGGAGCAGGTGCAGGATAGTGCACTGCTGGAGCATGGTGATGTACTGCAGGCTTGTGCATGTGAGCATAGTGTGAGCCGTGAACTCTGTTGTGACCACCCTTGTAAGTTACGAACACCGTTGGA